>CAYSRG010000019.1:0-47329 GCA_964433555.1 uncultured Atribacterota bacterium | reverse complement strand
TTACTTTACATAAGATATATTATCGGAATAACACAATATTTTTTATAATACCAATTATTTCAGTATATCTTAGTATCCTTCTCTCTTCATTATTCCCACTATCTCTGTAATGCACTTTTGTATATCTAAGTATTCATCTAAATTGATCCAATAATCTATCTCTATTTGATTTTTGAACCAACTTAACTGTCTTTTAGCAAAATGACGGGTTTCTTTTTTAATTGTCTCAATTGACTCATCTAGTGATTTTTTCCCTTGTAAATAATCCACTATTTGTTTATAACCTAAACCTTGCATAGCATTCATATTAATATTATTGTATTTTTTCATTAGTTCTTTAGTTTCATCTATCAATCCATTTTCAATCATTTTTTTAACACGATAATTAATTCTTTTATATAAGTTTTCTCTGTTCCTGGAAATACATATGACGTAATACTGGTATTTTGCTTTATTTTTACTATTATCTTCTTTATTATGAAAATATGATATAGATTTACCTGTTAAATAAAAAACTTCTAAAGCCCTTATTATTCTTCTAGTGTCATTAATGCTTATTTTCTTAGAATATTCTAAGTCATATTCCTTAAGTTTCTTATATAAAAATATATTCCCCTTCTCTTCAGCTAACTCATTTAATTCATCTCTAATTTTTTGGTTTCGACCGGGACCTTGAAATATTGGATTAATAAGCGTTTTAATGTAAAGCCCCGTTCCTCCTACAATAATAGGTTTTTTATTTCGAGTTATGATATCATAAATACATTTTTGTGCTTGTTTTATATATTGTTTAACATCATAACTTTCTGATGGTTCAATCAAACTAATACAATGATGTTTATATTTGTTTAGTATTTTCTCTACTGGTTTATCTGTACCAATATCCATATCTTTATAGATTTGCATTGAATCAGCAGAGATAATTTCCAAATCTGGTATAATCTGGGCAATTTTGATGGATATTGCCGTTTTCCCACTAGCGGTCGGACCGGTAAGAATAATTATTTTGTTAATATTTAACATCAACCAGCTCCCCATATAAGGTATAAGAATCTGCCTGTTTAATTTCTACATTGACTAATTTACCTAACAAATCATTATTATCATCAGAACAGCTAAAAACAACTGTTTTATTTGTTCTTGTTTTTCCCCAATATTGCTTTTCTATCCCCTTTTTAGATTTATTTTCAACTAGTATTTCTATTGTTTTTCCTATTAAATGATGATTTATTCTGGTAGTTATATTATTTTGTATTTTTAATAAGGTCCACAAGCGTTTTTTCTTAGTGAAAAGGGGTACTTCTTGCCCAAAAAAGGAGGATAGAGTCTCTCTTCGATTAGAATAGATAAAGGTATAAGCAGAATCAAACTGAATATTTTGAAAGGCTTTCACTGTTTCTTGAAAATCTCCTTCTTTTTCCCCTGGAAAACCAACCATTATGTCAGTAGTAATACTGGCTTCAGGTATATATTTCCTAATATTATTAATAATATTGTAATATTGTTCCATATTGTACTTTCTATTCATTTCTTGTAATATCCTATCTGATCCGGATTGAAGAGGTAAATGAATATGTTCGCAAATTTTATTACCATTTTTAATAACCTTAATTAAATCAAGATTGAAATCTTTGGGATGTGAAGTAATAAATCTGATTCTTTCAATTCCCTTTATGTCATTAATTCTTGAAAGTAACATTAAAAAATTATCCCCATTACTTAGATCTTTTCCATAAGAATTAACATTCTGTCCCAACAATATTATTTCTTTACAGTTTTTCTTAGCTAATTTTTCAATTTCATTTAATATCTCTTGTGAAGATCTGCTTTCTTCAAAACCTCTAGTATAGGGAACAATGCAATAAGAACAAAAATTATTACATCCTTTCATAATCTGGACATATGCCGTAATAGAGCTATGGTATTTTATCGGTTTCTTTGCTAATTGTAATAGTTCTGTATTATCACATAAAGTAATGGTTTCCATTCCTTTATTTTGCCAGTAAAGCTCTAATATCTCTTTTAATGAAGTAATTTGAGCCGGTCCAAATATTAAATCAACTGCAGGTACTTTTTTTTGGATATTTTCTTTTTCTTTCTGAGCCAGGCAACCACAGGTTCCAAAAATAAGTTCAGGCTTTTCCTTCTTAATTTTATTGATTATACCTGCTAAACTGTAAATCTTTTGCTCTACCTTTTCTCTAACACAACAGGTGTTTAAGATAATAAGGTCAGCTTTATTCAAATCTGATGTCATTACATAACCAATATCTTCGAGTTGACCTGCCAAATATTCAGAGTCATTCACATTCATTTGACAACCAAATGTTTTAATACAATAATATAATATATTTTTATCTTTTCTACTCATATCAAACATCATTTCTCTAATAAGACAATTTCTATTTACCTTCTCCTGTTTACTTATTTTTACTGTATCATATCAATTAATTTAACAGTGGTAATATTACTCACCTTAAAATTTCAATAATGTTGTTTATTAAGATAGCTTAATCTTTATGGTAAAACTATCTTCTTTGCTGACTAATGTAAAATTATATGCTTCAATACAAAATAATGCCTTTAATGAAAAAAGAAGGAGATATATTTTAACATACCTCCTTCTCTATCAACTCATAATATACAATTCAAATTATAATTTACTTAGCATATTCTACAGAACGTGTTTCTCTAATAACATTAATCTTTACTTGGCCAGGATAATCAATATTCCTTTCAACTTTTTTAGAAATATCTCTGGAAAGTTTTGCTGCTAAATAATCATCTATTTCTAGAGGATTCACAATAATCCTTATCTCACGACCAGCCTGAATAGCATAAGATTTTTCTACTCCTTCAAATGAATTAGCAATTTCTTCTAATTGTTGCAACCTCTTAATATATGTTTCCAGCATCTCTCTTCTGGCACCTGGTCTAGAAGCGGATATAGCATCTGCAGCTTGTATTAATATTGCTTCCGCTGTCTCAGGTTTTTCATCTTCATGATGAGCAGCAATAGCATTAACCACTTTAGGCGATTCCCCATTTTTTCTAGCAATATCCGCACCTATTAATGCATGTGGTCCTTCAACTTCAATGTCAGCAGATTTTCCAATATCGTGAAGAAGTCCCGCTCTTCTGCATAAACTTGTATTTAAGCCAAGTTCATCTGCCATTATTCCTGCAAAATATGCTACTTCTTTGGAATGTTGCAAAACATTCTGTCCATAACTTGTTCTATATTTTAGTTTACCTAAGGTATTAATTAGTTTTAGATTTAGATTTCTAACATTTGTCTCAAATACAGCTTTTTCTCCTTCTTCTTTAATATTGTTTTCAACAATCTTCTTTGAAGAATCTATTACTTCTTCTATTCTAGCTGGCTGAATCCTGCCATCTGTTATTAATTTTTCCAGAGCAATTCTGGCAATTTCACGTCTTATAGGATCAAAACCAGATATAATAACTGCTTCTGGCGTGTCATCCACAATAAGATCTACACCTGCGATTCGCTCAAAAGTCCTTATATTTCTACCTTCCCTACCAATTATTCTACCTTTCATTTCTTCATTGGGAAGAGGAACTACAGATATTGTTGACTCTACTGTATATTCAGAAGAATAACGTTGAATTGCCAGAGATAGAATGTTTTGTGCCTTCTTTTCGCCTTCTTCTTTGGCTTTCTCTTCAATATTCTTTATAATCTTGCCTGCTTCATGACTTAATTCCTTTTCAAGACGATTAAGCAAGTCTATCTTTGCTTCTTCAATATTTAACTTGGATATTCTAAGTAACTCATCTCTTTGTTTTTGATATAGCTGATTAATTTCTTGTAATTTTTGTTCTATTTCCTTTTCTTTTCCATCAATTTGTTTCTGTTTGCTTTCAATCAATTCTATTTTCTGCACCAGACCATTGCTTTTCTTTATTAGTTGTTCATTTATAGTTTCTAATTTTACCCTTTTTTGCTGACATTCTATTTCATTTTTCCGGATAATTTGATATGTTTCTTCCTTGGCTTGTAATTGTGCTTCTTTTTTGATTGATTCAGCTTCTTTTTTTGCATTTTCAATTATTTTCTTACCATTTTCTTCCCAAGCAGACAATTTTGTTTTAGCTATAAAATTTGCTAAGAAAAAGCCTATGAGTATTCCAATTAAAATAATCAAAATAGATATAATGTATATGCTAATAGCTTTCACCCCCTATTCAATTTAAAAGGTACAAAAATTATAGTTTAAAGCAAATATTCAATGTTTCAAACCTATAAATTTATAAAAATAATTTTCAATACCATAATTTATCTTAAAAACATTGGCACAAAACACAAAAATTACCTCATTTTAATTAACTTTAATATTTTATCTCTTAATAAAATAAAAGTCAAATTGATTAAAATTCTTGGATTTTATCATGTTTCAGCATTCTCGCCATTAATGAATTCATTATACACTTGTTGGATAATTGGATTAGAGAAACCCTGGTTCCTTAACAAATTAATAATTTTCTGAGGTTCTAGTTTTATGTTTTTTGCTTGAAGAGAACTACGTTTTTTCCTGATTAACTTGTAAGCTAATGATAACTCACATTCATCCTGTTCAAAAAATGAATTAATAACGTTATCAATGATTTCTCTCTTGACTCCTTTTTTATATAGCTCATTTCTTAATTTTATTTTTCCAGCAGGTTTTTTATTAATTTGATATTTTATCCACAGTATAGAAAATTCTCGGTCATCAATAAGATTTTCATATTTTAACCAATTGATTACATCATTTATTATATTTAACTGATATTTATTATCTCTTAATTTATTTTCAACTTCACATTCAGTGCGAGGTCTATAAGATAAAAATCTGATAGCTTTATTCTTAGCTTCTAACAGTTTACTTTTTTGTTGAATAATATCCAAAATTTTTTGAGAGACTGTTTTACCGATATAAAGATCTAAATCACTTATAATAGATGAATCAATCTCTGTGAAGAATTCATTACTGATGTATATTTTTACTCTATATATATTATTTTTCTTAACTTTAATATCAGTTATTTGGTAATTCTTGTTCATCAGGTAAATTATTTCCCATATTGGGGAGATTTGCCGCCTTCAATATTTTCTTTTCAATTTCCCTAACTAATTCGGGTTTTTCTGATAAGAAAGCTTTTGTATTCTCTTTTCCCTGTCCTAATTGCATATCATTATAAGAAAACCAAGTACCTGATTTTTGAATTATTCCATATTGGTAGCCTAAATTGAATATATCTCCATCTTTGGAAATACCTTTACCAAAAATAATATCAAAATCAGCTTCCTGGAATGGGGGAGCCATCTTATTTTTCACAACTTTTACTTTTACTGTTATGCCAATATTGGATTCATTCTTTTTGATAGAAGCTTTCTTCCTGATATCTAATCTAATGGAGGCATAAAATTTTAAGGCTCTTCCTCCTGGAGTTGTTTCTGGATTTCCAAAAATAATACCAATCTTTTCTCTTATTTGGTTAACGAATACTGTTGTTGTTCTGGACTTATTAATAATTGCCGTTAATTTTCTCAGCGCTTGAGACATCAAACGAGCTTGTAAGCCCATTGAAGCATCGCCCATATCCCCTTCTATTTCAGCTTTAGGAACCAGAGCTGCTACAGAATCAATAACAATGATATCAACTGCGTTGCTTCTAACTAAAGATTCAGTAATTTCCAATGCCTGTTCCCCCGTATCTGGTTGAGAAATAATAAGTTCGTCAATATTAATACCAATATTTTTAGCATAAACCGGGTCAAGAGCATGCTCAGCATCAATAAATGCAGCTATTCCCTTATTTCTCTGGGCTTCTGCAATCATATGTAAAGCCAAAGTAGTCTTTCCTGATGATTCGGGTCCATAGATTTCTACTATTCTTCCTCTAGGTACACCACCAATACCTAGTGCAATATCAAGTGCTAAAGAACCAGTAGAAATAATATTACTGCCGGTAACTTTCGGCCGGTCACTAAATTTCATAATAGAACCTTTCCCGAAACGATGCTCAATATTTTCCATTGCCATTTTTAAAGCTTTTTCCCTTTCCGAAACATTGTTTTTATCCTCTTTCATAAAATAACTCCTCTTTAACAATTTGATTCAATTTATATCTTATATCTAATTTGCCTTTTAGGTGGTAAAATCATTTTTAAAACTTGTAATTTCATTAATTTATATATTAAAAAAAGACAGTACAAAAACATTGAAATCTTACTTAAGTCACAAGTGTAAAGCTACTAATAATCTTATATATCGGACCATCTTTGGTTAATTGGCTTTCCATAAGATCAATTGCTTTTATTCTCTGTGATATAGAATTAATCTGAATATTTCTTATATAATCATTCAATATTTTGGGATATTTTATGTATTTTATCCTAGCCAGGGTTATATGTGCTGTAAATTGATTCTCTTTCTGATAATAAGACTCTAATCTCAATTCCTTCTCAATTGATTGGAATATTTTTAGAAGTGTATCATTTCCTTTTGCAATACCTATCCAGAGAACTCTTGGTCTTATGCAATTGGGAAAAATACCAACATTTTCGGATAGTCCAATAGTAAATTGTCTGTATTTATTAGAAATATTTTGTAATGTGATTTTGATTTTTTCTATCTCAATGGAATTTAAATCACCTAAAAACTTTAAAGAAATGTGTAGATTATCTTTTTCGACAAACTTGACCTTCATGTTATAGCTATTTCTTAACTGTGCGATATCTCCTTGTATTTTAAAAATATATTCTGTAATTTCACTATCTAAATTAATAGCAATAAATGTCCTTATCATATCGTTAATATCGATGCTGTTCCTTTATATTTTATATATTATAATTTATGTTAGCATAATAATTTATCTGTTTCTTATATTGTTCCCTTACTTTATTCAGAAAAGAGATATATGATTCGGTTTTATAGTTTTGATAAGTCCATTCTAAAGGACAATATGTTTTGTTGATAAATCTCAGGGTTATTTCAGCAAAAATCCCCCGTTTAAGATAAATTCTAGCAGGACCATCTTTAGTGCTTGCCAAGATGAACTTGTTTAACGTTAAATAACCTGGATCAAAATTTACTTTTCTCTTCTTTTCCCCTGATGTATAAGAATGAGTGCGATAAGAATTGAATAAAAACTCCCATTTATTACTGCTACACTTTATCTGACTTAATTGGTCAGGAAATATTAATTTTTCAAAAGATACCAGCTTTTGTTTTAATCCCTCTCCCATTTCATCTCGATAATAGCTGGTATAATCAAACGGTTGAAAGTCACTTTCTATATCAATAATTCCGAAAAAAGTAATTAGTAAACCCTTTGCTTTTAAAAAAAGTTTATCCTCACCGCTAATAATGCTAAATATTAATTTGACTGGATTAGGATAAATAATTTTTCCCATTTTTTATTTAACTAATTATTGCTAGGCAAAATTCGGTAACTTATAAGACGATAATTCTCTAAAGGTTGGGGTTCTAAAACATTATTATTATATGATACTGTAATTCTATTTGGACTCGTAGTGATTAATGAAATTAATTCATCTGATTTTACTAAGATTTTTTCTTCTGAGATAATAACTCCTTCGTATAACACTTGATCATTCTGAATTATTTTTATCCAACTCGGATCATTCGCAATAATTTCAATTGGTTTATAATCTGGTAAGGGTTCTAAAAAAGCAACTCCATCAAGCTCAGAGATTTCTTCTTGTTCAATATTTTCCAAAGCTATTTCAAGCATTTCCTGTTCTATGTTTTGTTCTGGAGAGATACTTTCATTTTCAACTATAGGGATAGAAGGTTGCCTCATTCTATGTAAAAATTGATTAAGAATAAAAATGAAGCCGCCTATTAAAAGTATAACCAGAGTTATTTTGAATAAAGGAATAATATTAATTGGTTTTTTTTCTTTCTTTACGCGTATTTTTCTTTTCCCTTGGGAAAAATGTCTACTCAGTTTTTTCCTTTTGATTTGTGGCTCCGGTTCAAGAGGTTTAGAAACTGGCTCTGATTTGTCTAAGAGTTGATTTATATAATCCTGATCTGCCTGAAGAAAATTGGCATAATTTCTTAAATAGCCAACAAAATATGTTTTGCCAGGAAGAACGCTTTCATCCCCTTCTTCTATAGCAATTAAATATTTTTTCCTAATTTTAAGAAATTGTTCTGCCTCATCTAAGGAAATTCCTAGTTCAATTCTTCTATTTTTCAAGTACTCTCCCATTTCCTTCATCTTAAATAATACCCCTCTTGCTTATTTGTTATCAAAGGTTTTCAGGTGTCATCGATTAAGTGATTATCATATATTTAATAATTATCTTCTATTAATCCAAACAATAATTGATTGAGTTAATCTTTTTCAATAATAGCACAAATTTTGATGTAGTGATAATTATTATATTATGAAAATATCTAAAATTAACCTATTTCTTTCTCATAAGGAATCCCATCAGCGGCAGGTGCAGTTGCTCTGCCAATAGCTCCGACCAATACAAATATAGCTAGTAGATAGGGTACCATATTAATGAATTGAACTGGGATAGTAAAAATCCCCTGTAATCTAATTGCTAATGCCTCTCCTGCCCCAAATAAAAGAGCAGCTCCAACTGTTCCAATTGGTGTCCATTTACCAAATATCATTGCTGCTAAAGCAATAAAACCTCTACCGCCACTCATCTCTTTTACAAAAAAATGTGCCTGTTCAATAGAAAGAAATGATCCTGCTAAACCAGCTAAACCACCAGAAATCAATACCGCTATATATCTCATACTTATAACATTAATTCCAAGTGTATCAGCAGCCTGCGGATATTCTCCAACAGAACGCAATCTTAAACCAAATGGGGTTTTAAAAATTAAAATATGTGAAATAATGATTATAAATAAAGTAATATATACCATCGGGGAATGATGGGCAAAGATTACTATTAAACTTCTTACCAGAGGTGAAACTTCTCCTGGATTAGGAATTTTAAATCCCCAGATAGGAAGACTCTTTAATGCCATTATTTGTGTTTCATGAAACCAGAGCCAACTTAAAAATACAGTAATACCACTGGCAAATAGATTAATAGCTACTCCGCTCACAATTTGATTAGCTTTAAAAGTTACTGTAACAATAGCATGTATCAAACCCAATAAAATACCAATAATGGCAGCAATTAAAATACCCAGCCATACATTTTCTGTAAAATTGGTACCGGCAACAGCAGCAAAGGCACTGGTTAGCATAATACCTTCTAAGCCTATATTCACTACTCCTGACTTCTCAGAAAAAACCCCACCTAAACCTGCTAAAGTTAGAGGAATTGCAATTCGTATTACGGAGGCAAAAAAATCCGGATTTAAAATACTATCAATCATTACTCTGCTTTCCTCCTCAGAATAACCCTTTTTATAATTTCATCAGAAATAACCACTAGGATAACAATAACCGCTTGAATTACCATTATTAGTTCGCGGGGTATTTTCCCCCCTGTAAAAATGTTAACTAATGCACCCCCATAAGAAAGTATACCGAATAGTATTGCAGCTAATACCACACCAAAAGGATGATTTTTTCCTAACAAAGCAACGGCAATGCCATTAAATCCTAAGTTCGTAAAAAGATCCTGACGCCAGCGAAATTTATAACCCATCAACTCATTGGTACCAACCAGACCAGCCAGTGCTCCACTAATCATCATTGCCAGTATGATATTTTTTGATATGTTTATTCCAGCATATTCAGAAGCAGTCTGATTATACCCAACAGCTCTTATTTCATAACCTAAACTGGTTTTCCATAGAATATAATACACTAAAAATGCAGCTATAATAGCGATAATAAAGGACACATTCAGGGGATTATGTGCAGGAAACTGAATATTTATCTTAGATAATATTGAAGCAATTCTTGGTAACCTTGCTGCTTCTACTATTTCACTGGTATGAGGAATCATCTGTTGCACTCCTGCCATTCTCATAGCCTCAGTTGGGGGAGCCTTATATAATAATGCCAAATAAAAAGTAAATGAGGCAGCAATCCAATTCATCATTATCGTGATAATCACTTCATGAATGCCTTTCTTTGCTTTTAAAACACCAGGAATGGTCGCCCAGAATGCTCCACCTATGGCAGAAGCAGCAATAGTTAAAGGTATTAATATGATTGCCGGAAAATTGATAAATGTAAATCCTACATAAGCAGCCAAAAATGCACCTACATAAACCTGCCCCTCTCCTCCAATATTAAACAGCCCACAACGAAAGGCGAAGGCAACAGCTAGCCCAGTAAATATTAAAGGAGTTGCTCTAAAGAGTACATTTCCCCATCCATCACGATTTCCTATCGCCAGGCCGAACATCATCTTATAAACTTGTATTGGATCTTCACCGATTAATAGAATAACTATTGAGCCAATAATAAGAGCTCCTATAATAGCAATAATAGGAGTAACTTTTTCAACTATTGAGAAAAAAAGGTTGCCTTTTTGTATCTTTTCCTTATTCAAAAAATACTTCTCCTATCTATCTAGTATCAGCATATTGTGTTTTATTGCTCTTTCCCCCAGGCGAAGAACCGCCAGTCATAAGAAAGCCCAATTTTCCTCTATCAATGTCTTTATTTATTAAAATTTCAACAATTCTTCCTTCGTAAATAACTGCTATTTCGTCACTTAAAGATAGTATCTCGTCTAATTCTGCCGAAACCAATAGTATTGCCTTGCCTTTACTTCTTTCATTTAATATTTGTTTATGAACAAATTCTATTGAACCTACATCTAAACCCCTAGTAGGTTGAGCAGCTATTAGAAGAACTGGCTCTCCCTGTAATTCTCTTGCTACAATTACTTTTTGCTGATTTCCACCAGATAATGATTTTAATAGGTTTTCTTTTACAGCTGGTCTTATATCATAATCTGCGATTAACTTATTAGCATATCTATGAACTGCTGGAAAGTCTATCAAAGAACCTTTAACAAAGGGTGGCTTATAGTGGCTACCTAATACCAAATTCTCTGCCACTGAATATTCACCAATGAATCCTCTTTTACGTCTATCCTCTGGTATGTGAGCAATATTTAACTCTCTTATTTTCCTGGGATTTAATCCTGTTATATTATGTTCATATAAATATATTTTTCCACTGGAAATCGGTTTTAATCCAGTAATTACTTCTACTAATTCAGTCTGACCATTCCCTTCTACCCCGGCTATTCCTAATATCTGGCCCTCCTTAACAGAAAGACTAATATCTTTTAACACAGGATATTTATTCTGATTAAAAGCACTTACCTGCTCCAGTCTTAATACAGTCTTACCAGTTTTTTGATCGATTTTGCTGGTCTTTAATAAGACCTCTCTGCCTACCATAAGTGTGGCAATTTCGGAAGTATTAGTGTGTATAGTGTCTTTAGTACCAACAACTTTTCCATCTCTCATTACAGTAACTCGGTCTGATATTTCCATTACTTCATTTAACTTATGGGTAATAAAAATAATTGTTTTCCCCTGTTTTTTTAAAGATTTTAGAATCTTAAATAATTCATCTACTTCCTGGGGAGTTAAAACAGCAGTTGGTTCATCCAATATCAATATTTCAGCTCCCCTATATAGGACTTTAACTATTTCAACCCTCTGTTGGATTCCAACTGAAACATCTTCTATCTTTGCCCAAGGATCTATTTTAAAACCATATTTTTCCGAGAGATTTTTAATATCGCTGGCAGCTTTATTTAAATCAACAAAAAAATAATTCCTTCTGGGTTCCATTCCAAGTATTACATTTTCTATGACAGTTAAGGGGGGAATTAACATAAAATGTTGATGAACCATTCCAATTTTATTTTCTATTGCTTTATTAGGATTAGAAATATTGACTTTTTTACCAGCAATGAATATTTCTCCTTCATCTGCCTGGTATAGACCGTATAATATGCTCATTAATGTGCTTTTTCCGGCTCCGTTCTCTCCAACCAAGGCATGTATTTCTCCCATTTTTACAGCAAAAATGACTTTATCATTGGCTTTTACTAGGGGAAAATTTTTAGTAATATTTTTCATTTCTATTAGATATTCAACCAATTTTTATCACCATATCTTATAAAATGAATAATATAAAAACATTAATCATCAGGAAATTAAATATTTACAATATATAAATATTATTAATTTCCTGATGATTAATTCATATTTTATAACTCAGCAGGTACTAAAATCTCTCCTTTTATAATTTTTGCTTTAGCTTCCTCAACTTTTTGTAATACATCCTCTGATACCAGGTCTTGATTATATTTATCCATGGCATAACCAACTCCATTATATTCAACATCATTAATCACAACTGATGTAGCTAAATCAAATAGTCTGACCCCAGACTCAAAGGTGTTTTCTATAACAGATTTTACTGTTAAATACACTGATACATCAACCTGTTTTAACATACTGGTCAATCCAAAATTTTCACCAGTTTCCTCAATATATCCTAAATAATTCTGGTTGGAATCTACCCCGATGACATATCTCTTTCTTTCTTTTGCTGCTTCATAGACCCCAGCGCCGGTTAAGCCGGAAGCATGGTAAATAACATACGCACCGTTGTCATACTGTGATAAAGCCAACTCTTTTCCTTTAACCGGATCTGCAAAGGCTTTATCAGTATCTCCGGCATAAGCAGATAGTATTTTGCAATCAGGGTAAGCGTATTTAACACCAGCTATATAGCCGGCTTCAAATTTTTGAATTAGTGGAACATTCATTCCTCCTACAAATCCTACCGTATCCTTCCCATCTTGAAGAGCTTTTAATCCCGCAATCATACCTACTAAAAAAGATCCTTCATGCTCTGCGAAATTTAAGGAAACGACATTGGGTTTATCTGGAATAAATCCATCAACAATAGCAAATTTTGTATCTGGAAACTCATCAGCAACATCAGAAATACTATCAGTAAATAAAAATCCTACTCCAATGATAAGATTATATCCGATACTTGCTAAATTTCTCAAGTTAACTTCTCTATCTGCATCTGCTCCTGGTTCAAGTTCTATCCTCTTTATGCCAAAATCTTGAGCTGCCCAGCTTAATCCTCGTGAGGCAGAATCGTTAAACGATTTATCCCCTTTACCACCAACATCAAAGCATAAACCAACAGTAATATCACTCTGAGCAAAACAATTAACCACAATTAAAGAAGAAAAAATGATTGTAACTAGCAAAAAAGTAATTACATTCTTATAATTAGCTTTCATTTGTCCTTTATCTCCTTTCTAAAAATATTTTGGTAAGCAAATGTTTTTTATTTATTATGATTTCAATTTTCTAGTATATATTCCCCTCCTTTCATCATATATTTAGACTAGTTATAATTCTGCTCACATCATAATAAAAATCTAAAATCATTCTAATAATATTTGTCATTATTATAATAATACGTTCCTACTCTTTATTCAATTAAAAAATAACAATTATATAATTTAATTATTTAATTCTAAGAATTTGAGTTTTTATAATCAGAGAAAAAATCTTCCTTGGAAAGTAATATTTTTCTGGGATTACGGCCATCATATGGTCCAACCAATCCCCTTTTTTCCATTAAATCTATTAAACGAGCTGCTCTGGTATAACCAATTCTCAACTTTCTTTGTAAAATGGAAATTGAAGCTTGATTATTAGTAATGATTGTGTCTACTGCATCTTCGAATAATTCATCTTCCTCATCATCTCCCATTCCTTCACCTTCACCTTCTTTTTGTTGTAAATGTTCAATTATATTTTCATTATAATCTGGAGGGAGATTATTCTTAACTAAAAATGATACAATTTCCTTAATTTCCTTTTCCGAAACAAATGCTCCTTGGGCTCTTATGGGTTTGGGAGCGTTAATGGGGGAGAAAAGCATATCTCCATTACCCAGCAATTTTTCGGCACCATTTACATCCAGAATAGTCCTTGAATCAACCTGAGTGGATACTGCAAAGGCAATACGCGAAGGAAAATTAATCTTGATGGAACCAGTAATGATATCTACAGAAGGTCTTTGAGTGGCAATAATAAGATGAATTCCTGTAGCTCGGGTCATCTGAGCTAACCTGCATAATGCTTCTTCTACCTTCACTGGCGAAGAAAGCATTAAATCGGCTAATTCATCAATAATAAAGACAATATATGGTAAATTTGTTTCCTCAGATTTTATACTTTTGATATAGTCATGATATCCTTTTAAATTGCGAACTCCAACCTCAGCGAATATTTTAAATCTTCTTTCCATCTCTGAAATAGCCCAATTAAGTACCTTATCAACTTTTTTAGTATTAGTAACAATAGGAGTAATTAGATGGGGTATCCCATTATATATGTTTAGTTCTACTCTTTTTGGATCAATAATTAAAAACTTGACCATTTCGGGACCAAAACGATAAATCAAACTCAAAATAATGGTATTAAGGCAGACGCTTTTACCTGATCCTGTTGAACCGGCAATAAGTAGATGAGGTAATTCCACTAAGTCTGCAATAATATTTTTCCCACCAATATCTTTTCCCAGTACTATAGGTAAAATAAAATAATTACTTTGATAATCTTTTGATTCAATTATTTCTCTTAAAAAGACGATGTTTTTTTCTTTGTTAGGAACTTCAATACCTATGGCATTCTTACCTGGAATAGGGGTTTCAATTCTTACGGAAGGAGATGCAAATGCCAAGGCGATATCATTACTAAGATTGGTAATTTTTGATACTTTCACCCCGGGTGCAGGTTGAATTTCATATCTTGTTACGGTTGGCCCCTGGGTTGCACCAATTACTTCACCCTGAATATTAAAATTATCTAAAGTTCTCTGTAATAGAGCAATATTTTCCTTTATCTTTTCCAGATCCCGATCTTTATATTCTTTTTTTGGTTCATTTAATAAAGTAATCGATGGGGCAATGTAATAGCTAGAAAGTCTTTTTTCTTCTTCATCACTCTTTACAGTAAAATCTATCCTCCCTTGAATTGCTGATGTTGATTTTTTTCCCTCTTTTGATAAAATATCTTTCCTAAATATTGGTTCTGGTTTTCTCTTTATTTCCTCAGTATTTGATGAATAAATTTTAATTGATTTTCTAGATTCTCTTTTCTGCATACTTTTTTCTGTCATTCTATTGATTGGAAATATTGATATCAATCTATTTAATCCAATTACTATTTTTTTAAAAAGAAAACTAAAAAGGTATAGAAAAGAAAGATCTGTTGCAAATAATAACGCAATTAAACCCAGAGCAATGAGAAATAGATAAGCTCCGGTTAAGCCAAAATAATTATTTAAATGCCTTGCTATATAGTATCCATAAAGGCCTCCGCCTATTCCCTTAGTGGACATAAAATAAGCGTTTTCAATAAATATTAATCTTAAATGAATAAAAGCTAATAATACCAATATTAAAGAGGTAATTCCAAACATTCTATTATAGAAATTTGGAATATTAAAATTAAAAAGTAAATGAAAACCTTCAATCATCATAAAGACAAATATGAAATATTTGCCCAATCCAATTAGCTTATTGATATTGTTGATAATGTTAAGAAAAGGGGCAATTGTTTTTTCAGGAAAAAGAAGCATATATAAGTAATAAATAGCAATGAGGAGTAGGAAAATACCTATAACTCTTTTCTTAATGGAGTAATTTTTTTTCTCAATTTTGGACATTTCATTACCAACTTTTTATAATAAGAAATACTACTATGATAGAAACAATCCATAAGTAGTAACTAAAGAAATGCAATTTAAAATTAATTAACATTTTTGTAAAAAATAACATTGCTAAATATCCTGAAAGAAATGCAGCTAATCCTGAAATAAGGAAAACAGAAATATTCATATTTAACTGAAATATTTCCCTGAGTTTATAGACTGAAGCTCCCATAATTATGGGAATTGATAAAATAAAAGAATATTGAGCAGCAAATTTTCTTTCTAATCTCCTGCTGAGACCCATCATAATAGTAAATCCGGAGCGGGAAATACCGGGAATAATAGCAAAAGTTTGAGCTAGGCCTATTAATATGGCATCCACCCAATTAATCTCTCTTATTGTTTTAGTGCCTTGAATGAAATATTTATCTGTTAAAAAAAGACAAAGGCCTGTTATCATTAGCATAAAGGCAGTAAGTAATGTGCTCTCAAACATCCGTTCGATTGTATTTTGAAACAGATAGCCAATTATTGCACCTGGCATGGTACTGATGAATAATAGCCAGGCAAATTTACAGTGATCATCTTCTTTGATATAACTAAAAAATAATGGCCAATTAAATAGCATTAAAATGCTTTTTAAAAAAGAAATAATAATCTTTTTTATTTCTTTTTTGAATAAACAGATTACAGCTAATGATGTACCAAAATGTACAAATACTTCAAAAGCTACACCAGGAATGCCAATCCCTAAAAGATTCTGGCTAATTACTAAATGACCGGAACTACTAACTGGGAGGAATTCTGTTAACCCTTGTATTAGACCAAGGATAACGTAGTGCATTGATATCCTTCCTTTTATATTATCATATATGAATGTACAAATATAAAGAAAACCATTTATTCTATAACCTTAATACCAGTATGTCCAAATCCGCCTTCACCCCTCCTGGTATTATCCAATTTTTTTATTTCTATTAATAGAGGTTGAAATACCTTTTGAATAACCAGTTGCGCAACTCGATCTCCCCTATTTACATAGAATTTTTCTTTTCCGTGGTTAATTAAAATTACTTTTATTACTCCACGATAATCAGCATCAATTGTTCCCGGGGAATTAAGTACTGTAATACCATAACTGATTGCCAGTCCACTTCTGGGTCTTACCTGTGCTTCGTAACCTGGTGGTAAGGCAATTTTTATACCGGTTGAAATTAATTTTCGTTCACCCGGTCCAATTTCTATTAACTCGTTCTGAGCGGAGTGCAAATCAATACCTGAAGCATATTTACTGGCTGACTTCGGTAAAGGCAAATCCTCGCATCCTAGTTCTCTCTCTATTTTTACTTCTATTTTATCAATGTTATTATCCATAAAAAGTCATATTCTTATCTAAAAGTAGGTCTTTTGTGATATTGTTTGCTAAAATTCTTCTCATTTTTTTCTGGCTTGGGCATTAACTCTTTCTTACTTAAATCAATTTTCCCCTGCTGATCAATTCCAATCACCTTCACCTGGATCTCATCATTTGCTTTTAATACATCTTCTACTCTATCAACATGAGAATGAGATAGATTTGATATATGTAAAAGACCTTCTACACCAGGAAGAATCTCCACAAATGCTCCATATTTAGTTATTCTTTTAACCTTACCATTATATATCTCACCAGTCTTTACTTCTCTTACCAGCCCTTCAATGAGATATTTGGCTTTTTCTATCTTTTCCTTAGTATCAGCTGTTATAAAT
This sequence comes from uncultured Atribacterota bacterium, assembly GCA_964433555.1. Classification (GTDB taxonomy): domain Bacteria; phylum Atribacterota; class Phoenicimicrobiia; order Phoenicimicrobiales; family Stramentimicrobiaceae; genus Stramentimicrobium. The sequence continues at coordinate 29,899 of CAYSRG010000019.1, read as the reverse complement.
ATTTCACCATTATCTTTAATATCGATACAGGTACCAGTCTCTTCAATTATCTTCTTTATATTTTTACCACTTGGACCGATAATGTTTCCGATTTTATCTGTATTAACCTTCATAATTAGCATCTTAGGAACATAATGAGACAATTCTGCTCTGGGTTCAGGAATAACTGCATTCATTTTATCAAGTATATATAAACGTCCTTTCTTTGACTTTTCTAAAATTTCTCGTAATATACCAATAGATACACCATCAATTTTTAGATCCATCTGTATAGCGGTTATACCATCGGTAGAACCTGCTGCTTTAAAGTCCATATCACCATAATGGTCTTCAATACCAAGAATGTCAGTTAGTATTTCATATTTATCATTCACTTTAACCAATCCCATAGCAACACCAGCAACCGGTTTTCTTAGTGGTACTCCAGCATCCATTAAAGACAAGCTAGTGCCACAGACTGTAGCCATTGATGACGAACCGTTCGATTCTAAAATTTCAGATACCACACGAATAGTATAGGGAAATTCTGTCTCATCAGGAATAAGAGATTTAACAGCTTTCTCGGCTAAGGCGCCATGACCAATCTCTCTTCTGGATTGAGCTCTTCTTGGTTTAATATCTCCTACGGAAAAAGGAGGGAAATTATAGTGTAAATAAAATTTACGGGTAGTATCCTCTTCTAAAGTATCAACTGATTGTTCATCTCTTACCGAACCTAAAGTAGTAATAACTAAAGCCTGTGTTTGTCCCCTGGTAAAAAGTGCACTTCCATGCACTCTCGGTAGAATACCTATTTCGCATTCAATAGATCTAATTTCATCCAGTTTGCGATGATCCACTCTTGTTTTTTTCTCAATAATTAATTCTCTCATTGTTTCCTTACATACAGAGTCAAACACTTCATTAATTATGCTAACATTTAGTTCTTCTTCCGTGTTTTTATGATTATTTTCTAATTTTGAGATTATTTCATCTTTTAGATTAGCTAACTTTTCTTCTCTTTCAACTTTATCCCTGGTAGTGATTGATATTTCAATTTGTTTTGAATATTCCTTTTTTATCAGCTGGTAATACGTATCTCTTTCTTTCAATAAGGATTGTTCTAATTGCCATGTTTTTTTTATTTTCTCTGTTTTTATTTCTTGGGCAATCTTAACCTGCATTTCAACAATCTTTTTAATCTCAACCTGTGCCTTCTCAATTGCCACTAAAATATCTTCTTCAGATAATTCCTTGGCTTCGCCTTCTAGCATAATAACTGAATCTTTTGTACCCGCAACAACCAGATTAAGTTGACATGCTTTGAGTTCTTCTACTGTAGGATTTATTAAATAATCTCCATTTAAATACCCAATACGTATCGCAGCAATTGGCTTATAAAAAGGTATATCAGAAATATAAAGAGCACAGGAGGCACCAATAATAGAAATGATATCAGGAAGGTTTGTCTGGTCATAAGACAATACCGAAGTAATAATCTGAACATCATTGAAATAGCCTTCAGGGAATAATGGACGTATCGGTCTATCAATAAGCCTGGATGTCAAAATGGCATTCTCACTTGGCTTCCCTTCTCGCTTGAAGAATCCGCCAGGTATTTTTCCAGCTGCATAAAATTTTTCTTCATAATCAACAAGTAAAGGAAAGAAATCATTCCCTTCTTTAGGTTCTTTTGAGGCAACTGCGGTAACGAGTACTACCGTTTCACCACAGGTAACGGTGACTGAACCATTAGCCTGTTTAGCCAATTTCCCCGTTTCTATTTTTATAGTCCTGCCACCAATTTCTATTTCTGTATTATAGATAACATTATTATTAGACATAAATCAGATATCTCCTTAATAGGTAATTTAAATTTGATTCCATTACTTTCTGAGGTTTAAATGTTCAATTAATTTACGATATTTTTCAATGTCATTCTCTTTTAAATAATTAAGGAGGCTTCTTCTTTGTCCAACCATTCTCAATAATCCATATTTAGAATGTTTATCTTTTTTGTTCTCATTTAAATGTTTAGTTAGACTATTTATTTTTTCAGTTAAAATAGCTACCTGAACCTCTGTTGAACCAGTATCAGTTTCATGATGCTGATATTCTTTTATGATTTTATCTTTTAATTCTTTCTTAACCATTTTTGCTAAACTCCCCTTCTACATAATGGTAGTTATATGTCCTACTTTTTTTAACATTAATCATATATTTATTTTAAACATTTATTAAAATTGTTTTTATTTCCCTTAGCAATGTAAGGAAAGATGTTTGTGAGATTGTCAGGAAAATATTCCTTTTATAATAAAAACCCCAAAATGGGGATTTATTGCCTGCTTTAAATGCTATTTCAATCTTACATCATTCAAATATTTTACCACAATTAAGAAATTCATTCAAATATATTTTATTAATTTATAATATAATTATATATCAGTAAATAAACACTCTTATTGCATATGACTTTGAAATATTAGCTAAAAAATTAAGTATGCTTTGTCACTTCATTTTTTGTCATCTATTTTGCCAATCTGTTAAATAAATTTAACTTCTTAGCTTAGAATTTATGTTTACTTTTATGTTTTTTTATTTAATTATTTTTTATATATTGACTAAAGTATGTAGTGTTCTCTAAAAAAAATTTCGGCTTCTGATTTATCCCTTGTAATTTGCTGAGTTAATTTCTTAACATCAGTAAACCTTTTCTCGCCTCTTATTCTTTTAAGTAAAGAGGCGGTGATCTTTTTGTTATATATATCACTTTCAAAATCAAATATATATACTTCAACAGATTCACTGGTTATACTATTGCTAGGCTTCTGTTGAAAGGTAGGTTTAATACCAATATTTACCAATCCTTTATACTTTTGCTCTTGGATTTCTACTAAAGCTATATACACTCCATTTTGAGGTAATAATTTTTCCTGTGGAATTTCTATATTAGCAGTGGGGAAAGAAAGAATTTTTTTCCCTCTTTTATCACCATGCATAACTTTTCCGCTTATTTGGTAATAGTAACCTAATAATTGATTAGCTTTATCTATATCTCCCTTTTTTAAAAGCTTCTTAATAATAGTGCTGCTAACTATTAGCTCATTATTTATCTTTATGGGTTCTAAAATATAGTATTTAAAATTATATTTATCACTTAATAATTTTATTAGATTTATATCACCCTTTTTCTGATAGCCAAAGCGATAATCATATCCGATAAAAACGGCACCCATATGGAATTTATTCAATAAAATATCCTTTATAAAATCCTCACCACTAATTTTTTTAAATTCATCAGTAAAATTTAGAACAATGACTTGTTGAACGCCAGCATTTCTGATATGTTTTACCTTTTCCGATAATGTGGTAAGAAGAGAAAAATTATCTATTTTATTCACTATTTTCTCTGGATGAGGCTCTAACAGGATAACGGTACTCAGGGCATTATTATGCCTTGCTTTTTCAATACATAATCTTAATAATGCCTGGTGACCTAAATGCATCCCATCAAAGAATCCCAGAGCTATATAGGAAAATAATTTTTTGTTATTCAGTAATTTTTTTCTTAAAAGATACTTATATTGAAAAGATTTCATGCAATTCTTATTAATCCTTATTCCGCAAATATCATACTACCACTACCAGTGGCTTCATAATTTTTATAAAATAGATTAACTGTATATTTCCTCTTCTTTGGTGGCAATATAGTTTAAAACTTTATCAAAAGGTAATATATGTTTCTTTTGTTTTTCAAATGTTAACTTTATAAAATTATCTAATTTAATAGCTTGCTTGAGAGTAATTTTACCAACTTGTATTCTTCTTAGATTGGACATATATGCTCCATACCCCAAATATACTCCAATATCATTACACAATGTCCTAATATAAGTTCCTTTAGAGCAATGAACTTTAAAACTAATACTGGGGTATCTATCCCACCTTGCATCTAATAGGTTTAACTGAAATATTTTTACTTTTCGAGGAATAAGCTTAATCTGGATACCCTTCCTGGCTAATCTGTAAACCGGTTTCCCCTCAGACTTTATGGCTGAAAACATTGGAGGCGTTTGCCATATTTCACCTTGAAACATTTTAAAAACACTTTTAATTTCATCTGTACTTAATCTATGGTCCTTTCGAGTATTTACTTTTACTACCTTGCCTGTTAAATCCTGAGTATCAGTGGAAATACCAAGTATCATTGTGCCTAAATATGTTTTATTCAAATTAGAAAAAAAACAGCTTTTTTTTGTAGTATTATTCAAACATATAACCAGTATTCCAGTAGCAAAAGGATCTAATGTTCCAGTATGCCCTGCTTTACTTAGATTTAGCACTTTTTTTATTTTAAAAACTGTCTTTGCTGAAGAAATTCCTTCAGGCTTATCAATAATTAAAATACCATCTTTCATAATAAAAAAAAGGGGTTACTAAAAAATAATATCACTAATTAAAATTATAATTGTCAAGTGCTTTTTTCAATCTTTCAATTACTGTATCAACTATGTCATTCATGTTTCCCTCTAATTGACAACCTGCAGCATTGGGGTGACCACCTCCACCAAATATTCGAGAAAATTGGTCTACATTAAACTCACCTTTAGAACGGAAACTGATTTTGATCTTTCCTTCTTTAGTTTCTCTGAATAATACTGAAATCTGTACTTTCTTGATTGAAAGCATTCTATCAACAATACCCTCTGTTTCTTCTTCTTTTGCTAAGTTCTTATCTATCATTTCTCTGGTAACTATAGTCCAGGAAATCCTTGAGTTCTTATCAACTTGTAATTTTAGAAGCGCTTCTCCTAATAATTTTAGACTGGATAACTCATTATTATTATAGATATAATTAGTAATTAAATGAGGATTAGCTCCGGATTTAACTAAATGAAAGGCGGTTTGGAATGTCTTAGCTCTGGTATTAGCAAAGCGAAAAGATCCTGTATCAGTAACTATTGCTGTAAATAAGGGAACTGCTATTTGCTCTGTTAATTGACAATTCATTTCCTTTCTCAGTTTAAAGAGAATCTCTCCAACTGAGGAAGAATTAATATCAATATGATTAATATGGCCAAAATATGTGTTACTGGGATGATGGTCAATATTTACAATAATATTAATTTTATCAATTTCTAAAGGTATGCTACCAATTCTCTCTAAATTACTTGAATCAAGAACCACCAATACTGTATCACTTTTAGTTTCTAAAACAAAATTTTTATCAAGCTCATCACTGCAGATAATATCATCTATTCCTGGCATAAATTTATATATATATGGTACTTTGTCTTGATTAACAATCTTCACTTCTTTTCCAAGCTGTTTAAGTATAAAATATAAGGCTAACTCGGAACCAAGGGCATCACCATCTAAGTTTACATGAGAAGTAATGATGAAGTTATGGTATATTTTAAATAATCTGGCAATTTCGCATATTTTCTCATTCTGCATTTTGCTTTTCCCTATCTTCGCTCTCCTTCTCCAAGTTACTGACTTTTATCATAAGTTGATGTACTTTTTCCAATTCCTGATCAAAGTGAAAAGATATAGATGGTGTAAAACGATACCCCTTAAGCTCATGAGCCAATTCTGTCCTTATAAATTTAGTTGCACTGTAGAGACCTTTCAGACTTCTATCCTGTTCTTCTTTACTTCCCAGAATAGAAATATATACTTTTGCATTATGCAAGTCATCGGATAGGGTAATTCTGGTTACAGTGACAAAGCCAATACGGGGATCTTTTGTTCTTCTATATATTATATGACTTATATTTCTTTTTAATAATTTTTCAAAATGTTTCTTTTTTTGTTCTAAAACCATTTTTCTAGTTATCCATCGTATCATTCTTAGAATTTGTTTTATCTAATTAATAGAAATTTGATAATTAAGCAGCTGTATTTCAGGGTGATTTTCAGTAATCCTGATTATTTTTTGAAATATATGATCAATTACTCTACGATTGTCACTGATACAAGCAATTCCTATAATACTTCTCTTCCATATATTTTTCTGATCGATTTCTGTAATAGATATGTTATATTCTTTTCTCAAGGAAACCTTATAACTTTCCAGAATACTTCTTTTATCTTTCAAAGAATGACTATTTGGTAAATATATAATAATTTCACATATACCGACTAGCATTTTAATTATTTAGTAACTTCTTGAAAATTATAAAAAACAATATTATCTTGTACTTGCAAGTCATCAAACTTTTCTATATGAACACCACACTCATACCCGGAGTTTACTTCCTTTACATCTTCCTTAAAGCGTTTTAAGGAAAAATCTTTTCCCTCATATAACTTCTGCTCTTTACGCAAAACACGGATGAAGTCTTTTGTCGATATTTTTCCTTCAATAACATAACATCCAGCAACAACTCCAATCTTAGGTATTTTGAATATTTCTCTCACCTCAGCTATACCATTGGTTACCTCTTCCAATTTGGGTTTTAAATATCCTTTTAATGCTGCCTTAACTTCGTCAATCAAATCATATATTATATTATAAGTTCTAATTTCAATCTTTTCATTTTTGGCAAGCTTTTGAGCATTATGGTCCACTACTACATTAAATCCTATAACTAAAGCATTTGAAGCGGAACCAAGCATAATGTCTGTTTCCGTGATTGTGCCAATACCTCCATGAATTATTCTAACTTCGACCTCTTCATTGCTCAAAGTAGACAGAGTTTCTTGAATAGCATCTAAAGATCCCTGTGTATCAGCTTTCAAGATAATATTTAACTCTTTAATTTTACCTTTTTTCATTTCTTCAAATAAACGTTCCAGAGAAACTTTCTCTTCTTCCTTTTTTTGTTTTCGTTTTTCTTCTAGTTCCCTTTCACTGATTATTATTTTGGCAAAATGATCATTAGAAACTACTTGCAATATATCTCCAGCCATGGGCATTTTATTAAAACCGGCTATTTCCACTGGAGTAGAAGGGCCTGCCTGAGTAAGATGTTTTCCCATATCATCCATCATACTTCTAACTTTTCCATAAGCAGTTCCAACAACAAAATTATCACCAATTTTCAAATGACCATCTTGGATTAAAATAGTTGCCAGAATTCCTTTTCTCTTATCCAGTTTAGTTTCTATCACAACTCCAGTAGCAGGGAGCTGTGGATTAGCTTTTAGCTCTAATATTTCTGCTTGAAGAGATATTAGTTCTAACAACTCATCGATCCCCTTTTTCTGCAAAGCAGATATTTCAGCTATAAGAGTGTCTCCTCCCCAATCTTCTGGAACTAACTGATATTTAGAAAGATCTTTTTTTACCTTATCTATATTAGCATTTGCTTTGTCAATCTTGTTTATAGCTATGATTATTGGAACGTTAGCTGCTCGGGCATGATTAATGGCTTCAACAGTTTGTGGCATAACACCATCATCTGCAGCTATGACCAATACTACAATATCTGTTGCCTTCACACCGCGAGCTCGCATTGTGGTAAAGGCTTCATGCCCCGGAGTATCAATAAAAACAAATCGATTATTATTTAGATTAACCACATAAGCCCCAATATGTTGGGTAATACCACCTACTTCCTTTTTGGTGATGTTTGATTTTCTAATTACATCAAGTAGGGTTGTTTTACCATGATCAACATGACCAACAATAGTAATAACTGGTGATTTAGCTGTCGATAGAGGTTTAATATCTTTAATGCTTTTAGCTTTGAGTAACTTTTTTAGTTTACTGGATATATTTATTTTTATATTGTATTGTTGACATATTTTTTCAACAATTTCCCATGGTAATTCTCTATCAATAGACTGTATTTTACCAAATTTAGAAGCTTGTTGCATTGCCTTCGATAAAGATAAATTGAGTTGTATTGATAACTCTTTCAAGCTTGGCAATTTATCCAATACGAGTACACTTCTTTCTTCTTTTTCTACTTTTTTCTCTTTTTTTCTTTCCTCAGTGATAGCTTCCTTAACAATTTCAATTATCTCATCATCAAGGGTACTCATATGATTTTTAACATTAATTCCTTCCTTTACTAAAAAGTCAATTAATGTCTTTGTAGGGATTTTTAAATCCTCCGCTACTTCATATATTCTTTTTTTCATACACATTGACCTCCATCTCAACCAGCTTGTAAACAAAAAAATATTGCTATCTAACTAATCTACTAATATCTAGTTTGGAATACTTTCATTATCACTCTGATTCTTTTCTATTAAATTAAACCTTTTTTCTAGTTCTTGAACTATTACTATCGAAAGTTCAATTTTTAATGCTTTTCCTAATCTCTTTTTTTTGATAGCTTCTTGGAAGCATGTTTTATTATAACATACATATGCTCCACGACCTGATTTCTTACCTGTTTCATCAATATCAACAACACCATCAGGTGTTCTAATAATTCTTAATAAATCTCTTTTCGGTTTTTTTCCTTGACATCCTATACATGTCCTATATGGTATCTTTGGGAATTGTTTTTTCTTCATATTCTTTCAATAAAATTGTATTTAATTTAGTAATTCTTTATACCATTTTGCTTAAATCTACACTCTGGTCGATATTATTTTCCTGCTTGTATTGTGATTCACTTTTTATATCAATCTTCCAGCCTGTTAACTTAGCAGCTAAGCGAGCATTTTGTCCCTCTTTACCAATTGACAAAGATAATTGTTGATCATTAACTACAACTAAAGCCCTTTTTTCTTTTTCAAACAATTTAACCAATAATACTTTTGCTGGATTAAGAGAATTAGCAATAAATATCTTATCATCTTCATGCCATTTAATAATGTCTATTTTTTCTTCCTGAAGTTCGGTCATGATTGATTTAATTCTTGAACCTCGGTCTCCAATACAGGAACCGATTGAATCAACCATCTTATCTCTACTGGTAACGGCAATTTTAGACCTTTTTCCTGCTTCCCTGGCAATCTGCTTAATTTCTACTAATCCTTCATGAATTTCAGGAACTTCTAACTCAAATAAACGCTTCAGAAGATCAGGATGAGTTCGAGAAAGTATAATTTTAGGCCCTTTGGAAGTTTTTTTAACTTCAACTACATAAAACTTCATCCTCTTACCTTTGTTATAAGCCTCGCTCTTTACTTGCTCGTTAGGTGGCAAGATAGCCTCTGCTTTACCTAAATCTATTATATAATTGTAATTTTCCTGACGTTGAACAATTCCTGTCACAATATCTCTAACTTTATCAATATATCTTTCATATATTGCCTTTCTCTCTGCTTCTCTTATCTTTTGAACAATAACTTGTTTAGCAGTTTGAGTAGCAATCCGACCAAATTCTTCCGGTGTTATTTCAACCTTAATTTCATCTCCTAATTTAATATTTCCTTTTTTATATTGTTGAGCTTGCCCTATATCAATTTCTAAATTTGGCTTTTTGACCTCCTCAACTACTATTTTTTTAGATAAAACCTGTACCTTTCCACTTTCTTTATCAATGTTTATCTCTACAGTATCCTTTCCCTGAACAAAATTTTTCTTATAAGCAGAAACAAGGGATATCTCAATAGCATCCATTATAACTTCTTTGGGGATACCTTTTTCTTTTTCAATTTCATCAAGTATTTTAATTAGATCAATGTTCATAATATTTATTAACCTCCTCCCCTATATAATATGGGAAGACCGGGGTATTTATATTTTTCCCTTTTTTTATCTTTTATTCCTTATATTCCTTAATTAATATAACTTTTGTTCAAAACTTAATAATATCACCTTTCTCTATAGTTTATTATTAGAATAGGTTAGTAAACAAGGTGTCCTATTATTTAGCCATTAATATCTTTCAAGACATAAGTTTGTATAGTTAACAGAATTACAAAACAAAAGAGTGGTTCACAAACCACTCTTTTCTAGATTAAGATGTTTTTAAAATTTATAGTATTATAACATAGAATTAAAAAATATCAAAATCTTAATTTTAATACATATTATTAAATTCCCGTCAATATCTGCTTTATATATAGAATATTCTTATTATAAGGGTTTCCCCACTGCATAACTATCATTAACTTGAATTATTTTAGCTTTAATCAGGCAACCCTTTTCAACATTTTCATCATAGATATAAACTTTAATATAATTATCAGTCAAACCATAAACGAAACTTTCCTTTTCAACTTGTCCTCGAAATTCAATTAACACATTCTTTTCTTTTCCAAGACTTTTTCGTATATAATCTCCAGTAATTTGTTTTGAAAGATTAATTAGCTGTCTACTTCTATTTTTTATTACCTTTTCATTAATTTTATCAGGTAAAAATGAGGATAGGTTAAGTCTTCTCGCAGAATAAGGGAAAACATGTACCTTACTAAAGCCAATCTTTTTTACCAAACTTATCGTATTCTGAAATGCTTCTTCATCTTCACCTGGAAATCCAACAATAACGTCCGTAGTAATAGCTACATCAGGGATTTGCTTCTTAATGGAGTCAATAGTGTTGCTAAATTGTTCAGAAGTATATTTCCTATGCATAAGAGAGAGTATTCTGTTATCACCACTTTGCAAAGGAATATGAAGATGATGACAGAGCTTTGGGTAGTAATAAAAGGCATCAATAAGACCTTTGTTAATATAGGGTAATTCTATAGAACTCAAACGTATTCTCTCAATATTGGCAATACTTTCTATTTCACTAATTAAATTTATCAGATTTATTTTAGTATTATTTAAATCAGAGCCATAACTACCCAGGTTAATGCCCAGCAAAACAACTTCTTTATATCCCTTTTTGCTTAAATTCTTAATTTCGGATATTATTTGATTAATAGGCCTGCTTCTAGCTCGACCACGAAGATAGGGAACAATGCAATAACTACAAAATTGGTTACACCCATCCTGTATTTTAACCAATCCACGAATACGGTTTGAGGAACTATCATATTTACTTTCTGTATAACTGATGATTTTTTCTGGAGAACTAATATAAATTAATTGTTTTTCTTCAGCTAATTGTATCTGACTGATAATATTAAAAATTTCTTCTTTATAGTTATTTCCGACAATTAAGGAGATATTTTTACATTTCTTGATTTCAGACAAATTAGATTGTACTGCACATCCAGTCACAATAATGGTAGCCCGGGGATTTAATCGGATTGCCCTTCTAATTATTTGCTTTGATTTTCTTTCTGCCTCCCCAGTAACAGAGCAGGTGTTAATAATATATATATCGGCATTATCTCGGAATTCAACAACCTGATAGCCATTTCTGATAAATGACTGTCTTAGAGTACCTGTTTCGTATTGATTTACTTTACAGCCTATAGTTTTAAAAACTACTTTATAAGTCACTTATTTCACCAAAATTTATCTTTTGGTAAAAGAATCTCTTACCTTTTCAAAAATATTTTTTTCACCAATTTGGTCAACATCTTCTCCCATTTCCTGGGCTAATTCATAAATCAATCTTTTTGTCTTAGCATTTAAGTTTTTAGGAATTTCTACAATCACTCTGACTTGCTCATCTCCTCTTTTTTTAGAACCTAGAACATAAGCACCTTTATCCCGTAATCGAAAAACAGTATCGCTCTGAGTCCCTGCTGGTATTCGCATTTTAACATTGCCCTCTAAAGTGGGAACCGTAGTTTCTCCGCCTAAAATTGCTTTGGGTAAGCTAATTTTATGGTCACAATAAATAGCCGCCCCACTTCGTTTAAAAATAGGATGTTCTTTAACATACAGAACTATAAATAAGTCTCCTGACGGACCGCCGTTTTCACCAGGTTCTCCTAAACCAGCCAGTCTGAGACGATGCCCACTTTCCACACCTGCCAGAATTTTGATGTTTATTGTTTTTCTTTTTTTTACCTTTCCAGAACCACGGCAGACTTTACAGGGTGTTTCTATAATCTTACCTTCCCCCTTACATCTGGGGCAAGTTTGAATATTAATGGTTTGACCAAAAAAGGTATTTTGCGTTATCCTGATCTCTCCACTTCCTTTACAATCAGGACAGGTTTTTTTAGTCGTTCCAGGTTCCGCTCCGCTTCCCTTACAGTTACTGCATGTTTGCCAAACTGGTATTTCAATCTTTCTTTCTGCTCCAAAAGCAGCTTCTTTTAAAGTTATTTCTAGGTTATACCTTAAATCAGCTCCTTTTTTAGCCCTATCGCGACGATAAGTTCTACGAGTACCACCACCAAAGAAACTTTCAAAGATGTCACTGAAGCTATTAAAATCATCCATTCCTTCACCGTAAAAGTTTCTAAAGTCAAATCCGGCACCAAAATTGGAAGTATCAGCAGAGCCAAACTGGTCATATCTAGCTCTCTTTTCCGGATCACTTAAAACAGCGTAAGCTTCACCTATCTCTTTAAATTTTTTTTCTGCCTCTTCCTTCTTATCAGGATTTGCATCTGGATGATATTTTAAAGCTAATTTACGATATGCTTTCTTTATTTCTTCCTGATTGGCATCTTTGTTAATTCCCAATATTTGGTAATAATCCTTGCTAGCCAAAGTAAAAACCCCTTTAGTAAAATATTTAGTAAAATATAAGTATATATAAGTTTATCTTACTGAATTTCTGGATAAAATCATATCTTATCACCCAGAAAATCAGCAAGATTTTAAAATTCATATAGTTTATTATTTCTGTAATAGCCAATAGTTATTTTTTAGTATTGTCTCCATCCTCTTCCTTATATTCAGCATCAAATACCTTTTCATCCTTTTGTGCTTCTTGTTCTCCCTCTGATTGTTGGTCAGAATCACTACCAGAATAAGCTTGTTGTTCTTGTTGGGTTGAAGACTGCTTATACATCTCCTCAGCCATTTTATGAGAAGAATTGGTTAATTTTTCAATACCAGCTTTCATTGCATCTATGTTATCATCCTGCATAGCTTTTCTCAATTGAGTGATATGTTCACCTATTTCATTTTTCAAGCTATCACTAATCTTATCTCCAGCATCCTTTAGAGTCTTTTCAGTAGTGTAAATTAGATTATCTGCTTGATTGTGTAATTCTACCTTCTCCTTTTGCTTTCTATCTTCTTCAGCATATTGCTCTGATTCTTTTACCTTTTTTTGAATTTCTTCTTCTGTTAATCCGCTGGAATGTTTAATAGTAATCTTTTGCTCTTTTCCTGTACCTTTATCCTTGGCAGTAACCTTGAGAATACCATTGGCATCAATATCAAAAGAAACTTCAATCTGCGGAACTCCTCTTGGTGCTGGTGGAATTCCTACCAATTGGAAACGTCCTAAACTAGTATTATCCTTCGCTAAAGGCCTTTCTCCTTGCAGAACATTAATATCAACAGCAGTTTGACTATCAGATGCAGTGGAAAATATCTGCTGTCTTGATGCCGGAATAGTAGTATTCCTTTCAATTAATTTAGTAAATACACCACCAAGGGTTTCTATGCCCAGGGATAATGGTGTAACATCTAGTAATTGAATGTCTTTAACTTCTCCTTTTAATTTTCCAGCTTGAATAGCAGCACCCATAGCAACCACTTCATCAGGATTAACTCCCTTATGAGGTTCTTTACCAAATATTTGTTTCACTATTTCATGAACTTTAGGCATTCTTGTTTGACCACCTACTAGAATCACTTCATCAATATCTTCAGCAGTCATTTTTGCATCGGCTAATGCCTTTTTACATGGTTCTATGGTTCTTCCTAAAAGATCTTCCGTCAATTGTTCCAATTTAGCTCTGGTTAAAGTATAATTTAGGTGTTTTGGTCCACTGGCATCAGCCGTAATAAAAGGTAAATTAATCTCAGTTTCCAATGACGAAGAAAGTTCACACTTAGCTTTCTCGGCAGCTTCTTTTAATCTCTGTAAAGCCATCTGATCTTTACCTAAGTTAATACCTTGGTCCTTTTTAAAGTTATCAATCAGCCAATTGATGACTCGCTGATCCAGGTCATCTCCTCCCAAAAAAGTATCTCCATTAGTTGACTTGACCTCAAAAACACCTTCTCCTATATCTAAAATGGAAATATCAAAAGTACCTCCTCCCAGGTCAAATACAGCAATCTTTTCACTCTTTTTCTTATCTAGACCATAGGCCAAGGCAGCAGCAGTGGGCTCATTTATTATTCTTAAGACATTCAAGCCAGCTATTCTCCCTGCTGCCTTAGTTGCTTCTCTCTGATTATCATTAAAATAAGCAGGAACTGTAATAACAGCGTCTTTAATCTCCTCTCCCAGATGATCTTCTGCTGCTTGTTTTAACTTCTGTAAAACCATTGCTGATATCTCTTGCGGACTATGCAGCTTATCCTGAATGCTTATTTGTACATCTGTATGTTCTCCCTCTACTATGTCATAAGAAAGAACTTTTTTGATTTGTTGTACTTCCGAATCAGTGAAACGTCTTCCAATAAATCGCTTAACAGAATAGACAGTATTTTTTGAATTGGTTACTGCCTGTCTTTTTGCTAACAAACCAACTAATCGTTCTCCTTTTTTTGTAAAAGCGACCATGGAGGGAGTAGTTCTACTACCTTCTTTATTCTCTATAACAACAGGTTTGCCACCTTCTATAACAGCAACAACCGAATTTGTAGTACCTAAATCAATTCCAATTGCTTTTGCCATAATTAATTTCCTCCTTTTATTATATTCCTTATAACTATTATCATTTTTTTGTATCATCCTTATTGAAATCTTCAGATTTATTTTTGGTTTCCTTTTGCTTTTCACTGGCACCCTTGGAAACCTTAACTACAGAGGGCCTAAGAACTTTTGCTTTCAAATAATATCCTTTAATAAGTTCCTCAATAACTGTATCCTCAGGAAATTTGTCAGATTCAACTTGCATAATAGCCTCATGACAATAAGGATCAAATTTTGTACCTACAGCTTTAATGGATTTAAGGCCTTCTTTTTCCAATATATTTTGAAAATTCTTTAAAATACCCTTTAGTCCTTCTTTAATATTTTCATAGTACTTTTCATTATTTTGTTCGCTAGTATAGGAAGCAGCCCTTTCTAAATTGTCAACTACAGATAGTAATTGACAGATTAAATCTTGCTTGGCATATTCCATAAATTCAAGTTTTTTCTTCTCTTCTCTCTTTTTATAATTTTCAAAATCAGCTTGCATTCTGATTAACTGTTCTTTATAAGTTTTTTCATTCTCTCTCATTTTTTCAAGATCAGCTTCTGTTTTTTTTAAACTATTTTCAACTTCTTTTAGTTTCTCATCTCGGGACACTATTTCTGTAAGAAGTTCTGTTTTTTTCATCTTCTTATATTTTTCCATTTGAATATCACTTAAATCTTCGCATTCTTTTCTTTGTTGTTCATTATGATCCATTATTTACCTCCACTGATAGCACAGTTATAACATTTTCCCTAAATTTACTATTCAACTATCTCATCAGGATAATATTTCACTTAACTGATCGGCAATAAAATCCAGGATAGAAACAGATTTGGAATAATCCATTCTTGTTGGTCCTAAAACACTGATAGCTCCTCTCAATTTCCCTTTGATGAGGTATTGCCTGGTAATTACACTACAATTCTCCATTAAGTCTTGTCCTAATTCACTACCGATAATAATGTCCATCTGTTTTTTTAAAATGGACTTATTGATAATTTTAATCAGGTTCTTTTCTTCCTCAATAAAATCAAAAAGATAATTTAATTTTTCAATTTCCTTGAATTCTGGTTGTCGTGATATATAACTACGATTGCCTAAAAAAATCTTCGCTTCATCTTCAGTAAAATTAAAACAATTTTCAAACAATTTCCAGATTGATTCCAAAGTCTGATATTTAAAATAATAGCGATAAATTTGGTTCAACATCTCTTCATTCACTATTTCCAAACTTTTATCATAGAATTCCTTTTTTATAATCTGGGTAATGGTTTCTAAATTTTCTTCAGAAATATCACAATTAGTTCTCATCATTTTTTGAAAAAACAAACCGCTATTAGTAACCAGAGTTATCAAAATACGTTGATTATTTAAGGCAATAAAATGGATATCTCTTAAAGTATCCTTTACCATATTGGGTGCTAGAACCACACCCAGATTATTAGTCAATCTGGAAATTAATTTAGAGGTAACCTTCATTATTTCATTGTAATCTCTTAACATTTTGTATTGTTCTATAATTTCTTGTTTCTCTTTATCGGTCAGATGTCCAATTTCTTTTTCCATTAATTGGTCTACATAAAAGCGATAGCCTTTATCCGTTGGCACACGTCCTGCCGAGGTATGTGGTTTTTTCAAAAAGCCAAGTTTTTCCAGTACCAACAGATCGTTGCGAACAGTTGCCGTACTTATAGGCAAATCATAATAAGAAACAATCATTTCTGAGCTAACAGGTTCTGCTTTAGTGATATAAAGATGAACTACAGCATTTAAGATATTACTCATTCTAATATTTATTATCATTATTATCACCTCAAATTAGCACTCTAAGACCGAGAGTGCTAATTTCTTTTTTAAGATAACACTCAATAAACTTTTTGTCAATACTTCTTTCTGAAGGAATATATTAAAATACATAATAAAAATATTTCAATCTATAAATTCCATAAATACATTATTTGCCAGTGAGATACCCTTGGTAGTAAGAAAATAACTGGTTTCATTCTCTTCTAATAAACCCTGTTTTATCAAGATTTGTAAGGGTTTGAAGAATATTTTCTCTACTGGTACATTGAATTTTATCAAAAAATCACTTTTCGACAATCCCTCCATCATCCTTAATCCTAAAATTATTGTTTCAACCATTCTCTCCTTCCAGGATAGTACTTCTTGAAATTCTATCGGTAAAATACCATGTTCCAGAAGAAAAACATATTCATTCAAGTCGCGATAATTTTGATACCTTTTGTTATCTATGTAGGAAGATGCTCCAGCTCCAATCCCCAAATAAGACTGGTTCTTCCAGTAAATTTGATTATGAAAACACTTTTTTTCTGATAAAGCAAAATTGGATATTTCATAATGTTCATAACCATATCCACCCAGAATATCAATTGCTCTTAAAAATAATTCATTACTAAAATCATCAGAAGGAAGTTTCATTTTACCTTTTTTCACTAAATATTCTAAAGGAGTCCCTGGCTCCACCGAAAGAGCGTAGAGAGATATGTGTTCTGGTTTGAGTAGAACCACTTCATCTAATGTTTGCTCAAATTCCGCCTTGCTCTGTCCCGGCAAACCAAACATAATATCAAGATTAATATTCTTATACCCAGCTTCTCTAGCTAATTTATAAGAAATTATAATATCTTTTTTAGTATGTATTCTTCCAATCTTCTTTAATATTCTATTATTAAATGATTGGGCTCCTAAACTAATTCTATTTACCCCTGCCTGTAATAACATTTTGATTTTCTCGTCATATATAGTGCCAGGATTACCTTCAACGGTAATTTCCATCCCCTTTTTTATGTGAAAATTACTATAACAGGAATCCAGTATTTCTCTTAAATGTATCCCTTCCAAAGTAGTGGGGGTTCCTCCGCCTAAATAAATTGATATTATTTCAATATCTTTATTTTTCTGACTATAAATTTCCATCTCCTGTCTTAATGCCGAGAGATAATTTTTCTTTAATTGCTTATTGTCAGTAACAATGGAAAAAAAATCACAATAAGGGCATTTTGAAAAACAGAATGGTATATGAACATATAAACCAATACTTTTATTAAATTTCATAGTAAGATTTTAAACAATGCTAATCAATTTTTAAAACACTCATAAATGCTTCCTGGGGAATCTCAACCTTCCCTATTCTTTTCATTCTTTTTTTACCAGCTTTCTGTTTTTCTAATAATTTTCTTTTTCTGGTAATATCCCCTCCATAGCATTTCGCTAGAACATTCTTCTTTAATGCTTTCACAGTAGATCGGGCAATTATTTTATGATTTATACTAGCTTGAATAGGTACATCGAATAATTGACGAGGAATGACTGTTTTCAAATTATCAACCAGTTTCCGGGCTCGTTCATAAGCCTTATCTTTATGACAAATAAATGATAGATTATCAACTACTTCTTGATTAACTAATAAATCAACTTTTATCAGTGGTGATGTCTGATATTCCATAATATGATAATCTATACTGGCATATCCTTTGCTAATGGATTTAATACGATCATAGAAATCAAGCATAATTTCATTTAAAGGTAAATGATATAACAATTTAGCCCTATTCTTATCAAGATATTCTAAATTTTTAAATATTCCTCTTCTATCTTGTAACAATTCCATTATTCCACCTAAAAACTGGCCGGGAGAAATCATGGTCAATTCTATAAACGGTTCTTCAATATAGTCAATCAAATTAATCTCAGGTAATGAGGATGGATTATTTATTTCTATAACTTGTTTATTCTTCAAATGAATACGATATAAAACACTGGGAGTTGTGGCAATCAATTGGATTTTATATTCTCGTTCCAGTCTTTCCTGAATGATTTCCATATGAAGCAAACCCAGAAAACCACATCGAAAACCAAATCCTAAGGCAGGTGAATTTTCAGGTAGATAGCTAATGGCAGAGTCATTTAAACTTAACTTTTCTAAAGCATATTTAAGATTGTGAAAATCATCGTTTTCAACGGGATAAAAGCTACAAAAAACAACTGGTATAACCTTTTTATAACCAGGTAATTGTTTCGCAGCTGGATTATCGTTATTGGTAATAGTGTCACCAACTTTGGTTAAACTTATATCTTTAAATCCAGCTGTTAGATAGCCTACATCTCCTACAGAAAGCTGTTCTACTTTTTTCCTTTTTGGAGTAAAAACACCCACTTCGCTTACTTCATAGTTCTTTTTATTGGACATAGTCTGGATTTTCATACCTGGTGTAATAAAACCATTTACAATTCTAGTATAAACGATAGATCCTTGATAGGAATTATAAACTGAATCAAAAATCAGTGCTTGTAATGGTTTTTCCAAGCTACCGTTTGGATGAGGAATATGCTTGATAATCGCTTCCATGATCTCTCTTATTCCGGTACCATCTTTGGCGCTAGCTAGAAATATTGGACTATTTTCTAATCCTTTAATATTTTTAATCTCTTTACTAACTTTTTCCGGATCAGCTGTCGGTAAATCAATTTTATTAATAACAGGTATAATAGACAAATTATTTTCTAAAGCCATCTGAACATTGGAAATTGTTTGGGCTTGAACACCCTGAGCCGCATCAACTACCAACAAAGCACCTTCACAGGCTGCTAAGCTACGAGAAACTTCATAAGAAAAATCAACATGACCAGGAGTGTCAATTAAATTAAAGACATATTGCCGACCATTTAATCCTTTGTAGGATAGTCGGACTGCTTTTGATTTTATAGTAATACCCTTTTCTCTTTCTAAATCCATATTATCAAGAATTTGCTCTCTCTTTTCCCTTTGGCTGACAGCCTCAGTAAGCTCCAGGATACGATCAGCAATGGTAGATTTCCCATGATCAATATGGGCTATAATGGAAAAATTACGAATATCATCAATTTTAATCACCTGAGTGATAGTCATTATCGTCCGTTTCCTTCATCTTTCTACTAATAATAGTCTTAATAATCTGTCTGGCATTCCTAAACTCTGGGATACCCATTATTATACCACTAAAATAATATACTATTACACCAAGCAGGCCAGAAATCAACACCTGACCTACTTGAAATATTTTTAGACTCATATCATATCTAAAATCGAAATAACGGGCACAACTCCAACAGGTTAATGCCATTACCAGGCAAGACAGGGCTGTTTTACTAAAAAATACCCATAACTCTCTTTTGTAAATGCCATTAACTTTCTTCTCTAAGGAAATACTTAGAAAAAGGAGATGTAAAATAGCCGAAACGGATGTTGCTAATGCTATTCCAGCATGTGCTAAAAAACGCACCAGAATTAAATCTAGTATGATATTAAAGGCTACTACAAAAATACCTATTCGAAGTGGTGTTCTGGTATCTTTTAAAGCATAGAATGAACTTATTACCAATCTTAAAATAGCTGTAGCAAAAAGGCCAATAGTGTAACAAACCAATGCCACTTCTGTAATAGAGGTATCCTGAGAACTAAATAATCCGTGTTCGTAAAATAGTCGAACAATAGGATAGCTTAGTATAATTAAACCTACTGTAGAAGGCAAGATAAAAAAAGAAAGGAGTTTAAAACCAAAAGTAAAGCTATCCTGCATTTTCGCTATCTGCCCTTTGGCAACATGTCTGGAAAGTGTAGGCAGAATAGCAATAGAAAGTGCTATACCAAAAACACCAAGGGGGAACTGCATAAGTCTATTAGCATAATACAAAGCTGATATGCTTCCATGAGCTAGATAAGAAGCTATAATACGATCCACAACAAAATTAATCTTATCAATAGCCAGACCAAAAATAGCTGGGATTAACATCTGAAAGAGCATTCTGACTTCCTGACCATGAATATTTAAGTTCATTTGATAATGAAACTTTTTTTTAACTAAGGAAGGGATATGTATCAGTACCTGTACTAATCCACCAATCATTACCCCTAAAGCCAGACTATAAATACCAACTTTGTTAGCATAAAACAAAGCAAAGAAGATAATGCCTATATTTAACATTGCTGGAGCTAAAGCCGGTAGAAAAAATTCCCGATAAGAATTTAAAATTCCCATAAATAAAGCAGCAAGAGCAGCAAAACCTATATATGGAAACATAATTTTGGTCAAGTGAATGGTCAAGATGTATTTTTCGGGAGATTGTTTAAATCCACTTGCTACAATATCTACAATGACTGGTGCACCCCAGATACCCAAAGCTATGATAATCATCAGGGTTATGATTAAGAGATTTATTACATTACTGGCAAAAGCATCTGCTTTTTGCTTATTCTGATTGGTTAGACATCCTGAAAAAATAGGCACAAAGGCCGTATTTAAAGCTCCCTCTCCAATAATACTTCTTAATAGATTGGGAATCATAAAAGCTATAAAAAAGGCGTCGGTTTCAAAACCAGCTCCAAATTGATTAGAAATTACCATCTCCCTACCTAAACCAAGAATGCGGCATAATAAGGTTGCTATCATTACTATACCGGTATATCTAGCAATCCATAAATTACTATTAGTCATTTTTTATCTCCACAATTGTCATATAAGAACTATTTTGCATATTACTCCTTGATTTTAATATGAAAAGATGTTACAATTTACCAGCAAAAAATTTTCAGAAAGGAAGCCAATTATGCCAATAATAAAGTCAGCAATAAAAAGAGTTAAAATTTCAGAAAAACAACATCAAAGAAATTTTGCTTATAAATCCAAAGTAAAAACATTGATTAAAAAATTTGAAAATTCTCTTAACACTGAAAACAATGATGTTCTTCAGCAATATTATAATCAATGTGTATCTGCTCTGGACAAAGCTGCTCAAAAAGGTATTCTGGCTAAAAATACTGTTGCCAGAAAGAAATCCTTACTATCAAAAAAATTTAAACTTCAGGCACAAAGTGCTAAAGCTGTAACTAATAAGGATGACGAAAAGAAATAAGCCTGTTTTATTTTGTTATTTTCATTACTAATTGCTCCAGCACTATATCTGATGGCAAGGAACTTGTTTTCAGATCAATTTCAGCTTTTAGTAAATAGTGATAAACTTTTTTCAATTCATCCAGTTTATATTTTTTAGACTGAGTGACCAGTTTTTTTATCACAAAAGGAGGGAGATTTATATCTCCCTTAATTTTTTTATAATTATCGGAAAATATTTTTGCCTTGAAAATAAATTTTATCTGGCGATTAAGCATAGCTAAAATTTGCAAAGGATGATATTCACCGCTATTCATTAATTTTCTAAGTAAAAATAAGGCTTCTCCAGTTTTCCGATCCCCTACCGCATCTACAAAATTAAAAATATTCCCTGCTTGAAAGCCATACAAGTTTTTAATAATATCTTCTTTATTTATTTTATTAGTAGAATTCCCCAGAAAACAAAATAATTTATCCAGTTCATTGCTAATCTGACCAAAATCATTTTCGGTTATTCTCTGCAGATAATAGATAGCTTCCTCATTTATCTCTTTTTGAGCATCCCGACATTTCTGTTTTATCCATTGCTTAGTCTGAAATGTATTCGGTTTGGGCAAGGAAACGATTGAGCCATAATTAGTTATCTTTTCGGTATTTATATGTGGAGGGATTTTCTTATCATTACTAAAAAGTAGAAGGAATAAATTATTATCATATTTAAAAGATAACTTATCTATTATAGAATGTAATTTTTCAGATAAAGAAACTTTTATTCGTTCTGCCTGTTTGATAATAATGCATTGTATTCCACCACCAAGAGGTAAGGTTTGGAGTGAATTAACCAGACGATTAAAATCTAAATCCTCCCCAAAGAAAGTTTCATAATTAACCGGCTCTTTGTGTTTAGAAAAGTTTTCTTTGAATTTATCAAGAATAATAGTATGCAAATAATTTTCTTCTCCATAAATTAAGTATATGGGTTTAACTATATTATTTTCTATTTCTCTTTGAACAGTAAAAAAATCTAATGCCTTCTGTTTGGTAACCATATTTTTAGTCCTTACCTTAAAGTATTTATATAATATTTCTGGCCATTGCTACTTATTAAAACAGTGCCATTCCTATCTGTTCTAAACACTTGCTGACATTGGTCTTTCAACCTTTTAACTACTTCCTCGTGGGGGTGATTAAAATTATTTAAACCCACTGAGATTATAGCTACTTTTGGTTGAACCTTTTCCATAAATAATTCAGTACTGGAGGTAATACTTCCATGATGAGCAACTTTCAATATATCACTTCTTAACAAGTCCTTCTGGGATAGTAAATCAATTTCAACTATTTCTTCAATATCACCAGTAAACAAGAAACCGGTATTTTTATAAAGTAATTTTAACACAATTGAATGATTATTAAAATTACTTTCATTACCGTAAGCAAGCAGATTTAAAGAATTAAGGACCAGTATTTCCAGATCTGGTCCCAACCTGATAATATCATCTGCTCTTGCTTGATAATAAGTTATATTTTCATCTTTTTTAATTAAAGAAATAAATGCCAGGTAGGCATTGTGCTGATTGGTTATCCCGCTATCAATAACCATATTTACCTTTATCTCCCTTAAAACAGGAAGCAATCCCTCTAAATGATCTATATCGGGATGTGTTAGAACCAACAAATCAATTCTATTAATTCCCAATCTTCTCAAATAGGGTATTACTATCTGTTGACCAATGTCAAAATCATTAAAAGGTGTTCCTCCACCATCAATTAAAATGTTTTGCTTATAAGGTGTTTGAATTAAAATAGAATCCCCCTGCCCTACATTAATGAAGTGAACCGAAAGCAAATTTGAAGAAAATATAAATTGGATTAGTAAATATGTTACTACAGAGATAGTTATAGTCCAGAATAATTTTTTCTTTTTTATCATACTTAACTTAGACCATAATGAATTACTGTAAACTATAAGAAATATAATAGAATAATAATATATAATCTGATACAATTGTGGTTGAGCTATATATTGATAGGCGAATGGTAAGGAAGAAAACATGCTTGCTAAATAGATTAATATTTTTACAAATATTTGATTTAACAAAGCAATTAGCCCAGCCCAGGAGAGGAATATAAAGGAGAATATACCAGAAATTAATCCTAAAATTAAAATAATACTTATCAACGGTACTATAACCAAATTAGAGAAAATAGCAATATAAGAAATTTTATAGAAGTAATAGGCAGACAGTGGAGACATCCCTAACCAAGCAGCTGAGGAGACCGCTAATGGTTTAGAAATAGAATAAGGCAGAAAACCTAATTGTTCCTTTATAATGGGGTAGAGAAAAATGATAAAAAAAGTTACTGTGAAAGAAAGCAAAAAACCGGCATCAAATAATATTAAAGGCTGATAAAATAATAAAATCAAGGCTGCCAAATAAAGACTATTGTAAGGATGATAAGGTCGATTGAGATATCTGGCTAGGAGAATGGTAATAAACATTATGGTAGCTCTGCTTACTGAGGGACGAAAACCGGTTAGGGCAGCATATCCTAGTAAAAAAATAATAACAATAAAATAACTTAAGTTTGTTCTTTTAAAAATAGGTAGCAATTTTAAAATATATATTAGGGCGGCGGTAACGATACCAACATGTAGGCCAGAGATGGCCAGTATATGCATGATTCCAGCATCTTGAAAAAGAGGTTCCCATTCCGGAGGTATTTCTGTTCTCTTTCCTATTGCAATAGCCTTTATCAAAGCGCTATAGGGATAATGATAGATTTTATCAATATTTTTTTCCACTTTATCTTTTAGATAATTTAGATAATAGGATGAATCAAATTGCTTACCTCTACCCATAAAATCTACCTGGTCAATATTAATACTGCCTATCACAAAAATATTTTTTCTGGTTAAATATTCTCGATAATTAAACTCACCAAAATTTCCAGGTAGGATTGGTTCTTGTAACACAATTCTCGCTTTAATCAAATCTCTATTTTGTAGGGAGGCACCTTCACCATATATTCTTAGAAGCACCTTACCTTTGGTACTATAACGTTTATTCTGCTCTTGAAAGTATTGGGCAGAAAGTATTACTTCCTGATATTGATTATCTGCTTTATATTCAGCTTCCTGAACGACGCCAGTCAAAAATCCGGATCTATGGACAAACTGGTAAATGTGGTTAGAGCCATGCGGCTGGCTTTGATAAGAAGTATTTAATATCCCGAATAACATAAAACAAAGGAGTAAGAAAATACCTGTAAAATCCCATTCTATGTGATAAGAGATTGCGCAAAGCAGAAATACCAGACAAGCTAGATAAACTGACTGATAGCTAAAAGAGATAAAACTCCTTTGCAGTATGATTCCTGTTATATAAAATATCAATATTGATAATAGTGGTACCCGAAAATCAGGTAATGAATATCCTGGTTTAACCTGTCTAATAGGTTGTAATCATCTCCTTCATAGCTTCGTATTTTTTCTCACCAATTCCTGGAACATTCTTGACATCTTCTATCTTGCGGAATATACCATTATCTTTACGATATTCCACAATACGTTCTGCTAGAATAGTGCCTATCCCTGGTAATGATTCTAATTCCCGGGCAGTTGCGATATTAATATTTAATAAACTACTACTCTGGGAAAAATTTAATCCTCGAGAAATTAAATTTTCCTCAACTGTAGCATTTAATACATCATCTACACCTTCGCTAATATAAGGAATAATTATCCTCTGACCATCATGGAGATGTGCTGCCAGATTAACAGCATCAAGATTCGCCTTTTCTGTTACTCCCCCAGCTACCTTTACTGCATCAATTATACGCTCACCATTAGAAAGCTGGTATACACCAGGTTGTTGAACAGCTCCAGAAATATGAATAATACAGATTCCCTCATTAGCGTTTTCTTCTGTACTTAGACTAATCTCCCTATTCTCCTGGTTAGCAGAAATGATGGAAATACTGCTCTTTTCTTGAAGGTATAGTTTCCAGCCAAAAATTATGATTATGATAGCAATAATAAATAATAAAACTATTTTCTCCTGTCTGGATAAAATAAACAAGGTTATTACCCCTTTCTATTTTTTCCTTTTCAGAAAATAAGCCTTTGCTTCTCCTACTGTATACAAAGAACCAGTGATACAAATTACTTCATCTTCTTGGGCTATCTGAAGAGATTTATTGATAGCGGCAGTAACATTATTAGTTTCTACTATATTTTCTTTATTCATATAACGCTGAGCTTCTTTAGCTAATACCGAGGTTGGTGTGGCACGTGGATTATCAGCCATAGTAAGAATAACCTGGTTAACTCTGGGGACAATAGTTTTTATAATGGTAGGATAATCCTTATCTTGAAAGACACCAAGAACAGCAATGATTTTTTTATCTGGTACTAATTTTCTTAAATTGTTTATAAATTGGTTAACTCCATTAGGATTATGGGCTCCATCTAATATGACTATAGGCTTTTCTCTAACGGTTTCAAAACGACCCGGCCATTGGCTATTTCTTACACCACTAGCAATATCATCTTTAGTAATGACAAAACCCTTATTATTAATCAATTCAGTTGTTGCAATAGCTAAGGAAGCATTTTCAATCTGAAACTCACCAGCTAACGGAAGATATAGATTATTGATATTGTGATAAATTCCTGCATAATTAAAATAATTACCTTTTAGCGTAGAATTTAGCAGGGTGGCATTTATATGATCTCCATAAGAATATAAAGGAGCTTCTTTTTCCTGCACAATTTTTCTAATTATATCTGCGGCTTCCGGAAACTGCTGAGCACTCACAACAGGAGTATTTTGTTTAATAATCGCTCCCTTCTCCCCAGCAATATCAGCTAAGCTATTACCAAGTTTATCCATATGATCAAAATCAATATGGGTAATTACTGATAACAAAGGCTGACAGACATTTGTGGCATCCAGTCTTCCACCTAAACCCACTTCCATAATGGTAAAATCGACATTCTTTTCATAAAAATAAAGATAGGCCATTGTGGTAATAACTTCGAAAAAAGTAGGATGCTGGTACCCTTCTGTATTAGCAACTTTATGAATAACAGGTTTCAATCTTTCCAGTAAACTATATACCTCCTCTTGGGTAATATCTTCTCCGTTTATTCTTATTCTCTCCTGGAAAGATACCAAGTGGGGGGAAGTATATAAACCAACTTTAAACTTAGCTTTTTGTAAAATGGTATAAATAATAGCTGCAGTGGATCCCTTGCCATTAGTGCCAGCCACGTGAATTACCTTATTCTTTAAATGTGGATTATCAAAAAGTGAGAGCAGATAAGTAATATTTTTTAAGCCTAATTTTATTCCATATTTATTAAGATTATAAATATATTCAATTGCTTTTTTATAACTATTACTCATACTGATTTTATGGTATTTAAATTACAATAAATTTTATCTCGTATATCTACTAATTCTTTCATTTTTTCTTTTTCTTTATTAAGAATAGCTTTTGGAGCCTTTTGAATAAAATCAACATTTTTTAATTTTTTGTTGATAATGACTATTTCTCTTTCTATCTTTGTTAACTTCTTCTCTAACCTTTTTATTTCTTCCTCAATATCAATCACATTCTGCAATGGAATAAAAATTTCTATATCTTCTAAAACACCGGTGGCTGAATATTTGGGTTTTTCTAAAGCATTTCCTATGATTATAGAATTGGCATATGCTAAATTTTTAATATAGGATAAATTATCCTGTAATATTTTTTCTTTCTTATTATCCACTACTCTAATATATATTGCAACTTGCTTAGTTAAGGGAATATTCATTTCCGCCTTGATATTACGAACCACCTTAATAACATCCTGAATAACAACTACTTTCTTTTCAATATTAGGTTTAATTTTCTTCTTTTGGTAGAAAGGCCATTCACTAATAGAAATACTCAATCCTTGATGTGGAATTTTTTGCCATATTTCTTCAGTGATAAAGGGCATAAAAGGATGTAATAGCCTTAATATATGTTCTAATACATACCAGATAACATATTGAGTAGATTTTTTCCTGAGGCTATTGTCTTTTTGATATAATGCTTCTTTTACTAGTTCTACATACCAATCACAAAAATAATTCCAGGTAAATTCATATATGGCCATAGCTGAATCGCTAAATTTGTAATTATTTAATCCCTCAGTTACTTTTTTGATACATTTATTTAGATGTCCTAATATCCATTGTTCAAACAAGTTCAATTCTAATTCCTCTTCCTTTATATCTGAGGGATTGAAGTCATTCAGGTTTGCTAAAGAAAATCGTGCCACATTCCATATTTTATTGGTAAAATTACGAAATGTTTCAATCTTATCTTGTGACAAACGAATGTAATTTGCTTGAATGGTCATTGAGGCTAAGGTCATACGTAGAGCATCTGCACCATACTGTTCAATCATTAATAGGGGATCTATGACATTACCCCTCGATTTGCTCATCTTCTTCCCTTCAACATCTTTAATTAGAGGATTAATAAAAACCTGTCTAAAAGGCACATCTTCCATAAATTTAAGCCCCATTACCATCATTCGAGCTACCCAGAAGAAGATAATATCAAATCCAGTTACCAACAGGTTAGTAGGGTAAAAATCTTTCAGGTCTGGTGTTTGATCTGGCCATCCCATAGTAGAAAAAGGCCATAAGGCTGAACTGAACCAGGTATCAAGGACATCTTCATCCTGTATTATATTCTTGCTATGACACTTAGGGCATTCCTGGGGATCTTCCATTTCAACTATAAATTCCTGACAATCCTGACAATACCATACTGGAATACGATGCCCCCACCATAATTGTCTTGAAATACACCAGTCTTTGATATTATACATCCATTCAAAATAAACCTTAGACCATCTTTCAGGAATAAAATTAGTTTGTTTATCTTGAACAGACTTAATTGCTGGTTTAACTAAATCTTTCATTTTAATAAACCATTGCTGAGATAAATATGGCTCAACTATAGTGTCACATCGATAGCAATGTCCAATAGCATGATTATAATTTTCGATCTTTTCCATAAATCCCTGTTCCTGTAAATCAGTAACTACTTTTTCCCTAGCTTGTTGCATCGAGAGATTGGCATATTCACCTGCATTTTGATTAGTAGTACCATTACTATTAATGATATTAATTTCCGGTAATTTATGCCTCTTCCCAAGTTCAAAATCATTTGAGTCATGAGCGGGAGTAATCTTTACTGCTCCTGTTCCAAATTCCGGATCAACATACTTATCAACAACAATTGGCAATTCTCTTCCTACCAGAGGTAAAATTGTTATTTTACCAACATATTTTTTATATCGCGAATCATTTGGATTTACGGCAACAGCTGTATCGCCCAACATAGTTTCCGGTCGCGTAGTAGCAACTACAATATATTCTTCTGATGAGTCTTTTAAGGGATATTTGATATAATATAATTTTGAATTTTCCTCTCTCTGCTCAACTTCAATATCTGCCAAGGCAGTCTGACAACGTGGGCACCAATTAATAACATAGTTAGAACGATAAATAAGACTCTCTTTAAAAAAGGTCACAAATACTTTCCTTACTGCTTTGGATAATCCCTCATCGAGCGTAAATCTCAAACGAGACCAATCGCAAGAACATCCCATCTTCTTAAGTTGATTCAATATATTAGAACCATATTCATCACGCCATTGCCAACACCGCTCTACAAACTTCTCTCTACCCAGGTCATATCTTGTCTTTCCTTCTTTAGCTATTTCTCTTTCCACAACATTCTGGGTGGCAATACCTGCATGATCGGTGCCGGGAAGCCATAACACATTAAATCCTTGCATCCTTTTCCATCGAATAATAATATCTTGAAGGGTGTTATTCAAGGCATGACCAATATGCAGTGAACCTGTTATATTGGGCGGTGGTATCACTATTGAATAGTTTTTTTCTCTTTCTTTATTACTGTTAGCCTGAAAAGTGTTATTATCTAACCAGAATTGATACCATCGGTCTTCTACTATTTTAGGATTATAGAGAGTTGACAATTGGCTATCTTTATATTTATTATTTTTCATAGGAATTACTCCTGAGTATTATTAAATTATAATAATAAGTAAAAAAATCATAAAAAAACCCTTTTCATCCTCTCTAAGGGCGAAAAGGGTTCGTGGTACCACCTTAATTCCTGTTCTTCAGTAAAAAGATATAAGAACAGGCACTTAAACAATTTTAACGGTCTTACCGTTGAAACTTACTACTGTTTCAGCTAAAGGCTCCAGGAGGACTTTCAATAAAACCTATTTATTTGGTCTTATTTACTCTATCCTGTCCACGCCAACATATTTTATTTGCTATGTTACTATCATTGTCTCGGATTGTCAAGTAAAAAACCATAAATGTCAATTAAAAATTAAAACTGCACACTTTTATACATGATTTAAAGTTTAAAAT
>CAYSRG010000018.1:0-48256 GCA_964433555.1 uncultured Atribacterota bacterium | reverse complement strand
ATTATGAGCTTATTCTAACTTAAAATCATCCTTTTGTTAAAGGGGAGGAGTATAAGAGTAATAAAATGCTCTCTGAATTATTAAAAAATCCAGGGCTATATAGCTTGATACAAATTAAGAATTTATATTCATCCTGGACTGAAATAAATTTTCTTTAAGAAACAACACATTATCAAATACACAGGAGTATTGATAAGTTCCTGATAATTATTTGAAATAAACATTCATAATTATATATCTTAATATTATTTATTGTATTAATTAAATAATCTTTTCAATCTCTCCAACCTTTTTTCAATTACAGACATAGAGTTATATAGAATAATTATAAATAGCATTTATTTGAAGAGTATTTTACATTCCTTATCCCTGGGAAATATTTTCTCAATTTAAAAAATCCTAATATTGGTGAAAGTAAAATTAGTCTTATAAGTAAATCACATTGAAAAGCTTTAGTTTAATTAAGATTGGCTACTATGTATTTTCTTTTCTAATCAATTTGTTTCTTTATTTCCATTACAGAATCCTGATAACCTAATTACTTTTCTATACTAGTTTTTAGTGTAGTTAATTTAGATTTGATCTACAAGGTATCAAAAGTATTGACATCACAGTAAAGATTTCTTCAGAACCAGCAGCATAACCAATTCATCATCTGGTCATGGTCTATTATTTTGAAAAACCGAGCTAAGAAGGTTTTTATTAATGTCAGTATCACAGTAACAATTGAGAAATGTTTAGTTTCATCATGATTAAAAATTCATAAATTTTATGACTAATGCAATATATTCAAAATATCAACAAGTAATTTTTTAATTTTTCTACCTTAGCCAATCGTATACTGATTCAGGTTCCTCTGCTTCAAGGCTGATAAAATTTTTCTTTCAGACTTCATTTTAAAACAGTTACGGCTATAGATATAAAGTTGAAGAAGGAGAAATATTTTTATTCTGTTCGGTAACATGCTCATAAAAGGGTTTCTTTACTATTGAAAATTATTATATAAAATCGAGCCATTGCAAATATTTTCTCTCTTTTCCTTTAAACACATTAAATAGTTTTTCCTGAATTTTTTTGCTGATAGGACCTCTATCTCCAGAACCAAGAATATAACGATCAATTTCTCGAATTGGTGTTAATTCAGCTGCAGAACCAACGAAGAAAGCTTCATCTGCAATATATAAAACATCGCGAGCTACTAACTCTTCTCTAACTTCATAACCCATATCGCGTGCAATAGTCATAACAGTATTTCTGGTAATACCATCTAAAACAGATGTTAATGGTGGCGTAAAAATAATTCCATCTTTAATCCAAAAAATATTTTCACCAGGACCTTCAGCTACATATCCATTACTATCTAAAAGTATTGCTTCATCTACTCCTAATTCAGTTGCCTCCATATTGGCAAAAATCGAATTAATGTAATTAGCACATAGTTTGGCCTTAGCAGAAGTAGAATTGATATGGCTTCTTTGCCAGGATGATATTATGGCTTTAATACCTTTAGCCAAAGCCTCTTCCCCTAAATAAGCACCCCATTCCCAGGCAGCGATCATAAATTGAACTGGACAACTAAAAGGATTTAATCCTAGTTTTCGATATCCTCTATATATCAATGGTCTAATATAGCAACTTTCTAATCTATTTACACGTACAGTTTCCTTTATTGCTTGAGAGATTTCTTCTTTGGAATAAGAAAGTTCTAATTTTAATATTTTAGCGGAATTAAATAATCGGTCTATATGCTCTTTTAATCTAAAAATTGCTGTTCCCTGTTCTGTTTTATAGGCCCTAATTCCTTCAAAAACACCACTTCCATAATGTAAAGCATGTGTTAGTACATGTACCTTTGCCTTACTCCAATCTATAAATTTACCATCCATCCATATTTTATCTGCCTTCATCTTATAGATACCTCCAAAATATTAATATTTTTAAAATAGAATAAATTATTTTTCATATAATCTATGGTATATAAAATCTATATTTCTGGTAAAATATTTAACATCAAAACAGGACTTTATTTCATCTTTTGTTAAATATTGATTGATTACATTGTTTTCTAAGATTTTTTCTTTAAAACTTTCATTATTATCCCATGATTCAAGAGCAAGGCCTTGCACAATTTCATACGCTTTTTCTCTTGATAATCCTTTCTGAGTTAATTTAATCATAATAATTTGCGAAAAAATAAGTCCACCGGTTAGATCTAAATTTTTTTGCATATTAATCTCATTAATTTTAAGATTATTTAATACAAACAAGAACTTTTGTAATATATAATCTAAAAGCATGGTGCTATCAGGTAAAATAACTCTTTCCACTGAAGAATTTGAAATATCACGCTCATTCCATAGATTATTATTTTCAAGAGCAGATAGAGCATAACCCCTTAGGATTCTCGAAAGCCCACATATTCTTTCACATATAACTGGATTTTTTTTATGTGGCATAGCTGAAGATCCCTTT
Organism: uncultured Atribacterota bacterium; assembly: GCA_964433555.1. Classification (GTDB taxonomy): domain Bacteria; phylum Atribacterota; class Phoenicimicrobiia; order Phoenicimicrobiales; family Stramentimicrobiaceae; genus Stramentimicrobium. The sequence continues at coordinate 45,784 of CAYSRG010000018.1, read as the reverse complement.
TGGTGATTAAAAAAACCTTCTTCTAATTCCAATATCTCTGTCCTTTGCAGACTTCTAATTTCAGTTGCAAATTTCTCAATAGAACTTGCAATAATCGCCAGGACACATACAAAATGAGCATAACGATCCCTTTGTAGTATTTGACTGGAAATCTTTGCTAATCTTAAACCTAATTTTTTACAAACAATCTCCTCTACCTCTGGTTCGATATGGGCAAATGTTCCTACAGCTCCAGATATTTTACCATAGCTGACTTCCTCCTTGGTCATTTTCATTCTTTTTAAGTTTCTCCTCATTTCAGAATACCATAAACTAAATTTAAGTCCTAAGGTAATAGGTTCTGCATGGACTCCATGAGTACGACCAATCATAATGGTATTTTTATGTTTAAATGCTAATTCTTTCAACTTATCTATGATCTGAATTATATCTTTAATAAGAATATTGGAAGAGTTCTTTAAAAATATACCTAAAGAAGTATCTAAAATATCTGAAGAGGTTAATCCCTGATGAAAATATCTTGAATATTCACCTAAATTTTCACCAACACTGGTAGTAAAAGATAATACATCATGCTTTAATAGTTTTTCCAATTCATTAATTCTATCAATAGAATAAATGGCTCTTTTCCTGATTAAGCTGAAGGTATTATCATCTAAAAGTCCTAAAACTTTTCGAGCTTCACAAACTGATAATTCAACCTTTAACCAGATATCATATTTATTCTTTTCATCCCACAATGACCTCATAGGCTCCATTGAATAACGTTTAATCAATTTTTATACTCCTATTGATTAATATTTTAAAATTATTTATTACTTACATATTTAAAAAAATAGATGGTTACCTAAAGATAGTCTGTATTCTTTTAGGACCAACAGAAATAACTGAGATTGTAGATTCAGTAATCTGCTCAATTCTTTGAACATATTCTTTTGCTTTTTCAGGCAAGTTCTGATAATTTTTTATATTGCTAATATCCTTTTCCCATCCATCTACTTCTTCATATACTGGTTTAATAAATGGAATTAATTCACTGTTACCAGGGAAATAAAAATATAATTCATCTCTAATTTGGTATTCTCTACATATCTTTATTTTTTTAAATGAGCTAAGAACATCTAATTTTGTTAAAACAATTTCCTTAATCCCATTTATTCTATTGGCATATTTAACCACTACTGCATCAAACCAACCACATCTTCTTGGACGCCCTGTTGTAGCACCATATTCATGTCCATACTCCCTTATTTTCTGTTCCAGAGAGCCCTTTAACTCTGTAGGAAATGGACCTTCGCCTACTCTGGTAGTATATGCTTTGGCAATACCAATAACTTTATCAACATAAATTGGACTAATACCACAACCAATGCAAGCATTACCAGCAACAGGATTAGATGAAGTTACATAGGGGTATGTACCATGATCTACATCCAGCATGGTCCCTTGTGCACCTTCAAAAATAATATTCTTATTTTTCTTTATTTGTTCATCAAGAAAAAGAGAGCCATCAATAACAAAAGGTTCCAATAGTTTACCGTATTGTATATATTTTTCTTTCATACTTCCTATTAGTTTTTTAGAAAGTTTAATTCCAAAATATTTTAATAAATAATCACTTTTTTGTTTTAATACAAAATCTAATTTATCGGTCAGGCTTTCTGATTGAATTAAATCACAAATCCTTAGTCCAATGCGAGATAATTTATCTACATAGGCAGGTCCAATACCTCTTTTAGTAGTACCTATTTTGCGACTTTCTGTATTTTCTTCTATTGCTTCATCAATAATTTTATGATATGGAAAAATAATATGTGCTTTATAATCAATGAATAATCTTTTGGCAATATCTATATCATGTTGCTGCAAATTATCAATTTCTTGAAACAAAACTTCTGGATCTAAAACAACACCGTTGCCAATTAAACAAATTTTGTCTTTATGCAAAATGCCTGATGGTAAAAGGTGAAAAATAAATGTATCTTTATCTAGTACTACAGTATGTCCGGCATTACTTCCACCTTGATAGCGTGCTATGATATCATAATTTTCAGCTAATAAATCAGTAATCTTTCCTTTTCCCTCATCTCCCCATTGTGTTCCAACTATAATCAATGTTGACATGATTTTAGTTACCTTTCTTAAAAAATATTTTTAATCTTAATTAAATAAACATAAATATAATAATTAATAGTTAAAAGTTATATTATGGAAAATATTATATTTTTAATATTTATTATATAAAATCTCTATGTTATATATAATTTTAGGATAAAAAAGCACTTTATTTATTCCCATTCAATGGTAGCGGGAGGTTTTGAGCTAATATCAAAAAGAACTCGATTAATACCATGTACTTGATTGATAATTTTACTAGAAATTTTTGCTAAAAGTTCATAAGGTATTTCAGCCCAATCAGCAGTCATCCCGTCATTGCTGGAGACAATTCTTAAGACTACTGTATACTCATAGGTTCTCAAATCACCCATAACTCCAACTGATTTTACAGGAAGCAGTATTCCAAAGTATTGCCACAGCTTTTTATGCCATCCTTCTTTATGTATTTCTTTTCTTATAATATAATCTGCTTCTCTTAAAATAGATAATTTCTCATAATTAACTTCCCCAATTACTCTTATTGCCAGACCAGGACCAGGGAAGGGTTGTCTCCAGATTATTTTTTCTGGTATTCCTAAAATTTTCCCAATTCTTCGAACCTCGTCTTTAAACAAATTTCTTAATGGTTCTAGTAGTTTTAAATCCATATTTTCTGGTAAACCACCAACATTGTGATGCGATTTTATCTTTACAGATGGACCTAAAATAGGCGAGCTTTCAATTACATCAGGGTAGAGTGTCCCCTGTAAAAGATGGGTTACTTTTCCTATTTTTTTAGCTTTTTCCTCAAATATTTTTATAAAAAGATTTCCAATAGTTCTTCTTTTCTCTTCGGGATCCACAATTCCATTTAAAGATTTAATAAAACTTTGAGCATAATCATAGATATTCAAATTGATTTTAATATTCTCTTTAAAAACCTGTTTAATTTCTTCTTCTTCATTTTTTCTCATCAGCCCAGTATTAATAAATATACAATGCAGCTGATTTCCAATAGCTTTATAAGTTAACAGTGCAGCAACAAGGGAGTCAATTCCTCCACTTACACCTGCCACAACATTACCATCTCCAACCTCTTGCTTTATATTATGAATAGTATCTTCAATAAAAGCATCATTAGTCCATTCGGGAGAACAATGACATATACGTCGTGTAAAGTTATATATAATATCATTACCATATTCAGTATGAGTTACTTCTGGATGAAATTGAACACCATATAATTTCTTCTTCTCAGCGTGCAAAGCAGCAATATTGTTTGACTGGCTGATTGCGCTAATTTTAAATTCGGAAGGGATTGTTTTAATTATATCGTTATGACTCATCCAGGTATTTATTTTATCTGGTAAGTTGTAAAATATACTACTTTCCCCTTTTGATAAAATACTAATAAGGGTATTTCCATATTCAGAATTTTTAGATTTGGAAACTTTACCTCCCATCATCTTCACTAAAAGTTGCATTCCATAACAAATTCCTAATATAGGTACATTTAAAGAAAATATTTTTTGTTCAATATTAGGAGCCTTTTTATTTACAACACTATCAGGTCCTCCTGATAAAATAATACCTTTCGGATTATTCTTTTCTAATTCTAAAAAATCAATATTATAAGGAAAGATTTCAGTATAAATATTTAATTCTCTTATCCTTCTGGCAATTAGCTGGGTGTATTGTGAGCCAAAATCCAAAATAGCAATCCAATCATTAGTATATTTTTTTCTAAATAGCATTTTTCAATACTCTTTCTTTAAAAATAATACATATAATTTGTAATCAACACATTTATATTATATAATTTAATCAAATATAATATCAAAACATTTTAAATTATAGCATAGATAACTATTTTCAGGTATAAAAATTATAAATTTATTTTTATTTTAACAAGCTATGTGTCAGAATATGTAAAAAGTTAAAATATTTTTATTTATTCTAATTACCATTCCTTTTTCTTGACTATTTGTTTTAACTAAAATATTATAATATATATTAATATATATTCTGGATGAAAATTTCGGGAGAGGTTTTTTCGGTATGAAAAAACGCCGAAGGTGCAAGATGAATAATCATCTAAACTCTCAGGCAAAAGGACCGAAATTGGACAGAGCTCTGGAAAGATATTTATATCACCGAAGGGGAAATTTCCTTACTAATTTTATTATTTGTAAATTTAACACTAGGTTTTCTTCTATGATATTATTTGAGGAAAAATCTCTCAGGTTCCAAGACAGGGTCTTATAAAAGAAATATAATACCCTGTCTTTTTTATTTTTACTATATAACTTATAAGTTATAGATAATGTTAAAAAAAGATTACTAAAAAATATGCTATATTAGATCTGTTTCTAATACTTCTAAATATAAAGAATATATAAAAACCATAAGGAGGATTACATGTTTTCAGATCTAGAAATTGCTCAAAAGACAAAACTACTTCCCATAACTGAAATTGCTGATTCAATCGGAATAAAAGAAGAAGAATTAGAGCTGTACGGAAAATACAAGGCTAAAGTAAAAGCTAATATTCTAGAAAGAATTACAGATTGCCCTCAAGCAAAATATATTGTAGTAACTGCTATTACCCCCACTCCTTTAGGTGAAGGTAAAACTGTTACCTCTATAGGCCTGGGTCAGGGATTGGCAAAACTAGGCAAGAAAGTAATCAACACCTTAAGGGAACCATCAATGGGCCCGGTCTTTGGCATAAAAGGTGGTGCTGCCGGTGGAGGGTATTCACAGGTAGTACCAATGGAAGATTTGAATTTACATTTTACTGGTGATATTCATGCTGTTGGTGCAGCAAACAATTTATTATGTGCTATGCTGGATACTCATTTGCAAAAAGGTAACAAAATGAACATAGATATCCATAGTATTGGTATTAACCGTGTTGTTGATATTTCAGATCGTGCCCTAAGAAACATTGTTATCGGATTGCGAGGCAAAGAAAATGGCATCCCTAGAGAAACAGGTTTTGATATTACAGTTGCTTCCGAAGTAATGGCTATTCTGGCTATGGCTACTAATATATTTGATTTACGTGAAAGATTAAGCAAAATGACAGTTGCCTATACTAAAGAAGGTCAACCGGTTACTGCAGAAGATTTAAAAGCGGCTGGAGCGATGACTGTTCTTCTGAAAGACGCTCTTAATCCTAATCTTATCCAAACACTAGAACATGGTCCCTGCTTTATGCATTGTGGTCCCTTTGCCAATATTGCCCATGGCAATAATTCAGTTCTGGCAGATTTAATTGCATCCAAATTAGCTGATTATGTAGTTACAGAATCAGGATTTGGTTCTGACATGGGTTTTGAAAAAATGTGTAACATTAAATGTCGAACCAGTAATTTAAAGGTTGATTGTGCCGTTATCGTATGTACTATAAGGGCTTTAAAAATGCATGGAGGGATTATAAAGGTTGTAGCAGGGAAGCCTCTGGATATGGAAAAGCTTGCTCAAGAAAATTTACCTGCCGTGGAAAAAGGATGTGAAAATCTAGAAAAACATATCGAAAATGTGTTGTTGCATGGAATTAATCCAGTTGTAGTAATTAATAGCTTCCCCACTGATACCCGTGATGAGATAGAATTAATTAAAGAAAAGGGTCTTAAAGCCGGAGCTTCAGCTGTAGTAACCCATGAAGGTTGGGCAAAAGGTGGTTCTGGATGTATTGAATTGGCAGAGGCAGTGGTAGAAGCTACAGAAAAAGAAAATGGTTTTCATCATCTTTATCCTTTAGAAGCAAGTATTAAGGAAAAGATTGAGATTATTGCCACAAAAATATATGGTGCTGAAGGAGTAACTTATCTGGATCAAGCAGAAAAGAACATTAAACTCTTTGAATCTGTGGGCTTTGGTAATCTACCTATCTGTATGGCTAAAACGCATCTTTCTCTTTCCCATGACCCATCGGTCAAAGGTAGACCCAGAAATTATAAAATACCAATCAGAGATATAAGAGCTTCAGTAGGAGCTGGTTTCCTGTACCCACTGTTAGGCACAATGATGACTATGCCAGGTTTACCGTCAATTCCCGCTGCGACCAAAGTTGATATTGATAAAGAAGGAAATACTGTTGGATTATTTTAAATAAAAATATTGGAGGTAAAATAAATGTCTATTAAAGTTCTGGAAGGATTATATTACAGTAAAAGCGACGAATGGATTAAAGTAGAAAATGATGTTGGAACAATAGGTATTACTGATTATGCACAGGACCAATTAGGCGATATAGTTTATGTGGAAGAAATAAAAAAAGGGAAAAGACTTAACAAAGGAGATGTAATCACTACTGTAGAATCGGTTAAGGCAGTTTCAGAAGTTTACTCACCAATTAGTGGGGAGGTCATTGAAGTTAATCAAACTATACTTGATGAGCCATCCCAGATTAATAAGGATCCTTTTGGAGAAGGTTGGTTTGCTAAAATAAAGATTAGTAAACCTGATGAAACAAAGGAACTCATGAATGCTTCTGATTATAGCGAATATCGAAAAGAATAAAAAAATATTAAAGAGGTGAATTTAAATGAGATATATTCCCTCAACTGAAGAACAACAAAGGGAAATGTTGAAAGAAATTGGCGTATCTTCTTTTGAAGAATTAATTACCAGTATACCTAAAAAAGTGAGATTAAAAAGAAAATTAAATCTTCCCCCTGCCCTTGCTGAAAATGAACTTGAAGAAGAAATTGCTTTCATTGCACAAAAAAATGCTGATTTTTATAAAATGAAACCACTCTTAGGAGCAGGTGCCTACTGTCATTTTATTCCAGAAGCAGAAAAGGCTCTTTTGCAGAGGGAAGAATTCTGGACCTGTTATACTCCTTATCAGCCTGAGTTGAGTCAGGGAACCTTGCAGGCCATATTTGAATTCCAGAGTCACATTTCTCGCTTAACCAAAATGGAAGTGGTTGTTCCTTCAATTTTTGACGGAGCTTCTGCCACTGCTGAAGCGGCGTTAATGTCCATAAGATTAACACATAAAGATAAAATATTAGTATCATCATTGCTTCACCCTCACTATCGGGAAGTAGTAAGAACCTATCTGGAACCACATAATATTCAAATTGTAGAATTACCATTTCAAAATGGTAGGACTGGAATTGATATGATTAAACATTTTTTAGATGATAGTACAGCTGCAATAATAATTCAAAGTCCTAACTTCCTGGGTGGAATTGAACATATCCAGGAAATTACGGAAATGATCCATCAGAATAAAGGCTTGCTTATTCAGGTCATAGTAGAAGCCATGTCATTAGGTATTCTACAATCTCCTGGAAATATGAATGTGGATATTGTTGCTGGTAATACTCAATCTTTTGGATTGGATTTGAATTTTGGTGGTCCATATAATGCTTTTTTAGCTACAAAAAAAGAGTTTATAAGGCAGTTACCTGGAAGAATTGTGGGAGAAACAAAAGATAAAGATGGTAAAAGGTCTTTTGTTATGACCTTTAGAGCGCGTGAACAGGATATCAGGAGAGAAAAGGCAACTTCTAATATGTGTACAAACCATAATCTGAATGTAATTGCTGCCGATATATATCTTTCCCTTTTAGGCACAGAAGGTTTATATCAATATTCACTAATCAATTTTAAAAAGTCCCATTATTTAGAGCATCAATTACTAAAATCTGGAAAATTTACCAATCCTTTTACTTATCCTTATTACAATGAATTTTTACTTAATTATCAAGGAGATATTGAAGGCTTACAAAAAAGATTGATTGAAAAGAACTTCATACCACCACTTTCAATTTGGCAATTTTATACTGAAGAAAAATTTAAGCAGAGCCTACTTTTTGCTGTGACAGAAATATTTTCCAGGGATGAATTGAATAAAATTGCTGATCTTTTATCTCGATAAGGAGGTATAAAATGAAACTAATTTTTGAAAAAAGTGTTCCAGGTAGAGACGGTTTTTCTCTAACTAAAGATTTATTCGATGATGTTAAGTTAGAAAAACACATATCTGAAGAATATCTCGAGAAAGAAAAAAAACAATTAACAGAAGTTTCTGAAGTTGATGTTATCAGGCATTTTACACAGCTTTCAAAATATAACTATGGAGTGGATGATGGATTATATCCTCTGGGTTCCTGTACTATGAAATATAATCCGCGAATTAATGAAAAGATGTCCAATCTAAATGACTTTGTTTATGCTCATCCCTTCTCCTCTCCAGATTTGATTCAAGGTAGCTTAGAAATAATTTATAGACTTAATGAATTGTTATGTGAAATAACAGGAATGGATCAATATACTATGGCACCAGCTTCTGGTGCTCATGGAGAACTAACCGGAATATTAATAATGAGAAAATATTTTCTTGATCTGGGAGAAAAGAGAAATAAAATGTTAATTCCGGATTCAGCTCACGGCACTAATCCTGCTTCTGCAGCTATGGGTGGATTTGAAGTTGTGGAAATCAAATCAAATGAAAAAGGAACAGTTGATTTAGAATCCTTGTCTAAAGCCATGGATGAACAAACTGTAGGATTAATGTTGACTAATCCCAATACAGTTGGATTATACGATGAAGGTATTGAAGATATTGAAAAGATTATCCACAGTAAAGGTGGTTTGCTTTATTATGATGGAGCCAATCTTAATGCTTCTCTGGGTATTATTCGTCCAGGAGATGCCGGATTTGATGTAGTACACCTTAATCTACATAAGACATTCTCCACTCCTCATGGAGGCGGGGGACCAGGTGCGGGTGTAATTGGAGTAAAGAACAAGCTAATTCCTTATTTACCAACTCCCCTAATAGCTTTGAATGATAGGTCAGGAAAATATTATTTTAAAGATGTTGGTGAAAAAAGTATAGGTATGGTTCGCAGTTTTTGGGGTAATTTTTCAGTTTTGGTAAAATCATTTGCCTGGATACTTTCTCTGGGACCAGAAGATTTATTCCAATGTTCCAAAGCGAGTATTATCAATGCAAACTATATTTTAACAAAACTCAAAAAATATTACAAACCAGCCTATGATAGATATTGTGGGCATGAGTGCACTTTAACTGGGCGGGAATATAAAAAATATGGTATCAAGACTTTACATATTGCGAAGAGACTAATGGATTATGGTTTCCATCCACCAACTATCTATTTCCCTCACTTTGAACCATATGCTGAAGAAACAATCATGATTGAACCACCAGAATCAGAAGGGAAAGAAGTATTGGATAATTTTATAGAGGCTATGATAAAAATTGCCCAAGAAGCTGAAGAGAATCCCGATATTATAAAATCTGCTCCACACATAACACCTATCAGCCAAACTGATGACGCCTTAGCCGTTAAAAGACCGATTTTAACTTTTGATGACGAGTTAAAGCTAAAAAGTGAGCTAAACTATGAGGAGAAAGATATTAATTTTTAGTGAAAAACATTCTGGAGGTATATATAAGATGAGTGAAAATAATTTGTTAAAAACCCCATTACACGAAGAACACCTTCGTCTCAATGCGCGTATGATTCCTTTTGACGGATTTGATATGCCGGTACAATATAGTAGTATCATCGAAGAACATATGGCAGTTAGAGAAAAGGTTGGGATCTTTGATGTATCTCATATGGGTGAAATAGAGGTCAAAGGAGCAGACGCCCTACCCTTCGTAGATTATCTGGTAACTAATCAAATATCCGATATGAAAGACTATTCAATCAGATATTCACCTATATGTTATCAGCATGGTGGCCAGGTAGATGACCTTTTTGTTTATAAAGTCAGTAACCGCTTTATCCTTCTAGTAGTCAATGCATCACCTAATTATTCCGAAAAGGATGAACAATGGATCAAAACCTATAGAAGAGGTTTTGATGTAGAAATACAAAATAAAAGTAGAAAATACGGTGAAGTAGCTATTCAGGGACCGCTAGCTGAAAAGATGTTAAATCCATTCTTTAAAGGTGAGACTTCCTTAGCAGAGTTAGGTAGATTTAAATTTACTTATGGTAATCTTTTTGGGAAGGATGTTCTAATATCACGTACCGGATATACTGGAGAAGATGGATTTGAAATATATACACCAAATAGTGATGATATAATTGATATCTGGACTAATTCCCTACTAGAAGGAGAAAAATATGGCTTAAAACCCTGTGGTTTAGGAGCTAGGGATACTACTAGATTTGAAGTTTGTTACTGGTTATATGGTAATGATATTGATGAAAATGTAAATCCTTTAGAAAGTGGACAAGGCTGGACTGTTAAATTTAATAAGAAAGATTTTATCGGTAAAGAAGCTTTGCTTAAAATTCAACAAGAAGGAATTAAACGAAAATTAGTTGGTCTTTCTGTAACTCAGGGAGGTATACCACGTCATGGGATGGAAGTGAGGCATAATATCAAAAAAATAGGAAACATTACTTCAGGCAATTATTGCCCTTCTTTGAAGAAAGTTTATGCAATGGCCATTCTGGATGTTCCCTTTACCCAAAAAGGAAATAAAGTGAAAGTCTTAATTAGAGATAAAGAAGTGCCAGCAGAGGTAGTTGATATGCCCTTCCTGGTTCCCTTTAACAAAAGATAACATAGATCATTAATAAAAAAAGACCGATAAATGCAAAAAGTATAAAATAAATAAGGAGGTGATTTGAACAAATAAAATATATTTCTATGTTTAGTTGGGAGGTGATATAAAATATTTAAGTAATTGTTAAAATTAATCTTTCCTTTTTATTTCTTACATTTAGGATGTTTATACAATTGGATTAAAATTTTATTAATTTTATAAAAATAAAAAAGGAGACTTTTTTAACATGACAGCAATAATGGAATTGTTAGATAAAATTAATGCCTTTGCCTGGGGACCACCTATGATGATTTTATTGGTAGGTACGGGAATATATTTAACTATACGAATAGGCGGTGTACAATTTTCAAAGATTGGTTATGGTTGGAGAGTGACTCTTTCAGGATTCTTTAAAAGGGATAAGGATAAACTCGGAGAAGGAGAAATAACTCCTTTTCAATCCCTTTGTTCTGCTCTGGCAGCTACCATAGGTAATGGCAATATAGCCGGTGTAGCTACCGCTATAGCTGCTGGTGGACCGGGAGCTGCGGTCTGGATGTGGATAACTGCCTTATTCGGAATGGCTACCAAATTAGGGGAAGCCACTCTGGGTGTAAAATACCGTATCAAAGATAAAGACGGTGTTTTTGTAGGTGGAGCTATGTATTATATTACTAAGGGTTTGGGCCAGAAATGGCTGGGCTGGTTATTTGCCTTGTTTGGAGCAGTATGTGCCTTCGGTATCGGTTGTATGGTTCAAACCAACTCTATGGCTTTAGTGGGACAAAGCGTGTTTAACATACCAGTCTGGATTACTGGTATTATTCTTACCATCTTGACCTGGTTGGTAGTAATTGGAGGAATTAAACGTATCGGAGAAGTTACTGAAAGATTAGTACCCTTTATGGCTATTGTTTATGTGGTTGGCGCTTTAATTATTATAATTGCTAAAATTAATATGCTACCCTGGGCTATTGGAGAAATATTTAAATCTGCCTTTACCGGAAGAGCTGCTTTTGGAGGTTTTGCTGGGGCAACGGTAGCTCAAGCGATGAGATATGGAGTAGCCAGAGGAATATTCTCCAACGAAGCAGGTTTAGGAAGTGCCAGTATGGCTCATGCAGTAGCCCAAACCAAACATCCGGTTCGTCAGGGCATTATGGGTTCAGTGGAAGTAATGATCGATACTTTAATCATTTGTTCTATGACCGCTATAGTTATTGTAGTAACTAATTCTTTGGGAACTGGCCTTACCAGTACTGCACTCACTGCACATGCATTTTCCACCGTTCTGAAGGGTGTTGGTGGACCTATTGTAGCTATTGGTTCGTTTTTATTTGGTTATTCAACCCTTCTAACCTGGTGTTATTATGGCCAAACCTGTGGACGCTTTATTTTAGGTCCTTCTATCACCACACCATACGCCTGGCTATTTATTGTTTTAGCCTTTTTAGGTTCAATAGTGGAAGTACCCTTCGTCTGGTTACTTACTGATACCCTTAATGGATTGATGGCTATTCCTAATTTAATCGGGCTAGTCTTCTTGAGTGGTATTTTGGCCAAAGAGGTGAATGAATATTTCTCTAAGCCAGAACTGCAAGGGTAAATATTTCTTTGAGGGGTAGTATTTTAATTGCATTAGATGCTACCCTTCTCTATTAATTCATAAGGAGGAATCTAAGAATAATGATTATTGGAGTCCCCAAAGAGATTAAGGATAATGAAAACCGTGTGGCAATGACACCTTCAGGTGTAAAGACTTTTAAAAAGAATGGTCATCAGGTCTTCATTCAGAAAACAGCTGGTTTGGGTAGTGGGATAACAGATCAGGAATATCAAGAAGCTGGTGCTTCAATTATAGAGGAACCGGAAGAAGTTTATCATAAATCAAATATGATAATGAAGGTAAAAGAACCTCTGCCTTCTGAATATACATTTATTAAAGAGGAACAGATAGTATTTACCTATTTTCACTTTGCCGCTTCCCATGAGCTCACTGAAGCTATGATAGAGAAAAAATGTATCTGCATTGCCTATGAAACTGTGGAAACAGATGAAGGAGCACTTCCTCTTTTAGCACCGATGAGTGAGGTTGCTGGTAAGATAGCTGGCCATCTTATCGCTTATTATTTATCACTTCCTTATGGTGGACGTGGTGTATTATTAGGAGGTGTACCCGGAGTGAAACCGGCTAAGGTAGTGGTGATTGGTGGTGGGACCGTTGGTACCAATGCTGCTAAGGTTGCTGCTGGTATAGGAGCAAATGTTATCCTTTTGGATATTAATTTAGATCGTCTTAAATACCTTGATGATATAATGCCCAAAAATGTTATTACCCTTGCCTCGAATCATTTTAATATTGAAGAGGAATTAAAAGATGCTGATGCCTTAATCGGTGCGGCATTGATACCAGGAGCCCCTGCACCAAAAGTTGTTACGGAAGATATGGTAAAAAAAATGCCCAAACGCTCAGTCATCGTAGATGTAGCTATTGATCAAGGGGGATGCGTTGAAACAAGTCGTCCAACTTCTCATAGCAATCCAACTTATTTAATGCATAATGTTTTACATTATTGTGTTACCAATATGCCTGGAGCTTTTGCCCGCACATCTACCTTCGCTTTGACTAATGTCACTTTACCTTATGCCTTAGAAATTGCACAAAAAGGATACCAAAAAGCAATTATTAGTAATCCAGCAATTGCCAAAGGACTTAATATTATAGATGGAAGAGTAACCTATAAACCGGTAGCGGAAACATTCGGTTATCAATATTACCCTATAGAAGAATTATATTAGATGCTTTTTAAATAATATTTTAATAATATTTATTTATAAAACAAAAGAATCGCTCTTTTTTGAGAAAAGAGCGATTCTTTTGTAATTAATTAGTATTAATTATTTAAATATTAAATAATTTTTATTCTTTACTTAGTTAGTACATTCCCATTCCTCCACCACCCGGCATTCCTCCACCAGGTATGGGTTGTTCTTTCTTTTCTTCCGGTTTATCTGCAATCAAACACTCGGTGGTAAGTACCATTCCAGCAATGCTAGCAGCATTCTGTAAGGCAGAACGAGTAACCTTAGTGGGATCTACTATACCTCTTTTTACCATATCAACAAATTCTCCTTCTGCAGCATCAAAACCAATTCCTTTTTCTTTATGCTTTAATTGTTCTACAATTATTGATCCCTCATAGCCAGCATTTTGAGCAATTTGTCTAGTAGGTTCTTCCAATGCCTTTAGAATAATATTAACACCAATCTGCTCTTCAGTTTCCAATTTATAATTTTCTAAAGCTGGAATAATGTTAAGCAGAACTGTTCCACCACCAGCCACAATTCCCTCTTCTACAGCTGCTTTAGTTGCCGAAAGGGCATCTTCAACTCTATGTTTTTTCTCTTTTAACTCAGTTTCTGTAGCAGCTCCAACATTGATTACAGCAACGCCACCAACTAGTTTTCCGAGTCTTTCCTGCAATTTTTCTTTATCATAGTCTGATGTTGTTTCTTCAATCTGAACTCTAATTTGTGCCTCTCTCTTTTTAATTTCCTTTACATCACCTTTGCCGCCAACGATAATTGTCTCTTCCTTATTAACTTTAACTTGATGAGCAGTCCCTAGCATGGAGATATCGGCATTCTCCAATTTTAATCCCACTTCTTCTGAAATAACTTGTCCACCGGTTACAATTGCTATATCAGTTAACATTTCTTTTCTTCTGTCTCCAAAACCGGGTGCTTTTACTGCTACACAATTTAAAGTACCTCTAATTTTATTCACTACCAATGTTGCCAAAGCTTCTCCCTCAATATCTTCAGCTATTATAAATAAAGGTTTGCCCATCTGTGCAACCTTTTCCAATATTGGTAGCAGACCTTTCATATTACTAATTTTAGCATCAGTTATTAATATAAGGGGATCATCTAGTGCTGCTTCCATTCTTTCGGCATCAGTAACCATATAAGGTGAAATATAACCCTTATCAAACTGCATTCCTTCTACAACATCCAAAGTAGTTCCCATAGTTTTAGATTCTTCAACTGTAATAACGCCATCTTTTCCAACTTTTTCCATAGCATCTGCAATAATATTACCAATTTCACGTTCAGCAGCAGAAATGGAAGCAACATTGGCGATTGATTCTTTATCTTTAATATCTATACTCAGTTTTTTAATTTCATCTACAGCTTTGTCTACCGCCTTCTGAATTCCCCTTCTTAGCATCATTGGATTTGCACCAGCAGCGACATTTCTTAAACCCTCATGAAGTATCTTCTGAGCCAAAACTGTTGCAGTAGTTGTTCCGTCACCAGCAATGTCATTTGTTTTAGTAGCAACTTCTTTTACAAACTGTGCTCCCATATTTTCAAAAGGATCTTCTACTTCAATTTCTTTAGCAATAGTTACTCCATCGTTGGTAATAGTAGGTGAACCATATTTCTTTTCCAATACTACATTTCTACCTTTTGGTCCCAAAGTGATTTTAACACTATCTGCTAATTTATCAGCTCCTCTTTTTAGAGCATTTCTTGCGCTTTCTTCAAATAAAAACTGTTTTGCCATATTATCCTCCTTAATCAAATATTATGATAATAAATATATATAGAGATTATTTTAATTCTATTTCAGAATAGCCAGTATATCCTTTTCGCTTAAAAGAAGATAATCTTCATCGTCATCATCTTTAATATCGGTTCCTGAATATTTAGCATAGATAACCTTATCGCCTTTTTTAAATTGCATAGGAAAAGTTTTACCATCGTCATTAGTTCGGCCAGGACCTACTGCGAGTACTTCACCTATTTGAGGTTTTTCTTTAGATACTGTATCTGGTAATACAATGCCACCTCTGGTTTTTTCTTCTTCCTGTAGTGGTTTCACTAAGATGCGGTCACTTAATGGTTTGATCTTTTTTATATCCATATTTATTCCTCCTTAAAATATTTTTATTATTTTAAATTATTTAGCACTCTCGATGTGAGAGTGCTAAAAGTCCTTTACTATATTATATAATGAATATTTATTTTGCAAATACTGTTTTAAGCCATTTTAACTTAATTTAGGCTTATTTTAAAATTATAATACCCTTTATCTCTATATTTCTCAATATATCATTATTTTATAGACTATATTATTCTGTAAATACTTCTAAATTAAACGAATCAGTAATCCCAGTTTTTAGTTTGTAAAAACCAGCGCAAGCAATCATAGCTGCATTATCAGTACATAACTCTTTCGGTGGGTAATATACTTTGATATTAGCCTTCCGAGCGTCTTTAACTAATTCCTTTCTTAAACTTTCATTTGCAGCAACACCACCACCTAATATAATACTGGATATATTATATTTCTGAGCAGCAGAAAGTGTTTTGTATTTAATAGAATCAATTATTGCCTTCTGAAAAGATGCACAAAGGTCATTAATGTTAACTTGTTCACCGGATTTTTTTTTCTCAATTAGAAAATAGATAACCGCAGTTTTTAATCCACTAAAACTAAAATCAAAGTCATTACTATTTATTAGAGGTCGTGGAAATTTTATAGCATCATCCTTTCCATCCTTAGCCAATTCTTCAATAATTGGACCTCCCGGGTAATTAAAACCTAAATATTTAGCAATCTTGTCAAAGATTTCACCAGCAGCATCATCTCTTGTTCTTCCAATAATCTCATATAGACCGATATTATGCGCTAATATTAGAGAAGTGTGTCCACCAGAAACAACTAAAGAAATAAATGGTGGTTTTATTTTCTTATTATTTAAGAAGTTGGCGTAGAGATGACCTTCGATATGATTTACTCCAATTAAGGGTTTATCTAAAGCAAAAGCAACGGCTTTAGCAAATGATAAACCAACCAATAGAGAGCCTTTTAAACCAGGACCAGGAACAACAGCAATTCCATCAACATCATTTAAAGTTATTTTCGCTTTATCCAGGGCTTCTTTACAGGTAATCATAATAAATTCCATATGCTTTCTGGATGCAATTTCCGGGACAACACCGCCATACCTTTGGTGGATTTCCATTTGGGAAGCAATAATGTTAGAAAGCAAGTATTTTCCGTTTTTAACTAAAGCAACAGATGTCTCATCACAAGATGTTTCAATTCCCATAATAATAATGTCTTTCATATAATTAACCTTATTTACTTGGAGTAGAATTATTTTCTATCTTTTTTTATTTCAGCTTCTGATTTACTGATATAAAAAGGTGTCAATTTATAAATATCATCACACTTTTTTTCTAAAAACCTTTTCTCTCCTATTAAAGCTACATTAATAGCATTAGCAGCACTTTGATTATTTTTTAAAAAAAAGATATTATTTATTTTACTTAATTCTTCTATTTTTTCTTCTTGAAGAATATCTATTAAACCATAACCAAAAACATAAATATTATCCTTATATCTGAATAATTCTTGTTTTATATTAATCCATTTTTCACACTGGTAATCTCTTATTTGGTTTAGATTATTATTTTTATTAAAATAAAGAGAGAAATAATACTCTCCCCTTCTTGCTTTGATAAGTGGACACAGTATCCCAGGAAAATTGAGCCACTCAAAAGCATAAGATTCTAGACTATTTATTCCAATAATGGGAATAGATAAGGCAAAAGCCAGTCCTTTTGCGGTTGACAGCCCTATTCTTAAACCAGTAAAAGAGCCTGGTCCAATAGAAACAGCAATAGCTTCAATTCTCTTAAGTTCAATTCCAGTTAAATTTAGTATGCTATTTAATAGTGGCAGGATAATGGCAGAATGAGTCTTTTCTGTTTTATTTATTTTACAATCAACTACGATTTTACTATTGTTAACAATAGCTATATTTAATACTTTAGTAGTCGTATCAATTCCCAATATATTCAATAGCTTTTAAATCCTCCATTATTTTTTTATATCTTTCTCCCCTTGGTTCAAAGAATATTTTTCTAGTAAGAATATTATTATAATCCATAATTATATCTATTAATAGCAGTTTTTCGGGTAGGTAATGCTTTATTTTATGGGCCCATTCAATTAAAGTAACTCCTTCGTCAAAAAAGTATTCTTCATAGCCCAGCTCTTCTATTTCTTCCTGCTTATTAAGTCTGTACAAATCGAAATGAAAAATAGGACTTCTACCTGTGTATTCATTGATAATAGAAAAAGAAGGACTGGAAATATTTTCCATACTCTTTAATCCCAGAGCAATACCTTTAATTAAACAGGTTTTCCCGGCACCAAGATCGCCATTGATTGCTATCAAATCACCATCCAGAAGCAAATTTCCCAATTTTGTTCCTATATAAATGGTTTCTTCTGGTTTTTTGCTTATAAAAATATATTTACATTCATTAGTATTATAATCAATTTTATTTAACATAATATTTAAACCTTTATCTTTAACAATAATATTCACCTAAAATATGCTTAATTTTCCATGGCTTGCCTTCTTTAATAAATAATTTTGCTACTCTTTCTTTATCAGTTAAATGAATAACTTCGTCAACTATAGTGTTTAATTTTTGGGCAATATCTTCAATAGGTATACTCCCCTCACTTTGCGCTCCCCAAAGAACAACTTCATCCCCAATAGTAGCTCTAGGTATATCGGTAATATCAATCATCATCTGGTCCATACAAACTCTACCAATAACTGGTGCCATCTTACCTTTTACCATTACCTGTCCTAAATTAGATAGTAAACGAGAATACCCGTCGGCATAGCCAACAGGAAGAGTAGCTACGATAATTTCATTTTTTGTATAGTAAGTCTTACCATAACCAATAAAACTGCCGGCTTGAACTTTTTTAATAAAAGATATACAACTTTTAAATGATAATGCTGGAGATAAGTTAATTGCCTTTGTAACATCACTAGAAGGGTATAAACCATATATAAGACAACCAGGTCGCACCATATCTAACCAAGTTTCCGGTAAATCAAGAATAGCACCACTGTTGGCAACATGGTAGTATGGCTTAGATATAGAATTAATATTTTTAATTGAATCAATTGCTTTGTTAAAAAGACTAAATTGTTGATATGTATAGTTTTTATCAATTTCATCAGCAGTAGAAAAGTGAGTATAAATACCTTCAATTTCTATATTGGGTAACTTTTTCAATTCAGAAAAAATGTTTTTTATTTCTACTGGTTTAATGCCTAATCTGCCCATTCCAGTTTCAATTTTTAGATGTACTTTTATTTTTTGATTGAATTTGGCTGAAAGTTCATTGAATATTTGAGCATTATATAAATCACTTATTGTAGCCATTATCTGGTAATCTAAATATAATTTGATTTGTTCTTGTAATGATACTCCTAGCACTAATATTGGAGCTTTAATATTATTTTTTCTTAAAACGATTGCCTCTTCAATTCTTGCTACAGCAAGCTGATCAATGCCGTGTTCTAGAATTACTTTAGTTATTTCAACAGCATCATGCCCATATCCATTTCCTTTTACAATACCCATAATCTTTACTTGTTTGCCTATCAATCTCCTAATGTTTTGTACATTAAATTTAACTGCATCTAAATTTATTTCTAACCACGTAGAACCTAATAATTCTTTCATCTCACTCTCCTTATATTTAAAAAAATCTAACCTTCAATAATTACCTGAGCAATGGCTAGTTTTCCGGTATGAGAAATACTAAGATTAATATTAGATATCATTCTTTTAACAGCAATGGTCTTTGCCTGACCTGAAAGGTAAATAAACGGTTTTCCTAAGGCATCTTTTCTAATCTCAATTTCTTTCCATTTAATACTCTGCATACCTGTACCAATAGCTTTGGTCAAGGCTTCTTTTGCTGCAAAGTATCCAGCATAAGACTGGAAGCGATAGTTATTTTTATGCTCACAGTAGATTATTTCATTTGAGGTGTATACCTTATTCAAAAAATGAAGATTCCATTTTGTAATAATATTTTGAATCCTATCTATTTGTACTAAATCTATTCCTGATCCGATAATCATTTTTACCTACTATTAAAAAACTATTTATTTAAAAATAATGAGGTCTCCTTTATTATGAATCATTATTCAGATAAAAATTATATCTTTTTATTCCACAGTTACACTCTTTGCTAAATTTCTTGGTTTATCCACATCCCTATCTAACTGATCAGCAATATGATAAGCAAATAATTGAAGTGGAATGACTGATAATATAGGGTAAAGAATCATCTTTTCCACAACAGGTATATATATTACCTTGTCTACCATTTTTGAAATTTGTGTATCTCCTTCACTGGCGATTACAATTACCTTGGCCATCCTGGTAATTACTTCTTTGATGTTATTAATTATTTTATCATAAACCTTATCTTTTAATGCTATTGCTAAAACAGGAAAGTTTTTATCAAGCAAGGCTATAGGCCCATGTTTCATTTCACCAGCTGGATAAGCTTCAGCATGAATATAGGAAATTTCTTTTAATTTCAAAGCTCCTTCCAGAGCAATGGGAAAATTAATATCCCTGCCTAAATAAAGAAAGTGCCTATAGTTTAAAAATTGGTGAGAAATTGATTTTATTATATCATTTTGGTGAAGAATTATTTCAATTTTTTGAGGTAACTTCATCATTTCAGATATAATTTCAACTTCATTTTGTTCTGTGATCTTATTTTTTATTTTTCCTAGCAACACTGCCAGCAAATATAATGAAATCAATTGACCAATAAATGCTTTCGTTGAAGCAACTCCAATTTCCGGACCAGCATTAATATACATGACCTGGTTAGCTTCCCGACTAATGGTGCTACCTCTGACATTTACAATAGCTAAAGTGGAAAGTACTTTTCCACGGCATGTATTCATGGCTGCTATGGTATCAGCTGTTTCACCTGACTGAGAGATAACTATCATAAGTGTTTTCTTATTTAATATTTGAGTCCTATATCGAAATTCTGAAGCATAATCAACTTCTACTGGGATGCCAGCTAAACTTTCAATGACATATTTACCAATCAGGGCGGCATATGATGCAGTACCACAAGCTACGATGTGTATTTTTTTTATTAGATGCAATTTATTTTCAGGTAATTTCACACAGGATAAATTAACCCTTCTCTTATAGATATATTTTTCTAAATTATCTCTGATAACTGATGGCTGTTGAAATATTTCTTTCAACATAAAATGTTTATACCCACCTTTTTCTGCCATCTCAGCATCCCATTCGATATTCATTATTTCCTTTTTGATATCTTTTCCCTTACAATCAATTATCTGTATCCTATCTTTGCTAATAGTAGCAATTTCATTTTCACCTAAAAAAATAACTTTCTTGGTATAATTCAGTAATGCTGAGATATCTGAGGCAATATATACTTCTTTTTCACCTATACCTATAACCAAGGGGCTATACTTTTTAGCAACAACAATTTTATCAGGTTCCTGTTTGGAAATTACACCTATGGCATAAGAACCATTTATTTGTATTAATGATTTTCGTACAGCTTCAGTAAGATTCCCATGATAATTTTTTTGAATAAGATTAGGAATTACTTCTGTATCAGTTTCTGATAAAAAATTAAAACCACTGGCAATCAATTGATTTTTTATTGTTAAATAATTTTCGATAATACCATTATGAACAACTGCAATTTCATAATTACTGGAAAAATGAGGATGGGCATTATTATCACTAGGACATCCATGGGTAGCCCACCGAGTATGACCTAATCCAATTCTTCCCACAATGTTACATTGAGCTAAAAGTCCTTCTAAATCTGCTATTCTACCCTTGCATTTTTTTATCTGGATTTTGTACCTCGTATCCAGTACAGCAATACCAGCAGAATCATAACCTCTATACTCTAATTTTTTTAATCCTTGTATTAAAATTGGCAATACATTTTTATCACCAATATAACCAATAATTCCACACATATCCTTATCCTTTCTTTTTCTAAATAAAAAATCCTCATTATTAATCCATTTAGAGTTTTAAAGGCGATAAATACCATTATTAATTGCTCTAAATATAATGAGGATCTATTTAACAATATTAATTTACATAATTTATTTAAGCATCAATGGACTAATAATAGCCTGGTAATATTTTGTCCTTACAATTACTTGTAAGTTTTGTAATTACCTAAGGATTGGCTCATCCAGGAGCATCCGCCGAAATCTCGATTAACTCCTCCCTCGTCGACTTAATTATTAATTTTTGGTTATCTTAAGCTAATATTAATAAATAAGTCCAGGCGCTAATATTCATTTTTTATTCATATTCCATAAAAACACCTCTTCTTTGATAAAAACCTAATATATATAATCATATTTAATTATAACATAATTTAAATATCTTTTGCTTAATTTTTTTAAGTTTATGATACATTAATATTATAAAATATTTTTACTATAATTTGGCAGACAGGTAAAATATTCATCAATCGCTTTTTGGCACTCTGTAATTGTTTTTTTCTTTTTACTTTCCAATAAAATTCTAATTTTACTTTCAGTTCCAGAAAATCTAATTAAAATCCTTCCCTCTTTTTTAAGAATTTTTTTGATTTCCTCATTTATTCTCTTAAACTTTTCATCCTGTAATAGATATTTTTTATTATAAATTTTATAATTAACTAATTTCTGGTAATATTTTTTCATTTTACCGGCCTGAACTGATATTCGTTCATTATTTTTACTTAAAGCATCCAATAATTGAAATGTAGTTAATATGCCATCACCATTGGGGCTATATTGTAAAAATATTATATGACCTGATTGTTCGCCTCCTAATAAGGAATTCAATTCTAACATCTTTCTTAAGACATATTTATCACCAATATCAGTTCTAACTACCGTACCACCAATCTTATTCATTGTTTCATCAAATCCCAGATTACTCATATGAGTAGTGACAATTATTTTGTTTCCTAATCTTCCTTCTTTTAAAAAAGCTTTGGCATAGATAACCATTATCTGGTCTCCATCGATTAATCCTCCTTTTTCATCAACTGCCAATACCCTATCAGCATCACCATCATAAGCAAGTCCAAGATCAGCTTTTTCTTTTAGAACTGCCCTTCTTAAATTATTAATATAGGTCGAGCCACATTTTTGGTTAATATTTATTCCATCTGGGATATCATTAATAGTTATAAAGTTCATATTTAATCTGCTAAACAATTCTGAAATAATTAAGCTAGAAGATCCGTTAGCACAATCGAAGACAATTTTGTATTCTGGTGTTTTAAAATCTCTTGGAATTGTATTAAAAATATAGTTTATATATATTTCTCTGGCTTCTTTCAGTGGTATTACCTTGCCAATATTTCTACCTGTATTTTGTATTTTTTTATATTTCTCATAAAAAAGTATTTTTTCAATCTTTTTTTCACTTCGTTTATCTAATTTGAAACCAACATTCTTAAATAGTTTAATACCATTATCATAATAAGGATTATGAGAAGCTGAAATAACGATTCCCATATTTACTTGATAATATTTTGTTAAATAGCCAACAGCGGGAGTAGTAATAACTCCAGCATTTAAAACATTACAACCAGATGAACACAAACCAGCTGTAATTGCTGATTCAATCATATCACCAGAAATCCTAGTATCTTTACCAATCAGTATATTTTTACTTTTTTTGTTTCTGTTATAATAACCAACAGCACGTCCTAGATTAAAAGCTAGCTCAGCATTCATGGGATATCGATTTGCTAATCCCCTTATGCCATCGGTCCCAAATAATTTATTCATTTCATATCCTTTTCTTGATAAAAAATATTCTAATGGTATTCAACATTCCATAATAAGTTATTTTATGTTAATATAAATTCTTACTTCATACTTCAGGTAAAAATAGTTAGTAAAAATATCTTTTAATCTTTTGTAACTTATTGTAATTAACCAAATAGTCACCTTCTAAGAAGGTAATTTAATTTATATTGCTATAGTATAGAAATATTTATTTTTTTATAGAAACAGAAACATCTTTTGGAATAATACTGACCAAATTAATATCTGAGGGTATTTCAGTTTGAACCTGAACTGTTTCTATCCCTGTATCAAAAAGATTTACAAAAGCTTTTATATCTTCTTCTTTAATATTTTTTATAATATTAATTTTTCCTGATATCGTTACATCGACGGTTTCTGGTACTAATTGAATATTTATGAAGGGAGAAGCTTCTCTTGGTTCAATTTTTATATTTTGGAATATTTTTTCTTCTTCTCTCTCCTCTACTTGGATTTGTACCTCAACTAGTGTTTCCTGATTTTCTGTAAGGTAAATACCTTCAGTCATTATGGGAGGTACCTTTACAGTTAGAGTCTTCGAAATTCCATTTACATCAATAGGGATTGTTTCTAAAAAATCTATATTGATAATTTTGGAATATTCACCATAAATATTAAAGCTATTTGGATTAGCTTCAATTTTTGAGATGTAAAATCCTGGGGCTGGTTTGCCGATGATACGAGGCTTTATTTCTAATATTTTTTCAGGATAACCTTCTCTTACCTGTATGGATACAAAAGCCTTTTCTGGATCTATTTTTAGATTATTTAAGACAGCGTTATCTTTTGCATACACAATAACTTTTTCTTCTCTATTTATATTTTTGTTTAATGCTGAGATATCAATATCAATTCTTACCTGATCAATTATTTCATGAATTGATTCAGGTACAGTAATTAAAACATTTTTAGGAATAATTTCTGGTTCATCCTTTAAAGAATATCCCCTTTCCGGTAAGCCAATTAAATTATACTCAATTAAATATTCTTTACCTACAATTTTCTCTAATATTATACGAATGTCTTCCGGAATAATTTTAACAATTTCTGTATTCCTTGGTGGAATTACATTTACATCAATAAGATACTCTCCATCTTCTAAAATATTTTGTAAATTTACTGTTCCTATAATCCTGGAGGCAGTGATATTTTCTATAATATTCTGTGGGCCTTTAATCCCTATACTAACTCTTTCTCTGATTTCTTTAATAGATAGACTATTTCTTAAGTTGATCGGAATAATCTCAATGTCATAATATTTTTCTGACATAATATTATATTCGCTTGAAATATAAAACCATAATATAGCAGCCATAAATAAAGCTAATATTTTAATATCAAGATTGTTTGTTATCCATTTTTGTATTTTGTTCATTTCTTATTGTCTGCCTTTTTGGCAATATTAAATATTTTCATACTCTTTGGTCGATATAGGTTATGTAAAAATTTTTTCAATAATTCTGGCCTTAAAGACCTTGTTAATCTACCATCAATGGCAACAGATATTGTTCCTTTTTCTTCTGAAATTACTATTATTAGAGAATCCGATATTTCACTTAGTCCAATAGCTGCGCGATGGCGTGTACCTAATGATTTCTTTATATCGGTTCTTTTAGTTAATGGTAAAATACAATTAGCACCGGTTATGCGATTGTTTCTAATAATGACAGCTCCATCATGTAGAGGAGAATTTGGTAAAAAAATAGAATATAGTAATTCGGAAGAAAATTCACTATTCAATACAATTCCTGTTTCTAAAATATCCTGAAGGCCAACATCTCTTTCTAGGACTATTAAAGCTCCAATTTTTTCAGCAGATAACATCGGTGCTACCATTACAATACCATTAATAAGTTCTTCCCATTTTTTGATTTCTTCTCCCTGAGGAAATAAAGGAAAATTTATTAAAAAACCACCTTTCCCCATTTTCAATAATAGGCGCCTTAATTCGGGCTGGAATATAATTGGAATAGCTACAACTAACATAGCCATTAGTCCTTTGATCAACCAATTTATGGTTCTTAGTCCAAGCCAATTAGATAAAAATGAAAAAATGAAAAGGATTAAGAAGCCTTTTATAATTTGAGCAGCAGGAGTATCTTTAATTAAGAGCAATATATTGTAAAGTATTATTGCGATAAGAACAATATCTAAAATATCTAATAAAGAAATATTCTGAGGCATTTGAGTATTCCCTTACTCTAATATTAAATAAAAAAACCATCATCATTTATTATATTTTAACAAATAAATAATAATGATGGCTATTTTTATTATAAAATAATAAAAAAAATAATATATTAATCTAAGGGGTGAGTTTAAATTAACGTTTGGAGAACTGGTATCGAGCTCGAGCACCTCTTTGACCATATTTCTTTCTTTCTTTCATCCTTGCATCACGTTCTAACAATTTTTCTTTCTTTAATACACTTCTTAAAGAATGATCAGATTCAACCAACGCTCTTGCAATGCCATGCTTTATAGCTCCAGATTGACCTGAAATACCTCCACCAGATACCTTAATCTTTATATCAAATTCATTAAGTTTTTGCACCAATCTTAGTGGTTCTTCAACTTCTAAGATATTTGATTGATTCTTTAAATATTCCTTATAAGAAATATTATTAATAACAATATCTCCTTTTCCAGGTGACACCCAAACTTTGGCAACAGATGTCTTTCTTCTTCCAGTTCCATAAAATCGACTAACTGTCAAGTATTGATCCTCCTTCTTGTTTAATTCAGTATCTCAATGCTTTGAGCAATATGTGGATGCTTATCACCACTGTATATTTTAAGTCTTTTTATTAATTTCCGACTTAACTTATTATCAGGAAGCATTCCTTTAACAGCCTTTTTAATAACAAAATCGGGTTTCTTTTTCATCAATTCAGCATAGGGAATTTCCTTTAAGGATCCAGGATAATTAGTATGATAACGATATATTTTTTGTTCTTCTTTTTTACCTGTTAACTTAATTTTTTCAGCATTGATAATAATAACATAATTACCTAAATCAATTGACCGGTCAAAATTAACTCTATTTTTACCTCTAAGTAAAGTTGCTATTTCAGTAGCTAACCTTCCCAATATCTTTCCATTTGCATCAATTAAATACCAATTTCTATCTATATTTACCCTATTTTCTCTATTAGTATCCATTTTACCTCCAACTGCTGCTAACCAAAATATATAGTATAAAACAACGTATAGATTTTAATATAATTAACACTTAATGTCAAGATAAATCCAAATTAAATAATAATTTCCTGCTTTATTAATACTTTACTTTCAATAAATACAAACCATTT
Source organism: uncultured Atribacterota bacterium (assembly GCA_964433555.1). Lineage (GTDB taxonomy): Bacteria > Atribacterota > Phoenicimicrobiia > Phoenicimicrobiales > Stramentimicrobiaceae > Stramentimicrobium. The sequence continues at coordinate 19,073 of CAYSRG010000018.1, read as the reverse complement.
GGCGGAACAACCTGCCCAATTTTTTTCCTATTATTATTTTCTAATATTTCCAGAATCTCCTCTGGTTCTTTATTCTTAATAGAGAAATCGATTAAAGTTCCTACTATTACTCTAGTCATTTTATATAAAAAAGCATCTGCCTCAATAGAAAATATAATTAATTGTCCTTTTTTAATGATATTAATTTTTTTAATATTCCTAGTTTTATTTTTAAGCAATTCCCCTCTTTTTTGGTTAAAGCAACTAAAAGTATTAAAATCATGATATCCAATTAAATATTGAGCAGTTTTTTTCATTTTTTCAATATCTAAGTGGTAATTACATAAATAGCAATACCTACTTAGAAAAAGACCTTTTGCACTGAATATTTCATTTTTTCTAAGTCTATTTATTAAGTAATATTTATATATTCTACTCTTAGCACTATAACGAGAATGAAATTTAATATCTACTTCTTTAGAAAATTTTATTATAATATCTCTTGGTAATAAATTATTTAAAATAATATTCCATTTATCTATAGGAATGTTAGCCTTTGTTTTAAAATTAGCTACCTGACCAATTGCATGTACACCAGCATCTGTTCGTCCAGAACCATATAATTTTAATTCCTTTTCCCCAGTAAGCTCTCTTAAGGTATCTTCAATTACACCCTGTATGGTTTTCTTATTTCTTTGTCTCTGCCAGCCTGAATAATTTGTTCCGTCATAAGAAATAGTAAGTTTAATATTTTTGAACCTATGCATATTTTGCCTTATTAAATAATCAATAAATAGGAACCAATGAGAATAATTAATGTGATAATAAAAAAAATATAGTCAGTATTGGTTATTAATAGTTGACGATAATGTGTCCTATCTTCCCCACCACGATAGCATCTTGCCTCCATAGCAATTGATAGTTCATCAGCTCTTTGAAAAGCATTAATAAAAAGAGGTATTATAATTGGTAAAAAATTTTGAATTCGTTTAATAAAATTGCCACTTTCAAAATCAGCTCCCCTAGCGATTTGAGCTTTTGTTATTTTTTCAGTTTCTTCCATTAAAGTAGGAATAAAACGTAGCGCAATAGTCATCATCATTGCAATTTCGTGAGCAGGAACCTTAAAGATTTTTAAAAACGATAATAATCTTTCTATTCCATCGGTAAGAGATATGGGAGAAGTGGTTAAAGTTAACCATGATGTTGATAAAATCAAATAAAACAATCTTACTGCTATAAACAATCCCCTCTGAATCCCCTCCCGAGTGATATTTAGTACCCATATACGATAAATAATCTCACCTTGGGTAGTAAAAAAATGTATTAATAGTGTGAATAATAGAATAACGATTAAAGGTTGTATCCCTTTTAAAACAAATTTTGGATGCACCTTTGCCAGAAATATATTAATAAAAAGATATGCCCCAATAATAACTAATCCAGACCAAGACTTTACTAAAAATATTGCGATAATTATTAATATCACTGCCATAATTTTAATCCTGGGATCTAATTTATGGATAATGGAATCTCTATAAATATATTGACCTATGGTAATATTTCTGAAAAATTTCATTTTTTTATCTTTTTTTTACTAATCTCAATATTTCATCTTTTGCTTCTTCTACTGTTAATATTGCTGAACTAACAGGTTTCCCAATTTTTTTTAGTTTATACATGGTATAAGTTATCTGGGGTAAAGACAAACCGATACTCTCTAATTTTTGTATGGAATATTTAAAAATATTTCTTGGAGTATCATCCATTATGACTCTCCCTTTTTCCATAACAATTATTCTTTTTGTTAACTCAGATATAATTTCCATATTATGTGAAACCATAATAATAGTTCTATTGTATTTTTGATAAAGGTTTACAATAACTGATAATAATTTATAGCAACTTTGTGGATCTAAACTAGCAGTTGGCTCATCTAAAATGATTATTTCAGGATCAATTGCTAAAATACTAGCAATCGCCGCTCTACGCATTTCTCCTCCACTGAGGCTAAAAGGAGACCTGTCTTTATAGAGAGAATAATCCAAATCTACCATTTTTAAAGATCTCTTTATTCTCTGCTCTAATTCAATATCTGATATACCAATATTTTTCGGTCCAAAGGCAATCTCTTTAGATATAGTTTCCTCAAAGAATTGATTTTCAGGATATTGGAAAGCTAATCCTATTTTTTTTCTTATTTCTCTTAATTTTTGTTTATTTTTGTGAATATCAATACTGTCAATAAGTATTTGTCCCTCTGTAGGTTCTAATAAACCATTTAATAATTGTAATAAAGTAGTTTTACCACAACCGGTATGGCCAATAATTCCTATAAATTCACCCTTATCAATCTTTAAATTAATTGATTTTAAAGCCTCAGTCTCAAAAGGCATATTTAAATTATAGGTATAAGAAACGTTTTTTAAATGTATGAACATAAATATTCAACCATTTCATCTTCATTCAAAATATTATAAGGAATATCAAGACCACTTTCAGCAAGTTTTCTAGCTAACTTGGTAATTTGTGGAACTTCTAAACCCAAGCTGATCAATAACTCTGCTTGATTGAAAACAATTTTTGGAGAACCAGTTAAAATAACTTCACCTTTATCTAATACAAATATTTTTTTAAATTGAGTGGCTTCTGACATAAATTGAGTGATATAAACAATAGTAATATTTTCTTCTCTATTTAACCTCTTAATTATTTCTAGAACTTCTTTCCTTCCTCTTGGATCAAGCATTGAGGTTGGTTCATCTAAAACTAAATATGAGGTATGCATTGCTAAAGCACCGGCAATAACAACTCTTTGTTTTTCTCCGCCAGATAATAAATGGGGTTCACTATTTCTAAGTTCATTCAGTCCTACTATATCTAAAGCCCAATCAACTCTTTTTTTCATTTCTTTTTCCTTTATTCCAATATTTTCTAAACCAAAAGCAATATCATCCTCTACAGTTGTGGCAACCAATTGATTATCAGGATTTTGAAAGACTATGCCAACCTTTTTTCTAATATTCCAGATAGCCTCAATATCTTTTGTATTAAAGTTCTCTACAAAAACGTTTCCATTGCTAGGTAGTAACAAACCATTAATATGTTTTGCTAATGTTGATTTTCCAGAACCGTTTGATCCAATAATAGCAACAAAATCTCCCTTTTGAATTTCCAGATTAATTTTTGATAAGGAGATAATTTTATTTTCTTGATTTGTATTATAAAAATGAGTAACGTTATCAAATTTTATCAAGATTGTTTCCCTTCATGAAAAATTCATTTTTTAAATAAAATTAAAAAGGTTAAAATGCCAGTATATATTTTTATATCCTAACAATTTAACCTTAATATTTTATTTGATAGCTTTTACTTCACAAACTCAATTACTGCCATAGGGGAGCAGTCCCCTTTTCGAAAACCAGCTTTTATTATTCTGGTATAACCACCGTTTCTTTCTCGAAATTGAGGGCTTATTTCTTCAAAAAGTAATTTTAAAGCTTGCTTATTTTGTAATATCTTGAATACCTGTCTTTTAGCCTGTAAATTATCTTCTTTTGCAATAGTTACAATCTTCTCTAAATATTTTTGTAACTCTTTTGCTTTGGGGAGAGTTGTATTTACTTTACGGTTTATAATCATAGAAATGGCTAAATTTGATAATAGTGCCTTTCGATGACTGGTATCTACATTTAATTTTCTTTTTAAAATTCTATGCCTCATTAGACCATCTCCTTTTAATCTGAACCCTTTAAATTATATCCAAATTCTTTTACCTTTTCTTTAATTTCTTCAAAAGATTTCTTTCCCAAATTCTTAATTGACATTATTTCTTCTTCAGTTTTGTCGATAATATTACCGAAAGTATTAATATTAGATTTTTTTAAGCAGTTATAAGATCTAACTGATAAATCCAATTCCTCAATAGTTTTTTCAAGTAATTTTTTTTGTTCATTACCCTCATTTTCCTCTTCGGCAACTTGTTCGATTTCTAAATCTATTTCATCAGGAGAAAATTTATTAAATACTTTTAAGTATTTAATCAATATATTAGCAGATTTACTTAATGCCTCATCGGGTAAAATGCTTTTGTTTGTATAAATGTCTAATACTAATTTTTCACAGTTCATAAATTGAGCTGAACTAGCTTTATCAATATTATAAGCAACTTTAATTACAGGAGAAAATAGTGAATCTATATTTATAAAATTGATAGCTTGGCCTTTTTTCTTATTTTCTGGTGCAGTAATGTATCCGGTACCCTGTTCAACCATTATTTCCATATCTAATTTCCCATCACTGCTTAATGTTGCTATGGTTTGCTCTGGATTTAATATTTCTACATTGATATTAGGGATTATATCACTTGCAGTTACAATTTTCTTCCCACTTACTTTTAAACGGAGTATTTCCGATTTGCTTCCATACATTTTAAAAACGATTTCTTTTACATTTAAAATAATTTCGTTAACATCTTCCTTAACACCGGGTAAAGTAGAAAACTCATGCATAATTCCCTCAATCCTTATTGCAGTTGCGCTAGCACCAGGAAGAGAAGACAACAAAACTCTCCTTAAAGAATTACCTAAGGTAGCACCATATCCTCTATCTAAAGGTTCAATAATAAATTTACCATAACTATCGGTTAAATTTTCAACTTTTATTTTAATTTCGTTTATATCTAACAACTGGCAACCTCTCCTTCCCAAAAAATTAGCTTCTTTTCAAAATTAAACTATCTGGAATAGTATTCAACAACCAATTTTTCATCAACCGGTAAATCAATATCCTCTTTAGAAGGTAGCTTAACAACCTTACCTTTTAAGTTTTTCATATCAACTTCTAACCATGAAGGAATATTTATATCAACTTTCCCTTGCTTTAATTCCTTAAATTCTAAAATTTCCTGACTTTTTTCTTTGATCTCTATCACATCATCAATTTCAACCATGTAAGAAGGAATATTAACTTTTTTACTATTGACTAATATATGAGAATGTCTTACTATTTGCCTTGCTTTAGCACGGGATTTGACAAAACCCAAACGGAATATTACATTATCTAATCTTCTTTCTAAAAATTGTATAAAGTTATCACCGGTGACACCATGTTTTTGTTCTGCTTTCTTAAATAAATTACTGAATTGCCTCTCCAGTAAACCATACATGTTTTTCATTTTTTGTTTTTCTCTCAATTGTATACCATAATTAGTTAATTTCTTTATTCTTTTTGAATGAGTTGATTTTCCAGGTTCTGAAGCTCTTCTTTCAACAGAACATTTTTCTGTATAACAACGATCTCCCTTTAAAAATAATTTTGAACCCTGTCTACGGCATAAACGACATACCGGTCCATTGTATCTAGCCATAGATACCTCCTTATATTTGCGTAACAATATATTAAAAAATTTTTATTAAAAGCCTTCTGACGTATATTTAGAGTATTATTATATAAAATAGAAATTATGTTATTATAATTTATTTTATATTTTTTATACCCTTCTCTGTTTAGGTGGTCTACAACCATTATGAGGTATAGGAGTAACATCTCTTATGGAATTAATTTTAAATCCAATGGCTTGTAGTGAACGTATGGCAGTTTCCCTACCGGATCCGGGTCCTTTTACATAAACATCGATTTCTTTCATTCCCTGATCCATTGCTTTTTTACCAGCTTCTTCTGCTGTTCTTTGAGCAGCGAAAGAAGTACTTTTTTTACTGCCCTTATTTCCAATTGATCCAGCGCTAGCCCACGAAATTATATTTCCTTCCACATCTGAGATGCTGACAATAGTATTATTAAAAGTGGATTGTATATGTACTATCCCTTTTAATATATTCTTTTTTATTTTCTTTTTACGAACCTTCTTGCTTTGCTTTTGTGTTGCCAATGTGGCTCTCTCCTTTCATTAACTTAAAACATAACAGTTATTATTATTATCACTATTTTTTACTTCTTTTCACACCAACAGTTTTTCTGGGGCCTTTCCTGGTCCTTGCATTAGTGCTTGTTCTTTGTCCTCTTACTGGTAGCCCTTTTTTATGCCTTAATCCTCGATAAGAACCAATTTCCATTAATCGTTTAATATCAGCAGTCTGTTGACTTCGTAGTTCGCCCTCAACTTTGATATTTTTACCAATAACATCTCTAATTTTGGCAATTTCATCATCCTTTAAATCCTTAACCTTAGTTTGATTTTTTATTCCAGCTTCTGCTAATATTTTACGAGATAAGGTAAAACCTATACCATAGATATAAGTTAAAGCAGTTTCAATATTTTTATTTTTCGGTAAATCAACGCCACTAATTCTAGCCATGAGGACTTGCTCCTTCCTAATTTATTTTCCTTGTTTTTGTTTATGTTTTGGATTATTGCATATCACCATTATTTTGCCATCTCTCCTAATTAACTTGCATTTCTCACATATTCTCTTCACTGAAGCTCTGACTTTCATTTGCTTTATTCCTCTCTATAATAGTATGTATTGATTATAATGATATGGATTAATTAATATATTCCAAACAAATAAAGTATTTTTAAATATAAAATTTAATTTATAAAAAATCATTTTTTAAATTATTCATTTTACAAACGGTATACAATCCTACCGCGACTTAAATCATATGGGGATATTTCGACTTTCACTTTATCTCCAGGCAATATACGAATAAAATTCATTCTAATTTTTCCCGATATATGGGCTAAAATTTCACATCCATTTTCTAACTCAACTTTAAAAGTAGCATTTGGTAAAGCCTGAGTTACTCGTCCTTTCATTTCCACATATTTTTCTTTGCCCATTTTATTCTCCTAATCAAAAATAAAAAGAAAATATTTTTATAAAAAGCATCACCATTTAATTTACATTTGTCAATATATCATTTTCTCCTTCATATATGGCAATAGTATGTTCAAAGTGTGCTGATAGACTGCCATCAGCAGTCTTTACGGTCCAGCCATCTCTGTTAGAAATTGTTCGGTAATCTCCTTGATTTAACATAGGTTCAATGGCTATTACCATTCCTTTCTCCAATTTTAATCCTGTTTTTGCCTTTCCATAATTTGGAATTTGAGGATCTTCATGAACCTTTAATCCAACTCCATGTCCGACATACTCCCTTACTACAGAAAAACCATTTTTCTCGGCAATTGATTGAATAGTGCATGAAATATCTCCAATAAAATTTCCTTTAATTGCTTGTTTAATCCCTGCTAACAAACAATCTTTTGTTGTTTTGATTAAATTTTTTGCTATATTACTTATCTCACCAACTCCAAATGTTGCTGCGATATCACCAAAATATCCATGAAGATTAGTACCAATATCAATACTTACAATATCACCTTCTTTTAAAATTCTATCTCCAGGTATTCCATGAACAATCTCGTCATTTATGGAAATACATATTGAAGAAGGAAATTCTTGTCCTTTAGGGCCATAACCTTTAAAAGACGGAATCCCTCCATGTCTCTTGATAAATGTTTCTGCCATCTGATCTAACTGTATTGTTTTTAAACCTGGTTTTATTCTATTGGCGACATATTTTAGGGTATTTGCTGTCAGTTGACAACTTTTCTTTATTTCTTCAATTTCTTTATTAGTCTTTATAATTACCATCATTCACTATTTCCTGCTATAATGTCTAAATTAATAAGTCTATTCCACAAATCTTTAAATCTATCTTCTACATCCTGGTCAGCATTTATTCTGGTTAAAACACCTTTTTTCTGATAATAACTAACCAAGGGCAAAGTTTCCTGATTATAAACTTCTAATCTATTTTGTATGGTTTCTTCTTTATCGTCATTTCTTTGAATTAATTTTCCTCCACATTTATCACAGATATCAATAATATCAGGAGGATCATAATTAAGATTATAAATTGTTCCACATTTAATACATACTCTTCTACCAGCTAATCTATTAATTATAGTATGGTAAGAGGTTTGAAAATAAAAAACTTGATCAATGCTTATGCCTAATCTTCTAAAAACTAAATCAAGTTTATTTGCTTGCTTGAGTGTTCTGGGAAATCCATCAAATATAAATCCTTTTTCACAGTCATCAGCCTTAATTCTGTCTTCTACTATTTTTATAACATATTCATCTGGAACTAATTTTCCTGAGATAACATAATTCTTTACTTTCTTTCCTAAATTAGTTTTTTGTTCAATTGCATTTCTTAAGATATCGCCAGTAGCAATTATGGGAATAGAAACACGCTTATTTATTTCACTGGCAATAGTACCTTTTCCTGCACCAGGTGGACCTAACAATATAATTATCATTTATCCTACCCTATTTAAATATTAATAATTGTATGCTATTTCTTTATAAATCCTTCATAATGTCTCATTAACATATGGGACTCTATTTGCTGAACTACTTCCAAAGCAACTCCAACCATAATAAGAACAGAAGTACCACCAAAATAAATTGTAGTAATTCCAGTAACTTCAATTAAAATATTTGGTAAAATCGCTATTATGGCTAAGAAGATGGCACCGCTCAAGGTAATTCTGGTCATTATATTATCTATATATATTGCAGTAGCCTTACCAGGTCTTCTTCCAGGAATAAAACCACCATATTTTTTCATATTATCAGAAAGATTTTGTGGATTAAAGGTTATTGCTGTGTAAAAAAAAGTGAATACAATTATTAATATAGCATACAAACTAAGGTATAATGATGTTCCAGGTGAAAGAGCCTGAGCAACCTTCTGCATAAATTCAGATCTCTGAAAAAATTGCGCAATAGTACCTGGAAATATCAAAATAGCAGAAGCAAAAATTATCGGAATGACTCCAGCTTGGTTCACTCGTAAAGGAATGTGAGTGCCTTGACCTCCATATAATCTTCTACCGATAACTCGTTTAGCATATTGCACCGGTATACGTCTTTGCCCCAGCTGTATAGCAACTACACCGGCAATAACTAATACCACTACTACCAACAATCCAATTATAGAGATAATTCCAACCTCTCCTACTCTAACTAAACTCCATGTTTGAATAATTTCAGTAGGTATTCTAGCTACTATACCTGTAAAGATAATAATTGAAATACCATTACCTATACCATAATCACTTATTTGTTCACCTAACCACATTAAAAAACAGGTTCCAGCGGTTAAACTAAAAACTAATAATATGCGAAATAGCATTCCAGTTATCATTAGAACCTGTAAACTTTCTAACCATGCACTTATCCCTACCGCTTGTATAAGACCTAGTAAAACTGTTCCATATCTCGTTATACGGTTTATTTTATTTCTACCTTCTTCTCCTTCTTTGGACCACTGTTCAAAGAGAGGAACAACTGATTGTAATAAAGACATTATAATGGAAGCATTAATATATGGCATAATTCCAAGTGCAAATAGAGAAAATCTACTCAAAGCACCACCAGCAAAAAGATCAAAGAATCCAAGAATGCCGCCCTGGGCAAATAAATTTGCTAAAGCTTGTTTATCAATTCCCGGCAGTGGTATATGACTTCCTAACCTTACTACTATTAGCATTGCCATAGTAAATAATAAACGACTTTTCAGGTCAGGTATCTTAAATAAACTCCTCAGTTGCTCCAGCACTTATATCACCTCTACTTTCCCGCCTGCTGCTTCTATTTTATTTATTGCTTCTTTGCTAAATTTATGAGCTTTTACAGTTAAATTTTTTTTGATTTCACCTTTACTTAGTATTTTTATGCCATTCCTTATTTTTTTGACCATTCCATCCAGTATCAATCTTTCAGGTGTAATAATTTCACCATCATTAAATTTATTTAATTGTTCCACGTTAATAATTGCATATTTTTTAGCAAAAACATTACGGAAACCACGTTTTGGTACTCTCCTACTTAGTGGCATTTGACCACCTTCAAAATACCATCTTATTTTTGAACCAGAACGGCTATGCTGTCCCTTTGTTCCCCTGCCAGCGGTAGTACCATGACCGGATGAATTTCCCCTTCCTACCCTTTTTTTTGAATTTACTGATCCAGCATTTGGTTTTAATTCATGTATTTTCATAGTAAACCTCTCCTTAGTTACAACTAACTAAATATTTTTTCAACAGGAATTCCTCTTAACTTAGCAACTTCTCTAGCGCTTTTTAAACTTAACAAAGCATTCATGGTAGCCTTAACAACATTTAAATTATTATCACTTCCTAATGATTTAGTGAGAATATCCTGAATGCCAGCGGCTTCAATTATTGCTCTCACTGGACCACCAGCAATAACACCTGTACCAGGAGAAGCTGGACGTAAAAAGACTTTTGCACCTCCATGAACACCGGTTACAGCGTGTGGTATTGTCTCATTTCTGATTTTAATTTTATGCATATCATTTTTAGCCTTGGTCACAGCCTTTCTAATTGCGTCTGAAACATCTTTAGCTTTCCCATAACCAATACCAACATTTCCCTTTCCGTCACCAACAGCTACCATTGCACTAAAACCAAATCTTCTTCCACCTTTTACCACCTTACTAACTCGGTTTACAAAAATTACGCTTTCCTTAAACTCTTGTTCCTCAGTAATCATCTTTTGCACGAACTCATCTCCTCTCCCTTTTAATCAAAATATAATAAATTATTAAAATAACAAATAACACTTTATATTGCAGACAGTTTCATGTTAAAGCTTAATTTGATCAGCCAAAGCTTTTACTCTACCGTGATATAAATAACCATTTCGATCAAAAACAATTTTCTTTATTCCTTTTTCTTTTAACCTGTTGTTAAATATTTTTCCAGTAATTTCTGCTGCTTTAATATTTCCGCTATATCTAGCTTCCTTTTTTACTTCTGCATCTAAAGTAGATATAGAAACAATGGTGCTACTATCTTCATCATCTATTGCTTGTACATAAATATGCTTAGCACTTCGAAAAACCGATAATCTTAGTTTTTCGAAAGTTCCATATACATTTTTTCTAATGCCTTTTTTTCTTCTTAGCCTAGCATTTCTTTTATTATTTTCCATTATAAAAAGTACCCCTTTTCTGTCTTTGTACTAATTTATTAATCTATATTTATTATTTGCTACCTACAGTAGCTCCTGCCTTTCCAACTTTTCTTCTAATATGTTCATCAAGGTATCTAATTCCTTTACCTTTATATGGTTCTGGTTTTTTTAAGTCTCTTATCTCGGCAGCTATTTTTCCAACAAGTTGTTTTTCAGCACCTTTTATTTTAATAGTTTTCTGTTTATCAACAATAAACTCTATTCCAACAGGAGCTATAACTTTTATTGGATGTGAATATCCTAAATTTAATTCTAAATCCTTCCCTTTTATATCAGCTCGATATCCTACACCATTTATTTCCAATATCTTTTCAAATCCAACATTCACACCTTTAACCATATTAAATATCATATTTCTGGTTAATCCATGTAGAGAACGATTGATTCTTAAATCACTTAATCGCTCCACTATTATTTTATGATCTTCTATTTTTACCTTTATGCCAGGAGGTATTTGATGAAATAATTCCTGATTGTCTTTATGAACTTTTATTGTTCTGTTATCAACTTCTACCGAAACACCTTCAGGTATTACAATAGGTAATTTACCAATTCTTGACATAAAATCCTCCTTATCCAAGAATCCAGCTTAATTAACTTTAAAAGCAGTATTGCTTAATATTATTTTTAAACCATAAGAATTTTTTAATAGGTTTAATCCCTTTACCAAATATAACACAAGACCTCTCCACCAAAATGACGTTTTTTAGCTTCTCTTCCAGTCATAATACCTTTAGATGTAGACAGAATACTCACTCCTAGTCCACCTAAAACTTCAGGAACATCATCTTTGTTTACATATACTCTTAAACCAGGTTTACTAATTCTTTTTAGATTAGTAATAATTCTTTGCTTACCAGAGTATTTTAATAAAACAATAATAATACCCTGTTTATTATCTTCTTTGTAATAGAAATCTAAAATGTAACCTTCTTCTTTTAAAATTCTAGCAATTTCTAATTTTATCTTTGAAGAAGGGATTTCTATTTTTTCCAATTTTGCTCGGTTAGCATTTCTAATTCTGGTAATCATGTCAGCAATGGGGTCTGATACTACACCCATGATCTTTTCCTCCTTCCTAGCTATCAAACTGATAAATCAGATTACTTGTTTAGTTATAAATATTTTAAACTTTTTTATTTACCAACTAGATTTAATAATACCTGGCAATTCGCCATTCAATGCCATTTTTCTAAAACAGATTCGACAAATTCCAAATTTTCTAAGATAACCTCTTGGTCTACCACAAATATTGCAACGATGATAATTTCTTATTTTGAACTTTTGCTCTTTATTTGTTTTAACAATTAAGGCTTTCTTGGCCACTCCTAATCCCTTCTTTCTTCCTTATTCGTCTTTCTTAAAAGGCATACCAACTAAACTTAATAGTTCTTTTGCTTCTTCATCATTTTTTGCATTGGTAACAATAGTAATATTCATTCCTAAAGTGGTCTTAACTTTATCAAAATCTATCTCGGGAAATATTAATTGTTCCTTGATACCCAAAGTATAACTTCCTCTACCATCAAAAGAATTGGGAGAAGTACCTTGAAAATCACGAATTCTGGCTAAAGCAACATTAATAAGTCGATCTAAAAACTCATACATTTTACTTTTTCGTAAAGTTACTTTACAGCCTACCGGCATTCCTTTTCTAATAGAAAAATTAGAAATTGATTTACTCGATTTTGTAATTATTGGTCTTTGACCAGTAATAATTGAAATAACTTCAGTTGCTTCTTCGGCAATTTTTGCATCTTCTCTTGCTTTACCAAGTCCCATATTTATAACAATTTTTTCTATCTTTGGTACTGCCATTTTATTCTTATAATTGTATTTTTTCATCATTGATGGAATAACTTCTTGTTCATATTTTTCTTTTAGCCTGAGTACCACTATTTTTATCCTCCTAGACCTTATCAATAATTTCTCCACATTTTTTACACACTCGAACCTTTTTCCCTTCTTTTGTCAATCCATGCTTAGTACTGGTCGATTTATTACATTTATTGCATACTAAGCGTATATTGGATATATCAATAGGACCTTCTTGTCTGATAATTCCTCCTTGTGGTGATTTTTGAGTAGGTTTCATATGTTTTTTTAATAAATTTACTCCTTCAATAATTACTCTGTTTTTCTGAGGAAATACTTCAATAATTTTACCTTGTTTTCCTTTATCTTCACCACATATAATCACAACATTGTCTCCCTTTTTGAGCTTTGCCATTACTTTTGACATAATTATTCTCCTTTCAAAAAAGTTACAAAACTTCAGGAGCTAGGGAAATAATTTTCATAAATTTCTTTTCTCTTAATTCTTTCGCAACTGGCCCGAATATTCTAGTACCGATTGGTTCATTTTGATTATTGATAATTACAGCAGCATTATCATCAAATCTGATATATGAACCATCTGTACGACGAATTTCTTTCTTTGTCCTAACAATAACAGCCTTAACAACTTCTCCTTTTTTTGCTGCACCTCCCACATTTGCCTCTTTAACTGAGGCCACAATAACTTCTCCAATTCTGGCATATCTTTTTCTTGATCCACCAAGAACTTTTATACATTGTATTTTTTTTGCACCAGAATTATCTGCTACAACAAGTTTTGATTGCATTTGTATCACTTTTGCCACACTCCCTTATAAATCTTGTTAATAACTATCATTTTCTTTTTTGAATAATTTCTATTACTTCCCATCGTTTTCTTTTACTTAGTGGTCTAGTAGAAATTATTTTTACCTTATCTCCAATTTCACAAATATTTTTTTCATCATGTGCCATAAATTTTGAGCTTCTTCTGATTCTCTTCTTATAAAGTTTGTGAGAAACTAGATAACTCACCTGAACAACAACAGATTTATCCATTGCATTACTTACTACAGTACCTATCCTACTTTTACCTTCAGTCGAAATAGTCATTGAACATCACCTTATTATTTTTTAATTTCATAATTTTTAGGAAATATTCCTAGTTTTAGTTGTATTTTTATTTTTTAAGTAAGTTTCCCTTAAAATTGTTTTTATTCTAGCTATATTATGTTTAACTTCTTTTATTTTCATATAATTACTTAATTGTCCTGTGACTGATTGAAAACGTAAACTAAATAATTCTTCTTTTAAATCAGATAATCTTTTTTCTAATTCTTCATTTGAAAAATCTCTTAATTCATTTGCTTTCACTTTATCCCACCACCTGTTCTTCTCGCATTAGAAATCTAGTTTGAATAGGTAATTTATGTGATGCTAATCTCATAGCTTCTCTAGCTACTTCCTCGTCTACACCACCAAGTTCAAATAAAACAGTACCTGGCTTTACTACCGCTACCCAAAATTCTGGAGATCCTTTTCCTTTGCCCATTCTTGTTTCAGCAGGAGTTTTAGTTACTGATTTATGCGGAAATATTCTAATCCAAACTTTTCCTCCTCTTTTAATGGCATGTGTTACTGCAATTCTGGCTGCTTCAATTTGCGCACTAGTAATCCAAGCAGACTGTAATGCTTGTAAACCATATTCACCAAAAGAAATTATATGTCCTTTATGAGCTTTACCTCTCATTTTACCACGTTGCATTTTTCTAAATTTTGTCCTAGTCGGTTGAAGCATTTTCGTCCTCCCTAAGTATATCTTTTTTTTGTGATTCACCATCTAAATCTTGTTCATACTTATCGCGAGTAATTTCGTCAGATTTTTCAACATCTATTTTTGAACTAGTATTCTTAGGTAAAATCTCACCTTTAAATATCCATACCTTGATTCCTATTTTTCCATAAGTTGTATTTGCTTCAGCAAATCCAAAATCAATATCGGCTCTCAAGGTATGCAAAGGTAATCTTCCTTCCATATGCCATTCAGTTCTAGCTATTTCTGCTCCACCAATTCTTCCAGAAATCATAATTTTAATTCCTTCAGCTCTCATCTTTATAGCTCGGGCAGCTGCTTGTTTCATTATTCTTCTTGCTGCAGCTCTACGTAAAAGTTGATTTGCTATATCTTCAGCAACCAATTGTGCATCAATTTCTGGTATTTTGATTTCTTTTATATTTATTTGTAATTCTCCTTCAACCAACTTTACTAAATTATCTTTTAATTTGTTTACTTCGGTACCTTTTCTGCCAATAATAATTCCTGGTCTAACACAATTTATTGTTATTCTTATTCGATTGGCGATTCTTTCAATATTGACCATTGAAACACCAGCATGTGCCAAAGTATCTTTGATGTATTTTCTTATTTTATAATCTTCATATATATGCTGACTGTATTTCTTCTGGCTAAACCATTTAATATCCCAATCTTTAATTATTCCCAGACGTAAACCCTTTGGGTGAACTTTTTGTCCCAATTAAACTTCAACCCCTTTCTCTTCCACTTCAATTGTAATATGGCTTGATCTTTTATTAATTCTAGCAGCTCTTCCCATCGCCCTAGCTTTAAATCTTTTCAGAGTCGGTCCTTCATCAACAAATGCTTTATATACATAAAGTTTATCAATATTCTTGTCATGATTGTTTTCAGCATTGGCTACAGCTGATTTAAGCACTTTATAAATCATCTTAGATGTTCTTTTCGGTGAATACTGTAAAATTAATAATGCCATACCCGCATCTTTTCCTTTAATCATTTCAATCATGCGACGACATTTTCTGGGTGATATTGGGAGATACCTTCCTACAGATTTTACACCCATAACATTCCTCCTCTTTTATATGCCATTACAAATAATATATTTTATTTAATCGCAGTAGACCTTTCAGTATGCGCACCATGTCCTTTAAATCTTCTCGTAGGAGCAAACTCACCCAATTTATGTCCTACCATATTTTCAGTTATATAAACTGGGACATGTTTTTTCCCATCGTGAACTGCAATAGTGTGCCCAACCATTAAAGGGAAAATAGTTGAATCTCTAGACCATGTTTTAATAGGTTCTTTTTTTCTTTTTCTATTTAAGTCTCTAATCTTCTTTAATAATTTTTCGTCAATATACGGACCTTTTTTAATTGATCTCGACATTTTTCAATTATCCCCCTTAAGTTAATTTGTCCTTCTTTTTATAATAAATTTATCTGAATTTTTTTTCTTTTTACGTGTTCGGTAACCTTTTGCCAGTACACCACTGGGAGAAGATGGATGTCTTCCGCCAGCAGTCTTACCTTCTCCACCTCCTAGCGGATGATCAATAGGATTCATGGCAACTCCCCTTACCTTTGGTCGTCGTCCTTTCCATCTACTTTTGCCAGCTTTACCTAAATCAATATTAGCATGATTCAGATTGCCTACCTGGCCAATTGTAGCAGAACAATCTAACCCTATTAGTCTTACTTCACCTGATGGTAATTTTACATGAGCATATTTCCCTTCTTTAGCTAATATTTGAGCACTTACGCCGGCAGATCTTACTAAAACTGCACCCTGACCTTTTTTCATTTCAATATTATGAATAAAAGTACCTTCCGGAATGTCCTTTAAAGCTTTGGTATTCCCTACTCGGATCTCAGCATCAGATCCAGACAACACGGTATCACCAACTTTTAAATTATCAGGACATATAATATATCTCTTTTCACCGTCGAGATATTGTAGCAAAGCAATTCTTGCTGATCTATTGGGATCATATTCAATCTCTTCAACTTTAGCAGGTACACCTAACTTTTCTCTAGAAAAGTCTATTATTCTATATTTCCTTTTTGTACCTCCACCTCTTCTTCGTACCATAATACTACCGGCATTATTTCTACCAGCTTTTTTACTCTTTCCTTTAGTTAATCCCTTTTCTGGTTTATCACGAGTAATATCTTCAAAGGTGGATACAGTCATAAATCTTCTTCCTGCGGATGTTGGTTTATATTTTTTTATATCAACCACTTTAATCTACACCTTTCTTTATATTAAAACTTCAAATTAAATATTATCTAATTCTTTGATTGATTGTCCTTCTTTTACGGTAATAATTACCTTTTTCCATTGTGCTGTCTTTCCAACATATTTTCCCATTCTTCTTGTTTTTGCGGGAACATTTAAAGTATTCACTTTATCAACAGTCACTTTAAATTTATCTTCAATAGCTTTTTTTATTTCAGATTTATTAGAGCTTGAATATACTTTAAATAAATATTTATTGTATTCCTTATCTTTAACACTTTTTTCTGAAATAATAGGATGAATTAAAATCGTCTTTTTAGAGGTCATAATTTAAATACCTCCTCAATAATTTTCAAGGCATCTTTAGTTATTATTATCTTTCTATAATTTATAAGGTCATAAGCATTTAATTTATTTGCAGTAATAACCATTGTATCTTCCAAATTACGAACAGCTCTTTTTATTAATTCATCTTCTTTATCTATTACAATTAGAACTTTATCACTATTTAAATTTAAATTAATAAATAGATTTTTAATATCTTTTGTTTTTCCATTTTTTAGAACTAATTTATCCAAAATTATAATGTTATTATTCCTTACTTTATCCGATAAAACAGATTTTAAAGCAACTAAACGCATTTTTTGTGGGATTGAATAACCATAATCCCTGTTATCTGGACCGAAAACAACGCCACCACCAACCCATAACGGAGAACGTATAGAACCAGCCCTAGCTCTGCCGGTACCTTTTTGTCTCCATGGTTTCTTTCCTCCTCCACTTACTTCACTTCTATTTTTTGTTGATGCAGTTCCTCTTCTTTTTTCTGCAAGATACCTTTTAACAATTTGATGAACGATATGTTTGTTTATTTTGGCATTAAACAAATTATCGTTTAATGTTATTTCACCAATTTTTTCACCATCTATGGTATGTATGTTCATTTCCACCATAGCGCTATTCTCCTTCCTATGTAGAATAAGACTTTCGTAACTAGGAAACCTTTTCAATTGCTACAAGAGCATTATTGGGACCCGGGATAGCACCTTTTAATAAAATTAAATTACGATCCAGATCAACCTTAACAATTTCAATATTTTTTATTTTGATTGACTTGTTTCCCATTCTTCCAGGTAATTTTTTCCCTTTAAAAACCCTAGCTGCATCTGTAGCACCAATAGAACCAGGAGATCGGTAATAATCCTTCTGGCCATGAGTTTTAGGACCTCCAGCAAAGTTATGTCTTTTTATAGAACCAGCAAAACCTCTTCCTTTGCTCATCCCAATGACATTTACCTTTTCCCCTGCTTTAAATATATCAACTTTTATTTCATTACCTATCTCATATTTATCTATATCATTAAATTTAAATTCTTTTATGTGTCGGTAAGATGGTACATTTTGCTTTTTAAAATAACCATTCAATGGTTTATTTATTTTATTTTTTTTATCAATAGTAAGAAAACCAAGCTGAAGGGCTTCATAACTATCTTTGTCCTTTTCTCTCTTATTTAAAATCATACAGGGACCAACCTGTAATACTGTAACACCAATTGAATCACCATTATCTAGAAAAAAACTAGTCATTCCTATCTTCTTACCTAAAATACCAGTTTTCACTATCCCGCACCTCCAAGCAATTTTTCAGATATTACTAAAATACTTTAAGAACAATGGTAAAAAAAGATTCATTTTTAAACTTATTATATCTGTCAATATTTTATTATAATTAAAGTATTTTATACTGTAATTAAACTTTTTAATAAACAACTATATTAGACAATACTTATTCTAAAGTTTTTATTTCAATATCTACACCAGAAGGTAAATCTAGATGCATCAAGGCTTCCACTGATTTTGCCGATGGATCAATAATGTCAATCATTCTTTTATGTGTTCTCATCTCAAATTGTTCTCTGGATTTTTTATCAACATGAGGTGATCTCAACACACAATATTTATTTATTTCAGTAGGCAAAGGAATTGGACCAGAATATTTACCTCCAGTTTTTTTTATAGCATCAATTATCTTTAAAGCAGAATTATCAAGTATACGATGATCATACGCCCTTAGCCTGATTCTTATTTTTTGCATGTAAACCTTCCTACCTCCTCAATTATTTAGAACATTTATTATTCAATAACCTCGGTAACCACTCCTGCAGCAATAGTTCTTCCGCCTTCTCGAA
>CAYSRG010000017.1:0-50870 GCA_964433555.1 uncultured Atribacterota bacterium | reverse complement strand
GTATTAAATAAGTAATAGTAAATAAGGTCAAGAAAGAATAATAAGTCAAAGGAGAGATTTAAATTGAAAGAGTATCGTATTGAAGAGGATTTATTGGGGAAGAAAGAAGTTCCCAATAATGTTTACTATGGAGTACAGACTCTTAGAGCAATGGAAAACTTTAAATTAACTGGCTATAAGATGGATAAAGATTTTATTAAGGCATTAGGCATAGTTAAGAAAGCTGCAGCAAAAGCCAATATGGAGATTGGTCTGCTTGATGAAAAACGAGCTAAGGCTATTATGGATGCTGCACAAGAGGTTATTGATGGTAAACTAAATGAAGAATTTGTGCTAGATCCTATTCAGGGTGGAGCAGGCACTTCAAATAATATGAATGCCAATGAGGTAATTGCCAACAGAGCAATGGAATTATACGGAGAAGGTAAAAAGGGAGACAGTTCGGTTATATCATCCCTAACTCATGTAAATATGTCTCAATCTACTAATGATGCAGTGCCCACAGCCATCAAAATAGCACTACTCATAAAATCCAAGGCATTATTAGAAGCTACCAATGAATTAGAGAGTTCTTTTCGGACTAAAGCTAAGGAATTAGACCATGTTTTAAAAATGGGTAGAACTCATTTACAGGATGCGGTTCCTATCCGATTAGGACAGGAATTTTTAGCTCATGCTAATGCCGCAAAAAGGTCACGAGAAAGAATAGCTCGGTCGATAGAAGGACTAAAAACAATAAATATGGGAGCAACAGCAGTAGGAACTTGCCTTAATGCTGAGCCTGAATATATTAAACTGGTAGAAAAA
This sequence comes from uncultured Atribacterota bacterium, assembly GCA_964433555.1. Taxonomy (GTDB): domain Bacteria; phylum Atribacterota; class Phoenicimicrobiia; order Phoenicimicrobiales; family Stramentimicrobiaceae; genus Stramentimicrobium. The sequence goes on along the minus strand of CAYSRG010000017.1, from coordinate 50,063 downwards.
AGACTAAGAGAAATGTCAGGTTTTGATTTGTTTATAGCAGAAGATTTAGTAGATGCTACCCAAAATGCCGATGCTTACATAGAAGCATCGTCAGCTATCAAAGCATGGGCAGTGGTGTTATCTAAAATATGTAATGACTTAAGGTTAATGGCTTCTGGCCCACGGGCAGGTTTATATGAGATAAGATTGCCTGAAGTTCAACCTGGTTCATCTATAATGCCAGGAAAAGTAAATCCGGTAATTCTCGAGGCAACTAATCAGGTGATATTTCAGGTCATAGGTAATGATATTACCATTAATTTAGCCGCTGAAGCAGGTCAATTAGAACTAAATGTAATGGAGCCGGTATTGGCATTCAATTTAATGCAGAGTTTTGATCTAATGACCAATGTCCAGAATATGCTTAGAGAAAAATGCATTGATGGAATAATAGCTAATGAACAGAGATGCCGGGAATTTGTGGAGAGAAGTATTGGTATTATAACTGCCTTAAATCCCCATATTGGTTATGAAAAAACTTGTCTGGTTGCTAGAGAAGCCTTTATAGGTAATAAGAGTGTAAGAGAGGTTGTCTTGGAGCATAAAATATTGGAAGAAGATAAACTGAATAAAATACTGGATCCTTATGAAATGACTAAAGCCGGTATTGCCGGAAAAGAGCTGTTAAAAAATTAAATATCAATTAATTAATCTTGAGGTAGTATAGAAAGTTAAAAATTTGAAAATAAAAAGAGATGCTAATTTGTGTTATTACTGTAAATCCTGTCAATTAGCCTGCTCATTTCATCATACTCGTACTTTTTGGCCGGATAAAAGCAGCATAAAAGTATACCGTAATCCAGTTAGCGGTGTAGCTGAGTGGAGGATTATTTCAACTTGTGACCAATGTTCTGGGGAAGAAATTCCTTTGTGTGTTAAATACTGTTCTTATGGGGCTCTAAGCCTATCAAGCGGGAAATAAAGGGAAATGATTATGAATAAGAATAGAAGCATTAGAGGTTGTTTAGCAGGCAAAATATTATGGATAGACTTATCTGATAATAAAATATGGTATGAAAATACTGAAAAGTATACTTTAAAAACTTTAGGGGGAAGAGGAATTAATTCTCTAATCATACTGGAAAAAATTGGACAGAATACCAGATGGTCTGATCCGGAAAATCTTCTTTGTTTTGGTGTTGGTAGTATGGTAGGAACAATGGCTCCTGGAGCATGTCGTGTTGATATTTCTACCATTAATGTATTTAATGGAGGAAAGGGTTCAGCAAATGTGGGAGGATTTTGGGGTGCTGAGTTGAAATATGCCGGTTATGATAACCTAATTATTACCGGTAAAGCAAAAAGTCCGGTTTATCTGTATATTAATGATAATGATATTCAGGTTAGAAATGCAGAGAATTTATGGGGAAAAGACACCTTTGAAACAGAAGAACTGCTACGAGGTGAAATCGGAGATAGGGATATTAAAATTGCTTCAATCGGTCCCGCGGGAGAAAATCTGGTAAGGGGTTCAGCCATAATAGTTGATACAGCAAAAGCTGCTGGAGGCTCAGGTGTGGGTTGTGTTATGGGAGATAAAAAGCTTAAAGCTGTAGTGGTTCGCGGGCATGGGAAAATAAATATTGCCGAACCAAATAAATTTATGGCTGTAGTGGCAGAATGCAACAAAAAGTGTATAAACCAAGAAAGCACTACTCTGATGAGAAAAGCTCCTTTGAATTTTTATACAAATCCTGAATGGGAAGGTTGGAATACTAATATTGTTGCTAAAAACGGACAGGATGACCAGTGGGAATACGAAAAAAGAATCAGATTGATGAATCTCCAAAGCGGCGTTCCCGGTATGGTAAAAAAGGTCAGGGCATGTTATCTATGTCCAACTGGATGCATGCCCTTTATGGAAATAAGCAAAGGAGAATACCAAGGAACAAGAGGAGAGGGATTTTGGATTAATACTATTATGGGGCATGCTTGCCGAGTTGATGTTTCAGAGCCGGAAGCGGTAGTGAAGTCATGGATACTGACTAACAAATTAGGCTTAGATGGCGATTTTGCTGCATCAGCAATATCATGGGCATTTGAATTATATGAGAAGGGTATTATTACCCAAAATGAGACCAATGGATTGGAATTAAATTGGGGCAATAGCAAATCTTTTATAGAAATGCTAAAAAAACTGGCTAATAGAGAAGGATTAGGTAATTTATTAGCTGATGGATTAATAGAAGCTGCTAAAAATATTGGCAAAAATTCAGAAGATTATATTATACATGTGAAAGGGCAGCCTTCCATAGAGCCTTTCCGTATTCCCAAAGCATGGGCATTGGCAGTTTCTACTTCACCAGTTGCCGGTAGACATCTCAGGGGAGCTACAATGGGAAATAAAAGATATGGGCCTAAACCACGTATTGGCAAGTTTAATGTAGTTGATTATGAAAATCAAGCTTATGGAGTTTTTTGGCAGGGAAAAACTAAGGAAATTGAAGATAATCTGGGTATATGCAATTATGTCGGAACATGGTCTGGAGCAAATTTTTTTGACCTATCAGATTTTGTTCAGTTAATAAATACTGGTATGGGATTGAATGTGAATGAAAAAGATTTAATGGATTATTATGCACCCTTGGGCAGAAATATGGAAAAGGCATTTAATGAGCTACATACGAATATGTCTCGGGAAGATGATATGCCTCCCAAAAGATTTATGCAGGAAGAGGTAAAATCGGGTCCATACAAGGGATTTAAAATTGATAGAAAACGATATGATAAAATGTTAGATGAATATTATAACCTGTGGGAATGGGATATTAGAACAGGCAAACAAACTAAATCAGCATTGGAAAAGTTAGGAATGAAAAAAATTGCTAACAGGCTTGCCCAAAAAGGGAAATTAGTGGCAAGATAACTGTAATACTTATTAACCTGATTATGGAGGTGCCCTTGAAGATATTGTGTATTAATCCAAATAGTTCAAGAGAAGTAACTGATGGAATTAGAAAGACCTGTGAGAAATATGCCTTGGCTGATACAAGAATTGAAGTTAAACAAATCGAAGAAGCTCCGTTAGGAATTGAAAGTTATTTAGATGCAGCCATTGCTGAAAAGTATTTATTAGAAAATTTCAAGGATTGGGGAAAACAATATGATGGCTTTATCATAGCCTGCCATAGCGATATAGGTATAGATCTGCTTAGAGAATTAACCGACAAACCGGTTATAGGAATTGGTGAGGCGTCTATGCTTTATGCTTTGCCTATAGGGCACAAATTCAGCATATTATCACTAAAAAGAAAAAAAATACCCCAAAAAGAGGATTTGGTCAAAAAATATAGCCTGGGAGGCCGATGCGCATCAATCCGTACTACTGGTTTAGGTGTAGTTGCGACTGAAAAAGATAAAAGAGAAAAGTTGCTGAAAGAAGGATTGGCAGCGATACAAGAGGATGGAGCAGAAGTTTTAATACTGGGATGTGCCGGAATGGCAGGATTGGACAAAGAAATTGAAAAAGTTGTGGGAGTCCCCGTTATTGATGGATTAGTGTGTGCTTTAATGATGATAGAGTCCTTTATTAGATATGGAGTTAGAACTAGCAAAATAGCTAAATATAGCTAAAATGTACAATTAACAATTTATTGAATGTTTTATTTTTTGTAAAATAATTAAAATATATTAGTGAATCTCAGGAGGATATATGATGGACAATTATGATCTGGCAATTAATTCCGGGAATGTGTTTATCAATGACCAATTAGTCAGCTGTAGCATCGGTATTAAAGACGGAATAATTACCGTGATTAGCAAAAATACTTTAAAAGCAAAAAAGGTTATAAATGCCAAGGGGAAAACAGTTTTACCTGGAACAGTAGATCCCCATGTCCATATTAGAGCGCCAGGTAATGAATATAGGGAAACATTTCTTACGGGAACCAAAGAAGCTGCTTTAGGTGGAGTAACTACTGTGCTGGAAATGCCCATATCTTCTCCGCCTCCTTATTCTCCGGAAATTGTGAATAACAGAATGGCTATTGCTGAAAAGGAAGCGGTAGTTGATATAGCCTTTTTTGGAGCAGCCGGGATTGACCAGAAAGAAAGTATTATACCATGTTCCAAAGCAGGTATAGTTGCTTTTAAAACTTTCTTACATGAAGCTCCCGAAGGAAGGGAAAAGGAATTTATTGGATTGACTGCACCCGATACAGGTGATCAATATGAGCTAATGGAAATACTTGCTAAGACAGGTGTTATTACTGCATTTCATGCCGAAAATAATGACCTGATTAAGAAAAATATTGCTCGACTCAGGAAAGAAGGAAAGACTTCCCCTATATATCATGAGAGATCTCGTCCTCCTGTTGCTGAAATTGAATCGACAGCTAAAATATTGCTGTTTGCCGAAAAGACGGGAGCAAAGGTTGAAATTGCCCATATCAGTACACCTGAAGCGGTTCAATTAGTTCAAGAAGCAAAGGAAAAAGGAGTATTAGCTATTGCGGAAACCTGTCCTCATTATCTGTTTTTGAATGAACAGGCTTTAGTTGAGCATGGTGCTTTTGCCAAATGTAATCCACCAGTCCGTAGTGAAGATGAACAAGAGGAGATGTGGGAGTATTTAAGAGCAGGTTATTTTGATATAATAGGCAGTGATCATGCCCCTTATACTAAAGAGGAGAAAGAAAAGGGTAAGGATGATATTTTTGTGCCCCCGGCTGGTTTCCCTGGACTTTCTACCAGACTTCCCTTAATGTTTACCGCAGTTAAGGAAGGTAAGCTTGATCTGGCTATGATGGTACAACTAATCTGCGAAAATCCAGCTCGTATTTTCGGATTATATCCCCAAAAAGGAGTAATCATGGTAGGTGCTGATGCAGATTTTGTTATCTTTGATGCAGACCAGAAAGGCAAAATAGACAAAGATAAAATGTTTACTAAATGCAAAGACAGCGCTATAGTCTTTGATGGATGGGAAGTTTATGGACAACCAGAACAGACCATCGTCAGAGGGGAAGTCGTTTACGAGCATGGCGAAATAAAAGTTAACCCAGGATATGGAAAAATTATCAAAGTAATAAGGTAGCTAACTGCGGTCTCTTTACTCTTTTCAAATAATAAAAATTAAGTTTATGAAAACATTAAAAGGCTAATTTTTCTGATTTGATTTATGAGCTTGAAAAATTAGCCTTTTCTGCTTTTTAATGAAAGGAGGACTGAATGGGTAATATACTTTGCCTTAATGAATAGTGCTGCTTTACTCACCAATTATTTTAGAAGGCTCGCATTTAATTTCATAATTAAACATCTGCTTATTGGATATATTCAGGATTTGTTCCCCCAGAGTTTCGCAGCTTTCTTTTTGGAAGTCAATTAGTTTGTTTATTTTCGGTTTTAAGGTGACCAGAAGTGTTTTGTGATCTGATTTGAAAAGGACTCTAATTATACCAGGATTATTTTTTACTCTGATGTTTCCTTTTCCCATGGTGCAACCGGTAGATATCTGTAAACCGTCGATCAAGCAGGATATCGGAGTACGGTATTCTAATTCTACTTCAGTTGAGAGATCAAAATATCCTTTTACTCCCAGCAAATCCAGGGCAAGCAAACCCATCTTAATACCCAGATTAAGGTAGGGTCCGGAGTGACCATGTAACTTAATACCACGTTCAACCATAGTATTGATATTATTATATTCCACTGCTAATTTAATCACTGATTCCTTTATCTCCTATTATTTATACACTATCATAAGTCTTCTTACGATCTTCTTCTTTTTGATACCTTGTGTTACGAAAATATTAATTGTAACACTGTCCAATATGCTTAAATATTATCATAAAGTTGAGAAATGTCAAGGAAAATAGTCATATACCATCAGCTCTTTCTTGCCAGATATCTTTTTAATATTAATAACAAACACAATGATTATAGAAAAAATCTCGGATCAATTTACTCAGGGAGTCCATGAGCATGAGTTTGTCTATGCAGTAATTACTGCTACTCCTGGCAGCGGTTGGTGAGAATAATAATTAATTCTGGCATTTTACCAGAATAAAAAGAAAAAATAGAATACCAATATGAGCTTGAAAACAAAAGTGGTAAGTATTTAATGTAAATAAGGGAATGATTATATTCTATTTTATAAATAATATTTATCCCACAATTAATATAGTTGCAATCGAAAAATGATTGTAATAAAATAAAAACAGTTAAGTGAAGAAAAAAAATAATAAATCTAGCAAGGAAATTAAAAGCAAAATGCAACCCACATTATCAGAATATCTTGAAGGACTATCAAAAAGATATAAGTTGCATTATAATGTCGAAACTAATAAATTAATCAGCGAAAAGAAAATAGATATATATGCTATTTCTGTTCTAGAACATTACCGCCATGTTCTTACCAAAAAAATTCAAATTGACCGTTACCAGGAAAAAGAAATCATCTTTGTCCAGGGATTTGAACAATTTGTAGATGATAGAATTATAAATGATTTTTCTCAATTTTTAATCAATATCACCCGGGAACTGGTTATTCCTTCTTTTGAGGTGATGTCTCACACCATTAATGGAATAATAGTATCTGCTCAAGGTTTTTCTCAAGAGGCAATTGCCATTACTCAAAGATTTAGATATGGCAAGACCTTTGTCTTAGGAATAAAGGGCTGGTGTGATATTCGTTTGTTACTCATTGACCTTAAACAGAGTTGTGTATACTGTAATCCTAAAGGTAAAGAAATTGCCTCAGTCTATAATTTTAAAAAGGAATTAGGGGGTGGTAAAAAACAATCAGTAATTAATTAATATAATCGCTTATATTATCTGTTCTTGCTCAAGTTATATGATTCAAATGTATAATCCTATTGTCGGGGTAGCGATTTATTGATCATTTTTCAATCACTATTTTTATTAAAAACATTTATTAGTTAATTTCTTTCTAATCATTTTTAAAGGAGGTTTGTTCTAATGAGTCTTTTAACCATACTGATTTTAGCCATTATTCTTTATATTATTGCTTACAGGATATATGGAAGTTTTTTAGATAAAATAGTTGAGATTGATGAAAAAGCCAAGACGCCAGCACACACTATGACCGATGGAGTAGATTATGTTCCAGCCAAGGCTCCGGTTTTACTGGGTCACCATTTTGCCTCCATTGCCGGTGCCGGACCAATTACCGGCCCAATTGCAGCAGTAGTATTTGGGTGGCTGCCCTGTTTTATCTGGATTGTTCTTGGTTGTATTTTTGTAGGAGGAGTACATGACTATTTCGGCTTGATTACCTCGGCTCGTCATAAAGGCAAATCTGTGGGTGAGATTATTGGACAGTATGTGGGCAAGAAAGCAAGAACCTGGTTTTTACTATTTGCCTGGTTAGCTCTGGTACTGGTGGTCGCAGTCTTTACCATTTTAACTGCTCAGGCCTTTGCCGCTAATGCTTCTGTTGCCACAGCCGGATTTTTAATGTTATTGATTGCCATGGCTATGGGATTCGCTCTTTATCGTGCCAATATGAGCTTATCACTGGTTACAGTAATTGGGATAATTCTCCTCTTTGTTTCCATCTGGATTGGACTTAATTCACCATTCTTATTCTTCAATCAAGTGACCTGGACCTGGATTTTAATTGCTTACATCATTCTGGCTTCAACCTTGCCGGTCTGGATGTTATTACAACCTCGTGATTATCTCTCCTCTTTCCTGCTTTATGTTGCTCTTATTGGTGGAGTCCTTGGAATACTGGTTGTTAGACCTACGTTGGTTTATCCTGCTTATACCAGTTTCAAAACAGGAGTAGGATTTTTATTCCCCATGTTATTTGTTACTATAGCCTGCGGAGCAGTTTCTGGTTTCCATTCCATGGTTGCCTCTGGAACAACAGCAAAGCAGCTTGACAACGAGAAAGATACCAGATTGGTAGGCTATGGGGCTATGCTTCTTGAAGGAGTTCTGGCAGTTATTGCCCTTGGCACAGCTGCTATATTGACTCAGGAAGGAATGACTACAGGTCTGGCTGAATGGGGTGGTGCAGTTGGTATATTTGCTCATGGTCTTGGTAAATTTTTGGCTGGTTTAGGTGTTCCTGAACAGACCGGTATTGTCTTTGGTTCTTTGACTATCTCTGCCTTTTTGATTACATCTCTGGATACAGCAACACGTCTGGGAAGGTACTGCTTTGAAGAACTAACAGCTGAAAAAATGCCCTCTCTTTCTAATCGCTATATGGGTACCATTATAACTGTTATTGCCGGTGGAGCACTGGCTTTAACCGGACAATGGGCTGCAATCTGGCCGATATTCGGTTCTTCTAACCAACTATTGGCTGGTTTATCCTTAATGGGTGCCACTGCTTATCTGGCTCATCTGGGTAAAAACTTCAAGATCACTTATTATCCTATGGCATTTATGATGATTGTTACCGTTGTTGCCCTGATTAATCTGGTCTTTACCAATTTTGGTAGGGGTAATGTTCTTCTCGGTACAGTATCTATTTTATTGTTAATCTTAGCCAGCTTTGTAGTCTATAGTGGATTCCAGGCCTTGGGTAAATTTAAAGAAAAAGTATCCACTGGTGAAGCTAAATAAATAATTGATTGCCAAAAAGTAAAGGCAGTATATATTTATAAAGTAGTATAATGCCTCAACGCCCCGACAATGAATAAAAATAAATCAGGCTGACTTAAGCCAGCCTGATTTATCCTTATCTATTGGAATTATTAATCTTGTTTTTAGAGTATCGGAATTTTTCGACATTGCGATTCTATAAAATATCATTTATTAAATGAGGAAGAATTAATAACATACAATATACGATATATTTAGTACTAATGCAAGGATTCACAAGGGGAAGGAATCCCCTTTCCTTTAATCCCTATCTAAGTATCATTAGTACCGAATTACAAAAGAAGAAGAGGTTTGGTAAATGTACGCATTCCGGAGTAAGTATATTGCTGTTGAAGGAGCTATTGGTGCCGGAAAAACAAGTTTAGTACTACAATTGAGTAAACGATATAATGCCCGAGCTATCCTGGAAGTCGTGGAAGAAAATCCTTTTTTACCTCGTTTTTATGAAGACATAAAAGACTTTGCATTTCGAACCCAGATTTTCTTTTTATTAAGTCGATATGACCAGCAGGTAAAGGCTGCTCAACAGGACCTTTTCAGACAATTGTCATTTTCGGATTATATGTTTGCTAAAGACCGGATTTTTGCTTACCTTACTCTTTCCGGCAATGAACTGGCAATGTATGAGCATCTATATCAAATAATGTGTCGGGATATACCTGCTCCTGATATGATTGTCTACTTAAGGGCCAGCACCAACTTACTGATGAAAAGGATAATGCTCAGAGACCGTCCTTTTGAACGTAAAATCTCTGTTCAATATATGGAAAGACTAAATAAATCTTATGAAGACTATTTTGCTAATCAGCATAGTTTCCCCCAAACCAAGCTGGTCATCATTAATGCTGATGAATTAGATTTTGTAGGCAATAGTCGTGATTTAGAGTTTGTGTGTCAGAAGATTCAAGAGAAAGACAAAGAGTGAGAAAGAGTCACGTAGTTATGAAAAAATTTATTATTATCTCTGGAAACATCGGAAGCGGAAAATCAAGTTTGACCAAGCTTTTGAGTAAACGGCTGGGATGGAAGGCTTTTTATGAAGTGGTAGAAAATAATCCCTATTTAGAAGATTTTTATTACGATATGAAAAAATGGAGTTTTCATCTGCAAATTTTTTTCCTATCTAAACGCTTTCAACATCACCAGACTATAGCGAGAGAACCATCTTCTGTGGTACAAGACCGAAGTATTTATGAGGATGTTGATATATTTGCTAAAAATTTGTATGAACAGGGATTGATGGAGTCCCGAGACTATCATAATTATAGAGAGTTATTCAGTATTATGGTAGATTTTTTATCTCCGCCTAATCTGATAATCTACCTGCAGGCATCTGTTGACACTTTAAAGAGAAGAATTGCCTTACGTGGCAGGGATTATGAGAAAAGAATTTCTAGAGCCTACTTAGAACAACTAAATATATTGTATGAGAAATGGTTAGAGGGATTTACTGTTTGTCCTATTTTGACAGTTCCCACTGATGATCTTGATTTTGTACAGAGAACGGAACATCTGCAACTGATCACTGAAAAAATTCTGACTAAATTGCAAGGAGTAGAAAAAGTCTCTTTTGACTTAACTGATGTTAAGGATTGAATAGAAAAATTGATTGAAATGAATTTAAAAAATCTGGATATTCCCGTATTGTCTTATCTGTCAGAGGAGTATCCCATAACGAGAGAAGAATTAAGCTATAGACTCTCACTTTCCCGGGCAGAAGTAGAAAAACAGATTCAGCAATTAAAACAATTAGGATATTCTATTTCTATAAATGACCAAAAAAGTTATCGTATTATTTCCCGTCCTGATATTTTGTTACCATTTGAGATTAAAAATAAACTAACTACCAGATATATTGGACAAACAATCTATTATTTTCCTGCACTAACCTCTACTAATATAATAGCCAGACAGAAGATTCTAAGAAAAACAGATAACATACCAGAAGGAACAATTATCATTACTGAGCAACAGAGCGGAGGGAAAGGTAGATTAGGGAAAACATGGTTTTCTCCAGCAGGTGGCATCTGGCTTTCTATAATATTGTATCCTGAAATTATTTCTTCTTCCATAGCATTAATTACCTTAATGGCTGCTGTGGTTGTAGCTAACACAATTAGTAAATTATTTCAAATCAAGGCACAAATTAAATGGCCTAATGATATACTTATAGATGATAGGAAAGTATGCGGTATATTAACTGAAATGAGTACAGAGGCAAAGAGTAAACAGTGGGTTATAGTAGGAATAGGCATAAATACCAATAATGACTCATCTGAGTTACCCGAAGATATTCGCAAATGTTCTATTTCCTTAAAAGAAGTTACCGGGCAATTGATACCCCGGGTCATGTTAGTGCGGCATCTTTGTACTGAGTGGGAAAAGTTTTATGAAATATTAAAAAGAAAAGATTTTTCCTTAATTTTAGAAGAATGGAAACTCTATAACAATATAATAGGGAAAAGAATTAGGCTGGATACTGGAGAAAGAATTATTGCTGGAGAAGCTATTAATATTTCAGATGGAGGTGCCTTAATTATTAAAACAGATGACGGTAAAACTATGGAAATAATATCTGGTACTGTTCTAAAATAAAAAAGTAGAAGGGAGGATTATAAAGAAGGTAAAATGCCAATAATTCAAAAAGATACCAGGCAAGTAATAAAAGATAAAAATCTTTCAACTGAACAAAAATGGTTATTAGATATTTCTTCTGCTTATTTTGGTATCCATCAAAGAATAATAAATTTCTTGACAGAAATTTACCTTTCTCCTCTCAGACCAAAATTTGTCCATGAAAAACTCAGAGAGATAGCCCTAAATGATATGTGGTTTTATAAATCGCACCCCGAAGCGAGTAGGGCTATTAAAGCCATCTTAACATTATTTAATGATATGTTAAATAAAGAGCTTAATTTTAAGGACAAACAACGAGTTCTGGAAACCTTATTTGAATTCATTCGGGAGTTAGCCAAAGATGACCATATGGAAGTGGAATTAGATTTTCTTACTGAAGAAGTGTTTCGTATTCTGGATAAGACCTTGCATCATGATAAAGATATAAGAATATACTCTTCGAGTTTATTGAAAAAGCTTCCTGCTCACCTCACAAAGCATAGGGATTATTCCCGGAGAATGGAGAATTTACTCAGGGTATCTCTAAAGGAAAATATAAAGATATGGAAAAATCAGCTGGATTTCCAGGAATGGTGTCAAAAGCAGGATAAATATTTTTCTGAGAAATATAAGGTAGAAATCTTAAATATCACTAAAAGAGAAAAACAATTTATTTCCGAAATGCAGGAAAAATTGTCTCAAGCCCATAACTGGGAGGAACTGGACAGCATCCCTGATTTTAAAGAATGTATAGCTAAATCAATTGGTTACCTTGAAAAAGATGCATCGATTTTAGAGAAAATATATTTCCTTTATTATTTATTGGAAATCCCGGAAATGATGGGATTAAGAGATTCATTACTAGTGGAATTAGCCCAGCTCTATAAAAGGTTTGCCCCTGAAGATATAGCAGAATTACCTCTGAATAGTTTTTTGACCACTACTTTCTCCCTCTTTAATGGCTTCAAAACTGAAAATATGGAAAAGATTTTAGAATGCTTGTTGAAATTGGGTCAAAGTATATATCAAACAGAAGATCAAACCTACATAGATACTTTGATTGAGCATCTTATCAGATTTGGTTTTATTCATCCTGGTGAAATAAAAATTAACGATGATTGGCAAATCGAGACGGATAATTATCATCTCAAGATGATTAGGTTATGGCTTGAATTAATCAAATGCTCAATCAGGCATAGCAGTAAGCTCATATCTGCTTTAATTGTAAATCTGAAGCTGGGAGGAGTGCTTATTCGAGATGAAGATCTTTTTCAAAGGGATATCAGCCAATTACTCAATAGTGATATCAAATCAAACTATGTTTTAATAAAGCAACTACTAAGCCTTTTCCCGGTTTATTTTGGTGCCGTCGGAGCAGAGGGAAAAATCAGGGAACTATCTACAGATATAGATAAACTTTCTTATAGTGAAGATAGATTAATCCATTTTTTAAGAAAGCAAGTACATGTAGAAAGCAATAACTCACAGGTAGAACTGATAAGAAGAATTTTTTGTTTCTGGTATGACGGGAATCATCAGCCTCTGTTAGAGTATCTTCCCAGTGATGTTCAAAAAGAGTTGTCAGTGTCAGGAAAGTGGTTTGATCCGGTACATAATATTACACGTAAGCTTTGTAAAACAATGAAAGTAAGTCCAGAAGCTATGCTGGAGCAGGCTATTGATGAAATAAAAAAAGCTTTAGACAAAATCAAAAACCTTGATGACTGTAATAGCAAGCGAGTTATTTATCTGATTGAACTTTATCAACTTTTAAGACATAAATATACACTGGATTATAAATTTATTTGCCTTGATTTGCAAAAATCAAATATTTTTACCATCAGGGAAATAAAAAAGTTAGAAAATAATATTAACAATGACAGATGTACTGCTTCGATAAAACTCATTTATAATATGATCTCCCGCTTAAAGAAAATCATTCTGGAATCCCCTAAAACCGAAGCCCAGGAAAGCATATACCTTAAGCGTCATATTGCCTCTGGAATTCCTTCCATGTATGGACAATATTATGAACAGAAATTTGTAGCTATGGGATTAATTCTGCGCCTGGAGAAGTTAGCAGATTATCTTATCAGTAAATTAATCAGTCAAAGAAATCTGGATTATATGACTATAGATGGTTTCCATAATGCTGCCAGAATATTAGATTTATTTAAAGAAGGATTAAGTCTAAATGGAATTTCTAATCAAAATTTTAACTCTCATCTGGAAATGCTTAATTATAGTTTTAAAACTACAACCTTTTCCATGGACCAATTTGTGAATATTTTCTATTTTTTTACTCTCAATATTAAAGAAATAATTGATAATTATTATATACTGCCCTTCAGTTCGTCTCTTAAAACGATTATTCGGCAAAACATCATGGGGACCAATGCTTCTAATAAAACCAGTCAGGACCATATTATCTACCGGCAATCAGAAGAATTTTACCGTGACATAATCGTTGCGGCTTTTTTAGTGCAAAGTTTAGATAATTATGTTTCTAAAATACTGAGTACTTTAAGAAATATGATGGCGAGATTAAAGCCGGAAGTGATTCACATGTTACTCAATTATAATCCCAAATTGTTATGTACTTCCTTACACAAATCCAATCCTAAAGTAGATAACCAGATATTTTTAGGTGCCAAAGCCTATTATCTTAAAAAATTATATTCCTACAAATTTCCCATTCCGCCAGGTTTTGTGCTTACTACAGAATGGTTTCGAGATAGAAAAGCTGTCATGCAGTTTCCTGAAATGTACCAGGCAATATTGGGGATGATTAGAGATAAATTAATGGAATTAGAAAGAATAACCAGGAAAAAATTTGGAGATTTAAAAAACCCTCTCTTCCTGGCAGTTCGTTCCGGAACAGTCATTCCCATGCCTGGAGCTATGGATTCCATTTTGAATATTGGTATGAATGATGAGATTGCCGAAAGTTTAAGCAAAATCCCTGAGTATGGATGGGCAGTCTGGGATTCTTACCGAAGGTTATTACAAAATTGGGGTATGGCTCATGGAATAGAGCGAGATGAATTTGACAAACTTATCTTAGGATTTAAACAAAAATATGAAATAGAAGAAAAGAGAGAATTTAGCAAAGAACAGATGAAAGCGATTGCCTTTTCTTATAAAAATTTGCTGCTGGATTGTGGGATTAAATTTGAAGAGGATCCCTTCAAACAGCTAATCCAAGCTATAATTCTCGTATTTCAATCCTGGTACAATGATAGAGCGCAAATTTTTCGTAAAAAGCTTCAGATTGCCGAAGAATGGGGAACAGCAGTTATAGTACAGGAAATGATTTTTGGTAATATTAATACTGAATCGGGGACTGGAGTCTTTTTTACCAAGGTACCATTTGAAAAAAGTTCTGAAGTTACCTTATATGGCGATTTTACCAGCTGTAGTCAGGGAGAAGATATTGTATCTGGATTAGTTTATACTTTACCGGTTTCCGAATTTCAAAATCAAAAATTTCCTCAGTTTAGAGGAGAGTCTCTGGAAAAACAATTTCCGGAAATTTATCAAGAATTACTTAGATTAGCGAAAGAATTAATTTATCAGAGAGGGTATGAGCATCAAGAAATTGAATTTACCTTTAAGTCAAAACAGAAGCAAAATTTATATATCTTACAAACCAGACCATATGTCCTGAAGGATAAAGAAAAAACTCCTATTTTTACCAGCCCAGATATTCTTAGCCATCTGGCTGGATCGGGTATCGGAGTCGGTAGAGGGGCAATGAACGGTCGTGTTGCCTTTAACCTGGATGATATAAGACTGCTGGCAGAAATGTATCCTCAAGAGCACAAAATCTTAATTCGCCCTGATACAGTACCGGATGATATAGAAATGATATTTGAATGTGATGGATTGTTAACTTCACGTGGCGGAGTCACCTCTCATGCAGCAGTCACCGCTGCCCAGTTAGGTAAAGTTTGTGTGGTGAATTGTAAACACTTAATAGTACTAGAAGGGGAAAATAAATGCATTATTAATAATACGGAATTCAAAACTGGTGATAAGATTGCCATAGATTCCTACCTGGGGAATATCTATAAAGGTCATCATGCTATTGATTTAGAACAAATATCTTATTTTAGTGAGAGGGGAAATCTATAAATTGGACTTAAATAGTGCAAAGAATTGCCTGGGCATTAATGGATTAGGCAGAATTGGTAAATTAACCTTATGGTATCAGCTGCAGGAAAATCATTTTGATGGTTTTATAATAAATATAGGGCGTCCGGTTGGAACTAATCTGATAGATATTGCCAATTTGATAGCTACAGATTCCACTTATGGCTCTATAGAAAGATTTTTATTGGGTATAAAGGCAGAAAAAGATATTAAGATTATTAATGAAGAAGAAAATCTTTTGGAAATTTTTGGGAAACCGGTAAAAATATTATGTAAAGCGAGAAATCCCAGGAATATAAGCTGGAAAAAATATAGAGTAAAAATAGTTGTTGATACTACTGGTGCTTTTAATGATCCTACTGTTTCTGAAGATAATGATATAGGCAGCTTGAGAGGGCATCTATTTGCCGGAGCTCAAAAGGTTATTAATAGTGCGCCTTTTAAAATAAAAGATAAATCCAAAAAAATGCCTGAGGACTGCAGTACTCTTATTTATGGTATTAATCATACTTCCTTTAATCAAAATAACCAGAACATTATTTCTGCTGCTTCCTGCACCACTACTGCTTTAGCCCATATGGTAAGACCTTTACTAGAAAGAGAAGAAACCAAAAATATACTAACAGCATCCTTATCAACCATTCATGCTGCTACCAATAGTCAAAGAGTGCTTGATTCACTGCCTGGTGCTGGTGATACAGATTTACGAAAAAATAGAATGGTCTTCAATAATATTATCCTTTCTACTACTGGGGCTGCCAATACCTTAGAAAAAGTTTTGCCGGAGGTGAAAAGGGTAGGTTTTATGGCAGATTCTGTTCGGATTCCCACCGATACTGTTTCTCTCATTATTTTAAATCTCACTTTTCATACCTGTTTGGATAAAAGAGGAAATTCTATCATTAATCGCGAATTTCTGAATAGTATCTATCAGAAAGCAGCTCAAGGAGCACAAAAAGATCTTCTATGTTACAGCGACAATCAGAATATATCATCAGATTTAAAAGGAAAACTTTTTGCAGTTGTTATAGAGGGTCATGATACTCATACTCGAACTGGATTTATCGATCTTAATCCAGGAATGCTGCAGAAGGTGGGATTAAATACCAATAAAACATTAAATATTCCAATAACTCACTCTACCTTATTTGGATGGTATGATAATGAGTATGGCAGTTATGTTCACTGTTTGGGGAAACTGTCTATCTATATTGATAAAAATTTATAAATATATTAAGAATGGTTGAAAGATATTTTATTAAGAACGTTGTAAATTGCAGGTTTGCCAATGAAAAAAATAACTATTCGTCAAATGACTCTGGTTTCCTTATTTGCAGCGCTAACTGCTGTCGGTGCTTTTATTTCCATTCCTATTGGCATAGTTCCCATAAGTTTACAAAACCTGTTTACTTTTCTATCCGGAATGATTTTAGGAAGCAAACTTGGTGCTTTTAGTCAATTAATCTACATCTTACTGGGAGCAGTGGGCTTACCGGTCTTTTCCGGATTTAGAGGAGGCTTAGGGATTTTGGTGGGACCAACTGGAGGTTTTTTAATAGGTTTTGTTATCTCTGCTTATATTATTGGAAAACTCATTGAAAAGTTAAAAGAAGCCGGCATATGGTCTTATTTTACTGTGGGATTACTGGGAGCATTCATAATATACCTTACTGGAATAATCCAATTATTAATTATCACTAGGATAGGGATAAAGGAGGCTGTTCTGGTGGGAGTAATTCCCTTTTTACCAGGTGATTGTTTAAAAGTAATTATTGCTTCTTTCCTGGCCCTCAGACTAAAATCAGTGGTTTCCTTACCTGAGGTGTGATATAATTTATTTCGTAACTATGCGGGGCGTAGCGCAGCTTGGTTAGCGCGCTTGGTTCGGGACCAAGAGGTCGGAGGTTCAAATCCTCTCGCCCCGACCACCTAAATAAATCAAATTTACTGCCACAACCTTTAAAATAATTATACGGAATTAGATCTATCTAAAGCTTGTGAAATTATTGCTTGTTTTGAGCTTCATAAAAGATTACTTAAAAAAATTATTTTGCTTTTAAAGATTAAGGTTTCATTTAAAAATGGAAATATAATTTTACATATTTCCAAAAATAGATTAAAATGACAATATAAACAATTATATGGTTAAAATTATGAAAAAATTTAAGGCAGGACTATACAAACAACAATATCAGTACAAAAGTTTTAATCCTTCTTTTATTAACCGCAATTTTAAATGGCAGGATAATAAAATTGATATTTTATTGGCTGAATCAATGCGACTTTTAGGCGAACTTAATGCTTATTCTTTTTTAATTCCGGATGTTAATTTTTTTATTAAAATGAATGTGATAAGAGAAGCAACCAAATCAAGTATGATAGAAGGTACTAAAACCGGAATAGAAGAAGCCGTCTTGCCAGAAGAAGAAATATATCCAGAAAAAAAAGATGACTGGGTTGAAGTTCAAAACTATATTAAAGCCATAAATTTTGCGATTAAAGAATTAAAAAAGCTGCCAGTTAGCATTCGCTTAATCAAGGAGACACATAAAATTTTACTTTCTGGCGTTCGTGGCGAGTATAAATTACCAGGAGAAATACGGCAGAGCCAAAATTGGATTGGCGGTTCTTCTTTAAACGATGCTTTTTTTGTTCCACCGCATTACAGAGAAGTGCCTGAACTTTTAGCTGATTTAGAAAAATTTTGGCATAATAAAAATCTAGCTATTCCTACCTTGATAAAAATTGCCCTTTGTCATTACCAGTTTGAAACTATTCATCCATTTTTAGATGGCAACGGCAGAATTGGCCGACTTTCGATTGTTTTACAACTGATTGATGCCAGAATATTAGAAAAGCCAACTTTATACCTTTCTGCTTTCTTGGAAAAAAACCGGGGAAGTTATTATGATTCCTTGACCATGGTTCGTCAGAATAACGATTTAGAACAGTGGGTAAAGTTTTTCTTAAGCGGTATTATTGAAATTGCTAAAGATGGAATTGAAACTTTCAAAAACATAATTGTTTTACGTCGTAACTATGAGGAAAAAATACTAACTTTAGGAAGTCGGGCTAAAAAAGGGCAAAGATTATTGCTTTTTATGTTTTCTCGACCAATTGTTAATGCAAAAATAATAGCTAAAGAATTAGATATAAGTTTCAACAGTGCTAACCGCTTGATTAAAGCGTTTATAGATTTGGGTTTATTAACTGAAATTACTGGATTTTCCAGAAACCGATTATTCGTTTTGAAAGAATATTTAGATTTATTTAAGAAGTGATACTAGGGAACCAATAGGTCAGAGATCCAAATCTTTTCTCCGGGAAAGCCTTCGGTTACTAAAGCCATATAAGCAATGTACTATCTTAACAGGGGGGAATTGAAATGGAAATAATATTTACTGATAATATTACGAAGAATTTACTTGAGATGTTGAATCAATCCATATATAGGGCAAAAGAGTTGAAATTTGCTGTTGCTTTTGTAAAATATTCAGGATTCAAACTTTTAGAGGAAAGCATAAAGAACTGCCTGAAAAATGGCGGAAACATAGAATTTCTAGTTGGATTAGATTTTCGCACAACCGAACCAAAGGTTTTAAGGTTATTGAAAAAAATGTCGGATGAAGGGCTTCTATTAAGGTGTTATTGCTTTTGCGATCCTTCTTATGGCGATACACCTATTTATCACCCAAAACTATATTTGATAAATGATGCGGAAACTGCAACTATTGCTCTTGGTTCATCTAATTTAACAAGAGGTGGCTTTAAAAATAATGTTGAGGTTAATGTAATAATTACTGCTTTTCTTAAAGAAGAAATTGTTTCTGATGCTTATGGAATATTTAATAGGCTAAAATTTCAACAAGGCCGATTTGAACCAGATCAAGAGTACATTGACAAATATGAAGAGGTTTACGAAAGAGTCAAAAGAAAAAGCACTGATGCATTGCGAGAAAGAGATACTAAAGAAAAGATAGGCCTCCTTAAAGAACAGGAAAGAATTTTACCTAAGCCGATTCCTACAAAATCAGAACTTTTTGGATGGTTGAACCTAGTTTATGATAGATTACCATTAGGTACATTTAGAACAAGCGATATGTATCAATATGTAGAGGAGTTTCAGAAAATATATCCTGAAAATAAAAATATTAAAGCAAAAATAAGACAGCAACTACAGTTTTTAAGAGATATGAGATTTGTTAGAAATCCATCTAGAGACAGATGGACAAAGTTATGAGATTAAATATAATGAATTAGAATGAACTTATTAAGTGACGAGGTCAAAAGCTATGATAAAAATCATTATTGATGCGCAATATCAACGTAATCAATTTGATGATTGGCTTGCAGGTGGTCAAATTGAATATAAAAGTAAAAAGTATTATTGGTGTGCTTATAATTGCAATTATGGTTTCGGTTGGGAAATTGAACCAATTACCGATAATGATTGGGACGAAATTTCAGAGAATGAGTTTAATAAAATTATAACCTTGATTGAGAAATGTCTTAATGAGCATAAAACGGAGTATATTTTTTAATATATACCATAAGAAGCAAATTTTTCTTCTTAATATATATACGAATTTCATATTTATGGGGAGAAAATTCATGAAAAGGTGTTATCTCCTAAAATTAATCCAAATGGAGAATGTTTAGCAGTAGCTAAAGTATTGGAAAATATATATATGAATAATGTGATTAAGGTCCAATTGGATACTCTTGACCTGAATAAAGAGGAAATTGCTAATGTAAGATTTTTACTGCTATACAAGATTTTAATATTGATGTTCATGCGAGAAGTAATCCTTTTGAATTTTATAAAAGACATCCGGATTGTTTTAAGCCTGACAAAATAATAAATAATAGTTTGTTAGTGGATGAGCTTCTTAATTTTCTTGGAGCACAATCCCAGCGAGATAAACGCAAACCCTGGATGCTTAATTCTGCAAAATTACTGGTAGAAAAATATTACTCATCAGCATTCAATATCAATAATGCTCATCAAGGAGATATATTAGAAATTATTAAAGCACTAAAGGCAGAGGAAAAGTATGGATTTTCAAATAAGAAAGCCCATATGTTTCTAAGAGATATGGCTGATTTAGGAGTATGGAAGTACCAAAAAAACGTAGAACAATTAGATGTAATGAGTGATAAAAATACTATGAGAGTTGCTTTAAGAACAGGTATTCTTCAATTTCGCATTCCTTTATTGGCTAGTTTTTTAGATGTATTTTGTTACCAGTATTCTATGGTTGATAGATTAAATCGAGAAGCTTGGAGAAGAGTATGGAAGGAGTGGAATAATATTCCAAATAATCATAGGCCTTACACTCCTGCATCAATGGATTACCTTATATTCAGATTGGGGAAAATAGCTTGTCGACCCAAAAAACGCTTTTGTCCACCTGAAGTAAGCATTAAATCGAAAAAATTAGAAAGTTTATTTCCACAGGATAGACTGATTTTTAATAGTAACGGATATTGTATTTTTAGGAATATTTGTCAACATGAAAGAAAGTTTTTAAATACACCTAATAGCATTTCAATAGAGGGCAGAACGGGTTGGAAAAGTGGAAAAACCAATGAAGGTGGTGGAGGTAGAACCTCATCTTAAAAAATAAAGAGCAAACTTTTCTATAGGAATAGCTACCATCAATTGGGGAAAAATATTAGTATAAGCCTATGGAAAGAGGAAGATATTCTCGATATATGGACTAAATAGAAGTGGGAGTTTTAAAAGAGAACGTAAATGCAATCAGATTCTATAAAAGGAATGGATTCAATAAAGAACATTATATCTTAGCTATGGAATTTATATATTGAATTGCTCCTTAGAAGAACTCGTTCATTCTTTAAAGGTCACATTAATTTTATCACAAGATTTTATGATTAGGGGAAATAGATTAAGAAGAATTATTAAAGTATAATTTTGGTTTTGAAAATTTAAAGGCTTAATTATGAACAACAATCAAAAAGACAAAGTTATCTTTTCTGTTACGGTTCATGAATTGCAGGATACAGCTATGAAAAGAATCGGCAGAAAGTTAACAGAAGAAGAATTGTATACTGCTATAAAAGGTGTAGAATCAGGCTTGTCATTTGGTATTAATACAGTATTGCAGACTGCAATTGAAGAAGCAGTAAATTAAAAAATCCACAACAAGCCTGCAACTTATACTCCTGAAACAAATTATATGCCTTTTCATTTTCGCTTACTTGGAAAAGATAGAATGGCTATATTTTCCTTTATTCAAGCAGTTAACACAATGTTAGGTATTTCAATATTTGAACAAGTAGGGAAATTGATAGCTGAACCGAAACCTTATGAACGTTGGACATTACAAGGATTATTTGATTTATCGGAAGAAGTATTAGTGGGTTATGAATTTTGGGACCTGTTAGGTGGGGAAAATACTTATGAAGATTTATTAAAGATATTTGAACAAGCAGGGTTAGAGTTATATGATGAGATTGATAAAAAATTTCAAACACTAAAATGATAGTTAACTTGAAATACATTACCTATAAGATTACCCCAAATCAATAGTTGAGAATTTACTGTTGGTCGAAAAATACTGTATTCCTTCAAAATATTAGATAC
This sequence comes from uncultured Atribacterota bacterium, assembly GCA_964433555.1. Classification (GTDB taxonomy): domain Bacteria; phylum Atribacterota; class Phoenicimicrobiia; order Phoenicimicrobiales; family Stramentimicrobiaceae; genus Stramentimicrobium. The sequence goes on along the minus strand of CAYSRG010000017.1, from coordinate 28,072 downwards.
CGAGTTGGTATAATATAGCATTTATATGTTGAAAAAGAATATTATTATATCTTTATTTTGCTAAAAATGGAAATATAATTTGCCATATTTCCAAAATAAGACAAAAATGACAATATGATACAGGATTATTCATATTCAATAAGCAAGTAACTTTTTTAAATCTTTAAAAAACTGGAATAACTAAAACCGATAAAAAAATGCCGGAAAACTTTATGACAAAAGAAGAAATTAAAAAAGGTGAAATTATAATATATAAATCCGATGAAGGGCCTCAGTTAGAGGTTCATTTAAAAGAAGATACTGTTTGTCTAACGCAAAAACAGATGGCTCTACTTTTTGAGAAAGGATTGCCAACAATAAACAAACATATAAAAATATTTATAAAGAAGGTGAATTAAAACAAGATTCAATTATTCGGAAATACCGGATAGTTCAAACAGAAGGAAGCTACCTATTACCAATTATTCTAAAACACTAGCTTTGCTTGAACAATATAATAAGGGGAAAATTTCACTTGTGAGAAAAGCAAAAGGTAGGTTTATTTTAAATTATGACAAGACAAAGGGAATTATTGAAGAAATAAAAAAGGAATTAATGGATAGACAGGACAGGGTAGATTTGAAGATTCACACAAGTGTTGGAAAAATCTTTTTATTAGCTTTGATTTGTGGTAATATCAATAGTATGATATTTTAAAGATTATAGGGGGGGATCAAGATGAAAAATGTTAAAACAGTAGCCATCCTGGCAGAAAATTTATATGAAGATCCTGAATTGTGGTATCCTTACTATAGACTTAAAGAAGCAGGTTATGAGGTAAAAGTTGTAGCGCCGGAGAAGAAGACCTATTACAGTAAACACCAATATCCCGTAGAAGCAGATTTATCCATTGAAGAAGTAAAAGCAGATGATTTTATAGGTGTCGTTATTCCAGGTGGTTTTGCACCGGATCACCTTCGCAGATATCCGAAAATACTTAGTTTTGTCCGTAAAATATTTGAAAAAGATGGCCTGGTTGCGGCAATTTGCCATGCTGCCTGGGTTCCTATTTCTGCAGGGATATTAAATGAGAAGGATGCTACCTGTTTTTTTGCCATTAAGGATGATTTGATAAATGCGGGAGCTAATTATTTAGACCAGGAGGTAGTTGTAGATCATCACCTGGTTACTTCCCGTACACCCAGAGATTTACCAGCATTTCTACCCGCCATACTAAAAGTGTTAGATGAATTATAATGGTAAAGGCAAATAAATAATTAATTATTTTTTAAAAAATGGAAAACCACATGCGTAAAGCTGTATTACATGCCCTGCCATATGGTGTTTTATGCTTGTTTACGCTGCTTATAATTATGATTTTTTGGCCTGTGGAACAAGGCTGGGTACAATTGTCCAATTCCTGGATTGCCTTATTCTTTGTTTGTGCATTTTGTGCTATTTTTTTATTCCAGGAAGATATTTACCATTTTTTAGATCAGAATATCACAAGTAATTTTTTAGGAGCCTCTGTTCCCCTACAAAAACACCGAACTATTCCCGAAATATTTAAAGATGACCATAAATTCCAGGAAATAATTTCTGGTACTGTTATGGCCTGGATGGATAAGATAAATATAGAAAAACAAGAAAAAACAATGAGGGAAGAAGAGATAACTCAAACTATAGAACGGTATAAGAAAGAGAAAAAGGATAATGTCAAATGGCTCTTTCTTTTTGCTGATTATTTTTTGGTTCCACATAGTAAAGATATTTTATATGAAATTAACGAAAGACACTATGTAACTGAAGAGATGTTACAGGAAATAACCACTGAGATGTCTATTGATGAGAATGAATCAGAAGCCATTTTAGAGATTTTAAAATTTTTAAGATTTATCAGGAAACAGGAAGAAGAATTCATCATAACTGAAACAGGTTCTGCCTATTGCACCTATCTGGAAAGAATTAATCAAAAATAAAGGGCAAATAATAATAAAGATGAATTTACTTAGCTATGAAAGACTAAAAAACAACAGGGAGATTATAAGCTTCTCCTGTTGTTTTTTAGTCTCTGTAATGTAATATATGTAATATATAATCTATTTTATTGTTTATAATTATTTAATTATCTCCAGCTTTCTTTACATCTGTAGTAATTTGGTGTTCTCATTTCATTATGGAATCTAGTACCGGAAAAACTTATGGGACATTCTGCTAATTGTTCCTGGGTTAGCACTTCTTTAATTTTTATTTGATTTTCCAGGGCTTTAATCCTTAACTCTACCTGTATTTGAGCAATTTCTTCCCATTTTGCCCTAATCTTTTCCATATCAATAGGATCTTCCATCATCATTTCTCTAATTTCTATCTTTTTGGTTTCCATTTCCTTTTTTATTTCCAGGGAAGCTTTCTGGAAATCTAATCCGATTTGATTGATTTCAGCAACCTGTTCCTGGGATAGATCTAAATTCATTATTCCCCATGGTTTAGCTCCTCTTTCTGAAAAACCAAAGCATTTACCGGATGCAAAATGTTCCTGATTCAGAAAACCTGATGGTGATGCTCCTGGTTTACCCGCATAACCACTCCGGGTACGCGCCTCAGCAAAGGAAGCAATACTAAAAAATAGGAATGTGCTGGCCACCACTAGCAGTAATAAAGTAATCTTCTTTGTCTTCATAATATTTTTACCTCCATTATTGGTTAGTGTTTGTTTAATGAAGGGAGTATTAATTTCCCTCTCTAACTATTTATACGTAAATGAAAGCAGATTTCTTTCAAAAAGTTGAGGATTTTTTTCAAAAATAAATTTTATTTATCTGTTTCTATTCTGGTTTAAATAATCCTGGAGAGTAGAATTTATGGAAGCATTCAGGTAAAAGGGAGTGGATTACAAATTCTTTATTAAAAAGCTATACTATGATATTATATAAATTTACCGGGATAATCAAGGAAGGAGAAGATAGAAAAGAGATGAGATATAATACACTGGGAAACTCAGGAATAAAAGTAAGTGAATTATGTTTTGGTGTTTTACCTATGGGACCGTTGCAGGCTAATATGTTAGCTCAGGAAGGAGCTAAGATTATTAGGAAAGGATTGGATTCAGGTATTAATTTTCTGGATACTGCTCAGGCCTATAAAACCTACCCTCATATTAGAGAAGCTCTTGTTCATTTTCCCAAAGAAGTTATTATAGCCAGTAAATCACATGCTACGGGTTATAAAGAAATGAAAGAAGCAGTTTTGGAAGCCTGTCGGGAACTGAATCGCTCTTATATTGATATTTTTCACCTGCATGCTCCACAAGAGGATAAGGATGTTTTTCAGAAAAGAGCAGGTGCCCTTTCCGCTCTGGTAGACTTAAAAAAGGAAGGAATAATAAGAGCTATAGGGATTTCCACTCATGCTATAGAAGTGGTAGAAAAATCAGCTGAGATCAAAGAAATTGATGTTGTTTTTCCCTTAATTAATAGGATCGGATTAGGTATTATCGGGGGAAAGCCAGTAGAAATGATTCAAGCGATTAAAAAGATCTTTAATAATGGTAAGGGTGTCTATGCTATGAAGGCCTTAGCGGGTGGTTATCTTATAAAAACGATAGAAGAGGCAATTACTTTTGTAAGAAAGATTAAGGAAATACAATCCATTGCCGTAGGTATGGTTCATTCTCGGGAATTGGAAATAAATCTAAAAATATTTGAAAACCAAAAGATTAATCAGGAAGAATTTATCAAAGAGGAATTTTCTAGAAAAAGGCTCATTGTTTCTCGCTTTTGTGAGGGGTGCGGTACCTGTGTAAAGGCATGTCCCAATCAAGCCCTATCTTTGAGGGATGGGAAGGCTGTTGTAAACTATAATCTTTGTCTTACCTGTGGTTATTGTGTGCCTCATTGCCCCATCTTTGCCCTAAGAATTGTATAGAGAGTAGAAGGTAAATTATTTCTCTCAGGATACTATTAAATTGAGTTTTCGGGGCAATATTCTAATGTGATAATCCTTTTTCGCTGGTAATATTTCACCGGCAACCTGTGCTCTTACTGGTTTATCAACCTCTATCATTATTTCCTTTCCTCTGAAAAAGCTGACTTCTGATACCTCACGGTGTGTTCCTTTTATAGCTTTGGGTAATAGGTAGAGACAGCGAAATCTATTCATTTTACCAATAACACAGATATCGAGTAAGCCGTCATCAATTTCTGCTTCGGGGGTTATATTAAATTTTCCGCCTTCCACTCTGCCATTGGCTATTGCTATAAGTAACATTTCTCCTTCTACTACCTGACCATCAATGATTATTTTGGCCTGAAAAGAAGGTAATGGAAAGAGCAGTTTTTGGATGGTGGCAAAGACATAAACATAAGCACTTAGTGCTTTCCAGTCAGGATGATTTGTTTTCATCTGATTGGCTAAAGCAGCAATATCAGCATCAAAACCAATACCGCAGACATTGACAAAATAGATTTGCTCATTAATGAGGCCTACATCTATTTTTTTTGTCTTTTGCTTGGAGATGATCTGGCAGGCTTGTAAGATGTCTTTAGGTATAGAAGTGCTTTTGATAAAATCATTAGCCCAACCAGCTGGAATTATACCAAGAGCTGGCTGATTTGGTGCTTGAATTATACCATTGATAATTTCATTAATGGTGCCATCACCACCAACTGAAATGATTAGGTCAACCTCATGTTCGGTAGCTTGACAGGCTAGAGTGGTTGCTCCTCCGGAAGAGGGAGTCCAGCTGACTTGATACTCTAAGTTTATGCGGTCAAAATAACTGAGAATTTCAGAAATAAATTTTTGTGGTTTTCCACCACCAGCAGTATGGTTGATAATCAGTTCTGCTTTCAAAAATTATTTCCTCACTGATATTTAAGATAGGCAAGGGTAATTCTATCCCTTGAAGACTCCTTACCTTAGCTTAATACTAATTCATCCCTTGAATATCTTGTTTAATATGTTTTTACTATATCATTTGAATATCTCAAATCACCAGATAATGAAAATTATAACTGTCTATCTCCCAATTATCAATATCTTTCCATAATCTTTTAAGAAGTTAATAATTGATAAGATTCAGGTTGTCGACCAAGAATAGCATTAGTATGAGGAACAATAGTCTTATCCCTGGCCAGACTGAGGAAAATCGAGGCCATACTTGCCACTTCCTGGTTTTGCAGGCAGCCAGTAACAATTTGTCCTGATGGTACTGTGATAATACTATGACCGTTATATCCTTGCTGAATAGAATTAGAGCAGATGATAAAGATCTTATTTTCTGCACTTCTGGTCTGACAAATTTTAAGGTGTTCATCATGACCGAACTGGCTTGCCCAGATTATTATTTCAGCACCTTTTAGAGTCAGGATGCGAGCAATTTCCGGGAAATATCCCTCATAATCGAGCATCATACCGATGGTGCCAAATGGTGTTTCAAATACTGGGAAATCATTTTTTCCAGGAGTAATTTCATCTTTTTCCGGTAATTCCAGATGTGTTTTTCTGTATTTACCTATTATTTTTCCTGATTGTACCAGGAAGCTTGTTTTATATCTAAGAGAATTTTCCTGTTCCTTTAAGACAATAGAGCAAAGTACAGCAGATTTTTTGGTTAATTCTTGTAATAAGTCCAGAACGACCTGGCTTTTTTGAGCAGGAAGGTAATTATGTTGAGAAAAAGAAAGGAGGGATACCTCCTGATCTGTTAAGGTATGGAAAAAATATTCTATCCTGGATAGGTAAGCAGAAAACTCTTCATCTGTAGAACCCCCGATTTGGATAATAGCAGCAAAATAACTCTCCGTTTTTTTATTTGATTGTTTTTTAGAATCCTTAGTAATGGGTAATTCGCTGGTAGGCAAAGCAAGATAGCTATATTGCTGGGGTTTTCTGCTTTGAAAAACATCAATTAGACCAGCAATGTTTTTCTGATGGGATAGAGATAAATCAATTTCTCTAAGCAGTATTTCTTCCTGGTCGGAAGATGCCATTATTACTGTTTCACCATCTGGTGAGAAGAAGGCACTTTTCCCGCAATATTGAATTGATTTTTCTTCATAACCAATTTTATTTGCTGCTACAATCCAGACTTTATTTTCCAGTGCCCTGGTGGGAATCATATATTCTGCCTGGGGATTAGACCAGGCTTTTCTTTCCAGGCCTGAGGTGACCCAGTTGGTAAGGTCTAATAAAATTTCTGCTCCCTGTAAGGAGAGACAGCGGATGATTTCGGGCAGGCGGCCATCCGCACAGATAAATAAACCAATTCTCCCAATTCTGGTATCAAAAACGGGATAATTATTATCACCTTGAAACCATTTATTATCAAAATGCCAGAGAAAAGACTTCCTTACCCTTCCAATCTCCTGGCCTCTATCATTAATCAGAGCAGCCGAATTGTAAAGTAGATTTTTTTCCGGAATAAATTCAGGCAAGCCCAGGGCAATGTAAATCTGGTATTTTCGAGCACATTCTTTTACTTCATCCAAAAATTGATTAGTAAGAGTAGTAAGCACTCCATAGTCAGGAATAATTCTAGGAGATAAAAAATAACAGGGGTAAACGCATTCAGGTAAAATTATCAGATCGGGTTTTAGGCGGGCAGCTTTGATAATAAATTGTAAAATGTGTTCTTTGTTCTCTGCCTGTTTTAAAAAAGCTCTTGCCTCTAATTGAAGACAGGCAACTCTAATTTTATGATTGTTCATAAGGCTTTATTTTTCTTTCATTTGTTATTCTAATAGCTTGAGAGTATTGCCCCTTTGTTAATTTTGTCTAATCTATTTTATCTACTATAAATTATTTTGAATGCGAGTAGTCTTAAAACTACTTCTTACTAAAGGAGCCTTTATTCCTTATGCTTTCTATTATATAAATTTATTTTTCCACGATCTTATCAATTTCTTCTAAATCAGTATCCATTATTTTAGTAAGCCCTGTTATCCTTGCTGCCTCTTCTGTTAGAGGAATAAGGTCGTCACGACTGATATAGAGCAACTGATATTTTCGGCATAAAGCCATCAACTGTTGTAAGCCGGTGTTAATCCTTTCCATATAATTATATACTCCAAAGGCACCAAGTGGAATATCTTCCACTTTATCACCAAATCGTGCTTTGAGGTCAGGGAAACCACAAAAAATCTCTGATAGTGACTGGCCATATTGAGTAAGATCTGTTGAGATATTTCCCTTTTGAATTAAATTTCCGAGAGTCTGCCCTACCATGGCAGCAGTCATAGCAGCTCTCCCAATACCGATAATTCTCACATAAGGAGAACCGAGAGCTAGACCTTTAAAGATATGATCTTCAAAAGAAAATCCACCTGCCATTACCAAAGTCGGTAAGTGCAGATTTCTGTTTTTCATTTTTTGACAAATTTTGAAGAGAACGGCCTCTAAGTATACAGTTGGATATCCCCATTCATTCATCATATGGATAGGACTATTACCGGTACCACCTCCTGCACCATCGACTGTCATAAAATCTATCCCCGCTTTGGAGGCTAGCATCATTGTTTTAGCTAAATCAGCGGGTCTAAAAGGCCCGGTTTTGATGGAGATATATTTGGCGCCTTTATCTCTGAGGTTTTTTACACGTTTCAGAAAGGTTTCTTCTTCCCATTCAGGTAGACGTCCAACTCTGTAAAGTATGGGTCCCATATTATTTCTATAAAGTTCCCGAACTGTCGGATCATTCGGATCGGGGTATACTTCGTATCCCATTTGTTGAAATTGGAGGGCTTTTTCCAGAGAGGGAAGCTTCCCCATACCCTGAATACCTTTAGCTGCTTGGCCAAGTTTTAGCTCAACTGCTTCAAATCCTATCTCTTGAAGAGCGTAATCCAGTAATCCTAATTTTTCATCATCGGAATTTGCCTGTAAAAATAAGGCACCATATCCTTCATTAAACTGATAAAATGAATCATACATTTCCTTTAACATGGGAAGGTGGACGACCTTACCGTGTTTAAGAACAGTGTCAGGATCAGTGGTAGGCATATCTTCGCCTATGACCGCAATTAAACCTGAAATTGCTGCTCCTGAAAAATAGCCTTTCCAATTTAATTTGGCCATAGCAGGCAACACAAAAGGTGATTTTAATTTGAGTTTATTTTTTCCATTTCCTATTGCTATGTTCAAATTGACATTAGGATAAGCAGTTTTTCCCGGTTCAGTACCAAAAGAACCAAAACAACGTCCATTGATATTGAAGTGTGAAAAATCTACCGGGTAGTCTTTTTCAGAGGCTGTCTGGGATGTGGTGCGTTCTGTGGGGTATAATATTTCTGAGCCTCTCACTGCGGAACGTCCAATCTCACAGGTGCCCAGGCAGTCATTAGTACAAACCGTACATATTCCTGAGAAAGGCGAGAAATCTTTAGGAGATCTACGTTTAGTTTTATTTACCGTGGAAGCGTTATAAATACTAAAGGACATTTCATAATACCCCTTTTAATTATATTTATATATCTAAAATATATAGCATAGTCAAATATTATAGTAATAGCTATTTTTTGTCAAAAATTGCTCTAACTATATATTGCCTGGCAAGTATTTTGAGAAAATAAATCTTAAAAAGGTATACCGTCATTTTAAAAAAGAATATAACATATTTAGATCTGGCTAAAAGTCCCGTAACTAAAATCCAATATAACTTTTGGTTTCTTATTTTTTATGATATTATAAAAAAAGGAACTTTTTATTCATAAAGCATAAAGGAAGAAAAGACAAAAATATTTAGGGGAGGGTTAAGATAATATGCCAGATTTTGGAAATTCTTTTTCAGGTTTAAAGAAAGACCGAAAACTAACCAAGGAAGAATTAATTCGTGCTATAAGATTTATGATTGCAGCAGAATATGAGGCTATTCAACTTTACATGCAACTTGCTGAATCAATTGATCATAAGTTAGCCCAGGAGGTATTAAAAGATATTGCTGATGAAGAACGGGTTCATGCCGGTGAATTTCTCAGACTATTAAAAGAACTTGACCCTGAGGAAGAAAAATTCTATACTGAGGGAGCAAAAGAAGTAGAAGAAGAAATTGATAAGTTGAATAATTGAATTCCATGAAACATATCCCAGCTGCAGCACTCATTGTTCTCTGATTATCCTTATTTAATTAATAAAGCTACAATCCCTAATTTCCATTTGAAGTAAAAATATTTTAAAATTATTTACTTATTTACCGGTTATCTATTAAGAAGAGAACTAAAGGAAGAAAGGAAGAAGATGTCCAGAAAAATTCGAAATATTTGTGTATTTGGTATTGGTGGTGTAGGAGGATATTTTGGCGGCAGGATAGCTTATAGAATAAACAAAAATAATTTAGCCAGAGAGGTTTATTTTATTGGTCGAGGAGAGCATCTAACCACAATTCAAGAAAAAGGTTTAAAGGTAATAACTGATAAAGATGAATTACTTTGCTTTCCCAATATTGCCACAGACAGGATAAGACATATTCCCACTCCAGACATATATTTGCTTTGTGTAAAAGGGTATGATCTGAATTATGCGGTATTAGAAATCGCTAAGAATATATCTAATGATACTATCATTCTGCCTCTACTCAATGGTGTTGATATATATGAGCGAATCAGAGTGGTTTTACAAAAAGGGATAATTATACCTGCCGCAGTATATGTTTCTTCCAGTATGGAACAACCGGGTGTTATCAGACAAAAAGGTCCGGAAGGACATATTGTATATGGCAAAGATCCTCAGTCCTTAAATCATGATTATCAGAATCTCAGGGAATTCTTTTCAGAAATGGAGATTAGTGCAGCCTGGTTTGAAAACCCTTATTCAGCTATCTGGGAAAAGTACGTCTTTATTGCTGCCTTTAGTTTAATAACTGCCTACTCTGGCAAGACCATTGGTGGAGTTATAGAGGATAGAGCATTATATAAGTTGACTGAGGACATTATGCAAGAGATTGTTATGATTGCCAGGTCAAAAGACATCAATTTAAAGCAAGATATAATTGAAACTTCTATACAAGTAGCTAAAAGATTTCCCTACGATACTACAACTTCCTTTCAGAAGGATTACTTAAAAGGAAACAGCAAAAACGAAGGAGACATATTTGGCGGAACCTTAATTCGGATGGCCCAAGAATATGGTATTGCTGCTCCTACCATTACCGAAATCTATAGCAAATTAATATCTTAAATTAATCAAAACTTTAGGAGGGAGCTTGTGGATAGCAAAAAAGAAGAGAAAAGATTTGATATAGATGAATCTCTTATATTAAAATCTCTTCTGGAATTAATACCTGATTCTATTTACTTTAAAGACCTGCAAAGTAGATTTATCCTCATAAATAAAGGGATGGCTGAAAGAATTGAATTAAAAGATCCCAGGGAAGCCATTGGAAAGACTGATTTTGACTTTTTTTCTGATGAGCATGCACAACAAGCATTTCAAGATGAGCAAAATATTATTAAAACAGGAAAACCAATAATAAATTATGAAGAAAAGGAAACCTGGTATAACAAAGACTATAAATGGGTATACACTACTAAAATGCCTTTATATGACAAAGAAGGTGAAATTATAGGAACATTTGGAATTTCGAGAGATATTACGGAAAGAAAGAAAATAGAAGAGAAAATAAAATTTCTATATTATCACGATCTATTGACCGGACTATATAATAGGGCATTTTTTGAGGAAGAATTGATTAGATTAGATACCAGTCGACAGCTGCCCATTAGCATAATAATGGGGGATGTTGATAGTCTTAAATTCGTTAATGATACTTTTGGTCATTATCGGGGAGATATGCTTCTTAAGAATATGGCAAACATATTTAGAAAATGTTTTAGAGAAGAAGATATTATTTCTAGATGGGGAGGAGATGAATTTATATGTATACTTCCTAAGAGTAGCAAGAAAGATGCAGAAAGAATTGCTCGGAGAATAAAAACTTTATGTAAGAACAAGAGTTCAACTGAGCTAACTCTAAGCATTTCTTTAGGAATTTCCACTAAGCAATCTTCTACAGAAAATATTCTGGATATATTAAAAGAAGCAGAAGACATAATGTATAAAAATAAACTATCCGAAAGAAGAATAAAGCCAGAAAACCACCCATTTTCCCACCTCGAGTAGATAGAAAGAGAAATAAAAAATAGAACATAAATATGCTTGACTGTATTTGAAATATCATATATTATTTAAGTAAATATTAATATAACACTTAATTTAAGTTTTATAAAAAGTATTCATCACAACAAACTACCAAAGAACTGCACTACAAAAGCCCAAGTATTATGGTATTTAACAACCTAATACATAGAAAAAAGGAGGTGTATTTTCAAAAAATCAATAAAACAAATATATTTTAACATATTATCAATATTAATTATCTTACTGTCCAATGTGTAAGGAAACTTTTGAAATATTATTTAAAAGGAGGCTATTTTCATGAAAAAAATTCTTTTAGTTATATGTTTGGTTGGAATATTGTTTTCAAGTAGTGTATTTCCGGCATTGGCAGCAGCCGATCAGGTTACCATTTCTTGGTGGCATATTCAGACTGAAACAGAACACAGAGATTTATGGCAAGAGTTAGCAAATCAGTATATGGCTAGGCATCCCAATGTTAATATTGAGATTACAGTAATGGAAAATGAGAATTTTAAAGCAAAATTAACTACTGTTATGCAGTCTGGAGAGGTTCCTGATCTCTTCCAGAGCTGGGGTGGTGGCACAATGAATGAACAGGCTGAAGCGGGATTACTCAAAGACATTACCAGCTATCTGGATAAAGAGGGATGGCGTGAAACATTCTCAGAGGGAGCCCTTGGTGTTTATGCTTATAAAGGAAGAAATTATGGAGTGCCACGCGATATGGGAATGGTAGGTTTCTGGTATAACAAAGATTTATTCGCTCAAGCTGGCATAGCGGAACCACCTACGACATGGAGTGCACTTTTTGAAGCTATTCAGAAACTGAAAGATGCTGGTATTACCCCTATTGCCCTTGGTGAAGGAGATAAATGGCCAGGCGCTTTTTACTGGGAGTATCTTGCTGCACGTATTGGAGGGGAAGAAACCTTTGTCAAAGCTGCTTCCAGGGAAGGTTCTTTTACTGACCCAGCTTTTATAGAAGCAGGAGAAAAACTCCTGGAATTAGTTGCTATTGAACCATTCCAGCTTGGTTTTCTTGGAGCTACCTGGGCTGATGAGGCTACTCTCATGGGTAATAGTGAAGCTGCAATGGATTTGATGGGACAATGGGCTCCTGGATCGTTTAGGGAGAATAGTATTGATGGTCAGGGACTCGGGGATAAAACAGGATGGTTTAAATTTCCCATGGTGGAAGGTGGTGTTGGACATCCCAATGATGCATTAGGTGGAGGAAATGGATTTGTTGTGGGTAAGAATGCTCCTGAAGAAACTATTGATTTCCTCAAATTTATCAGCAGTGTAGAATCACAAATTAGACAAGCAGAGATAGGCTTATCAGTTCCAGTAGTGAAAGGAGCAGAGGCCGGGTTGACTGATCCAATGCTCAAACTCGTTCAACAGGGTGCAGCAGATGCAGGTTATTTCCAACTTTACTATGATCAATATCTCCCACCGGCAACTGGCTCAGTTGTAAACGATGCAGTTCAGGGTTTATTTGCAGGTACTTTAACTCCAAGAGAAGCGGCTCAAATGGTTGAAGATTCTGCCGCTCGAGAGATAAAGTAAACAAGCTTTGATTCTAAAGATAGGTATGGGAATCAGCATGATTCCCATACCCTTTAACATTGCTTAATAGCTTTTTATGATGAAAAATATTTTTAATAATAATCAGATAGTATCACAAAGGTTTAATTCTTCCAGGCAATTTAAATATAAGATGACTATTTTGCTTTTTTTATTGCCTGCCTTCCTATTTTTGTCTTTATTTTTAGTTTATCCCATAGCCCGATCAGCTTACTATAGTTTATTCAACTGGAAAGGTCTTAGTGCAGCAGTTGACTATATTGGATTGGAGAATTATCAACGTTTAATTACCGATACAATATTCTTAAAAGCAGTTAAAAATGGAATTTTAATTGTAATCTTTTCATTGCTTATTCAACTTCCTTTAGCTATGGGATTAGCCCTTATCGTGGGACGCGATATACCAGGTCGCTCCTTTTTTCGGGCAATTTTTTTTATGCCCTATGTTTTATCTGAAGTCATTACCGCAATTATGTGGTTAATTCTCTACAATCCCAATCCCAGAAGAGGATTCCTTAATGCCATTATTAATATTATCCCATTTTTAAAACCACAAGCCTGGTTGGCTGATACCAGGTTAGTTCTACCGGCCATATTTGTTGTATTGACCTGGAAATATATTGGATTTCATATGCTTTTATATATTACTGGTTTACAAAATATACCAAGAGACATTGAAGAAGCTGCTCGAATAGATGGTGTTAATAGTCGTCAGATGATAACTTATATAACTTTACCTATGTTATCCGGTACTATAAAAACATCAGTTTATCTTTCAATTATCGGTTCTTTACAGGTATATGCATTAGTGTGGATTATGACTAAAGGCGGACCGGTTAATGCGAGCGAGGTTATGTCGACTTATATGTATCGCTACAGTTTTGTTCGTTTTGAGTTTGGTTATGGTTCGGCAGTGGCGATATTTATGCTACTAATTTCACTGACCTTTTCTATAATTTATTTGCGCCTTACCAGGAAAGCAGAAGTTATGGCTTAGATAAGGATTTTTATATATGTTGTTAAACAATTCAAAAAAAAGAAAAAAGTTGAAAAAGAACTATTCGGTAATTCTTAAATATATTATTCTAATTCTTGCTGCTCTCTTTATTTTATTCCCAATTGTTATGATTATTTTTGGAGCATTAAAAAGTCGCGGAGAATTTATGACCATACCATACATTCCACCTATTCCTCCTAAGTGGGATAATATTAAAAAGGTCCTCAGCATGCCTATTTTTTGGTATATGTTGCGCAACAGTACACTGGTTATGATTATGACTACTATAGGAGTTTTAAGTATTGCCAGTTTTGCTGCTTTTGCCTTTTCGCGGTTAAAGTTTCACGGGCAGAATATATTTTTTAATTTTTTTACCCTGGGTTTAATGTTCCCGATTACTGTAGCTATTTTACCTATATACCTGGTGATACGTCAGATGGGTTTAACCAATAACCTTATTGGGGTAATTCTGGTACAGATAGCATTTCATCTCTCGGTTTCCATAGTAATTCTTCGAAATTTCTTTCTGGCTATTCCTTCTGATTTACAGGATGCTGCCAGCATAGATGGATGTACCACATTAGGATTTTTCTGGTGTGTATTACTTCCACTGGCTCGCCCTTCCCTGGCAGCTGTTGCCGCATTGACTATGGTTAACAGTTGGAATGATTTATTAGTCCCCCTGGTATTGATTGATAAAGAAAGGTTATGGACACTTCCCCTTGGTACCATGCAATTCCAGGGTCAGTATGGGATGGACTTATCATTGGTAGCAGCATTCTTGTTATTATCCGCAATTCCTGCACTGATCTTCTATATCTTTGCTGAGCGTCAATTAGTTTCTGGCCTTACCACTGGAGCATTGAAAGGTTAATTAATAAAACAGGTAGCTTACAAAAGTAATCAGGAGAAAATTAAGGAAAGAATACCTTGGTTTTGGTTAATTAAATAGAATAAAAATATAAAAATGAAGGATTTATAAAAATGAAGAACAAAGTTAATAGACAAACCAATGCCAACTATCAAGAGAAAAATCATCTTTTTGCCAGGCAGTCTATTGATAAGAAAGTTCAGCACCTTTTATCCCAAATGACACTGGAGGAAAAGATTGCTCAATTAGGCAGTATCTGGATATATGAGTTATTGGAAGGTAATAGTTTTTCTCAGGAAAAAGCCAAAAAATTGATGAAGCATGGGATCGGACAGATAACCCGACTTGGTGGAGCAAGTAATTTTAGCCCGGTGGAGTCTGCCAGGATAGCCAATAAGATTCAAAAATTTTTACTGAAGGATACCCGACTGGGAGTTCCAGCTATAATTCACGAAGAATCCTGCTGTGGATATATGGCTAAGGGAGCAACTTGTTTTCCTCAGGCTATAGGTGCGGCAAGTACCTGGCAACCAGAATTGGTTAAGGAAATGGCTGTTATCATTAGAGAGCAGATGAAATCAGTTGGTGCTCACCAGGCGTTAGCTCCTGTACTGGATATTACCAGAGATGCCCGATGGGGAAGAGTAGAAGAAACCTTTGGAGAAGACCCTTATCTTGTTTCTATAATGGGATTACATTATATAGCGGGAATTCAGGGTAACGATTGGAAGGAAGGAATAATGGCTACTGCTAAACATTTTGTAGGTTATGGCCTGTCAGAAGGTGGAATGAACTGGGCACCGGCACATATCCCTCAGAGAGAAATGCAGGAGGTATTCTTGTTGCCCTTTGAAGTTGCAGTCAAAGAAGCAAAAGTTGCTGCAATTATGCCAGCTTATCATGAATTGGATGGCATTCCCTGTCATAGTTCAACAGAATTATTAAGAGATATCTTAAGACAACAATGGGGCTTTGATGGTTTAGTCGTATCTGATTATTTTGCTATAAATATGCTTAAGGAGACACATTTAATTGTCTCTAATAAGGAAAATGCAGCAAGGTTAGCAATTGAAGCAGGTGTGGATATAGAATTACCTAGTACTGATTGTTATGGTAAACCATTAAAGGATTTATTGCAGAAGGGCAAAATTAATGAGCAATTAATTAACGAATCTGTGGCAAGGATTCTTAAAAAGAAGTTTTTATTAGGTATCTTTGATAATCCCTCTGTAGATGAAAATAAGAGTTCTAAGGTATTTGATACACCAAAACAAAGGAATTTTGCCCATAGGATAGCTCGGGAATCTATTGTTTTATTAAAAAATGAGAATAATATTTTACCTCTTAAAAAGGATTTTTCTTCTATTGCGGTAATTGGACCCAATGCTCATAACGCCAGGAATATTATTGGTGATTATGCTTATCCCTGTCATATAGAATCACTTTTAGATATGAAAAAAGATGATAAATTTAACACCCCAATTCCCAGTAAAGTAGAGATGGATAATAATTTTGTACCTATATTGACTGTCCTGGAAGGAATAAAGGAAAAAGTAAGCCAAGATACAAAGATTTTCTATACTAAGGGGTGTGCAGTGTTAGATGATTCCAGAGCAGGCTTTTCTGAAGCGCTGGAATATGTGCGCAAGGCAGAAGTAGCAATAGTGGTTATGGGAGATAAATCGGGGCTTATTGATGACTGTACCAGTGGTGAAACCAGAGATAGAGCAAGTCTAAATTTACCTGGTGTACAGGAAGAATTGATAAAAGAAATTCATAAAACTGGTATCCCGATTGTTTTAGTCCTGATAAATGGCAGACCTTTATCTATTAATTGGGCAGCAAGGCGCATACCAGCAATAATAGAAGCATGGTTGCCAGGCGAAGAAGGAGCAAGGGCGATTGCTGATGTCATTTTTGGTGATTATAATCCAGGAGGCAAGCTCCCTATTTCCTTTCCTCGTTCTGTAGGACAGGTACCGGTATATTATAATCATAAACCATCTGGTGGCCGCTCTCACTGGAAAGGGGATTATGTTGAGATGAGTAGCAAGCCCCTTTTTCCATTCGGCCATGGATTAAGTTATACCAATTTTGAGTATAGTAATATAGTTATTACCCCCAGGACTATATCCCGGGATAGCCAGGTTAAAACAAGTGTTGATATAAAAAATATTGGTTCCAGTACAGGAGATGAAGTTATACAGTTATATGTTCACAATAGACAAAGTACTATAACCAGACCATTAAAAGAACTGAAGGGTTTTAAGAGGATTACTTTACAGCCAGGTGAAAAAAAGACAGTGTACTTTATTTTACTTTCAGAACAACTTGGTTTTTATAATAAAGAATTCAAATATGTTGTAGAACCGGCAACAGTAAAGGTTATGATAGGAAGTTCTTCCGAAGACATCCGTTTAGTGGATGAGTATGAAATTATAGAATAAAGAAACAATCAATATTGAAATGCGTAATAGCAAATTGAAATACCTACCAGTAATAAAAAACTAAATAAAAAAAAGGGGGGGATTAAAAGATAAATAAACTTTTTCTATATTTAATTTTATTATTATAAAAAAGGAGATTCTAATTATGAAAAAATTTCAGATTGGGTTACTGACCATTACATTTTTAATTGTTTTGAGTTTTTCAGTTTTTGCTGCCGACAAACCTTTAATCGGTCTATCTTTTTCTGATTTTACCTTAGAAAGATGGGTAAGAGAAGCCGAAGAGATGACTAAATTAGCCAATGACGCAGGTGCCGAGGTTATTGTTCAAGAAGCTAACCATGATCCAAAGATACAGAATGATCAAATAGAAAACATGGTTTTGCAGGGAGCAGACGTTATTCTGATTGTTGCCGAAGATGGTGCAGCTGCTGCAACAGCAGTTGACGCAGCAGCAGAAGCAGGTGTAAAGTGTATCGCTTATGACCGTTTAATCAAATCACCAAACAATGCTGTGTATATTTCCTTTGACAATGTGGAAGTCGGCCGTGCCCAGGCAAGAGGGGTAGTAGCTGTCAAAGATAGTGGCAAATTTGCACTTCTTGGTGGAAGTCCCACAGACAACAATGCAGTGCTAGTCCGAAAAGGTCAAATGGAAGTTCTGCAATCCTATATTGATAAAGGTCAGATTGAGATTGTTGCAGACCAATGGGTACCGAATTGGGATACAGCTGAAGCATTAAAGATTATGGAAAATATGCTTACTGCTACTAATAATGAGATTGATGCAGTTGTTGCCTCCAATGATTCAACTGCATTAGGAGCTATTGAGGCTTTAAGAGCTCAGGGTCTGGCTGGTGAGGTTCCTATTTCTGCCCAGGATGCTACCGCTGCAGGTTGTAATGCAATAGCTAAAGGAGAGCTTACGGTTAGTGTATATAAAGATATAAGAAAACTTGTTCCACTATCAATTGAAATAGCAATAAAGCTGGCTAAAGGTGAAGCTGCAGAAGGCTTAGAAGAGTTTTCCTTAGCGGAACTTACCGGAGAAGCTTTAGAAGGTACAGTGCCTTGTCGATTCCTGGAAGTTGTAGGTGCTACAAAAGATAACCTTTATAAAGTCATTATAAAGAGTGGGTATCAGTCCTATGATGATGTCTATAAAGGTGTTCCTGAAGCCGAGAGACCCCCAAGAATGTAGTAGCTAAAATACTTTATCAGATGTACCACCGGCTATTAATATTATCGGTGGTACATCTGATACTTTTATAATACTAATATATTGAAAAACCCTAATGGGAGTATTAGATTTGAAAGATCAATTTATTTTAAAAATCAAAAATATAACAAAAGATTTTCCTGGTGTACGAGCATTATTTGATGTTTCCTTTAATGTAAAGAAAGGAGATATTCATGGTATCTGCGGAGAAAACGGTGCTGGTAAATCAACTTTAGTTAAAATTTTAGCAGGAGTATATCCTTATAATACTTATGAGGGAAATATTTATTTTGATGAAAAAGAATTAAAACTTGCATCATCTTCTATTGAAGAAGCAATAAATGAGGGAATTGCAACTGTCTATCAAGAACTTGTTCTGGTACCATATTTAACAGCTGGCGAAAATATTTTTTTAGGAAGAGAGCCAGAAGAAAAAGGAATTTTAAACTGGGAGAAGCTTTATTCAGATACAAAAGAGATTCTTACCAATTACAAATTAAACGTTCCTCTGTTTACAAAAATATCCTCATTGAGTGTTGGACAACAACAGATGGTTGAAATTGCCAAGGCCTTATCACGTCAAGTTAAATTACTAATTCTTGATGAGCCTACCTCTGCCCTTACTGATGCCGAATCTAATTCTTTAATGGAGATCCTTAAAAATTTAAAAAAGAGCGGAGTCACATGTATTTATATTTCACACAGGCTGGATGAGTTTTTCCGGATTGCGGATAGTATAACAGTTCTTAGAGATGGCCAGGTTGTCGATACAGTACAAACCAAAGATACTACTGAAGAGAAAATCATTGCCATGATGGTTGGGAGAGAGATGAAAAAAAGATTTCCTGACAAAAAATCTAACCCCGGGGGAAAGCTTCTAGAAATAAAGAATTTATCAGTGTCATGGAAAAATAAATCCATAATTAAGAATGTTTCATTCGATTTGAAAAAAGGAGAAATACTGGGAATAGCAGGATTAATGGGTTCAGGAAGAACTGAACTTGTAACAGCTTTATTTGGTGAGTATGGAAATCAGGTTACTGGTGATATTTTTCTGGAAGGAAAGCCTGTGAGAATTAATTCGGCAGAAGATGCCATTAAATATGGAATAAGCCTGGTTCCGGAAGATAGAAAAGAAAAGGGATTGGTGTTGATACAGGAAATGTTTAAAAATATTTCTTTACCAAACCTTAGGCAGTTTACCACCAGATTAAATATTGATAAATATAAGGAATTGCAGGAATGCAAAAAGTATTCTGATTACCTTACCATCAAAGCACCCTCTCTTTTTACTATTACGGAATCTTTAAGTGGAGGCAATCAACAGAAGGTTGTTATTGCCAAATGGTTAATGTCAAATCCGAAAATCCTTATTTTAGATGATCCGACTAGAGGAATTGATGTAGGTACAAAATATGAGATATATAATCTCATAAACAAGCTTGCTGAAAAGGGCGTAGGCATAATTATGATATCCTCAGAGTTGGAGGAGGTACTGGGAATAAGTGACAGAATTATGATTATGCATGAAGGCCAGTGTGCTGGAACATTAGAACGCAAAGAAGCTACTCAGGAAAAAATTATGGCGTTAGCCACAAATATTAAAAAAAATAACAGGTATGACTAATGAAAGATTTAAATTATATTCAAAAGTTTAAGGAACTCAGGATTGATTTTAGGGCATATACGTTGTTTTTTGCTCTTGTTATTATTTGGTTGCTTTTTGGCTCTTTAACTGGTGGAGTATTTCTTTCAACAAGAAATTTTTCCAATCTTCTAAGACAAATGACCATTATCTCATTTCTGGCTATAGGGATGACCCCGGTCATTATAACAGGCAATATTGATCTTTCGGTAGGAGCCATGACTGGTTTTATAAGTGTTATAGCTGCCTATTTACAGGCAATTATTTTTCCCAATCTTCTTCCAGGATTGTTTCCTTCTCTTTCTATGGAATCATTAGGAATTATCAGTACAGTTGTTACAGTGCTTATCTGTCTTTTGATTGGTTTATTGATTGGACTTGGTCAGGGTTACATTATAGCTTATGGAGGAGTACCAGCTTTTATTGTAACGCTTGGAGGACAATTCGTTCTGAAGGGTGGTATTTTGGGAGTCACTCAAGGTAAAACAATCATTCCCATTGAAGATTCTCTTCGTGTTATGGCGCAGGGGTATCTATCTACGCATACAGGAATAGTCATTGCGATTATTGCTATTATAATTATTTTTATATCTACATTACAGAATAGAGCGAAAAAGAAACAATATGGGATAAAAATCAGAGCACTTGGTCTGGATCTATTTTTTGCAGCGATATTTTCAGTATTTATTTTAGTGTTTACTTTTATGATGAATAGTTATAGAGGAATTCAGATTCCGGTATTGATTATGGCAACTATTGCCATAATAGTAACTTATATTATGAACAATACAAGATTTGGTAGATACATTTATGCTGTGGGTGGTAATAGAGAAGCAACAAGGCTGTCTGGTATAAATGTAAAAAAAGTTGTTCTAAGAACATATGCTATGATGGGCATTCTATGTGGTGTTAGTGGAATTATTTTGACCGGTTATGTTGCCGCAGGAACAACCAGTGGTGGTACTAACTACGAGCTTTCAGCAATCGGTGGCTGTGTTATGGGTGGTACCAGTTTAATGGGGGGTATAGGAACAGTATTTGGTGCTGTAATTGGCACTCTTATTATGACCAGTCTTGAAAATGGAATGAGTGTCATGAATATGAGTGTCTTCTGGCAGTATATTATTAAGGGATTGATATTGATTCTGGCTGTTTATATGGATGTAACATCAAGAAAAAATAAGGTGTAAAATAAAAAATAAATATTATAAAAATTATATTCAAGAAAAGGAATAGTTTCATATTATGAACAAAAGCAAAACCAACCTGGGAAATTCAATAACAATAAAGAAATGGAATCTTAGCAGCATATTCAAAACTATCCAGACAAAAGGACCCATCTCCAGAGTGGAACTGGCTAAAATTACCGGCTATAGTCCGGGTACAGTTTCCAATCATGTCAGAACTCTCATAGAAAAGGGTTATGTAATTGAAACAAATAAAGGAGTCTCTTCCGGCGGCAGAAAACCGGTACAGTTAATCATTAATTCTAATAAGGCTTATATCCTGAGCATAGAGATAGAAGTTAATCAAATCAAGACAGTTTTGTTTAACCTGGATATGAAGATGATTTCTAAAAGCACCATTCCTATAGAATCAAAGGATAATTACCTGGTAACCTTAACCAAACTGTTTTCTGAAATAGACAGGATGATTGGAAAGCATCATATTAGCTTTGATGATCTCCTGGGTATAGGGGTAGCAGTGCCCGGTTTGATTGATAAAGGAAAGGGTATGCTTGAATTTGCGCCAAATCTGGGATGGAAAGCTGTTCCCATTGTTCGAGTTTTTAAGGACAGATACAGCCTTCCCATTATCTTAAATAATGAGGCAAAAGCTGCAGCTATTGGAGAGAGAGCATCCTTCTATCCTGATATTAACAATATGGTTTTTGTTTCGATTAATGAAGGAATTGGTTGTGGTATATTTTTAAATGGCAAGCTCTATCGGGGAGCTAGTGGAAATGCTGGAGAGTTTGGACATATCACTATTGATACCAATGGTCCACTCTGTCACTGTGGAAACCGGGGATGCTGGGAAACATTTGCCTCGGAAACTTATATTGTTAATAGTTATTTAAAATTATCAGGCAGAAATAGCCAGCTAACCAAGACCAAGAGAGAGATATATCAACATGGTAAGAATGGCGATTTAAAAATAAGAGCCATCTTTGCTGAAACCGGGAAAAACATAGGAATAGGCCTGGTCAATATTATTAATGGACTCAGTCCAGAGTTACTGGTTATTGGTGGAGGGATTGTCGAGATAAAAGATTTTATCTATGATGAAATAATTAAAAAACTAAAAGAAAATGCCCTTACTATTAATTATAAAAAGACCACAATAAGATTCAGTAAGCTGGGTAGCTTGGCGGCAGTTTATGGTATGGCTGAATTGATTATCAATGAGCGAATAAGATTTATTTAGCCTCTAGCCCCTCTCTACCTTCCTGTAAGGCAATCCATTTCTGGCAGATTTAAGAGCTCTCGGGAGACCTAAAATTTCTGAAACTATAATTGCTAATGGTAGCTTACGACCCATTAAGAAACTATTCAGCTCTTTTTCCAGATTAATAGAAGCTGTATCTATCTTTAAAGCGTCTTCTTTTTCTTTGGATTCCTTCGATAAAAAGAAAGATTCCGTTTGTTCTTCTACTTCTTGATCTGAAGAGAAAATAAATTCTTTTGTTTCTTCCTGTTGAGGAACATCTTCTGCTTTTGGCTCTTGTTCTTCTGCCTCTTCAATTTCCAATTCCCCATCTTCTATCACAATATCTCTTCTTACTGTTTCCGCTTCCATTCTTTCTTGAGCTTTCTTCAGCTGGTCTTCTGGTAAATCTTCTTCAAAGGACCAGGGATCAAAGAAGGTTTCTTTTTTACTATTCTTTTTTGCTTGCCTGGTTAAGGAAGAAACTATTGATATCAGGATAAAAACAAAGATTAAAAATTCCATCTCATTCCCTCTCTATTCTCTATAAGGATTATTTAATAGCACTATTTATGACTTTTATTTACTGGCATCATTCTTCTTTTCAGTATCAGAACTCATCTTGGATATGGTACCTCTCATCTGGGTATCTGACTGAATATTTTGCATATTATAATAATCCATTACACCAAGCTTGCCTTCTCGCAGTGCTTGGGCTAAAGCTTTTGGTACCTCTGCCTCAGCTTCTACTACCTTTGCCCTCATTTCTTGCACGGCAGCTTTCATTTCCTGTTCTCTGGCTACCGCCATAGCTCTTCTCTCTTCAGCTTTTGCTTGGGCAATGCGTTTATCAGCTTCAGCTTGATCGGTCTGTAGTCGTGCACCAATATTTTTCCCTACATCTACATCGGCAATATCAATAGACAAAATTTCAAAAGCAGTTCCAGAATCCAATCCTTTTTTCAGAATAGTACGAGATATGTCATCAGGATTTTCTAAGACTTTTTTATGGGTTTCCGCTGATCCGATAGTAGTAACGATTCCCTCTCCGACACGGGCAATAATGGTCTCCTCCCCGGCTCCTCCTACTAAACGTTCAATATTAGCTCTTACCGTTACCCTAGCCTTGGCTTTTACTTCAATACCGTCACTGGCGACAGCGGCAACAATAGGAGTTTCGATTACCTTGGGATTAACACTCATTTGAACAGCTTTTAAGACATCCCGGCCAGCCAGATCAA
Source organism: uncultured Atribacterota bacterium (assembly GCA_964433555.1). Lineage (GTDB taxonomy): Bacteria > Atribacterota > Phoenicimicrobiia > Phoenicimicrobiales > Stramentimicrobiaceae > Stramentimicrobium. The sequence goes on along the minus strand of CAYSRG010000017.1, from coordinate 4,529 downwards.
TAGCGGCAGCTCTTTCAAACCCCAGTTCAATATTTGCTCTCTGAGCAGCAATGAGGGCATTTACTACATTATCCACATTGCCTCCAGCCAGATAATGACCTTCCAGTTTGTTAACATTCAAATCCAGACCAGCTTTAGTTGCTTTAATTAAAGGTTCTACCACCTTTGAGGGAATAACCCTGCGTAATCTCATCCCGATGAGATTCATAAGTCCTACCCTGACTCCAGCTGCTAAAGCAGCAATCCATAACCTTAAAGGGATAAAGCTGAATATTACAGAAAAAGCAATAATAATAAGAAAAACCATAACCAAAAACGGTAAAATACTTCCTATATTTACCATAATTAATTCCCCTTTCTTCCATTTGATTTATCTTTATTTACCTAATTTATTTTACGAACCACAATCCTGTATCCTTCTACTTTAATGACTTCAACCATTTCACTAGAGTCTAAATAGCCAGTTTCACTGACTGTATCATATCTCTTCCCTTCTATTTCCACCGTTCCCGAGGGGCGTAAAGGAGTAACAGTTTTACCTTCTTTTCCCAGCAGATAGCTGTAATCTGCCGATGAACTATAACCTGCTTCGCGGGTAGCTGATACTGATAATATGAAACTCTTCAGAGTCCCCTTCCTCTGAAAATATTTATAGGCTAAAAAACTGGCAATGCCGGCAATAAAAAGAGAAATTAAGAGCATATATATACCTGAAGCAGTTGAAGCTGCTGCCAGTACTATGGCAATGATTACCGCTACCAATCCGCTTATACCAAAGATACCAAAACCCGGTAGAAATGCCTCTACCAATAGAAAGATAATGCCGAAAACAAAGAGAAAGATAGCTGGCCATCCGCTGACTCCAGTTAAAAAATGCCCTCCAAAATAAAGGCCAAAGGCAAACAAACTTAAAAATCCCCCGATGCCAAAACCGGCAGTCATTATTTCTACTACCAGGAAGAAAAAGCCCATCATTAATAGGATAGTTGCTACGATTGGATTTATTAACCATCCGCTTAATTTTTCCCAAAAAGTAGCCGAACTGTAAATGAGCGCACTACCTGATAGACCAACCCTGTCCAGTATCTCTGTTATAGAATTAACTGTACCATCACTGAAAGATAGCTTTTCAGCATCCAGGGTGGTAAGAGTTAATAGCTCTCCTTCTTCTACCAGACCTTCGATAGCCAACTGTCTGCGCACCATTGCTGCTGCTATAAGGGGATTCTTCCCCTGTTTTTCTGCAGTACTTCTCATTTCTGCTTCCCAGAAAGAAAGCATCTTCTCATCTACCTGTCCACCACCTAAAAGAATCGGCTCAGCTGCTCCTATAGTAGAACCGGGTGTCATAAAAAAACTATTGGTGGCCAAAGCCAGGTAAGCTCCGGCGGAAAGGGCATCGGTATTAATAAAACCATAAACCGGTATGGTAAGTTCATCGAGGATTTTTTTGGCTTCTCGGGCGGTGTCAATAAAACCCCCTGGGGTGTCCATTTCCAGAATAATTGCCTGCGCCCCGGACTCTTGTGCTTCCTTTACAGAACGTTCTAAAAAAAGCAGCCATCCTGGTTCGATTTGCCCCTGGGCTGGTATTACATAAACTGATGCAGATTGTACCTGTAGAAATAATGAGGTAACTAAAAGTATTATAGTTACCACTATAATAAAATATCTTTTCACCAAGGTAACCCTCCATCTTAGCGGTTAATCATAACTAAAAAATTATTGGGTTCTTTTTTAAAAATAGTATTAGGATAATTTTATACTAACATTTACCTTAAATTAACACAAGACAATTACAGGAATATTCTAGGGGAATCCTTCCCCTTGAGAACCCCTGAAATAGTATACCGTATATCATAGCGTTTTACGCTTAAAGTTGTATGTTCTATACTGTCTTTTTGATTTAAGTATAGAAATGCATTTGGTCATTGCGAGCACTGCTTAGGCAGTACGTGGCAATCTCATACCGGTATTCCCCTTTAAGAGTTATGCTGTAAAAATTTAGTTATATTTTATGTTTTTAGGATCCCGAGGAATCATAAGCTTGGGTAGTCAATGTCCTCTAAGTAATATCAAATTCAATATTTAATATTCACTTGAATATCTTTCTTTATTATCTATTATATAATAAACCTAATTTTTAACTAAGGTATGAAAATTATAGATATTATATGCTTATCTTAATATTTAATTTAGTATGTATATTTCCTAAGCTAAAAAGGATGTTTTTTAGTGTCAGAATTTTTTAGAAATCCTGATACCGTACTAACAGGAAATACCAGCTTTTTTAAATGATTGGGAAAGTGCCTTTTCCGCCTTTTCAAAAAATTCCTTAGTCTTTTTGTCTTCCAGACCGTATTTCCGGTAAATCCAATCAGCATAATTATAATTCATTTTATCAATAATTACATAATCAACTTTGCCCCCCAGGATTGCTCCAAGATCTTCAACTCCCGGGAGGATGGGGGCAATCATGGCATAAGTTTTTATACCTGCTCTATGCAATTCAGCAAGGGTAGCAATTCTCTCTTTTATTTCAGGGGCATTCGGTTCGAATAGTTTTCTGATTGTATCATCTGCAGTGGCAATGCTGAAGCCTACCTGAAAGTTCCCTCCCTTTTTAAAAATATCAATATCCCTTAAAACCAGAGGAGATTTAGTTTGAATTACAACTGGCCAGCATTCTTCTGCCAGTATAACGAGACACTGACGGGTAATTTTATATTTTTCTTCTAAGGGTTGATAGGGATCACATACTCCACTTATCCAGACCTCTTTCAGTTTTTTTCTGGCAATTTCCTTACTCAGTAATTCCGGCGCATTCGTCTTTACATCCACAAATTTTCCCCAGGGTTCAGAATGACCGGAATATTTTTTCATAAAACGAGCATAACAATAGATACAACCATGCTGGCAACCCAAGTAGGGATTGATTGCATAGGGATAGATTTTTGATTTAGATAGAATAGTCTTTGATTTTATTTCCTTGATGATAATCATGGTCTATTTTTTTAAAACGTTCCTCTTACTAAGTAATTTAATAATTTTATCTTAGTTTTAGGATTAGGCGCAGAATTTTGTCGTCACCTTCCTGAGGTCTGCCTCTTCCATCGTGATTGTTGGTTAATACATATAGAGCATTATCCGGTCCCACCACTACATCACGCAGGCGACCATAAGTGCCACTTGACCAGTCAAGAGCTAATAGCCGGTCAATGTATTTTACTTCGTATAAATCACCAGACAGCGCTAATCCAATTCTTATCAGTGTTTGACTGCCCAGGGTAGCCACAAATAAGTGACCATTCCAGAAAGACATACCAGAGGGCGGAGTTGCCTGTGTCCACATGATAATGGGATCTATATATTGATCTATATTAGCATCACCCAAAACTAATGGCCAACCATAGTTGCCGCCTTTTTCAATCACATTAATGATATCCTTGTTATATAAACCAAATTCACCGGAAGGACCGTGTTCGGAGGAAAAAAGAGTATCGGTTTCGGGATGCCAGGCCAGTCCCTGAGGATTTCGGTGACCCAGAGAATAGACCGGTGAGTTAGGAAAAGGATTATCCAAAGGGATATCACCGTCAGGAGTAAGGCGAAGAATCTTTCCTCCCAGATGATTGATATCCTGTGCTATCTCTGCCTGCCAGGTATCACCGGTACAGATATATAACATTCCGTCAGGACCAAAGGCCATTCGTCCTCCATTGTGCACCCGGGAACCAGGAATGTTATTTATGATGAAACGGTCAAATTCCATAGACCTACCAGTATCATAATAACGCGCAACTCGGTTAAATATAGCATTATTTTCCCGATAGGTATACATGACATAAAGGTATTTCTGGTCAGGATAATCCGGATGTTTGGCTAAGCCCATTAATCCACCTTCACCAATATGCTCAACCTCTGCAATAACTTTATAAGGGTTTTCCTGCAATATGCCATTCTCAATTAGCCGAACCAAGCCAGCTCTTTCGGTAACAAGAGCCTTCTTTTCAGATAAAAAGACCAATTCCCAGGGAATACGCAGGTTTTCTACCCAAATTTCGATAATATACCCCTCCGGTTCAGGAATAAAGCGATCACTAACCTTTTGCGGTGGGTCTCCTACAATAGGAAAGTCAGGAGTTAGCTGATTGCCACTTACTGTTCCCTGCAGGATAAGGAAAAGAATAATTGAAAATATAGTAATTACCAAAAATGTTTTTCTTGCTAATCTGTTTTCCATAAATATCCACTTCCAGAAAAAAATAACATAAGAATTATCATTATTAATTACTTTTACCGTTAAAAGCTATTATTATTTTATCATGTTCTGCCAATCAGAATAATAGAAAAAGTCAGGATAGACAGTAAAAACAATATAATATTACAGATAATTCTGGTTATGATAGAATGATATAGAGAAAAATAAATTGTTTATGATGATTAAATTTTTTATTATAAACAATATAACTATATTATTTTAAAATTGGTGATGATTATGAGGGTCTGGGATATTCACCCTGGTTATC
>CAYSRG010000016.1:0-52775 GCA_964433555.1 uncultured Atribacterota bacterium | reverse complement strand
AATTATAATACCTACGATAAGACTAATTCAGAATGCATTTCATAAAAGTTATCATCACAGTATACACCTTCCCCACAATCATATCACAAATTGTGTAGTCTTCACTGGAACACATGACAATAATACTATACAAGGATGGTGGCAGAAAGAAATAAAAAATCAACAAAAGATATTGGTTAGGCAATATTTAAGCAAGGATATCACTACTAATAATGTACATTGGGAATTTATAAGACTGGCGCAATCCTCTGTTGCAAACTTAGCCATCATAGCGGTTCAAGATATGCTTGGATTAGGAGAAGGGGCTAGAATGAATAATCCTGCCTGTACCAGGGGGAACTGGCATTGGCATCTGACAAATAGACAGATGTCTGAATTAAAAGAAAATGCATTTCCCAGATTAAAGGAAATTACCCATACTTATGGCAGATACAAAACAGTAAATTAGTTACTCTTCTTTATACAGCTCATAGAAATCTCCAGCAAAAGCGCCCATTGGTATGAGAGGATGATAATACCATCCTTTGACCCAATCTCTTTCCACGTGATATCCCTGATGCTGGCATAAATAAAGGGCTATTGCCTGTTCATGTGCTATTTGCATCAATTGCTTATAGATTACTTCTCTTTCTGAAGGATTAACTATTGGTATAGCTTGATTAATCAAGGGATCAATTGATTCCTGTGCTAGTTTTTGATAATTTTCACCATAAACTGAACCCAAAGTACCATTACTAAATAAGAGCCCTCCCACCCAGGCATATGGATCGGGGAAATCAACCTGCCATCCTATGTTATACATTGTAAGCCTACCGGAATATAATTCCTTTAACATGGTCGGAAAGTTTATTCCTATGGGTTCAATTTCAAATTTTGGATTTAACATCCTGGCAAAATCAGCGATCATTTCGCAGGCAGTCTGAGCATAATCTGACCCTGAGGTATAGAAAATATTAAAATAAAAACCCCTCTCCCATAACTCACCATTCCAGGCTTTTTTAAATTCTTCTTCTGCTTTTTTCATATCTTGCTGATAATAAAAATTAGGATCATCCAGATATCCCAATGTTTCTCTTGTCATAGGACCGGAAATTCTCATTCCCTGCCCCTGCAATGTTTTTTCAATAAAAGTATCATAGGGAAATAAATAGGAGAAAGCTTTTCTCACATGAATATCAGCAAAAAAATCAGCAGGGATCCCCTGGCCATCCAGTTTTCCGCTACCGATAAAACCATTCCCCTCCTCATTAATCGTCCAGTTAAAATGCATCATATTGATAGACTGCATCGGTAAATTTTCAATGACCCGGATACCCTCAATATCTCTTACTTCATTAATAAAACCTGGCGGGACTTCAATTAAATCGGCATCTCCGTTAAAAAAGATTAATTTTCGGGTAATCCATTCAGGTATAATCTGTATTAACACTCTTTGCATTTTAGCCGGACCCTGCCAGTATGAATCAAAACGATCTAATTGTATCATTTCTCCGGGAATCCATTTTTGAAACTGAAAAGGACCGGTACCGTTTGTTATGCTATACAATGCATCATCCTCGGCTGCCGGATCATGATAAACCCACCATCCTTCCCCTGTACCATCCCAGGCACCCTGTTGGATGGCCCATGTTTTGTTCATAATTGCCGAACAACTGGTATTTTGGGCTAATATACTCAAAAACGCACTGTATGGGCTTTGCAGGTGAAAAATTACATTCTCTCCCTCTACCGTTATAGAAGGGTCAATATAATCTTTAAAAATATTTTCCATGATTTCCAGATACTGGGGTATGAGTGTCTCTTCTTGAAACAAATCTTCATAAGATTGAACACCCGCTAATTCAATGGCTAAATCCTCAATACTGCTCACTCCTAAAAGTGGTTCTAAAAGCATCCAGGTAGGACCACCAACCCGATCCAGTATCATACTTCTTTTAAAGCTATAAGCCACATCTTCAGCTGTTAACGTATTACCATTATGAAATAAGACATTCTGTCTGATTGGAAAGACATAGGTCAGGCCTTCATCCTGTATCAGGCCATTTTCATCTGAAGGAACCTGTATAGATAATAATGGTTCAAATTCAGTTAGACTGTCTTTCTTAAATTTAATTAAATTCTCATAGACGTGATAGGTAATCTGCATACTGGCTTCATCATAAAGCCAATGAGGATCAAGAGATTCTATTCCTCCCAAACTTGTATAAATCATGGTATCAGGATTAGGTAGCTGGCCAAAAACCGTAACAGGCATGATGGACAATAAGATGATAGAAAAAATCAACAATCGGAAAAAATATCTGTTTCTCATTTTTCCCTCCTAAACTAAAAGGTTTAATTTTTCTTTTTTTAAAATTCATATTCATTATAACTATTGAAATCATACCACAACAATGCAACTAATGTAATAAAGCCTCTATACTTAAAAGATTAATCCCAAATTTTTTAAGTTCTAACAATTTTAGGATAACCTTTAGTAACATTATTCATCCCAGGGTATCATGAGATTGAATAATGGTGCATACTGCTGACAGCCGTATACATCACTTTCACCCGGACCTCCGCTGGGATTTTTTCTTCGTATATTCGCTTTAATACCCATACCCGGGTCATAAAAACAAAAATCCAATATCTGTCCCTGAGAAATCCCATAGACTTGAGCAATACTTTGTGCCGATATTGCACCACTTGACTTTACCTTTTTGTATACATCAAAATCATCAAAGATGATTTCTATAGTAATAATGAAACTACCGGCGTTTTTACTTCTAATGGTACGTGCTAAATCAGTTAAAGCTTTTATCTTCATTAAATGCCTCCTTGAATAAGGCGATCACCTCTGTATAGTTTACTTGATTAATATCAGAATCTACAATAATGTTCCATAAACGTTCAGAAAAACTATCCTGATAAAATGGAGAGGTGATCCTCTGGACTTTACCAAATAATTCCTCATCAGTTAAAGGCAACTCCGGCTCTCCCTTTGGTAGATGAGTCTGTTTTTTAATGGATTTTCCATCGTTCATTATAATTTGTAAAATTGCCCCTCGATGAAATGGATATTTAGAATCAATTTCTTGGTCAAGAGTTATATGAACCTTTTTAGCGATACTTATCAACAATTCATCTCTTAGATTAGCTGGTGTAAAATGATGTAATCCAACATCTCCCTCCCTTAAAGCAATGGCTAATGAGAAAGGCAAGCTGAATAGGGCTTCTTCAAAACTACTGGGAATCACTTTCTCTGCTACTTCCGAAATAGCAACACGATAAGTTTTTACATTGATGGTTTTAATTTCACTCAAGTCAATATCCCACAGTTCTTCCCGTATGGAAATGGCCAGATCAAGTACCGGATGACAATGTCGGCAGGTAGGATACAATTTGGTATAAGTCTGCGATATTTCCCATCTTTGCCCCAGTTCACCCATTAGAGCTTCTTCGGAAAATTGGTCACACATGGCTCTTAACCAACCATGTTCGCCTTCAAAAAGAGTTCTTGGTGATTTAGCTCCCAGGGTAACCAAATCTCCGGCTATTATTCCGGTGGAAGCAGCTCTTCCCGCCTGCATAACCTTAATGGAAGGATGGTCGTGAAGCATTTCCTGTAATCCGCAACTCTGTAAACCGGCTAATGATAGACAATAGGTAGTATCTAAATTATCCATACCTAATAAATGAGCACAAGCTATTGCAGAACCAAAAACACCGGCAGTTCCGGTAGTATGAAACCCTCGATTTAAATGTGAAGGATTAATACTGCGAGCAATGCGCAGCATCATATCATAACCTTTAGTGATAGCCGTAATCACTTCTTTAAAGCTCTTCTGTTGACGTTCCCCAACAGTTAAAGCCGCCGGAATTACGGCTACTGCAGGATGGCAGGTTCCAAAACGGTGGCCATCATCCAGTTCTACCGAATGGGCAACAGCTCCCATAAAAAAAGCAGCATTAACCGCAGGCAATTTCTTGCTCATACCTAGCACAGTTACTTCTGCAACTCCTCCTGTTCCAATAAAATAATGTTTGAAAACAGGAGTGAGGGGTCCTTTTTTAAAACCAACTGCCAGGGTAGCAAGAAAATCAACTAATACTCTTTTAGCTTTCAATACTACTTCTTCAGGAAGAGAATCAAAATCAAGAGAGGCATAAAAACCCCCCAACTGCGACGCTAATGTTTTGGATATATTCATTTTATTCACCAACCATTTCAAACTTGAATCTAAAAATTTTTGGATCCAATGGGTTTTCAAGAGGAAGCAAGTGATCAACAGTCCACTGATATACCTGATTGCGCGGATAGAGAGGTTCGTCGGTGAGCAAGGCCACCGAACCTCCGGAGGAATTCTTCTGACCGGGATAGCTCATATAAAAAAATCTAAATTTGGCACATTTTACTACTGCACTGGCTATTTCTTCCTCACTTGCTATCGCTTCAATCACAATTCCTAACTCATGTGTATCAATATTCTTTTCCGGTTCATATTCTCTCATAATTGCATTCTTACCATAGACATGGAAAAAGAGTTGATAGTCTTTACCTTCTTTTTGAGGAGAAATAATTTCACTCACTTTCTTGCGTGTCTCACTTAAAATAAGGTCAATATTTTCTATAGCAAATTTGTCTCGTATGCCAACAATATGGTATGCCCGAAAACCTACGGGACCTGCTCCTTCCAGCTTGACTTTATATAATCCATCCTGGGAAGGTACAAATTCACTCCCATATACCCGGCATACCCTGTCTGTTTCTGCAACATATTTAGAATGATGCATATCCAGAACTCCACCTGGTACTGCCTGAATGAAGGGGTTGATCCTTTCGTACATGGAATGTGCAGCCACACTATGGGGAGTTGCCTTTTGCCTGGGGTGCATGGGTTCAATTGAAAAATAGTCATTAGTAATAGTACCTATTACCGACTCTTTAACCATCTGAGGCCAGCATACCAGTGAAGCACATTCAGTAGCTTTACCTAGATGCAAACTTAAACCTTTGGGGAAACCCATATAAATAGGGTAAGCAGCAATAACCGCATCATCACAACATCTCCCGGCTAAAATGACCTGTGCATCATTTTTCAGCGCATAGATAATCTGTTCAACACCCATACTGGCCGTGATATGACTGGTATTACGAATATCCTTTAAGGTCAAGGGTTTTTCTGCACCTAAGGGCTCGATGGGAGGGTAGTTTATGCGTCTTTTTAACTCATCTTGATTCATTTGTGAATAAATACAAGCCATTTTAAAGGGTTTTAGTTTATGTTTTAAGGACAAAGACTTGACTATTTCAGCATACAGGTTAACTGCTCTATCGGTTCCTGTTGTGCTACACGAACCAATAATCATCGGAATATTACGTTTTCTTGCTGCTATAAGCAATAATTCAAGATCATGTTCTTCCCATTTAACCGGATTATGGGGCATATCAGCTCCCAGGAAAGTTGGTCCAGCATCAGCTGTTCCCGCATCAGCAGCTAAATAATCAATGTCACGTTTAATTCCCCGGTTAAACGAGGTCTTTTCAATGATATTATCCCCCAGATTTCCGGTGGAAACCATTACTGATAATTTCTTTATCACCTCTTCCTCCTTAACCCTATTACAAAGACGGCTCTTTTTAAGCCGTCTTTGTAATATATTAATAGTATTATTTATTACCCAGTTATAACCTTCAACTATTTCTTCTCTAAAACCTCCAAAGGAGTAGTAGCCCTAGAACCTTTGTCTCCGATAGCTTCAATCGTATAGATACCAGGTTTAAGCATGACTGTTGGAATTCCTCCTGCAGGTTGAAGTTTGAAGGCACCATTTTCATTAACGGTTACAAATCCTCCAGTACCTGCTACAGCAAAAGCATAGGGAACTTCATCTACTGTCATAATTACCTTTACTTTTTCCCCCGGAACAAATCCGGCACCATAAAAAATTAACTTAGTCCCAGGCTCACCACTGATAGGTGTCACCACAAAACTGGGTTCCTGCTTCTCTGAAGCACAAATCATTCCAACAGAGAATACTGCTGTCATCAAAACTACTACAATGAGTAGAATGCTTAATTTCTTCAGAAATCTCATTTTTCATCACCTCCCAATGCAATCATATATAAAGTAATTCTCTCTAATACCTTATATTCTTTGTTGCTATTTACTCTCTGGGGGAATAAAACGTTCCGGCACTTCAATTCCCTTTTCCAAACAATACTTGTAAAGCCCGGCATGAATCGGGATTTCACCGCCCGGTGCCACTAACTTAAAGACATCACTAATGGGATCCCATCCCTTTATCCCCGGATATGCTGCTGCAACCTCTTCAAACCCTTCTACATAAGCCTTCACAATTTCATAACCAACTTCTTCGGGTAAATTAGAAGAAGCAACTGCTCCTACTACCTGCCCTTCTTCCATGATCATAGGATTATCGGGAAGCTCTAAAATACTGCCTGCCGGTGTTTCAAAGAAAAGGATATAGGGATATTCTGCTCTTATCTTTTTCATATCATCTTCACTATAGCCGATAGCTGCTAAAGGGTTTCTTAAATTGACTTCAATTAAAGAAGAATCTAGGGCAGTTAAACCGCTTGATTTCTGCAATCCAACAATATTGCCTTGAGTAAATAAGTTAATAGCATCTCCCAGTGTGGCCGGTACTAGATCAATACCGCTTCCTACGACTTTATCAAAATTGATAAAATTATTCGTAGAAGAGGCACCCGGAATACCCGGAGAAAATTTCTTCCCTCCTAAATCTGTAAAAGTTTTTATCCCGGAATCAGCTCGGACATAAACTCTGTTGACAATTGCATTTCTCAAGAACAGCCATCTTATTGGCTCCCAACCTTCTCCCTCAAAAGTACTTATGCCTTTGTATAACTGCATTGCGGAAGCAGAATCTACGCATAAGCCAAAGTCAAAAACACCATCTCTAATTCGTCTCAAATTATCAAGAGCAGCTCCGCTCTCAATTACTGTAGTAATGATGTTGTTATCAGCCCTATTAATCACTGAAGCGGTACCAACACACCAGGCGTATAATCCGGATGTTGAAGAAGTACTACCCATATTTAGGTAGACAGTTTCCTGAGCTGTAACATATCCTGTGGCTATTCCAAACAACAAGATTAGGGCAAGTACAAAGACTACTCCATTCCATTTATTATTTTTCATTTTTTTCACCTCCTTTCTTCTTATCATTTTCCCCAATATTCTACTGGACATTTGTTGAAAAAAATCAGTAAATATTGGGAAATTTAACTAGAAAATTATTTTTTATGCAATTTCGCTTCTGCAATTTCAAATCTATTGATGACTAAATATTGGTATAAGAAAACTGGCAAAGCAATCATTGCACCTATAATAGATAGGATATGTTCGGGACACATAAGTAAAAAACCACTTCCAATATATAAAACCCGAGGGACCAAGTTTAAATGACTTTTAATCCGACCAAAAAATCCATAAGCAAGTAAAAGTGCTCCAAAAAAGGCACTTATTGTATATGTTGTAACGCTCCAAACATCGCTACGACCTACCAGAGCAGGATTAAGAACAAAAAAATAAGGTATAATAAAAGCTACGATACCAAGTTTTACTGCCACTAAGGCAGTTTTAAACCAATTGCTTTTAGCAATACCGGCTGCAACAATGGCTTGAGTACAGGTAGGAGGGGTTACTCCACCTAAAATCGCCCAGTAAATAAAGAACAAATGTAAGGCTATCTGATCAATTCCTAATCTTATAAGTGACGGGGCAAGTATGGAAAGTGACAGTATATAAGTGGGGACTACGGGCAGAGAGGTCCCTAAAATGAATGGGATAATTGTTGCAATAAAAAGTGCCAAGAATAAATTATTTCCTCCTACCTCCAAAATTAGTCCGCTTAATTTTGGTGCTATACCAGTAATCCCAATCATATTAACCAAAATATTTACTGCCACTAATATGGGAACAATTTTTGACAGCCCTATGCCACCTTCACTCAAGCCGTTTCCTATGGTGATCAAGGTTTTTTTTATTCCAACCCAGGATAGATCAGAAAGTAAAAATACTACAATAACTGCTATACAAGCATAAAAGCCTGCAAAAACCAGGGCTCTCCCTATAGCAATAAAATATAATAGAACACCTGTAGGAATAATTAACGAGGCAAGCCTCTTGAATTTTAAAATACTCTGCCAACTGGGAATTTCACTTTTGGGCACAGCGGATAAACCGTAACGTACCGTCTCAAAATGTACTCCGGCAAAGATTCCAGTATAATAAAGCAGACAGGGTATTAAGGCATAAGCGATTACTTTTAAGTAGGGAAGCCCTAAAAACTCTGCCATGATAAAAGCCGAAACACTCATAATAGGTGGGGTAATACCACCTCCCGTTGAAGCAATGGCTTCGACTCCTGCTGCAAAATCAGGATTATAGCCCAATCTTTTCATTAAAGGAATCGTATAATTACCGGTAACAGAAACATTAGCTACGCCACTACCTGAGATACTGCCAAAAAGTGCGCTTGCTACCACAGCCGTTTTCGCCGGTCCACCTCTATATTTTCCGGTTAAAGCAAGAGCAATATCAATAAAAGTTTTCCCTCCCCCTGCTCCTGAAATAAGGGCACCAAAAATGATAAACATGGCAATAAAAGTTGCAGACATTCCGGTAATACTTCCATAAATTCCCAGTGCAGAAAAATAGACCGAATTAATGACAAACTTCCAGGATAAACCTGGTAACCTCCATATCCCTGTCATTTTTGGACCAATCAAGACATATAGAAATAGAATTCCAACAAATATGGGTATAGCCCATCCTACAGATCTTCGTGCAGCATCAAGGATAACTAAAATTAACAGAGAGCCAATAATGAGATCAAAAGTTGATGCACTTCCAGGAATCATGTAAATCTGCATAACTTTTAAGAAAGTATTGACATTGGCTATGATGACTATTGCGATTAAAAATAAATCCCATAAGGATATTTTTTTATTTTCCTGGTCAGCTTTCCCGTAAGGGTAAGCTAATGAGGCGAGAGAAATACCTAAAATAATATGAATTGCTCTTAACTGTAAGTCTATTAAAGATGCAAAAATAGGCAGAACTAACTGAGCAATTGAAAAAATCAAAGCACCCCAAAATAAGATACTGTTTCTATTCCATATCTTACCTTTATCAATTTGTATTGTCATATCTTTTACCTTTCTATTTTATAGGTCTAAAGGTACAAAATTTTTCTTCATAATGCGAATGGCTTTTTCAGGGTCAATTCTTCCGTATAGACCTCCAACTGTTGATAAAATATAAGAAGCATCCAATAATAGTTTATGGTTTGGTCTCAAAATGGTATACTCTTTCGGGTTGAAAAGGGCTCCCTTTACAATCATCTTAAGATCTTCTATAAGATAATCTTTGTTTTCCTTACATTTATGATGCACTGTTCCACCAACTATTACCAGTGTGCAATCCTGAGTGAAGAAATTGACTCCTTCTTGCAAGAAATAAACATCAGTTTCTTTGACATGCCCTACATTATTAGCAGTAGCTACTGCTAAAGTTTCCTTAGCCAGAACGCTTCTGATGAAGTTTTCCTCTTCTGTAGTGGGCATAATATGTGGATTATCGTGAATCCATTTTAAATATTCCTTTAGCTTGATCAACCATTTTTGTTCTTTATAAACCAAAAATCGATCCATATGGTCGCCATTCCCCTGAAAATCAGGATATTTCTGGTTAAACAAATCGCTGATTTCCTTTTCTACTGAACCATTTTTAAATTTTTCCAGTTCCATTAAATTTTCTGCGTTATAAGCTAATCCATATTTACCTTCTACTCTCCGATAAGCCAAAGGGTAATTGGGAGTTTTTAGTATAGTTCTTTTAACTTTTTTCTTAGGATCATCCCAGGGATAATGATATAGGGGATTAGAATGTACATTGGCAAAAAAGTCAGTAGTACAACCACCAATATCTAAAGCCACGATATTCCCGATCCCTTCTTCTTCACCATAACCGCGAGCTAATAAATTAATTCCTAAGAAGGCTGCTCGGGGAGTTGGTATGAATTTTGTACTCATATACTCTTCTACCACATCAAATCCCTTACCTCGGATAACAACAGTTTGAAAGAGTTCTCGTATTGCTTCATTTACTACATCAATATTATACCTGTTAACTTCAGGCATAATATTGCCAGTTGCCCTTACATCAATATTATGACTATGGAAAATATCCAGTATTTCCTCAGTAACATCTTCATTCCCAGCATAAATTATCGGTATTCCATATTTAGCATAGGTTGCTAATTTTGCAGTTTCAGCTAATATCTTAGCATTGTGTAATACAGTTTCCGTATCTCCACCTTCATTCACTCCACCACTTAAGAGAATAATTTCCGGGCCATCTTCTAAATAAATTGCCCGAGCTTCTTCTAAAGATAATTTTCCGTCATAACTATTGAGAAGTTTTGCCCCTGCAGTCAGAGCTGCGAGATCAGCAGCAAATCCACTTTCTCTTTCAGTAGAAGCAACAGTAGCCATTTTTAAACCACCTTTTGCACTGCTGCAGGGAAGTTTTATATCAAATTCATTCATCATCTCACGTAAAGGTCCCCAGTTTCCTTCTTTCCTACATTTGTCAAGACACCCTAAACCATTCGCTAAACCTTCACGAATATCGTCAACTGTAGTTGGAATGTAACGTAAATCCACTGCATCTGAATTGGTATTAAAGATAGCAATTTTAGTGTAAGTACTACCAAAATCTACCGCCAATATTTTTTTATCCTGTAAATCTTTTAATCCTAATTGGTCTCTAAATGATAAGAGGAGATGGTCTTCAACGATAGCATCCTTTGATTCTGCTACTATTGATAATTCATCAGTCTGGCTAACATCTTTATAGAAATACCAGGGGAATCGTTCTCTAACCTTATCAACTCTTTCAATTTCATCTTTTACCTTTTGCAAACAAAATTCATCAATTCGACAAGTTCCATCAATAATTTTAGTCTTACACATTCCTGCTAACTCATAGCGTTTATCTATCACTGTTACCTGGGGTGCCTGGAATAAACCAACCTGTAACGCTAAATCCAGGTTATCAGCACTAATTAGGTCACATTGCCCAGAAGGGTAATTCTTTTCATCAATTAAATCCAGTAACATTGTTTCATAGTTCTTTTCTCTATCGGCAACATTTTCCCTTTTGGCAGCTTCTCCTGGATAAACTGTATATTCAAAAAAGTTTTCTAAATTTATTTTACCTTCATATCCTCCCATTAAAGCTAAATGTAAGATATTATACATAGCTCCTTTCTTTAACTCTTCCTTCCGAGATATTACATCGGGAAGCTGCCAGATCTCAGGAAGAGGCGTGCGATAATACTCTTCGACAGTCTGTTTGGTAATATCACAGCTAGCAATAATGTCTTCTGCCTTAGCATCATGATGTGCTTCACAGTAGCTAACCACATGGATAATATCAGGGTCCATAAACATCTGCCAGTAAGTGGTCATGGCAAGGTGGCTTTTTGCCTTATCTAGATTGGGTGGAAAGCTGGAAAGCCCTCCTCGAGTTTCTTTAGTAATACTAAAATCAAAATGTCTGGTTAATGGTTCAATTAATTCAAAAGCTGCCTTCATTTTCGCTAAATCGTATCTGGGATTTATTTCAGGAGGCAAATCAAACATTAATTGCATCACATAATTCTTTATACCCATTTTCAGAGCAATAATCCCACATAGTATGTGGTCTGTAACATACATTTCATCTGAACATCTTCGGAGCTGCCATTGATGGGGATCATTTATCTCCAGTGGTTTGTTTATGGAAGCCCACCAGCGCATGGTATTAAAATGTTCATTAATTCCATCCAGAATGGAAAGAGGACCTCGTCCATCTAAACGGTTATAAAAGAATACAGGCACTGCTGGGAACGGCATATGTAAAGTTTCCTCAAATATTTTGGCTAACTCTACTAACTCATCAGTACCGGAGTAAATTCTAATCATAGGGTAATTTCCACATTGAGTTGCCTCTTTTAACCTGCTTAAATCTTCTTTACTCCGAATCGGTGCACCACCTTCTCCTTTACGATATTTTGCCGGGTCTTCTTCTCCCCTGACAAATTTAGCTAAAAATGCCTGACTGGCCTGATCCGGGGCTAAAGATACAATCTCCAGAGCTCCTGCTTCACTTATTTTTCTGGTTCCCTCTACTGTTGGCTCTATTGTTTCGGCAGCTGCACCAATATGAGCCCTGATGATTGGTCTATTTTCTAATTGACGTACCTGCTTTATCCTTTCTAATAAGTCATCAGACCATTTTATTTTCTCTCTGGCAACTCTTATTTTTTTCTGAGCAAAATATTCTAACTCATCTATTGTTACATAATCATCAACCACCATTTCGAAAAATCGCTGGAATTTTTCTTTATTCTTATATTCTTGAGCAATCTTTTCCAGATTAAAATGTCTATCTTCAGGAGGAGAGAATCTATCCTCCAGTATGGGTAAGCCGGTCATTGCTCTGACTAAATTAGCTGCGGGTCTTAATCCACCAAAACAATACCTTATTCCACTTTTTTCTGGCTGCAAGCCATATTTATATACTTTTTCTATCAACTCTGCGATAATTTCATCAACATGCAAATCTCCCAGGCGATAACTAAAGGTGACCACTTCTGCTTTTGACTCTCTAATTTTATCTATCAATTCATCAATAGATACAGCTGGTCCTAATTTGATGGCAATATAACCAATTCCTTTACTCTCCAGCCACTCAGCAAATCTTTCTACCCCTAAGGTATGCACACAGGGGTCTATGGAACAGTTTAATACTCTTCTTTTTTTATTCGATTTATCCACTTTTCAATCTCTCCTTTTCCAATATAGGGATATTTTATAAATTAATAATCTGTTCTAAGTTGTTAAGATCATAATTCTGAGGAATTCTTGTTTCAGATATATCTCTCCCCTTCACATCACCGTGGACTAAATATTCTTTTTTCATCCACTTGCTGACTGTAATAATAACTTCATCAATGGTGGGAGTATCTACTTGTGCTAGCAAAGCAATTGCTTTAGAAACTATTAATCCAAAAGGCACATCCTCAGTGAGATAACGTGATTGAAAGTCTGGTTTATAATAACCATTTTCTAAATTTTTCATAGGCGCATATAAACCTTGATAAGCTTGATTGGTAACAAAACAGGTTTCTAAAGTACGGCCATCTACAATTGAATTTTTATAAGAAGATATAAGCCAATCCTCTAAGCTTAATACTTTTGTCAAGTCTATATTTTTAAATCTATTTTGCAGTTTCCTGGTTAAGGTAAGCATATCATTGCTCATATTGGCAAGTGTTTTAGCAATATCACTGGTAACTCCTTGATAAAAGAGGGGAATTTCTTCTTTTTTATATTTTCTATTTTCATTTCCTTTGAAAAGTCCATACATAATTCCAGGGTGTACAATCTGACCGATATTAGCTAAAG
Organism: uncultured Atribacterota bacterium; assembly: GCA_964433555.1. GTDB lineage: Bacteria > Atribacterota > Phoenicimicrobiia > Phoenicimicrobiales > Stramentimicrobiaceae > Stramentimicrobium. Next base: position 39,289 of record CAYSRG010000016.1, on the reverse strand, counting down.
TAAGAGTCAACATATTGGGGATGGACTCCATTTTAATTTTTAATAAAAGAGTCAGTATTTCTGATAATTCTAAGGTAGCTTCCCGGGGCAAGGCTGCTAATCCTACTATGTCTTTTTTTCCCAAAATATCCACTTTGCTGGCATATTCTCTGGTTCGACAAGCCCAGGGAAGCGTTTGTAAACCAAAAAATTTTATTCTTTTATCAGTAACACTCTTTAAAATTTTCAATAAAGAATATTCAAAACCACCTCTGGCCGGTATTGATCCTATAATTACTTCATTCTTTAAAAATGGGATTATTTGTAATAAAACCGATTCTTGAGCAAATGCTGGCAAAGGCAAAAGTATCAAATCAGCATCCTGGCATACTTCTTCTGGAAATCTACTTACTTTATCCGGCCTCCCATATAATTCTTCTTTACCTTGTACTGCAGTTATAACTCTTCTTTCATCAATTATCCTTTGAAAAATATCAACTTTATGCTGATAACGAAAAAAAAGATTAATTTGACAGTTAAAGTTACTTTTGATAATTGGAATCATGGCATGAGCTGCATTACCGCTTCCACAAATAGTAATGGTCTTAATATTCATTCATATACTCCTTAACAATAGCTATTAATTTATTATTTTTATATTTTTAATAATCTTAATTTTATCTAATAAAGATAAGTATACGGTATACTGTATACTATATAATAATTATAATAATATTTCTTTTTTCAGTCAAATTACTCATCACAAGCAAAGAGACTTAATTGTTTATTATAAAAAGAATAGTTGCCCAGAACATCTTATTATTTTCTTAAGCAATCATAGTGTTTATATTAGTTATTTTTTATATTGTCATTGGACATTCTGAACCAAAATCTTCCTTTTAACCAATTTTATTGCTCCTACTAACCAATATTTTCTAAATTTTTAATTGATTGATTCCCTTTTTTATTAATTCTCTCAAAACATCTACAAACGATTCATGGACACTCGCTGGTAATCCATCAGCACCTGGTTCAGTATAACCATTAATTCCGTCAATAAAACCAGCATCAGCTGCCTTTTGTAATACCCTTTTCTCTATCTCGCTATTATGAAAAATATCAACATCATTCTTTAATAAAGCAATTCCTGCTGCCAATCCATATGCTCCCCAGTTTGATATTGCTGCTGTGATTAAAAAGTCAGTCTTTGTTGATGGTGCTATTCCTGCTTGACAAAGACATTTGCACTTATTACCAAAAGGAAGATTTTTTCTGATTTCCTCCTGAATACAACCCATTCCAATCTCATTTCCTCCATCTCCTATACCAATAGTGGTAATATTATTTTTTATTGCTTCCTGAACCAGATAATCTATTTTTGCCATATACTTGCTTGAATCGACTCCCCTGCTGGTATGAATTATTTCTTTTTTATTCATACCTCCCTTTTCAATAGTGATTACTGCTTTGGGATGGTATTTTTTGATAAGATCAGCAGCTTTCTTTAACGCTATTTCCTTTTCGATGGGAAATGAAAGAACTGAAGCTGAATTAATAGGAGCATGATATGCTGGTGTTTCTATTGCTTGGGAAGGTGACAACACTTTTAATCCTGCTGCATTGACTACTGTAGTCATTCCCTGAACCAGATTGTCTTCAATAAAAATGATAGGTATGGCATGATAGGCTCTGTTAATAGCCCGGGCTAAAGATGCTGCACCAGGTGGACCATCAGTTTCGGCAATATCAGGCGTTATCTCTGGTCTATCCGGCCAACCTGTAGCTATAAAGATAGTATCTCCCTTAGTTATAATTTTATCTAATTCCTGACTTGCCAGCATAATTAAAGGATATCCTACTTTATTTCTTGCCCATTGAAATAATAAATGAATTACTCCTCTCCCTGGTATATCTAGATTAACTAAACGATCAATTCTATCAAATATTTCTATAAATTTTTCTTTACTTCTTATAAATGAGCCCATTTGATATTCTCCAATAAATTAAAGTTTAATCTGATTTTATTACGCCTCTATTTCAGAAAACTGACTAACTTCTTCTCTTCTTTTAATTCTTTGATAGAAATAGACTAAAATCAGTAATACAATTCCTCCTAAGCTTATTTTAAAATTGGGAAAGATAAGAAGAATAGCAGCAATTATTAATATAATTCTCTCCAGAAGATTAATCCGGGTTAGGAAATAACCCATCAAAGCTATAGCCAGGGCAAATATCCCGATTAAAGCTGTAATGAAGGTCCTTAAAATATGAGATGCCGTCCCTATGAATAGAATTGAATAATCATTAACGAATACATAGGGAATAATGAACCCTGGTAAAGCCATCATCATGGCATAGTAAGCAGTCTTTAACCAATTAGATTGGGCTATTCCTGATGCTACATATACAGATAAACAAACAGGTGGGGTAATAGTACCCAAAATAGCAAAATAAAAGACAAACATATGTGCTGCTAAAGGAAGTAAGCCCAACTCAATTAAAGCTGGGCAGGCAACAATTGCAGCAATGATATAAGCAACTGCGGTAGGTAGACCCATTCCCAGAATAATACTTCCTACCATTGCTAATAATAGAGCATAAAAAATATTACCTCCACTCATAGCTAAAATAACTGTAGTCATTTTAATTCCTAAACCAGTCATTGAGACAATTCCCAATACTATCCCAGCACAAGCGCAGGCAATAGCCACTCCTATGGTATTTTTTGCTCCATATTCCAGTGCTTTTACAAATACCTTGGGATTTTTTCTAATCTCCTTATTAACAAAACTAATAACAACTGTTGAGATAACCCCATAGAACGCAGCTCTCATAGGAGAGAATCCCTGAACTATATAATAAATAATAACAATGAGAGGTATTATTAAATGTCCATTTCTTAAAAAAACTTTTTTCAAATTTATAGCTGACTTTTCCATCTTTAAGCCCATCAACAGGGTACGAAACCTTACACATAAAAATACACTGGCAAAATATAATATAGCTGGTATAGCAGCCGCCTTACATATCGCAAAATATCTCATTCCCAGCATTTCAGCCATAATAAAAGCTCCCGCGCCCATAACCGGTGGCATAATTTGCCCCCCGGTTGAAGCAACAGCTTCTACTGCACCAGCAAATTCCGGTTTATATCCTGAGCTTTTCATAAGCGGGATAGTAAATGAACCCGTGGTAGCAACGTTAGCAGTTGAGCTACCACTAATAGTACCAAATAAAGCACTACTAATAACTGCAACCTGGGCTCTTCCGCCTATCATTCTACCGGCAATGGCTTGTGAAAAATCCATAAAAAATTCCCCTACCCCTGCCTCGCTTAAGAATTGGCCAAAAATAACAAACATTACTACAGTAGTAGCGGAAACCCCTAATGGTATGCTCCAGATTCCATCTGAAGTAAGATAGAGAAAACCAAATATTCTTTCTATACTTAATCCTCGGTGTCCCCATATCCCCGGGATGTAACTACCAAAGCGGGCATATAAGATAAAGATAATTGCTAGAATCGGTAATGCCATACCTATTGCCCTTCGACATGCTTCTAGAATCAATATAACAACCATGATGCCTATTAAATACTGAACACCAATAGATAATCCACTCTGCATGGAAATACTTATATAGTTTACAAATATATAGATGCAACTTAACATACCTAAAATAGTAAAAATTATATCTATCAGGCTAGCTTTTTTCTTATTCCAAGGATGTAATAAAAAAATCATAGAAAAAACAAACATTAAGTGAACAGACCGTTGCACAAATACATCATATGGTATGGTACCGGCAGTATATAGGTGAAAAATTGACATTAATATAGCCATTAGCTGTGTATAACTACTTATTGGTGAACTTAGCTTATTATTTTTTTCTTCTCCATTATATTCTGTCATATCTTCCTGCTTTCTTTAAATGATACGGTAATACAACAATTATAATTATTATCAGTCCCCCTATTTTTGATAGGGAGACTGATAATCCCTATTCCTTAATAAGCTGTTTTATGGAGTTAATTCTGTCGGTATTTGAACACTATTTTCGGTATAATATTTAATTGCACCAGGATGATAAGGAACGGTAGAATCCAGGACCTTATCCAAGCCCATATCTGCAGCGCCCGGATGGGCAGCTAACATAAGATCCTTATGCTCATATAATCCCTTGGTAATCTCATATACAACATCGTCCGATAAATCTTCTCGACACATTAATAATGCCCATGTTCCTACTACCTGAACATTCTCTGAGCCTTCATAATAATCGCCAGCAGGAAAGCTTACTTTACTAAGGAAAGGTAATTTTTCACGAATTTTAGTAACATCCTCGTCACTGAATTCAATAACTCGGACCGGTTTTCTTACCGAATATTCCATCCAGGTAGGATTAGAACCACCCTGCCAGTGAGAATCAATTGTTCCTGATCTCATCATCTCTGCAGCTTCTGTATGTCGGTAATATGATGGTATGATATTGATATTGATGGCTTCAAATAAAGTTGTAGCAGTCGACTCAGCAGATGATCCCTTAGGCTGAAGATTAACCCTTTTTCCTTCTAGATCCCAGATAGTTTTGATGGGATTATCTTCATTAACAATAAGGTTCCAATATAGAATATGAATAGGTGCAATAGTCAGAAGAGGGGTTCCTTTTCCTGCAAAAGCTCCTTCCTGTAAATATACTTCTCGAGCAGTGTCATGAGATACAATACCCAAATCACCAAATCCTGCATATAATCTTTTAGCATTATCAATATATCCTGGAGTTGCTTCCATTGTTACTCTAGCATCAGGCAATACTAAACCAATGACTCTTGCTACACCCGAAGAATACTGGAAACCAATACCACCAATAACCGAAGACATCACTAATAAATCATATTGTTGAGCAGAACATACCGATACAAACAGAATGCTGATCATCAAAACTGTAATTATTAAAATACTGGCTGTTATTCTTAACCTATTATTCATTTTTTCACCTCCTTTCTTATTATTTTTTAATGATATTATTAGTTGGAGTTTTTAGGAATATATTTATATTCAAAAAGAATTTCTAGATATGGAAAATATTAAGACAAATGGTTATTTAATTTCATTTTTAATTATAGTATACTGTATACCATAATTATATATTAGAATTATTATATAATACAAATGGGAAAAGTAAAATATTTTTAAAAATCTTCTATTTTAATAGGATTTTAGAAATTTTAGGTTGGTAGAATATTAATTTAATAAAGAAAGGATTTTAATTTATTGATTGACTTCTGAAGTAAATTTTATAAAGTAATCTATTATGTTTTAATAATTATATCAATTTAATTACTCTTCATTCATGAAGAACTTTCTCTCAACTCAAACTCCTTAATAAGAGATTCTTTTCCATTAATAATATGCTCTCTCATTAAATTTTCTGCTAATATTGCATCTTTCTCAATAATTGCCTTTACTATCTTCTTATGTTCCTCAATTGATTTTTTTTGTCTATCTGCTTTAGATATAATTTCTGAAAACCGTTCTCTGGACTTTTTATACAAATTATCTATGATATTAATTAATTCTTTACTTCTACTACATTCCTCTATTATATTATGAAACCTTATATTTAAATTGGCAATGTTCCTTAAGGATCCTTCCTTTAAAAAAAGCTCGCTCTCAGTAATGATTTCTTCTAATTGCCTTATCTCCATTTTGGTTATATAATTATTATCTATTGCTTTTCTAACCGCTAATCCTCTTAATACACTACTTATATCGTAAAACTCATTCAATGCTTCTTTGGTAGGAAGAGGAGCAACTCTTACTCCTTTGGGTGGAGAAGATACGACTAAACCTTTCTGTTCTAACTCGATAATTGCTTCCCTTATTGGTGTTCGGCTTACTTTCATTAGTTTAGCTAATTTTGATTCTACCAATCGCTGGCCAGGCTTTAATTCCCCTCGGAAAATAGCTTTACTTAAAATTGAATATACTTTATCACTAGTAACAGTCTTAACACTTAAATCAATTTCCGAATTCTGTTTTAAAAAATTATCTAAAGAATCGTTTTTCAACATAACTAACCATTCATCTTTTGGATTAATTAAGAAGAATTAGTAACACTAAATTAATTATTGGGAAGTCTAAAGTATAGATTCTAAAATAACATATTTACTAAATGAATTATGCTTTTTAACTAATTCATAATAACTTCACAATTTAATTATATATAAAATACAATTTTTAGGCAAATGAACTGTTCACCATCAATGCATTCTCAGCAAAACCTGGTATTAATATTATTCTATTTATTAATTGAATATAGGAACAATTATTTCTTCTATATTACTAGAAGTTGTTAAATAAAATGAGTTGCTATTATAGTAATAAATATGTTATATTTTAATACCTAAAATAAAAAAATATTTTTTAATTACAACCGGAAAGAAGTGGTAATTACCGTATGAAAAATATATTGGAAGTAAAAGATTTGTCTCTCTCCCTAAATGGGAGAAATATCTTGAAAAATATTAATATGGAAGTCTGGGAAGGTTATGTGCATGCTATTGTGGGTCCCAATGGTGCTGGTAAATCAACATTAGCTTCCGCTATAATGGGATTGGAAGGCTATCGACACTATAGTGGTAGTATACAATTTAAAGGTAAGAATATCAGTAAGCTCAGTATTGATGAACGCGCCAGAATGGGTATCACCTTTGGCTGGCAGGAACCTGCCCGTTACGAGGGATTGCTTATCAGAGATTTTTTAAAAGCAGCAGCTGGTAATAAGAATAATGATTTTATCCATGAACAATTGGAAAGAGTGGGACTTGATCCTGATGAGTATGCCAATCGTGCAGTGGATAAGACCTTGAGTGGGGGAGAAAGAAAAAAAGTAGAGTTAGCATCTATTTTAGCTATGGATCCAGATTTGGTATTGTTGGATGAACCTGATTCAGGAATAGACGTAGAAACCTTGGATAAAATGTTCGAGGTCATAAAAGAACAGAGAAAAAAGAAGAGGACTATTATACTGATTACCCATAGTTTAGCAGTATTAAAACAGGCTGATCATGCTTTTATCTTTTGTAATGGAGAAATACTAAAGAAGGATGTGGCTAAAAAAGTAATTCCATATTTTAAAAACAAATGCTTACCCTGTAAACATAAAAATATTCCTGAGGAAGAAGGAGTACAACTTGGATAAAAACGATTTAACCAGAGAATTATCTCGAATTACAGAAACTGATGATATTTTTAAACAACCTGATATTGCTCATATTTTCATTCATCATCACAAGGTAATTCAGTCCCATCTTTTACCTGGTTTAAAGGTTGATGTCAAAGAATTTAAAGATCATATAGAGGTAAATACAATAGTAGAAAAGAATGTAAAAATTGATAAACCAGTACATATGTGTTTTGGAATGATACCAGAAGAAGGCATTCAGAAAATGATAATAAAAAATGAGATTCAAGAGAATGCTTCAGCCTCTTTCCTGGCTCATTGTGCCTTTCCTAATGCCGTTGATATACAGCATATTATGGATGGTACTATTAAAGTAGGTAAAAATGCCCGCTATCGTTATCTGGAAAGGCACGTTCATGGTTTTCACGGTGGAGTTAAGGTTTACCCACATGCCAAAATTCTACTGTCAGAAAGTGCCCGCTTTTACTCGGAATTTGAATTAATTAAAGGTCGTGCCGGTTTGATTGATATTAATTACGAAGCTTCCTGTGAAGCTGATAGTGTTTTAGAAATGATTACCCGTATCAGTGGTAAAGGTGATGACCAGATTATGATAAAAGAAATTGGTCATCTAATTGGGGAAAGAGCGCGTGGTTTTTTAAGTTCCCGAGTAGCAGCTACTGGTAATACCAGAGCTGAAGTATATAATAAATTAACAGCATCGGCAGCCTATGCTCGAGGACATGTGGATTGCACTGAAATCATTAAAGACAATGGCATCGTTAGTGCCATACCCATTGTAGAGGTAAATCACCCCAAAGCTCATATTACACATGAAGCAGCCCTGGGGAGCGTTGATTCTAAGCAATTACAAACCCTGATGGCTCGAGGTTTAAGCGAAGAGGCAGCAACAGATTTGATTATCAAAGGATTGCTAAGTTAATAATTATTGAAATAGGAGGATAAATCATTGAACGCAAAGACTCTCTTTGGTATTATTTTAGTAATTATCGGTGTTCTTTGGACTCTTTCTAATTTTCAGCTTATAAATAGTCAGTGGTTCCTGCCAGCTATTGGATTGGTATTTTTGGCTTCCTATTTCTACAAAGGTGGCACTAAGCAAAAGGGAACTATCGGCTTTTTAATTGCTGGTTGTATTATTATAATGGTTGGCTTATTTACCCTTATTAATGATATCTTCCATTTAGGTTTACTGGAGGGTTCTTTATTCTTCTTTTTTGTAGGAATGGCCTTTTTGCCCGTCTATTTCATCCATACCAGACATCTAACCGATCAGGACTCTGGGCATCAAAGGTGGCCTCTTTATACCTGTCTGGTTATCATAGGTTTTGGAATTTTCGTGCTACTTACTGAAACTGCCCATACTCCTTTAATGCGAATAATCTTCCCCCTTCTCTGGCCTTCATTTCTGATTATTTTAGGTCTGTATATCATTCTATTTAAACGATCGAAAAAATAACATGAACACAAAAGAGGTTATTTTTTAGTATCTGCCTCTATGATATCTGATTTTAACATTTTTAATTCCATTGGCTTTCAATAAACGATAGGCTAAATAATACCTTAATCCTACCTCTGATTACCAAACCAGTGAAAGATTCTTACATGGACTTGTCAGTTCATAAAATTTCTATTATTATGGTTCTAATAATGTAGGACAAAGATTTATTTACAGTGTGATAGATCAAATTGGAGGTAAGTGTATGAAAAAACTATATCGTTCTCGAAAAGACAGCAAAATTGCTGGTGTATGCGGAGGAATTGCCGAGTATTTTAATGTTGATTCTACAATAATCAGATTATTAGCAGTACTTACCATTTTTTTTGGTGGGGGAGGAATAATCGCTTATATAATTGCCTGGTTGATTATACCTTTAGAACCATTGGAAGAGGGATCGGCTACTTCTAATAAAAAAACTGGAACTGATAAACAAGATAAGCATCAAACTACTATTGATGCTGAAATTATTGAAGAATCTCAGGAGAAAAAAGACTGATCTTTTAAAAATTTTATATTTGCCCTTGACATAAATAAAAACAGTGTTATAATATTCTCTGGTTTAAGATAAAGAAACAAAAACCATTAAAAATTCTTTTCATTTTTATACCTCCTTTCAAACTCGCTTTGCTCCAGAGCAAAGCGAGTTTTCTGATTTATGATTCCCTTAACGTTCCAAGAATAAATTCATTATAATTCTTATCACTTTACAACTTAATCTCTTTCCGATAGCATTATGATAAAATATTGTACCAACAAGGTAAATTTTTTATGTTCATTTCTCTTCTCCTGACAGTTTCAATTCTAATATTAGGTATACTGGAAAGCTACTACCATGAAAAAAGAATTAAAAATATTCCTATTAGAATTCATGTCAATGGCACTCGTGGAAAATCAACTACGGTAAGATTATGCAGCTATTTTAAGGGAAGCTGGCTATCAGACTCTTTTACTGATTCAAAATCAATAGAGACATGATCTTTTTCTTTGGATTGAAAGAGGGTAGCCTGATAACCAGCATCTACTAATCTCTGATAAAAGGCTTATTAACTGTCTCTGATACCTCACGATCACCAGCCATCAGCAATAGAAAAGGCGGAATAATCTTGTCTTCTCTGATGTAGTTAACTGAAGATGCTGTCTCCCAGTCTTCTGGATTATCTCCAAAAATCCAGGAAAATAAGTATTGATTTTCTGGTTTAGCAGTAAATAAAGAAGGCAAATAATAAGCCGCGCTATTAAGGCCAATGATTTCAGAAATATCCGACGGAACTAAACCAAACGTGGCAAGATAACGTTCATCTAATGTTATTAAAGCAGCCAGATGACCACCTGCTGAGTGACCTAGAAGATAAATTTATTCAGGATTATCACCATAACCAGTAATGTTATTTTTCACCCAAGAAAAAGCCCTGGCCACATCCTGGGCATGAGCCGGAAATGAATAATCCGGTGATAGTCGATAATTGATACTTATATAGATATAATTGTGTAAGGTAAAGGTTTTAGCCTTATAGTTTAATCCTCCCTTATCACCCAGAACCCAGGTACCACCATGAATATATATGATAACAGGACATAAGTAACGATTTTTTAGTTTATATATATCTAGAAGATGAGCATTTTTTTGAGCAACTTCTGAAATATATTCCGGATAATAACTAAGATCAGAATAAATTTATATCTGATTGCTTACCGATTGAGCTAGAACAATTGGTTTAAATAAAATAAGTATAGCTATGGCTATAATCAGTATAAGTATTAAAAAAAGGCAGGACTAAAGTCCTGCCTTCATCAAGTACTTTCTATTTATCAAATTTCCACAATCCATGTATGTTGCAATATTCTCTTACTTTTTTCCAACCCTTGACATCTTTAAATATTGCTTCAGGTGCATCCCCGGGCTTTAAAAATTTTTTGCAGGCTCCTTTATCAGTAATTACCTGTATCCATTCAATATAATGTTTTTCTTCCATGGGATGAGGCACTGAACCAACTTTAGCCTTAATTCCATTAGGAGTATCTTCAACCACTGGAACATGTTTTTCATAAGCCTGTTCTGCTGTCTGTTCTTCCAACAATTTCATGGGCTCACCACAACATACCAACTCACCCTTACCACCATGCATGATTTCTACTACATTTCCACAAATTTTACATTTATAAATTTCATATTTTTGAGCCATTATCATATCTCCTTCCTTTTACATTTTTTAATGACATAAAAACCAGTCATAACATTCAAAACCTTTACTTTGTAGTCTTTTCTTAGTATTTTTATATTATTGGCATCAATAATCACATGGTCAACTATTAAATATATTCTTATTTAATTTATATTTTCTAGTTTAATTTTTTTCCTTTGTGAAAATTAACCATAATTTTTTATTTACTTTACTATTCTCTAATTTTATAGCAATCCCATATCTTCTGATAAGGCTTCTAAGTCTTCTTCATGTTCAACTTCATCTTCTAAAATACTCAAAACCATCTGGTAGGTAATAGGATCCTTTTCTTTGACCATTTTTGCCAACTTCTGGTAAACATCAATTGCACACTGCTCACCTTTAATGTTTTGTTTAAGCAGTATTCTTACATTTGGATCACTCGGTTTCTCATAACCACAATTGGTGACTTTATACCATTCTTCTGGACTTAGAATTGGTGTACCTCCCAGTTGCAGTATGCGCTCAACCAACATCCCGGCATGCTCTAGTTCTTCTGAAGCATGCTCCTCTAATTCTGCTACTACCGCACCTCTCATAGGTCCTTTGGCAACTTTTGCTCCAACCCAGTATTGATAATAAGCTAACCACTCATCTGCCAGTGCTTTATTTAGTTCTTTCACTAGTTCATTGATATCCATTCCTACAATTTCTCTTCCTTTTGTTCCCATATTTGGAAACCTCCTTTGTTTAATTTATCTTAAGTTTATTCAAATAGCTATATAATATTTATGAATTTTCTTTAAACAATATATTTACTAATCCCATATAGAACTATTTCTTTACTGTTCTTTTTTGGATACAGTCGGGACATACACCTTCCAGGATAATCTCCTGCCTAAAAACTTTAAATCTTTTGATAACATCTTCTGGGACCTTAATATTATCATATTCCGTACAATCAAAATCGATAATTCTTTTACATATACAGCAACGAAAATGGTAATGATTTTTTAAATCAGCATCAAAACGGCGTGGACCGTAACCGCTTTCCACCATCCTAATCAGCCCTTTTTCTGATAAACAAAGAAGTGTTCGATTAACAGTATCGAAAGATATGTTGGGAAACTCCTTTTTTACCTTTTGATATACCATTTCAGCAGAAGGATGATCTCTTGATTCTACCAGGCAACGAAAAATACCAATACGTTGGGGGGTAATTCTAAAACCATTTTGCTCTAATTTTTCTTTACAAAAAGATACTGTTTGTTCCACCTTTACAACCGCCTTCCTTCTATATTATTACTACATTTTAATCCTTATCGTTGCTATGGTCACTGTTTATTATTATCCTAAAAAGTTGTTCACATATAAAAACAATAATAATTCTAAGTATTACTATATAGTATTAGTTCCTATTTGTCAATAATAATTGTGAAAATACTTGAATTTTTTTTATAAGGTAGTATGCTATAAAAGAATGTTTCTAAATTATCTGAGATTAAAATTCTTATTATGGTAGTAAATAAAAAAATCCAATATCTAAAAATTAATGCCTTTGGACATGCTTATAATGATGCCTATCATTATATTATCCCTTTATTATTACCTTTCTTCCGATTGGAATTTTCCTTTACTTACTTTCAATCAGGTCTTGTTTTAACCTTTTACGAAGCACTGCGTTCTATTTTCTCCTTGGTATCTGGTTTATTCGCTGATCGTTTTGGTCATAAACATTTAATTATTGCCCTAGGTTTTATTATGTCTTCAGTATTACTGGGAAGTGTAATCTGGATTAGCAAAATTCCCTTAATTATCTCTGTCCTACTACTTATGGCAATTGCGGTTGCTACCTTTCATCCTCTGGCTACTGCTATGGTGGGGGAAAAAGCCAAACCTGGTAAACAAGGCCGGGATTTGAGTCTCTTTTCTGCTGCAGGGACACTTGGTCTTATTATAATAAGTCTATTATTCGGATGGTTGGTACAGATCTGGGGGTGGAGAACAACCTGTTTTATTATTGCCCTACCAGGAATATTACTGGGATGGTATTACATTAAAATCAAAGAAGAAAAACAGGAAGTAAAAACAGTAATTAATAAAACTAATCATCATAACCTATTTACAATTTTCTTTTTAAGTAGAGGGATATTATGTTTAGGTACTAAGGCATTCTCATCTTTTTTACCTGTCTATGCCACTACCTATATCGGATTAAAGCCAGGTGCTTCTGCCTGGATTCTCAGTATCTATTTTTTGGGAGTTTTTACCGGAAGCATTTTTATTTGTCAGATAATTGACCAGAAAAAACCACTGCAATTTGCTATTTCTTCTACTGCCTCCATGACTATTTTAATCCTTTTATTCACCTTTTCCAGTATACCATTATTAGTAGCAATCTTAGTAGGAGTAATTGGTTTGATGGAGGGCATTTACTTCCCTTCTCAGAATACCTGGTTGACAATGGTTAGTTCATATTATAATAGGGGTAGTCTTTTTGGCTTTGGTTTTTTTATTGAAGGATTGTCAGCTACTATTTCACCTACCATCTTTGGCTGGTTTGCTGATAAATTTGGATTGGTATATGCTTATAGACTAACAGTTATACCAATTTTCATCAGCTTTTTTCTCTATATATTACTATTTCAAAAAGCAGAAAATCTTCAAAAACAGAGCGGAAAGCTTCACCGTTGCAGTAAAATTGACAATTCTGCCTAAAATTGTATCCAAATAATATCTAAAAATAATAAAATATAATATAATATAATTATTGATTTGGTGAGGCGCTATTGATTTGCTTTTATATTAGTCAGAATTAAAAGATATAGATAGTAATAAAAACAAAAATATCTGAAAATATCCCTGCAATTTACTGTTGATAATATTTTTAGAAATTAGCAAATCATTGATTAATGAAACTTTAATCAGGAGATAGGGGTAAAAATGAAAAGATTTATGGAAACACCTTCTATTTATTTGATTAAACTGCTTATTTTTCTATTGATAATTTACTGTCCAGAAGTAGCTTGGTCTGAAAACCAAACAACTGAAAATACTTATTTTCAGGGAGTCCACCTTTTAGAGGTTGAAAAAAATTATGATGAGGCGTTGAATATTTTTCGATCAATATTGGAGAGTAATCCTAATCATTCGGAAGCCCATTTTCAGATTGGTAATATCTATCGCCTAACCGGTCAGCCGGAAAAAGCAAAAAGTTATTATCAAAATGCTATTAACTTGAAACCAAATTATCTCTCAGCATACTATTATCATGGCATCGTTGAACTGGATTTAGAAGAATATACTAGCGCCCTGGAAACTTTCAAGGAAACAATTCGACTGGATCCGGAATTTGCCAATGCGCATTATAGCCTTGGTTTAACCTTTTTAAAATTAGAACAGTTCGTTCAGGCCATTGACTCCTTTCAACAGTCTTTAAGGCTTAAACCCAATGATTTCCTATCATATTATGGATTAGGAATAAGTTATAAACAATTAGGTGCAACCCAAAAAGCTATAGAGATGTTAAACCAGTCATTGAATTTAAAACCAGATTATGGAGAAGCTTATTATGAGTTAGGAATGATTTATCGCTCTTTAGAACAAGACCAGGATGCTATTAATGCTTTAGAAAGAGCTGCTCATTATCTATCTGAACAGGCTGACCAGGTTTATTTTCAGATTGCTATGATTCAGAAAGGAATTGAAAATTTTGACCAAGCCATTGAAGCTCTGGAAAAAGCTATTAAGTATAATGAAGAATTTACTGATGCTTATTACTATCTGGGCTGGTTTTACAACTGGAAGAGACAATTTGATAAAGCTATAGCAGCCTACGAAAAAGTCATTTTCTTAGACTACGACTATCCAGATGTTTATTACAATTTAGGTTGGGCTTATAGTGAAAGAGAAGAATACCTAAAAGCAGTTGAAACATTCCAAAAAGCAATAGAAAAGAATCCAGTTGATACCGATTCTTACTATGCCCTGGGTTGGGTATATGGTAAATTAGAAAATTACGAAGAAGCCAAAAAAGCCTTTCAGGAAACAATCCGTCTTCAACCAGATTATGTCTATGCTCATTATGGACTGGGTATGGCATATCTGGCTCTGGAGGAAAGAAGTATGGCCTTGGAAGAATATAAGATATTAAAGAATCTGAAACAGGATATTGCCGATTTGCTATTTGACCAAATCTATCCATAACTTTACCAGATATTCAAGGGGGAGTCTTCCACTTGAGGGTATCTAAAATTAGACAATGATACTCTATTTGAAAATTGTACTGAGTAGATAACTATCCTTATCCAAAAAGAACATAAATGGGATTGAAATTTTTTAAATTCCGATCCTATATAGCTAAAAATACTTAAGGGAGAAAGACAATGTTTAACAATTTCTTTCAACAGGTTTATTTTCATAACCGCATAATTGATTATATTATAGCCTTAGTGATATTTGTAATAGCTCTATGGACTATTGTAATTCTTAAAAATTTTTTAATAAAAATATTAGGGACTCTGGCAAGTAAAAAGACTACTACTATTGATGACCGCTTTGTTGAAGCCTTTAGGAATAGAATCAAACCATTTATTAATCTACTCTATTTTGCCGCCTTTTACTTTAGTTTTTATCAGTTAAATATACCTATTATTGTAGAAAAATATTTTAATATAATTATTATTGCATTATTTATATTTTATATTGTTAAATTTATCATGTCTATCTTTTCTTATTTTTTAGAAAACTATTGGATTAAAAAAGAAAGGGACTCTACCCGAATAACTGCTCTCAGAGGGATAGAAACATTTCTTAAAATCATAATCTGGTCAATAGCTTTCATCATTTTACTGGATAACTTGGGAGTACAGGTATCCGCACTTCTAGCAGGTCTTGGTATTGGTGGTATCGCTATTGCCCTTGCATCTCAAAATATTTTAGGTGATTTATTCAGTTATTTTATTATCTTCTTTGATCGACCCTTTGAGATTGGTGATTTTTTAAATATTGATAATTTTTCAGGAACAATTGAAAATATCGGTATAAAAACTACCCGGATTAGAAGTCTTGGGGGAGAAGAAATTGTTTTTTCCAATACTGATCTGGTTAATTCACGCTTACGTAATTTTAAACGTATGAAAAAACGAAGAGTATTGTTTAATTTTGGAGTTACCTATCAAACCTCTTCAGAACAATTAAAAGAGATACCAAATATAGTAAGCGAAATATTCCAGCAGATAAACGGAGCCAACTTAGATAGAGTACACTTTGCTTCCTTTGGAGAATTTAGTCTTAATTTTGAAGTAGTTTATTATGTAAATAGCCGTGATTATACTCAGTACATGAATATCCAACAAGAAATTAATTTAATGCTAAAGGGGGAATTAGAAAAAAGATTTATAGAGTTTGCTTATCCTACTCAAATTGTTTTTTTATCTAAAGAAGGCAATAAATAATATATATGTTAAATTTTCTTATTTTAAATATTGATTATAAAAAGAAAGGATAGATATTGTGCAGATTTTTCTGTTAATTGCTGCTTTGATTGCGGTTTTAGCAGTCATTTTTGCTTTACAAAATGCTGTTCCCATTACAGTAAGTTTTCTCTTTTGGCAGGTTAAAAGTTCCCTCGCTCTTATTTTAATAGTAGCTTTTATCGCTGGATTAATAACCAGTTTTTTATTTAACATTCTATCTAACATCAAAAGAAATCGAGCTACTGCTTCCCAGGAAAAGGAGATTGAAGAAACAAAAAAAGAGGTAACTACTGTCCAGGAAAAGGAGAACGAATAGGAGAGTTCCTTACTAAAGCTTATATTTAGGAAGTATTAATTGATGAAATCTATTAAGAAAAGAAGCCAATTATCAGGGTTAAGCCCCGGTACACTGGTACATATCGGTGAAAAATTAATGGAAAAACCAAAAATTACCGTTATAAATTACTCTCCTGATAAACTGGAAGAAAAAACACTGGAAACTATTGAAGAGTGTATTATCTATCAAAAAAGACCTGCCATTACCTGGATTAATATTGATGGTATTCATCAAGTAGATTTTATTGAACAAATTGGAAAGTATTTCCATATACATCCTTTAACCCTGGAAAGTATTTTAAATACAACCCAGAGACCCAAAATTGAATATTTCCCTAATTATATTTATGTTGCTTTGAAGATGATTTACTGGGATGAAACAAAGCAGGAATCTATAATAGAACATATTAGCCTTATTCTAATGAATAATACTGTGCTTTCTTTCCAGGAAAAAGAAGGTGATGTTTTCAATTCTGTTCGCCAGAGAATTAGAAATATGACTGGTAAAATAAGACAGAGTGGTTCTGATTATCTTATCTATGCCTTAATTGACGCTATAGTGGATCAATATTTTTTAATTCTAGAAAAATTAAGCGACCAAACAGAATCATTAGAAGATGCCCTTATACGTCTACCTTCTGCCCAGAATCTTCAAATCATCCATCAAAGTAAAAGAAATTTAATCTTTTTGAGGAATACAGTCTGGCCTTTAAGAGAAGTAATCAACAAATTGGAAAAAGAAGAGACTAATTTGATTCAGGAAAACACCAGAATATTTTTACGAGATGTTTATGACCATACTATACAAGTAATTGAAACGGTAGAAGCTCTGAGAGATATGGTCTCTGGTTTATTGGATATCTATCTATCCAGTATAAGTAATAAAATGAATGAGGTTATGAAGGTATTGACCATTATTGCCACCATTTTTATCCCCTTAACATTTATTGCTGGTATTTACGGTATGAACTTTCAATATATGCCCGAACTATCCTGGAGATGGGCTTACCCTGCTATCCTTTTTGTTATGTTTATCGTCGGATTGGGAATGTTTTTCTTCTTTAAAAAGAAGAAATGGCTATAAAATAAGTTGCATCTCTATCATTGATTCATTCAGCTATTTTTTCTCAGTAGCTTTGAATTTAGTAATTAGTTTGTCAATTTTCTTGTTTTCTCCCACTAATATCAGATTTTCATTTTCTGACACTGTATGTTTGGCAGTAGGTGAAAAGGTAAATTGATTACCACGACGGATAGCTAAAAGAGTTACTCCATATTTCCCTGGTAAATCTAACTCTCCTAAGGTTTTCTCACAAAAAACAGGCAGAGCAGCAATTTCAATAAGACTATAAAGAGGGGATAATTCCATCTGATTTTTAACATTAGGCATGATTAGACTTCTGGCAATTCGCATTCCTTCATCTCTTTCTGGATAGATTACTCGGTCTGAGCCTACTTTCTCTAATACCCTTCCATGTAGTTCGCTATTGGCTTTAGTAATAACATGTTTCACACCGATTTCTTTTAGCATAATGGTTATTAAGATACTTGATTCCAAGTCTGGTCCTACACTAACAATAGCGGCATCGAAATTCTTTACCCCCAATTCCTTCAATACTTTTTCATCGGTAATATCAACTTTTACCACCTTAGTTAGTATATCCTTATATTGATCTACCTTTTCTTCATCATTATCCACAGCTAGTACTTCATGTCCCAGCTCTACCAGTGTAGTAGCTACTGCTGATCCAAAACTACCCAATCCAAATACCACAAATTGTTTCATATTTATTTCTCCTTTTTGAATATAATTTATAATTCAATTTTATCCTACCATTACCTGCTCTTTGGGATATTGAATAGACTCTACTTGACGATTAATTATCAAGGACAAGGCTAAAGTAAGTGGTCCTAACCTGCCAATAAACATAGTAAAAATTATTAGTATTTTGCTTATTGTGGAGAGATAGGTTGTTATTCCTGTAGAAAGACCTACTGTCCCAAAAGCAGAAATTACTTCAAACAATATTCTTATAAAATCAAAGTCTTCAAAATAGGAAAGCAATAAAGTCATTATCATTATCCAGCTCATAGCAAGCATTAATATAACCCAGGCTTTATTTACTACTAATTCTGAAATTTGTCTCTGGTATAAATAAAGATGTCTGCGCCCTTTTAAGGTATAATACATCCACAAAAAAGCTACACAAAAGGTAGTAGTTTTGATTCCTCCACCGGTTGAAGTCGGCGAGGCTCCTATAAACATAAGCATAATAATTAGCAATAATCCTGCATTAGTCATACTTCCTATAGGAATAGTATTAAAGCCAGCCGTTCTGGCAGTAGTAGATTGAAAAGCCATACTTAATATCTTATCAGTGAGCGAGTAATTATGAATAGTTTTTATATTTTGATTTTCCAGAAAAAATAAGCCCATGGTTCCCAAAACAAGTAAAATAATAGTCATAACCAGCACTAGTTTGCTGTGTAATGATAACCTTTTTTGTTTGGGAAACTCTATAAGTTCAGCCAGTACCAGAAAGCCAATCCCACCTAACACTATCAGAATAATAAAAATGACGTTAATTCCCCAATGTGAAATATATTTCTCTAAACTGTCACTAAATAAGGAAAATCCAGCATTACAAAAAGCAGATATAGCATGGAAAAAAGAAAGGAAAAGGGAAGAGTGATTGCTATTTATATTTTTCCAGTATGAATACAATAAAATTGTGCCAATTCCTTCCAGAAAGAATGAAAACAACAGAATATGTTTAGCAAGACGTACTAATCCACCTATAGAGAATTGGTTAAGCGATTCTTGTATAATGAGGCGTTGTTGTAGAGATATCTTTTTACCCAGTAAAAAAGCAAACATGGTAGAAAAGGTCATAATACCCAAACCACCAATTTGAAAAAGAATCAATATAATCCATTGTCCAAAAATGGTAAAATCCTTTCCTGTATCCAGTACGATTAACCCCGTTACACAAGTTGCTGAAGTAGCCGTAAACAGGGCATCGATAAAGGGTATTGGCTCCTCTCCTGTGGTGGAAATGGGAAGATAAAGTAAATAAGTGCCTATTATTATAACAATCAAGAAGCCCAGAACTAATATCTGGTTAGGCGTTAAAAAAGATCTTTTCTTCAATATAGATTGCTTTGAATTCACTATTTCCTCAATACTGCCAAAATCTTATGTTAAATTATAGCACAATTATTTCCTTATAAAAAATAATAGGCTTACCTATCTAATCTTTATGTTAAATCAATTTCATTTAACTATTATCTCTTTCTAAGAAGGTGATTTTCATGAATGAATAAATCTTTTTGTAGCTAACTCCTTTTATAGGTATATGATATGAATGATATTATTGATTCATTACCTCAAGAGCAAATTTAATATACCAAACGTGTTATCGTAGCTAATACGAGTGCAATTAGAAAGGTAAAGATAATTGTAAATAAGGTTCTTTTGCTACCAATTTCCTTGATTAGTACAGCAATAGTTGCCACACAAGGTACATAAAAGAGAACAAAGATAGTAAAAGTCATGATTTGGGTCGCACTCATTACTGTACTAATGTTGGTAACTCCCAGAGCTTGAACTAACATAACCATAGATAATTCTTTTCTGAGTACACCAAAGATTAAGGTTACCCCTACTGCTACCGGTAATCCCAATAATAAAGTAACTGGTGATATTAGTTGATTTATAAGTGCTTCCAGATGCCAGTGTTTTAACAGACTTAAAACAACACTACCAACAATTAAGAGGGGCCAGGCAATTACTATAAACTCCTTCATTCTTAACCATACTTTGGATAATAATATCTTTATTGAAGGTACATGGTAGGCAGGTATTTCTAGTATCATTCCAGGGGTAATCTCTGGCATAATATTAGAAAGAATTTTCCCAGCTATGGCCACAACCACAATATTAAAGGTAAAGACAAAAATTGCAGCTTTCGGTCCGAGATAAAAGGCAACTAAACCAAAAATTATAGTGATCCGGGCTGCACAGGGAATCATAGTAGTTAGTATAGAAGTAATAAAACGATCTCGTTCTGATTCTAAAATTCTAGTAGCCATCACCGCTGGTACTGTACATCCATAGCCCAATATGAGAGGTATGATTGCCTTTCCATGAAGACCAATCCGATGAAGAAAGGAATCCATAAGATAGGCAACTCTGGGCAAATACCCGGTATCTTCCAGAAATGCCAGTCCCAATAAAAAAGGGAAAAGGAAAGGAAGAACAATAGCAATACCTCCAGCCAGTCCTTGTATAACTCCATTAACAATATGGTATGGTAAAGTATCAGCGCCCAAAACTCTCTCCGCATAAGGCAAGAACTGGTAAAAGAAATCCAGCAGTGGTTCTTCAAATAATGCCCCTACATAGAAAACAAAATTAAAAAATAAATACAAAATAACTATTAAAGAAACATAACCAAAAAAAGGATGCATTAAAACACTATCCAGGTAATTTCTGAACTCTCTTTTCGGTTTAGAAAGTTTAACCACTGATTCATAAAGCTGCATGGATAAGTGGTGACGCTCAGAAGAAATTATCTCATCAGAGCTTCTATCGCGGCATTCTTCTAACTGAAGTTGATAATCTTGCACAATTT
Source organism: uncultured Atribacterota bacterium (assembly GCA_964433555.1). Classification (GTDB taxonomy): domain Bacteria; phylum Atribacterota; class Phoenicimicrobiia; order Phoenicimicrobiales; family Stramentimicrobiaceae; genus Stramentimicrobium. The sequence continues at coordinate 17,994 of CAYSRG010000016.1, read as the reverse complement.
TAATAAAATCTTTATCACTTGCCTTAATTTCATCAATAAAATGCTGGTCATTTTCTAATAATTTTGTTGCCAAAAATCTATTGGTAACATTGAATTTTTTAGCATAATCAACTTTTTTTATATGTTCAGACAAATCTTTGATAACCTGTTCTACATCTTTACTAAAAGGTTGGAATTCACTTTTTACTGGTTTTTGCCCCATTTTATATGCAGTTTCAAATAACCTATTAAGACCCCATCCTTTGTAGGCTATAGCAGTCACTACTGGAACACCCAATAAGCGTGATAATTTATCAGTATCAATAATAACTCCTTTCGTTTCGGCTTCATCAATCATATTAAGGCAAATCATTATTGGCAAATTCAGTTCCAATAATTGCAATGTCAATTCCAAGCCTCTACCCAATAGTGAGGCATCAATAACATTTATAATTACATCGTTTTTTTCTCTCAATAAATATTTTCGTGCTTCCAGTTCAGCTAAATCAAAAGAGGTTAGAGAATAGGTACCGGGCAAATCAACTATTTCACTGGTTATTCCCTGAAAAGTCATTTTGCTGAGGGTATAGGTTACTGTTTTTCCTGGGAAATTAGAAGTAATTGCTTTATATCCAGCTACATTATTAAAAATAGTACTCTTACCACAATTAGGCTGTCCTACCAGGACAATTTTCATAATTCTACCTCCACTAATATTTTTGCTGCAATTCCTCTACCTAAAGCAACCTGATTTCCATGTATATTAACCAAAACAGGTCCTTTCATAAAGCCGCATTTTTGCAATAACATTACATCTCCGGGATGAATCCCTAAACAACTTAATCTCTGTCTGATGCCTAAACCACCCCTGATTCTTACAACTTTAACCTTGGAACCTGACTTAACATCTGTTAAATTTACTATCATAATTATTTTGACTCCTGACTATTTTTCTTATTCCTTTATCTTATTCTTCAATTTTTCCCAGCAAGTGTGGCAATAACCCTTTATTTCTAAACGATGCTCAGTAGGAAGAAAGGAATGGTTCTGGCAAATATTGTTCTGTATCTTTCCCACTTCTTGGGAGGTAAATTCAATAACCCTACCACAGCTTAGACAAACCATATGATCATGATGTGGCTTATTGTATATTTTTTCATAGACTACTTTTTCTCCACTATATAGAGTTTCAGTTATTAAACCACTATCAATTAATAAAGGGATAGTTCTGTAGACAGTAGCCAGAGAAACATTGGATTTTTGTTTTCTAACTTGTTGATGGATATCTTCAACATGGAAATGATCCCGCAGCATGGCAATTGCCTTAAGAACCTCTTTTCTCTCTTTAGTGTACTTTAAATTATTCCTTTTTATAAAATACTTAAATTGCTTTTCATAAATAGCCAATGTATTCTCCAATTGTAATTGAATATCATTCTCAGTTACATTTTAACAAAGTATTTCCGTTTGTCAATATAAATAACTAATAAAATGGCATAAAATTGAAAGACACAGATGGAAAATAGGTTAAGCCGGCAAGGGAATATTATTTAGTTATGATCTTCTAATAAGGAATAAAAGTTCTTTTTAGTCACTACTTGCCTTAAAAAAAACTAAATTAGGAACATTTACTCTGAAGAGATGGGATAGACACCGACAATCAGAAGAGCCAAAACTTTCCCTGACTACAATACCAATTCCGCTCTGAAATATTTCCTGACTAATATTACTTTCGCATAGTTTTTGACTAATCCAAATATTGATAATCCTGGTAGGAAGTCTAGAACTCAGTAGATAATTAATATGCCAAAATCTATTTTTTTTGCGGGTTAAATGCCTGAGGAGTCTTTGTTTAATTAATTTCCTTGCTGAACCTATATAAATATAGCAGCCTCTATTAAAATTTACCCAACCAAGTTTGCCAATCAAGAGGGATTGAATATCATTAACGAAAATTAATAGAATGTAAGTGGAGCCAACTATCTTCTCTAGAACTAAACTGGTTAATTTATTATCATTTTTTACCTGTTCTATCTTATTGTTTACCTTCGGCAGTCTCCATTGGAATATTGTTTTCTTTAAAGTTGCCTTCTAAAATAAAATCACCAATATTACAACCCACATGTCTGGCAATAACAGAACATTTGGCAATCAATAAAAAGAATAGAGGTTTATTTTCACCTGAAAGAGCTTCATAATTACCCTGTCCTTTACTGATAATCATCTCTGCTTCCTCAAAAAGGCGGATAAATTCAGGGGAACAATATTTTAAAACGACACCGGGACAATCAGCACCACAAGAAATTATATTAGCAAAATTGTTGATTCCACAAGAAATCGCATCATCCACTAAGGCGTCATTAAGTGCAGGTTTACCTTTCACCACATAAATTACATTCTTATGATAATCATTGACCAGTAGTTCTATTAGTATTCGATCAAATACTACCTCCCCAGCATTATCAGCAAGATAAAGGATAGACTGCACTTCTAATAAACGCTGATAAAAAGATTGATAATCAAAATGTTCTTTAAGACTGGTAATCTGTAAATCAAAATTTTTATCTACTATTTTATCAATTTCATCAGATATCTCCTGGAAATCTTTCATGCCAAAATCAATCACGTTTCCAGTAATTGCTAATTGTATTGCTGCCAGGAGCTGATTTTCTGATTCCTTTACCTTCATCTTTATATTCGGGTATATTTTTAATGCTAACTTATTGCTTTCTTCTTTGATTTCTTTATAAGGATCTTTTTTACCAGTTACTTTACTGACCATAGCATAGATTGCTCTTCCCATCTCTGCTGGTGAGGTATCCAAAGAGAAACTGGGAACTAATTCGGACAGTCTGTATAAAACATCTCTTTGCATTTCCTTGTCAGCACCAGATATTCTAGCAGCTTTTAATGCCTGATAATAAAAACAGGGAATACAATCTAAATAAGTTCGCATTATTTTACTCTTCACTCCTGAATTGGTAATAACTAAATACTGGTATATTCTATTATCAATATCTATCTTAACATACTTTTTCACTCATTTTTGGATTTGAGTAAGAATGGACTGTACTATTTTCTCAAAAGCTTGTTTTGTTTCACCTATTTTATTACTACACATAAATGGCTTGCCCTGTTCCCCAGAACTAACTATATCCATATCCAGTGGTATGGCACCCAGAAAGGGCACTTGAAAATCATTAGCTGCTTTTTCTCCTCCACCAGTCATAAATAAATCAATTTCGGCACCACAGTGAGGGCATCGAAAACCACTCATATTCTCAATTATTCCTAAAATGGGAATACTAATATCTTTTAAAAATTTAATACATTTTCGGGAATCTGTTAAGGCAATCTCTTGCGGAGTAGTTACAATAACACCGCCATCTAATTCAGGAATAAGTTGACAGATAGATAATGGTTCGTCTCCTGTCCCTGGGGGAGAATCTATTATTAAAAAATCAAGTTTTCCCCAATTCACTTCTGCCAAAAACTGCTTGATTGCTATTCCCTTTAAAGGTCCTCTCCAGACTAAAGGAGTATCTGGAGATTCAATTAAAGAAGCCATAGAGGTAGCTATCAGATTTTTCCTAACTTTTAAAGGATTAATGTGTCCATTACTACCAGTTAGCTTCTCTCCTTCCAATCCTAACATCTTGACTATAGAGGGACCATGTAAATCTGCATCTAATAGACCAACCTGATAACATTGGTCAGCTAAGGCACAAGATAAATTAACAGCAACCGAGCTTTTCCCAACTCCTCCTTTATTAGACAAAACTAATATTTTATGCTTAATATCAGCCATATTCCGTTTTAACTTATCAGCCATTTCCTGATTAGCTTGTTTCCTTTCATTTTTTAAGTTCTCCTGTTCCTGTTCAGTTGTTACTTTGTTGCTTATATTTGACATATTACATTTCCTCTTCCTTGTTTAATTTTTCTGCAATTTTTTACTTTCCCATTATTACCTAATAAAAATAGGAATATCATAAGATATTCTCTTTAAATTTAGTAAATTATCGCTCTCTGTCCTATCAGACCAGTGACCTTCCCTGACCTTCAGGCAATTTCATCGCTAAACATCATCGTTTAACTTACTCTTCTCAGCATATTAATTAACAAATAATTTGAAAATTTTGTTAAAATTATCAAAAATCAATGGTCATAAAATTAAATTAAATCTGTACTCAATGTAGTAATAGTGCAAATGATACAAAAATATGCCTCACTATCTTCTATTATAAACCCTTATGACAAGTTTATTAAGGTAAACGCTATATCCATCTTTAATGAGTGGCTTTGGGATAATAAAAAAGGATACTTAAATATGATTATAATAAATATATTTTTAAAATAATTTAAACTAAAACCACCAGAAAACAATTAATGCTTACTGGTGGTTTTCTCGAAATTTATACTATTTACTCTTTAGTTTCTTTTTTTAATTCAGCTATTCTTTTGTTAACAGCTTCCAATTCAGCTTTGATGTCTTCTGCCTCTGTTTGAAGTAAGTCCATTTCCTGCTTGGAATTCATCGTTCCCTGATAAGGATAAGCGGAACTATAATAGGGATAGGCTGGCGGTATCGATGAATAAGCTGGATATACTGGGTAACCTAAGAAGCCTGCTCTTCGGAAACCCCATCCACGACCAAATCCACGACCAAATCCAAATCCGAAACGACCACTCCAAGGATTGGCATAACCGGGAATAGGATATCCAGCACAATAACCAGCCGCTCTACCAGTCATTGGACCTAAACCGGCAGGACCTGTTCTATCACCACCTGGCATAATATTCACCTCCTTCTGCTAATCATAGTTATTAATGGTATTTAACTTTTTAACAATCACTACTTTTCCATATAATTGGACAACACAAATTCTACTTAAATATTTTTATTTCAGATTTATTAATGAAAATGATTATCATTATCATATTATAATTGATCTTGTCTTTTGTCAAGTATTTTTAAAATATATAAATTAAAAATTTATTGCTAAATGTCTATGTCTGCTACATAGCAATAGGAAATTAGTATATTATTTTGGTCAGTTTACCGAAAGAAAATAAAAAATAGAAAAGGCAGGGATCCCTGCCTTTTCTATTATATAAATAAACCTAAAATATCTTTATTTATTTACTTTTTATTAGTGTTATTTATTATTATGATAATTCTGCCATACTGACAATATTTCTGGAAAATCTATCTGCAATCTTTTTATTGTTTCTAAGTTAGGTACCCCATTCTCATCCCAGCCTCTTCTCCGATATACTGCATCACATAACAATTTATATTGCTTTTCTCTAAATTTTCTTAAAGCTTGAATTCTTTCCTGAATATCTTTCCACTTTATATCATATCCCACTTCTTCCTGTAATTGCTCATCATAGAAATCAGCACGCGAGTGGTATTCCTGCTCTGTTACCGGACCCATGGAGCGATAGGGAATGGCATCATGTTTTCTGGTACCATAACCCATCTTTAAATTAAACAGTCTCTGGAGGTTATGTACTGCCTCGGATTGACTGATTATATCTTCAGTAGATATTTTCTTACCCGTTACCCCTTCAAATAACAAGCAATAATTCTCCACATGTTCTGGTATTTTAGCTGCTGTAATACCTGAGTATTTTTGCTTATTATCAGCCGGTTCAATATCATTCCAGGGCAGTTTACAAAGTCCAACCAGAGAAAACCAGGTCCTGAATAAGGGAAAATAATATAGTGCTTCTGCCTTATCTTCAAAGGTTGGAATCTGTTTATTTACCTGGTCCATAAAAATCAACCAGGATTCGTCATGTTGTGGACCCTTATTGGCTATACCGTATCCCCCTTGTTGGGCGAGAGACTCCTTGGTAACATATTCAGAAAATTCCATACCTTTACATTCCATACCAATATCTTCTAAAAAGTCCGGATCGGCATCAAAATTTTCTACAAAATATCTCTTACAACGACGAACACCCTGTCCGGCAATCTTTCCAAACCCCTCTCCTCGGGCAATTAGATGAATTAATTCTAACAGGGCCTCTCCATTACCAAACCTCAAATCCAGACCGCCTGTTCTTTCCTGATTAAGAATTCCTCTTTCATAACACTCCATTAAAAAAGCAATTGTGGTACTAACCCCTATGGTGTCAATCCCATAGTGGTCACAATAAAAATTGGCTTCCAGAACTACATCAGGATCAAAGCAGCCACAGTTCCCCCCCATACCAGCAGCAGTTTCATATTCAGGCCCATCGACAATTACTTCTTCGCCTTTTAAAGGACCTGTTTTTAATATAAATATATCAACTGCATGAGAACAGCGTAAATTACATCCTATCCAGCAGGAATCACCAGATTGATTCTGAGAAATACGTTCTTTCCAGACCTGATTATAGATATTAATTGCTTTTTCATGTGAACCAAACTGAAAATTGTGTACAGGTAAACAATTATGAATATTCATATGGTCCAGAAGGTTAATGGTACCTGTTCGCCTCATTCCATTTTGAACATCATCGAGAGAGAGAATTTCTTGGGTGATACGCTGACCTGCTTTCTTTAACAATTCAGGAAAGGCAGGGTTATTAGTAGATCCAGTTATACCTTTATACTTAATGATAATTGCTACTATTTTTTTGTCCCTCAGTATAGTTCCTGGTCCACCCCGAGCAGCTTGTTTATAACGGACTTTCCCTCGTTTACGGTCATACCAACTAAAATTTAGAATTCCTAATAAGGAATTTTCAGCTCCCTCACCAGCGGAAACAATACTGATATGGGCTTTATCCTGTTCATCCTCAGCAAAATACTCAGTTAATCTTTCCACTAATAAATAGGAATTCTTATCTTCATATGGATAGGTTTGGATGGTTAATTCTCCCTTATTCCCGTCTATAAAAATAATCACATCCTGTTCAGATTTGCCCTGAATCTCCAGCGCATCCCAACCAGAAAATTTTAAATAAGGTGCAAAATAGCCTCCGGCATTATTATCATTAGCACTGCCAGTTTCGGGAGAAAGACTTACCACATGACTCTTTCCGCAACCTGAATATTGAGTAATTCCACAGAGTGGCCCGGTACAGAATATTAACTCATTTTCCGGATCATTCCACCTTGTGTTTGATTTAACTGCTTGCCATAGATACCATAAACCATAACCTCGACCACCTGTTAAAACTTCTTTAATTTTTGGTGGGACCTCTTTAACCTTTATTTCTCTTTTAGATAAATTAAGGTGAAGAACCCTATCTGTATACCCTCTATTTACTTTTGCCGGTTGATATGAAAATAGTTTTATTGTATGACTTTCTAGCATTAAGAACCTCCTTTAAAACATTTATATTCATGCATCATTATTGTTAATATTTATGAAAATTTTCCCTTAAATATTTCTTTTAAATCAGGACTACCAATCTCTTGTAATTCATATCTTACTCTAACATACTTTTTCTCAACATGCATCACTCTACTTAAATCAATGGGAGTTCCTATAATTACTAGCTCAGCAGTACTATTATTAATGGTTGCTTCCAATTCTTTAATCTGCTCCTTCCCATAACCCATAGCTGGTAATAAATTTCCTATTAGTGGGTATTTCTGGTAAGTATATTTTATACTGCCAACAGCAAATGGTTTCGGATTGATTATTTCTGCAGCACCATATTTTTGTGCTGCTACAATACCAGCACCATATTGCATCTCTCCATGTGTCAGGGTAGGCCCATCTTCCACCACGATCACCTTTTTACCTCTAATCATCTCATTATGCTCAACCTTAATTGGCGATGCTGCCTCAACCAATATTGCTTTTGGTGCTAATTTATAAATATTATCTCTTAACTGAGCAATATTTTCTGGTCTTGCTGTATCAACCTTATTTACCACCACCACGTCTGCCATCCTTAAATTAACAGCTCCTGGATAATAGGTCATTTCATGTCCCACTCTGTGTGGATCAGTAACAACAATATGTAAATCTGGCTTATAAAAAGGAATGTCGTTATTGCCGCCATCCCATACTATTACCTCTGCCTCTTGCTCAGCTCTTTTTAATATTTCACCATAATCAACCCCTGCATAAACAATATTACCTAAGTCAATATGGGGTTCATATTCTTCTCGTTCCTCTATAGTACATTGATATCTATCAAGGTCACCATAATTCTCAAAACGTTGCCAGATCTGTTTACTTAAATCTCCATAAGGCATAGGATGCCTGATTACCACTACTTTTTTGCCCATTTCTTTCAATATCCTGGTTACTTTGCGGGTAGTCTGACTCTTACCACAACCGGTGCGAACAGCACAAACAGAAACCAGAGGAACATTAGCTTGTAGCATAGTACTTCTAGGACCCATCAATCTAAAATCAGCACCCTTTGCTAAAACCAGAGATGCTTTCTCCATAACATACTGATGGGGTAAGTCACTATAGGCTAAGATAACCTGATCAACAAGATATTTTTCAATTAATTCTGGTAATTCTTCTTCTGGGAAAATCGGTACCCCATCGGGATAAAGAGGGCCACTTAACTGAGTTGGATATTTTCGATCAGCAATATCGGGAATCTGGGTAGCAGTAAAAGCAATCACCTTAAAATCTTCATTATTTCGAAAAAAAACATTAAAATTATGAAAATCTCTACCAGCAGCACCCATTATAAGTATATTTTGTCTTCTCAAAAAGAATCACTCCTTAATTATTTTATTTTAATTCTATTATTTCTTATCTAATAAATCAATTTCTTTTGCTAAACTATTTCCGGGGTACTAAATGAAAAAGAGTTAATCTGGAATTAAATAAAAACAATCCACCTCATTTTCTGCTTAATGAGTAAATGAGGTGGATTGTCTGCAAGTAAGTTATAGTAAATTTGTTTAACTTATTCTTTGTTCTCTGCTTTTTCCAATGGAAAAGTTATGCCTAATTGTTTTGCTGATAGAGAAGATAAAATAAATACCAATAAATAGAGAAAAATAATCCCAACAAGTAAAACAATAATAACTGGTATGCCCATGCCCGCCAAGAGATAGCAGATTACTGCAATTAATGCTGCGGTAAGAGCATAAGGGAATTGGGTCCTAACATGGTCTATGTGGTCTGAACCAGCAAAGGTAGAAGACATAACTGTGGTATCTGAAATAGGACTACAATGATCACCCATTACTGCACCAGTTAAGACACTGGAAATAACAATGGGAAGAGGTGTGCCTACACTCACTCCTAGAGGAATTACGATGGGAACAACAATGCCCATAGTGCCCCAGGATGTACCGGTACATATAGCAATAAAAGCAGAAATGATGAAAGTTAAAATAGGCAAAATTACAGGAGATAAAACTCCTTCTAAAGCATTGACAATATAAGGAGCAGTACCCAATTCATCACATACACCTTTAATTGCCCAGGCTGAAATTAATATTAAGGTAGCATAGACCATCATCCTGGCTCCATTAAGAAAAGAATCCATTATTTCTGCTACTGTGGCAATTTTTTGTACTAAATACATGATTATAGCAACAAAAAAAGCAATGAGGGTAGCTAATAATATGGAAAACATGGAATCGGCATCGGAGATTGCCTGGGAAAATGATTCAGCCGAACTACCACCACCACTCGCCCACATAAAATAGAAGGATAGCAATACCAGTAATATAATGGGTAGCCATAGATTTATTGATTTTGTAGAGGCATTTTGAGCAACTTTTAATTCTGAAGTTCCAGCTAATGGTCTAGCCCCTTCAGCCCAGAGTTCATGGTTTGTTCTAGCCCTATATTCTGCTTTCAGCATCGGTCCAAAATCTCTTCCAGTATAAGATATGATTCCTACCATAACAATAGCTAAAATAGAATAAAAACTATAAGGTATGCTTCTTAGCCATAAAAAATAGGGAGAGACATCAATTCCTTCGGGAAGAGAATCGCCGATTAGACCAACCTGATAACCTATCCAGGTAGAAATTAAAAATATGGATGAAACGGGTGCAGCAGTTGAATCTACAATATAAGACAGCTTCTCTCTGGAAATATAGTACTTATCAGACAATGGACGAAACAGATTCCCAATAAAGGCTGAATTAGCATAATCATCAATAAAGATAACAATGCCACCGAGCCAGGAGAAGAGTTGTGCCATTTTTGCATTGTTAGCTTTTTTACTGATTGATTTTAAAAATGCCTGTCCACCACCGGAATAAAATATCATTCCCATCAATCCACCCACTAAAAAGAAAAACAAGATAATACTGGCATTCCAGGAATCAGCTACTTGCGCAACCAGTAAATTAGCTGTCTTTTCCAAACCAATCCATAAATTACCATTATTTAGAATTGTGGCACCGACTAACACAGCAATAATTAAAGAAATTAAGGCTTCTTTTAAAATGATACAAAGTATAATTGCTAGAATTGGTGGTACTAAAGACCAGATACCATAACTACCTGTGCCATTTTCCTCATTAGCCCAGCCTATTACTGATAAGAATGATAGAATAATCAGCACAGAAAAAATCACTACAATATATTGATTAAATCTATTTCTTCTCACCATTCTTTTAAAACACTCCTTTACAAATATTTTTTTAATTCATTTTATTAACACTATTCTATTTTTCTACAGATAACTGTCCACATCCTCCTTTCTCTATTTCTTTCTTAGATTGCTAAATTTTTCTTTTTAATTATTTAATTCCATCTAATCTAACAAAAAAGGGCAATCCATAAGCGCCAGGCTCATCGATTGCCCTAAATAAATAGCAAGCGTTCTTTTTACCTCCCTTTTATCTCTCCTCGATGAGATAGCGCACCACCTAAGAACGGGAGTTTCCTTAGGTGACAGTGCTATGGTTATTAACCATAGTCCCAGCCTGGGGCTTAGAGCATCTACTCCAGACTTCGGCGAAGATCCCTTTCCTGATAGTTCATAACTGCTCAGGTTACCTATCAGTACTCTTGATCGTTCGCGCCTCTACCTCACTTCAGATAAAAAGTGAGGTAAACGATATTCAATTTTCTTCAAACTAACATAACTTAACCAAAAAGTCAAAAATATTTTATTTAACCATTGCCGATTTCTAAAAGGTTTTTAAGACTGCATAAATACCACTTTTGAAGATTTGATTATAAATTGCTCTTTTCAATTCTAATTCTAGTACCTGACCTTACCTGTTGTAAAACTTTGGGATCACCAATAATCCCGCCAAAAATATTCACTGCACTTGCTGCTCTGATTTCCTCACCGTCACTGGCAGGTGTTGCTCCAAAAAAGATACAGAATGCCTCACCGGGTGGCCAATAAGCTAAATCTCCTATGGAAACAACTGCACTGGCACCTTGTTCTAGTTCGATTTTTTCACCAATAGAAAAATAAATTTCATCACCCCAGGTATTAACCCTTCCTTCTATTGGTAATGCTTCCCATATTTTCTCTGCTGTCTTGCTATTATTTAATTCAGCTTCTACCTCAATATTTTCGACCTTTATTAAAATCTTTTTCATATTAAAAACACCACCTTTTTCCCCTATTTCTTACTGTCGTACAACTCTTTAGCTCTTTTCGCCAGGTGTTCAGCAGTTAAACCAAAAACTTTTAGCAATTCCCAGGGAGCACCAGATAGTCCAAACTCATCGTCTACGCCCATCATATCAAAAAGAAATGGTGTATTATACAACTTACCGGTAGCAACTACTCCTGCTACTATATTACCAAATCCTCCCTTTTGATGTTCTTCCACGCTCAGCAGAACTCCTATTTCCTGAGTTGCTCTTCTAATGGCTTCTTTATCAATAGGCTTAACAGTATGCATGTTTATTACTCTGGTTTCCAATTTGTATTCTTTTTTAAGAATATAAGCCGCCCGCATTGCTTCAGCTACCATAGGACCACAGGCAATAATAGAAATATCTTCCTCTTCGTTCTGATATTCAGAACTGAGCTTAGTTTCAAAGGCATCAACAAAGTTTTCTTTTTCTTTCTTGAAGCGAATGATATTGGCAACACCAAATTTATAGGGAGTATCTTCGCAAGTAACAACAGGAGTAGCTTCTCGAGCATAACGAATTACTGCTGGACCTAAAATATTAGCTACTTCCCTGGTTCCTTTTTTAGTTTCCAACGAATCTCCGGGAACAATAATGTGCATATTGGGTAAGTAGTACATATTGCTAATTTCTTCCAGAGCTTGATGAGTTGCTCCGTCTGGACCAACAGATAATCCTCCATGGGCATTGGCAATTTTGACATTAAAATTATTATAACAGAGAGTAGTTCTGATTTGTTCCCAATTTCTGCCAGTAACAAAAACCCCGTAAGAACCAATAAAGGCAATTTTGCCTTCCTTAGCAAAACCAGCAGCCGCTAAGGTCATATTCTGTTCAGCAATGCCCATTTCAAAAAAACGTTCTTTTCTCTCTGGATATTTAGCATAGAATTGGTCCATCTTGATAGAACTGGTAATATCTGCCCCAAAGGTAACCACCTCAGGTAATTCGCCCAATTCTTCAATTGCATCTCCAAAGCCATTACGGGTAGGAATCATTTTAACCTTCATTATATCCTGACTATTCCACCAGTAATCCTTACTAAATTTAGGCATAACCTGGTCAACTTTATGGTTTACTTCCTCCTGATAATCACAGGCTATCTTGAGTAATTTATTTACTTTTTTCTGGTCAAACCCAGGAGATTTAATATCCTGTAAGGCTTTTTCTAATGATTCTACACCAGTGAGGCCATTCTTGGGACAAATCCCATGATAACCCACCACATTTTCAGCAAAGGAAACCTCTTTACCTTTGATGGTATGGGCAATAATAACTATAGGTTGTCCTTTGATTTGTAAAGCTTTATCCAGAGTAGCCAGTATTTCTGTCATGTTATGTCCGTCCATCTCCAGTACCTGCCAGCCAAAGGATTGCCACTTGTCAGCTAAATCCTCCAATCTCATGACTTCTTCTGTTGAACCGTCAATCTGCAGTCGGTTACGGTCAACAATAGCAATAAGATTATCCAGCTGATAATGGGCAGCAGACATAATTGCTTCCCAGACCGATCCTTCATTTAACTCCCCATCTCCTAAAATACAATAGGTTTTGTAATTCTTATTTTCTAGACGGGCATTTAAAGCACATCCTACCGCTACCCCTAGTCCTTGACCAAGAGAACCACTGGATAATTCAATACCAGGTACTTTAAAACGATTGGGGTGTCCTTCAAACCCAGACCAGAGCTTTCTTAATTTCACTACCTCATCGATGGGGAAATAACCAACCATACCCAGGGCAACATAAATTGCTGGAGCCTTATGACCCACTGACCAAAAAACACGATCACGGTCTTCCCATTCCGGATTAGCCGGATCATGCTTGATGTGTTTCAGATATAGTGCAGCAGCAATATCCATAATAGAAAGAGTCCCTCCGGTATGACCAGAGCCAGCTACAGTAATAGCCACCATGTTATAAGCTCTCATCTCTTTTGCTTTTTCAACCAGTTCCTCAATAGAATAATCTTTCTTTACTTTTCCTGTCTTTGCATCAATAATTGGCATCATTTCCTCCTTTATAATTAGCTCTATAATAAAAAATGTATTCTATAATTTACACTCTTGCCCATGCTTCCCTCAAGGTTCTCTTGGCATTGGCAATGATCACCTCTGAGGATTCACCGGACAATGGCTTAACTTCGAAACTTAAAAATGGGGGATGATCCGGATTCAAGTAACCAATATTCAGTAATACTCTTAAATACTCAGTCAACTCTGCAACATCATTTTCCCCCCCCCTAATTCCGAATCGGGGGTGTTCATCGCCATAACCAACCTGATTCTTATCTTTGACGATACAATTGCCCATATGGGCATGGATAATGTAGTCTTTGACCGGTAAAATTGCTTCTTTCGGTGACTCTCCTAAAAGCGGCAAATGGGATAAATCGACCATTAAGCCAAAATTATCAAATTCCTTCCTGACCTCCGCAGCATACCTTCTGGCTAAATCAGCCGGCCCAATGAGGCATCTTTTATCAATTCCCTGATCAAAAACTTCCATGGCAATCATGAGATCCCCCTTTGATCGAGCATACTCACATATTTCTTTGGTTGAAGATACCAATAAATCCAGGGCTTGCTCTCTCTTCTCTTGACCTGGATCCTTACCGCTTAGAAAGCCAAGACCTTTCGCTCCAAGCTCATAGGCTTCATCAACACCTTCTTTTACTTGCTGAACAGCTTTTTTTCTCTCTTCTTTTTCTAAGGAATTGATATTCAGCTTATTCACCAATAATCTGGGTTGCGCCCCGTAAGCTACAGCCAAATGGCTGGCTTCCAACAATTCTCGAGCCTTTTTACGAACATCAGGATCTTTCATCCAGGTCACTTCCACTGCTGTAAAAAAATCATCTTCGGCAATTTTCTGCAAAGTTTCCAAAATAGGACCATCCCCTTTCATTGTTTGAGGATAAGCCATAAAATGAATAATCCCTACTTTCATAAATTTATACATTGATCCTTGCATAATAATTTTTCCTTTCTAATTCAATTATTTGATATTCTTTTTTTATATATCAAATATTTTAAATTCTACTTTACAATCATAATTTTATTTTCTTAGAAAAGTCATAATCTTTTAGGTAACATCTATATTCTTCTCGCTTTTGCTTTTTTAAAATATTAAATTCTCACTAATAATTTATTAATCATAGTTAATAATATATTTATTGGCCTATCTCTTCAAGGATCTTCCTCAACTTCTCTCTTGCTTCAGAGGTTAAGGGCTTAATTGGTTGTAAAGTATTCCCAACCTCAACGCCCCTTAATTTTAGCCCCTCTTTCATGATAACTGGGAAGCTACCCAGAGAAAAGGCCATGCGCAAGGGAGCTAATTTGAATTGAGCTTCTAAAGCAGCCTGATATTTACCTTTTTGAAATAACTCATAAATTGATACCACTAATTCAGGAACAATATTTGCAGTTGCAGCAACGCTACCATGCCCACCATAAGCTAAAAAGCCATAAATTAAGGTATCTCTGCCAGATAGAACAGCAAAATCACCTTTGGTGCAACGAATAATCTCTGCTGCTTTACTCATATCCCCGCTACTGTCTTTAATTCCTACTATATTTTCAATCTCGCCCAATCTAACAATTAGATCAATACTTAAATCAACACCAGTTCTACCTGGATTATTATAGAGTATTATGGGTAAATCAGTATTGGCAGCAATGGCACTATAATGTTCAAACAATTCCTCCTGATTTGGCGAGATGAAGTAAGGTGTAATTACTGATAAAGCATCTACTCCTAGTTCAGTAGCCATTTCAGTTAGCTGAATAGATTCTTTTGTGGAAATAGCTCCTGTACCAGCATAAACCGGTACTCTTTTATTAGTAGCATCTAAAACTGTTTCAATAACCTGTCTTTTCTCATTAAAACCAAGGGCATAGCCTTCTCCAGTACTTCCTAAAGGAAATACTCCATGTACACCTGCCTCTATGAGATAATTAGTCATTTTTTGTAATGCTTTACAATCAATCCTTTCTTCTTGGTCAAATGGGGTAATCATTGGTGGAATAATGCCTTTGACTTGAATCTTCATAATCATCCCTTTCTCTTTTCCAAATTTTTTCCCTTTTAGGAGTTAAAGAATATTTTATTAAACACCGATTTTTTAACATAAGTAAAATTTATTCAAGCAAACTTATCCATTGATTATAATAATATTTAGTCTAACCTCTTTATATTACTATTTTAGCTAAAAAAGTCTTAATAACTACGACATATAAATTTTACCTTCATTATTTAAATAATCTATAATTATCAATATAAACTCCAGATTCTTTTGCCATTAATTTTAAATCATCAAGAACTTCCTTGCTTATAGGAATTCCAAATTTTAAATTCTTTTCTTTTATATTAAATTCAATCTCACCTGGCAGATATATTTGCTCTACTCCTTCTTTTTTAGCAGAATTTTTAATTGCTTTTATTTTTTTATCTATTCTTTGTTTAAATCGATTAATCGGTATAAAATTATCTATTTTTATGGCCATAAAAAAGTGTCCGGTTTCCGATTTCTTTGAAGTATTAAAATTATATAAACTGGTTACGGCTGTACCACCTATAGAATCCCCTAATGAGCTAGAGAGTATATCGTTAACTAAAGCAACGCCATAACCCTTATGTTCTCCTATAGGAACTAGAGAACCGCCTCCGTCTATGGCAGTAAATGCATCTGTGGTGGGATTACCCTCTCTGTCTAAAGCCCATCCTAATGGTAATTCTTCTCCTTTTTTCCTTTTTAAAAGTATTTTCCCAACAGATACAACTGAACAAGAAATATCTAATACAACTGGTAAGGCTTTTCCAGCGGGAATGGCATATGAAAAAGGATTATTACCAATTATTTGCTCTGTTCCTCCCGTGGGAACCATTCGACAAGCTGCATTTGTAGTGGCATAACCAATCATATCTTTTTCCACTGCTTGTAAAGTATAACCTGCAGCAGCTCCAAAATGATTACTATTTTTCACTACTATTGCTCCAATAGAATATTTATCAGCTTTTTCAATAGCCATTTTCATAGCTTTTGTAGAACTTACCTGGCCTAAACAATTATGGGCATCCAATACTGCAATTGCCTTATTATCTTTAATCACATTAATTTTTGATATAGGATTTACTAAACCGAGTTTTATTCTTTTAATATATATCGGTACCCTCATTACTCCATGAGAATAAATCCCTCTAAGGTCCGCTTCAACCAGAGAATTAGATGTAAGGATAGCATCTTCTTCTGTTACTTTAACTGACATAAAAATATCTCTAATGAAAGTTTTTAAATATTCTGAGTCAACTAAAATATTATTAATCATAGATTATACTCCTGCAATGTTAGCACTTTTTTATCTGTTCTTAATAAATTTCGACTGCTATTAAAAAATAACTAATAGCCATTTAATTCTATAAAATCTATAATTCTTTCATAAAAACAACTGAATTTGAGCCGACATACTTTAAAAGATATAAAATAGACTATGTAAATCAATATTGTATATTGCTACACAAAAGCAATTCCACAAGAATAAATATAAATTACCTGCTAATAAAAGTCTGCGTTTAAATATTATAAAGTTATTTTTTAGGTTCATTGGCAGGCCAAGTGGGTATTTTACCGCTTAACACTTCATCAATACCTTGTGCTGCCTGAACTGCCATACGAATCATACATTCTTTAGTTAAGGCAGCATTATGTGGTGTCAAAATAATATTATTCAAGCTAAAAAAAGGATGGTTTTCTGGGGGTGGCTCTTTTTCATATACATCTACTGCTGAACCTTTAATAAAACCTTCTCTTAGAGCTACAGCAAGATCTTCCTCTACAACTAAATCTCCTCTGGCAATATTGATAAAATATGAAGTAGGCTTCATAAGCTTAAACTCTCTCATACCAATAGATTTCTTCGTTTCTGGAGTCGAGGGTATATGAATAGAGACAAAATCTGATTTAGAAAAGAGTATATCTCTATCTTCTATTCTTTCAATTATCTCAGGAAAATCTTCTTTTTTTAAAAAGGGATCATATCCTATTACCTTCATGGAAAGGCCATGATAAGCTTTCAGACTAAGCCTTCGACCAATTTTACCAATACCTAAAATTCCTAAAGTTTTACCTTCTAAATCAATTCCAATCTGGCGATTTCTGAAATTAAAATCCCCTGTTCTAGTCGCCCTATCACTAGCAATTATGTTTCTTGCTAAAGCAATAATTAATCCCAGAGCAATTTCAGCAACTGTATTCGAATTGGATTCTGGTGCATTAGTCACATATATTCCTAATTCAGTAGCTTTGTCAATATCAATATTGTCTACCCCTACACCATGACGGGCAATTACTTTTAGTTTTTCCCCAGCTTCAAGTACTTCTGCCGGTAAGGGAGCGGTTCTAATAAGAACTGCATCACATTCTACAATATCATTTTTGATTTCCTCGATTGAGCTACCTGAACCCATTTTTATT
>CAYSRG010000015.1:0-53601 GCA_964433555.1 uncultured Atribacterota bacterium | reverse complement strand
AACCAGGAACATTTTGACAGCAGAAAAAAGTACCCACAAAAATTTGACACAGACTATCTTTATAAATCATTTGATTTGCTTTTGCTTTTATGTTATATTAACAAAAAAATGAAATCAAAATATTAACTATCTCTCCGAGTTGTTTTACCTAAAGAGTAATCCATGGAAAACAACCGGCAGATATAAAAATCTCGAGGGTATGGTTAGAAATTGCCATGCCTCCCATCTTTGGAAAGGAGGGAATTATGTCTATTATCTATTATTTTATAGTATCATTACAAGTAATCTACTATTTTTACTCATCCTTAACGTCTCCTTAACCTTTTTAAAAATACTTCATTAAATTTATTTATTTAGACTAATCAAGATAAAGAACAACAGTATATTTGCATATTAGTATAAATACAATAACAAAACAGATATTATTCTGGTTAAACAATCATATTATATAAGGGGATAAGCGAGCATGAGTAACTATCAATTATACATTAATGGAAAATGGACAGAATCTACTAACAAAGAGAGGTTTTTTACTAAAAATCCAGCAACAAGAGAAATCTTAGCTACCTTTCCCAAAGGTACAAAAGAAGATACGTTAAAGGCTATCCTTGCGGCAGAAGAGGCTTTCCCAAAATGGAAGATGACCCCTGCTCCAAAGAGGGGAGAAATATTATTAAGAGTCGCATCGATAATGCGGAAAAGGAAAGAAGAGCTTGGACAAACGGTTACCAAAGAAATGGGTAAAATAATAGCAGAGGGAGAAGGCGATGTCCAAGAGGCCATAGATTTTATAGAATATATAGCCGGAGAAGGAAGGCGATTATTGGGTGAAACAACACCATCAGAATTACCCAATAAATTCTGTATGACTATAAGACAACCTATTGGCATAGTAGGTTGTATCACTCCTTGGAATTTCCCGATAGCAATACCGTGCTGGAAATTAGGAGCTGCTCTTATTTCTGGGAATACTGTAGTATTTAAACCTGCCACATTAACTCCTTTATGTGCTGCAAAATTAGTAGAAATTTTTGAAGAAGCAGGATTGCCATCAGGTGTTCTAAACTTTGTAACAGGGTCAGGCTCGGTTGTCGGTCAGGAAATTGTAGAAAACCCAAGAATTAAAACAATTTCTTTTACCGGAGGTGTCTCCACTGGTGTAGACATTTATAATAAAGCATCAAAATTATTAAAATCGGTTCACTTGGAACTAGGAGGGAAGAATCCTCAAATCATCATGGATGATGCTGATTTAGATTTAGCCATAGAAGGAGTTTTATTCGGTGCTTTTGGTAGTGCTGGACAGAGATGTACAGCGACTAGTAGGCTAATCATTCATAAAAAAGTATATGATCTTGTGGTTAAAAAATTATTGAAACAAATGAAGTCTATGAAAATTGGTAATCCTTTAAATCCCGAAACTGATATGGGACCTGTTGCCGATGAAAATCAAGAAAAGAAGATACTGAAGTACATAGAAATAGGTAAAAATGAAGGAGCCAAGTTGTTATACGGAGGTCAAAAACTAAGAGATAATTTTATTGAACCGACAATCTTTGAAGCCAAACATGGGATGCGAATCACAAAAGAGGAAATATTTGGTCCAGTTCTAGCGATATTAGAAGTTAAAGATTATGAAGAAGCAATCAGAGTAGCCAATGATACAAAATATGGATTATCTTCATCTATTTATACCCAGAATATTCATTTAGCCTTTAGGGCTATTCAAGATTTAGAAGTTGGTATAACCTATATCAATGCGCCAACCATAGGTGCAGAGGTACATCTACCCTTTGGAGGAATAAAGAATACTGGAAATGGTGGTCGAGAAGCTGGTACTTCTGCAATAGAAGAATTTACTGAAATTAAAACTGTATTTATTGATTTTAGCGGGGTTCTACAAAAAGCTCAAATTCAAGAACAATAGAAATACAGTAATTAAAGGTTTTTAAAAATAAATAAAAAGAAATATCTAGTCACATTATTTATCGGATTGTGAAAATAATTGGGCGTAATTGGGCTTATTAGAAGAATTGTATGTATATATTATGTTTAATTTAGATGTATGATAGCCAAATAAATGTTGAGTCTAAGGAGAAGTTGCTTTGAATAAAGAAATAAGAATCTATAAAAATTATATTGATGGTAAATGGGTAGAACCAAGCACAGGTAATTATTATACTGTTTATAATCCAGCAAATAAGGGGGAAAAAATCGGTAAATTTCCCTTGTCAGGCAAAAATGATGTAGAAGAAGCAATTAAAAGTGCCAACTGCGCTTTTCAGGAGTGGAGAAGAATGCTTCCTACAAAAAAGACAGAGTATATCTATAACTTGATTGCAGTATTAGAAAAAAAGAAAGAGAATTTGGCAAAAGTTATTTGCAAAGAAGAAGGGAAAACTTTTTCAGAGGCAATGGGAGAAGTAAATAGATGTCCATCAGAGATGCATTTTGTAGCCGGTGAAACTTTTCGATTGGAGGGAAGCAATCTTCCCAGTGAACGAATGTGGATTCAAAACAATGTAATTCGTATTCCCATCGGAGTTATCGCCGCCATTAATCCCTGGAATTTTCCTTTGATGACACCTATAAGAAAGATTATTCCAGCCTTAGCAGCTGGTTGTACTGTTGTATTTAAACCTGCATTCCAAACTCCTTTAACAGCAGTTATATTGACTGAATCAATTGAGGAAGCTGGTTTCCCTTCCGGTACCGTTAATCTCGTTATGGGTCAGGGGAGCGAGATTGGAGATGTATTAGTTGGGCACCCTTTAGTTAAGGGAGTATCTTTTACAGGTTCTACAGAGGTTGGACGTAAGATTAATTTAGTAGCAGCTCACAATTTTACCAAGGTTCAATTAGAAATGGGAGGAAGCAACCCCCTCATTGTTGCTGATTATTCTAACCTTAAAGAAGCAGCGTCTCAAATCATTAAGGGTACTTATAGTATTTCTGGTCAAAGATGCACTGCTATCAGGCGTGCAATTGTTTTAGAGAAACATGCAGATATGTTAGAAAATTATGTCATAGATGGAGCAAAACAGCTTAAAGTAGGAAACGGAATGGATAATTCTACCCAGATTGGTCCCCTTATTAACCAAAGTGCAGTAAATACCATGTTAAAGTATATTGAAAGTGCTAAGAAAGAAGGAGCAACTATTGCTTTGGGTGGTAGACAGTTAAAGGGAGGAATTTATGATAAAGGGTACTATTTCGAACCAACAATCATTACCAATGTTACTCCTGAAATGAAGGTGGCTAAAGAAGAAATATTTGGACCTATCCTGTTAATGATACGGGTAAATTCTTTTGAAGAAGCTATTACTGTCAGTAATAATACTGAATACGGTTTATCTGCATCACTTTTTACAGATAGGATGGATTATATCTTTGATTATATGGAAAATTTGGAGGCAGGCCAACTTCATATTAATCATCAAACTGTTACTGATACTCATTTGCCATTTGGGGGATTAAAATATTCTGGTTATGGTCCATTTTCTAAAGGAAATACCAATCAGGATTTTTATACCAATCGAAAGACTATTTATATTAAATATAAATAGAATAAGGTTAAGCTAGTTATAAAGAAGACTTGAAGAAAGATAGAAACATGGAGGAGTTTGTTAGAAATAATATATCTAAAATAGGGAATACTGAAGGAGCAGGATATGATTTCCTCTAGTAAAATTAAAATAAGATTCTCCTTTCAAGGCTAATAAATCATACCTATATTTCTAGAAAATTAAATAAGTAGTTTATAAATTAATAATAATTATAAATAAAAAAAGAATATACCAAAATAATACAAAAAAGGAGTTATGAAAGAAAGTGAACATTAAAATCAATAACATACCATTAGAAATAAATGAAGGCACAACAATCCTAAATGCAGCAAAAAAGATAGGTATTAAGATCCCAACTCTTTGTTATTTAGAAGGGCTTCAAAATCCTGGTTCCTGCCGCTTATGCGTGGTTGAAGTAGAAGGAGCTGCTACTTTGCTCCCCGCTTGCATAACCGAAGTTAACGAAGGAATGAGAATTAAAACAAACAGCAAAAGAGTAAGGAGTGCCAGAAAGGTTTTACTAGAACTACTTTTAAGTTCACATCCCTGGGAATGCAATACCTGTGATAGAAATCAGGATTGTGAATTACAGACTTTAGCAGAGGAATATGGTATCAGGGAGGTTAGATTTCAATCTGATAAAGCAAAACTTCCTCTAGATACCAGCACTCCTGGTATTGTCAGAGATCCTAATAAATGTATTTTGTGTCGTCGCTGTGTTACTGCCTGTCAGGAAGTACAAAAAGTATCAACCTTGTCTCCCCGTTACCGAGGATTTAATACCATTATTGGTCCCGGACAAGTTGATTTATTATCAGATGCTGTTTGTGTACAATGTGGACAATGTGCTGCCGTCTGTCCTGTGGGTGCCATTATAGAACATGATGATACTGATAAAGTCTGGGAAGCTCTGGAAGATCCGAACAAATATGTCATAGTGCAAACTGCTCCGGCTATTCGCGCAGCATTGGGTGAATGCTTTGACTTACCGCCAGGTACCTTGGTTAAAGGGCGCATGGTTACTGCCTTAAAAAGATTAGGCTTTGACCAAGTTTTTGATACTAATTTTGCTGCTGATCTAACCATCATAGAAGAAGGAAATGAATTGTTAACCCGCCTCAAGAAAAAGTTAGTAGATAAAGATGAAAATACCAAATTACCAATGTTTACTTCCTGTTCACCAGGGTGGATTAACTACATGGAGCATTTTTATCCTGAATTAATGGATAATGTTTCAACCTGTAAATCCCCACAGCAGATGTTTGGAGCTGTTGCCAAGACCTATTTTGCTGATAAAATCGGTATAAAGAAGGAAGATATGGTAGTAGTATCAATTATGCCCTGTACTGCCAAAAAATTTGAATGTAATCGCGATGAAATGACCGACAGCGGAGTTCAGGATGTGGATTATGTCCTGACCACTCGGGAATTAGGAAAGATGATTAAACAAGCCGGTATTGACTTCGTTAACCTACCAGATGGAGAAATGGATGCACCATTAGGTATTTCTACCGGAGCAGCAGATATTTTTGCCAATACCGGCGGGGTTATGGAAGCCGCCCTTCGTACTGCTTATGAAATTGTTACAGGCAGACCTCTGCCCTTTGATAAACTCCATGTAACCTCTATTCAAGGATTGGAGGGAGTAAAAGAGGCTCAGCTAACTATAAAAGGTGTATTACCGGAATGGAAGTTCTTAGAAGGAGTGACCTTGAAAGTTGCAGTTGCTCACGGACTTGGACATGCAAATAAAGTTATCGAGGCAATCTTAAAAGGAGAAAAAGAATATCATTTTATTGAGATAATGACTTGTCCGGGTGGTTGTATAGGCGGAGGCGGTCAACCACGTATGACCAATGATGAAGTAAGAAAAGCCAGGATTCAGGCAATCTATAAAGAAGATGAGGGACGAGAATTTAGAAAATCCCATGAAAATTCAGCCATTAAACAATTGTATGCTGAATTTTTAAAAAAACCATTGGGCGAAAAATCCCACCATCTTCTTCATACTAAGTACTTTAATAAGAAAAATAAAAAAATAGTTGAAATCTTATGAAATTATAAAACAATTTAGGAATAAAGAAATAGATTAAATAAGGGGAGAAAGATGCACCAAACCAATATTAAATGGCTAACGAGGACTTCAATATTATTAGCTATTGCCTTATTATTCCAAATGGGAGGTTTCCCTCAATTTATAACTGGTCCATTAGTAAACGCAGTGCTGTATCTGGCTTCTATGATAGTCGGATGGCAAGGAGGAGTTTTAATAGGTATTTTAACTCCAATTATTGCGGCAATACGAGGAATTTTACCTCCTCCCCTTATTCCTTTAATTCCCTTTATAGCACTTGGAAATAGTGTGTTAGTGATCTCATTTTTCTTATTAAAATCTAGCAATAAATTGTTAGGAATTATCCTTGCATCTCTAGTTAAATTTATTATATTGGTAACAGCAGTAAATTTATTGGTACAGGTTCCAGTTCCCATTGCTCAAATGATGAGTTTCCCTCAATTCGTAACTGCCTGTACAGGTGGTTTAATTGCCATTTTAATTATGTATTTCTTAAAGAATGCTCATCTTTAAAGTAAACATAATTTAAAAATAGATTACCTGTTTACTTAAAATCTAGGCCATGGGATTAATAACATTTTATTTCTCCATAATTCAGGCTTCTCTCGCATACCCTATCTTTCTCTTGAAATCTCTCTACTATTAACCATAAAAGTCTTATAGTGTATGCCAATTATTTGTATTTAGTAGTCTCTTTCAACGTAAAGGGCATAGCGATACTCCCAATATGACTGTTATATCTTTTCTCTTTTTTATCTACCTAAAATAGTGAATTTACTAAATTATCTGAAATTGATTTGGGCAAGAAAAGAAATTAAATTATCAAACTGCGTAATGACAAATTTTTATTTACTCTGATGGTGTGAAAAGATGTAATTTCATTAATTTTCGATTTATTGGAAGCTGGACTTAAATAAAAGGTATTTTTATCTTGCCATCAGTTCAATATTTCTCTTGTTTTTATCCTGTTATCCAGCTAATAATATTAGATTCGCTAATAGGGAATTAGACAGGATTAAAATATCATCAATGATTCTGGTCAGCTATGAATATAAAAATTGGACCTTGGTATATCCCCTTATCAATACGCTGTTTTTGATAAATGGTTAGTATAGTGCATGGATTTGAAATATTAGGCAGGCAAGTGAAGATTGTTCATTTGAAGATGCCCTCCAAAATTAATCTAAGGCATCAACATTTTTGGCAACCATAATACCATTGCTGGCCAAAAAGTGACCAAAATCAGCACAAGTAGATTAGCTAATAAATAAGGAATAGAGGCTCCAAAAACCTTTTCTACACTACATTTAGAAAGATTGGCGAGATATATAAACAGTTGCCAACCGGTGGAGTTACCAGGGCAATTGCCTGATTCACCACCATAACAACACCGAAATGTACCGGATCTATCCCTAAATTTACAATCAACGGTAAAAAAATAGGTGTTAAAATCAAGATATTAGGAGCAACGTCTGAAAAAGTACCAATAATGAGCAAAATTAAATTGATGATTAATAAAATAACCAGAGGATTATTAGAAATTGATAGTAGAGCAAGAGACATTCGCTGGGGTAATTGACCATAAGCCAACAACCAACCTAAAAAAGTAGCTGTAACTACAATTAACATAACTACAGCTGTTGAGCGAATAGTTTCTTTAATAGCCGGGTAAATATCTTTAATTCTTAATTCCTTGAATACAAAAAATCCTAATATTAAAGCATAAAAAACAGCTAAAGCAGAGGCTTCAGTCGCAGTTACTATCCCACCAACAATACCACCAATAATGATTAGAGGCATGGTTAAGGTAAATATTCCATCTTTAAAACCGACAATAACTTCTTTAAAAGTTGGGGGATTATCTCTTTCTTTCCCATATCCCTCTTTTGCAGACATATAGGCAATAATTACCATCATGATTAAACCAACCAGAATACCAGGTATGGCTCCACCCAGAAATAGACGACCAATGGAAGTTTCTGAAGCCATTGCATATAGGATCATTGGTATACTTGGTGGTATGATAATTCCTATGGTAGAAGATGTTGCAGTGATTGCTGCACTCACGCTTCGAGGATATCTTTTTTCTATCATCTCGGGAATTAGAATACTGCCAATGGAAGCTGTATCAGCCACCGAGGATCCTGATATACCTCCGAATACCATGCTGGCAAAAATATTAACATGACCTAAAGCGCCAGGTAAATGCCCGAGAAGAACAGCTGAAAAATTCAAAATTCTTTTTGTTATTCCTCCTTCCCTCATCAATACCCCAGCAAATATAAAAAATGGTATTGCTGTTAGCAAGAAAGAATCTGCTCCGGCAATCATTCTCAAGGTAGCCATAGAGGAAGGAAGATCCTGTATAAAGACTCCCAGTGAAGTACTAATTAAAATAGAAAAACCAATGGGACAACCAATAACCAATAACAAAGCCATAAATCCCAGAACAATTGTCAAGATTATTCCTGCGCTCATTTTATTCTAATCCCTTATTCATATTTTTCTTTATTGATATTTAGTTGTTGCTGTCGATAGCCTTTTATGAAAAAACGTTGTATGATTTCAATTAATAGCAGACCAGAATAGAAGAGAACCGAACAGTAAAGATAACCAAAAGGGATTTTCCTGACCATCCACTACACCAGTCTTAAGGGCCATATACAGTTCACTATAAGCAATAAAGGTTGCACCGGTACCAAAAGCTTGCATGGTCTGTAGAATGTTTTCCAATGGTGGTGTTCTCATCTTTAGACCTTTAAAATCAGACGGAGTTTTTATCGGTCGAACATTATTGGTAATTTGTCTAAAACCCGAACGAGCCCAGACTAATAATTTTAAACCATTATCTTCCATAAAAGAAGCCAGATAATCACCGATAGGACCGCTTAACACTCTGTTTACATGTTCATTAGCCTTAAATACAAAAGGAACGGCAAGTGTATAAAGTTGTTTACCCTGGGATTCCATTCGACCAAACATGAAGGCTTCCATTGTTCCCAATTTAGTCATTTCAGCCATTTTAGCTTCACTTCCCAATTGGGAAGTCGGAAATATTTCGACTTTATATTTATCAGTTTTAGCTCGATCAATTCTTTGAATACCTCAAATCCCAGATGTACTGGATGTGTAGTACTATGACTATGCCCGCATCTGATTACTTTTATCGCTGCGACAGGTTGAATCACTAAAAAAGCTAATACTAAAACAACGGTAATAAATATACTTAACTTCTTCTAAAAACATTTACCTCCTTAAGCGTTTTATTAATCCCCTGTCTTTTATTCATATTCTTTATTTTTCTACCTGGCTAACCATCCTCCATCAACTGGTATAATTGCTCCACTAATATAATCAGAAGCAGAGGATGCTAAAAAAACAGCAATTCCTTTTAAATCTTCAGGAGTTCCCCATCTTCCTGCTGGTATTCGCTTTAATATTTCGGCACTTCTCTCCTTATCCTTCCGTAATGGTGCCGTATTGTTAGTTGCCATATACCCGGGAGCAATAGCATTAACATTGATATGATACTGTGCCCATTCATTTGCCAGTAAGCGAGTTATGCCCATAACACCGCTTTTACTGGCGGTATAAGATGGAACCTTGATTCCTCCCTGGAAGGATAACATAGAAGCAATGTTTATGATTTTACCTGGTGATTTCTGCTTAATAAATTGCCTACCGGCAGATTGGCAAAGAAAGAAAACTGTTTTCAGGTTAATATCCATTACCTCATCCCAATCCTTGACAGTAAAATCCAGAGCATCAGCTCTACGAATAATTCCCGCATTATTAACCAGGATATCCAATCTCCCAAATTCATGTATAACTCTTTCTATAATGCTTTTAATTGGTTTAATGGAAAGCAAGTTTTCTTCCAAAAAAAGAAAATTACTGCCTATTTTTTTTATAGCAGTCTTTGTTTGTGTTGGATCAGCCTGAAAATCAACACCCACAATATCTGCCCCGGCTTCAGCTAATCCTATGGACATACCCTGACCGAGACCAGTTGTACATCCGGTAACCAGTGCAACTTTGTTTTTCAATATAAAATCATCAAGAATCATTTTATTCCTCCTTTTTATTATTTAAAATATCCATTCCGGTACTATACCCATCATAGAGAGCTTAATTTCCACCAACCATCCTCTAGATAAATATAGTTTCCCTTATTCATATTCAAGAGAATAGAATATCTGGGAAAAATAACTGCTTATCAGGTTGATATTTTTCTCAGCTCCTTCTATATGACTTATTATTTCATATAAATGAAATAATTTTCATTTTATATAGAACAATTAATTTGTGAAATATCGTTCTTTCTTAATTTGAAACAACTTTGGTGGGCTGATATCCTAATTTAAATGAAATATTTAAGACTTCGTGCTGCACAATATTAATCAGTGAGGACATATTTTTTTTAATCCTCACTGTATCACCGGTAATTCCAAGTGCAGCAGTTATTCTTTGCGCTGAATCAAAAACCGGAGCTGCAATGCAAGTTGTTCCCAGAAAAACCTCCTCATTATCTACCGCATATCCCTGTCTTTTTATCAAATCCAATTCATCCCATAGCTCTACCTTTTCGGTCAAGGTATTGGGAGTAAATTTGGGGAGGGCTATGCGATCAATCAATTTCCTCCTGTCTTCCACTTTCTGATAGGCTAATAATGCCTTTCCAACTGCAGGTGCATGTGAGGGTAAGCTTGAACTTACTGCAGATCTTGTTTTAGTAGTAAACGGACTTTCAATGATGGCTAAAAAATAGAGTGTTTCAGCAAAGAGGATACCCAGATTGGAGGTTTCTTTGGTTTCCCTGGTCAACTCTCTCATAAATGGCAAGGAGACTTCACGCAGATTCCGAATATATTCCACGCTATTCCCCAATTGAAACATCCTAAAACCCAATTTATACTGTCTTGAGGAGGTTTCTCGTTCGATTAATCCGTAGGCTTCTAGTGTCTTTAAGATATTAAATGCAGTGCCACTGGGGATAGGAAGGATGGCAGTAATGTCTGATAATTTGGGCTTTATCCTGGCAGTCTCCATATATTCTAAAAGCTTAATAGCTCTTTCCAGGGTAGATAATCTATTTTCTTGTTTTTTTCTTGTTATGGAATTGTTTTTCATATTTTTTTTCATATATAAAAAATATTTTTCACAATGATATTATACATCTAATATTAAAAACAGTCAATACTTTTTCTATACGAATGTGATTAATTTATGATAATGTAATCTATTAAACACCTTGCTTAGCTGTTACAGTGAACAAAGGGCTATGGCAGATAGTCAGATGATTAAAAATGACTCGTGAGTATGTATGAAGGTAACTTAATATAAATTTGGAGTCAGCTTGAAAATATATAATCACTCCTATCTTGACCATTTTTTTATACTTTATATTTTCTTAATAATCAAATACACATTAATAAAAATGAGTATGCTAAAAATATTCCTAAATTAATTCCCGCAGGAATGTAAGATGCAGGCAAAACATTTTCCATTTCATATGCTGGCAATTTAAGTAAATTAAATAAATCACTTGTTGAATTTTTAAGAAAAGTGATGGCAAAATTGAGGAATAATAGGATATCATAAATTAGCAGGCCTACCTCTGCTCATTTATAATCATTAAAAACAGGTAAATTAAAATTAAATCAGACTGACCGGAGTCCTTCTTTTTTTATTGTACTTAATTACAGGGATCTTAAAGAAGTTCTTCAAATTATTATTGAGTAACCCAAAAATGGTGATAATACAATAGTCGGATTTTCCATAACCTGATAATGAATCAATATTAAGATTTGTGGTTAATATACCTAATATAAAAGCTTAATCCCTAACTCTTACTTCCTTTGTTTTTGAGCAATTTAATTGCTGTGACTTCATTGAGCGGTTTACTGACCAGATATCCCTGTATTCTATCACATCCGCAAGCAATCAAATACTGTCGCTGCTTTTCATGTTCTACTCCTTCTGCAATGACATAGTGATCAAAGTTATGCGCCATTGAGATAATATCATCGGTAATAGATTTCTCAAGTTCAATATGCATTAGTTTATCAATAAAAGATTTATCAATTTTAATACAGTTGATATTTAACTCACTTTCCCGCGCAAGTGAGGAATATCCTGTTCCAAAGTCATCAATAGCAATATGGAGTCCTGCTCTTTTCAATTCACCAAGAATATGATTTATTTTCTCGTAGTCTGATTCAAATACCGACTCCGTTAGCTCGATGCAGATATTTGCTGGACTTACCTGCATTTCATTTATTATCTCAAACAGATTTTTACAGAAATCATTTCTCAACAGTTGCATAACAGAGATATTAATTGAAACGCCAATATCACCATAGCCATGTTTCTTCAATTTATCTAGTAAACGGAGAGCTTCCCGAATAACTTTTTCACCAATCGGAATAATGAGCTTTGTTTCCTCAGCAATAGGTATGAATTCCAAAGGTGATATCAAGCCAAGCTTGTCACTTTTTAATCTGGCTAAAGCTTCAAAACCGCTTATCTTATTTGATTTAAGATCCAGAATTGGCTGATATTCCAAAAACAGCCTATTGTCATTTTCATCTGATGCCACTTGGATAAGTTCCAGTTTTATTTCTTGTTCACGGATTATCTGTGCTTTTAAGTTTGAATCATAAAAGCAAATGCCTAAGTCTCTATCATCAATATCAAATGCTCGTTCCGAAGCAATCAGAAGGTTCTTCAAAAGTTGATCGACATCGCGCTCATTATCTCGATCTATTTCCACAATCCCAATCCCACCACTGATTCTTTCAGCTGCAAGCAAGGATTCCAATGATTCGGCAATAATTTCACAGAAATTAAGGAGTCCTTTTTTATCTTTGTAGTCTTTCAAATAGAAAACAAATTGATTTTCATATGTATAAAATAATTCTCGTTTATCTGTGATATGTGTAATAAGAGTGTCAACTATATTTCTTATCAAATCCTGAGTGTAATGAAATCCATATGTCATGGTTAACGATTGTACAGCACTCAGATTTATGTTTACAACAGCCCTTTTCTCCGCTATTTTTTTCTCGGCGTCTTCCGTCAGAATGTTTTCTAAATGGTATCGGTTATATAAGCCTGTCCATATGTCATGTTCACTACTATACTTAAGACTATGTTCCATTGCCTTTCTATCAGTTATATCAAGGATGATTCCTTCCATAGCTTCTGCTTCTCCATGTTCATTATAGATGCCTTGTCCCAATTCCAGAACCCATTTCCGATCTCCTTTAGCAGTTATAATTTCATATTCATAATTAAAAGTACGTCGTCTGGTAAGGGTTCGTTCCCATTCATTCCAGAGTGGTTCCTGGTATTCCGGTGCAACTAAATCTTTATAGGGCAATTCTCTATTAGATACAAGGCTTTCCGGCGGGTAACCGGTTAATTCTAAACAACCTGCGGAAACATATTGCATTGTCCAGTCTCGATCGTAATTGCACCTATAAGCCATTCCTGGGAGATGGGAAAGAAGTACGGATTTGCTACGCTCACTCTCCATTAAATCGGCTTCTATTTTTTTTCGCTTGGTAATATCCTGAAGTAAAGCAATATGGTTATATTGACGGTTATTGGATAAATTAAGTGAAGCCATAATTAAATATACCCAAACAACTGAACCGTCCGGTTTAATCAATCTCTTCTCCATTTCATAGCTTTCGATTTCCCCGGATTGAAGTTTATTGTAGTGCTTCAAGTCCTCTTCTAAATCATCAGGATGAGTTATAGCCGCCCAGCCTAACTTTTTTAGCTCGGTTTTTGTTCTCCCGGTAATCTGCTCATACATCGGATTTATACTGAAATAGCTATTATCCTCATTGGTAATCGGGTCACTACTATATGAGATTGCTATGCCAATAGGAGCTTGATGGAAAACCAGATCAAATGTCAGTCCTTGTTCATGTAGTTTTTTCTCCAGCGCTTGTTGAATCCGAAACAATTCAACATGAATCTCTATTCTAGCTTTCAATGATTCCATATTAATCGGTTTTCTGATATAGTCCACTGCACCCAACTTTAAGCCTTTTATTTCATTTTCCAGCTCATTGTAATTTGTTAATATGATGGTATGTATTCTTTTGTAACAATCCTCAGATTTCAATTTTGTAAGAACCTGAAATCCATCCATATTAGGCATATTCAAATCAAGTATAACCAGGTTAATTTCCTCATGTTTCTCAATCTGGCGCATAGCTTCTAAGCCATCGCTGGCAACCAGTACATTGTATTCTCTCAGCATGTTTTTGATGATTAAACGGTCTGATGCCGAATCATCAACAACTAATATTTTTATTGACATCATCTATCCTCCTTCTACAGAATAAACTCGCACTGATCGCTTGTTTAAACCAAAAACTCCATAATCTCTTCAAGTAAGTGTTGTAATAAATAAGAAAACTTTTCCTGAAGTAGTATTATCTCGTCTTCCTTTTCTTCTTTCAATACTCTCTGTAAAGTTACGGAAACGTCATACAAAGCCCTGGCACCGATACTTCCAGAACTACCCTTAACCTTATGAACAATTTGAACAGCATCCTCATATCTCTTTTCGTTTATGGCTAAAGAAAGATTATCTATAGTATCCTTGTTTTCCTTGAAATATTCATTTAAAACCAGCTGATAAATTTCCGAGTCATTCCCTACATTCTTTAATCCCGCGGATTGATCTAAGACACGCATATTAATTATCTTTATTATCCTCCTTTTCTGCAATAATATCTTTAATCGTTTGAATGAAATGATCAGGTTCAAAAGGTTTACTAATGTAATGGTGAATCCCGCTTTGTTCGCACTTTTCCCGAACCCCTAAAATAACATCTGCCGTCATGGCTACAATGGGAACGTCAGGTGATATTTTTCTAATTTCCCCAGCTGCCTCATAACCATTCATAACAGGCATATGTAAATCCATTAAAATCAAATTAATGCTATCCTTATGTTGCTGATAAATAGCAACAGCTTCTTTCCCATCATTAGCAACAATCGATTTGATGCCAACTCGTTGGAGAAGGGACCTCGCGATCAATTGATTTGTTTTATTATCTTCTGCCAGCAATATAGTGTGGTCTTTATCAAGCTTTGCCATGTTATCATCTTTATTTATAGCAGGTTGAGATGCTGATATAGCCTTCAACTTGAAAATATCCAGAATTCCGTTTAAAAGAATAGAGGGAATGATTGGTTTGCCGATACCGAGATTAATTCCATGTTCATCAAGTTTGTCGAATAAATCTTCTCTCATCATCGGCAACAGCATAATAAGCTTTGGCATTTTAACAATTTTTTCATTATTCCGAAGCGACTCTATAAATTCAAAACCACCTTCCAGAGGAGTGTCATAATCAAGAATAAATAAATCAAAGGGTTTACTAAATTTACCATCAGCAGCTTCCAGCAAACTCAATGCACTGTCTTGTGAACTGGTAAGTTCGCAATGCATACCAAAAGCACCCAGATAGCTATCTATTAAATTCATACTTGCCCCTGTTTTTTCCAGGACCAGTGTCCTGACATCCTTGAAATGTTTGGCCGATACTGACAAGGTTTTTTTATACATCTCTTCTTTCTCTTTATTAACACTTAATGATAAATGAACGATAAATGTGGAGCCTTCTCCTGGCGTACTAAAAACCTTTATTTGCCCTTCCATCATCTCTACCAGATTTTTAACAATGGAGAGTCCCAATCCTGAACCTCCGAAACGTCTGTTAATACTACTATCTCCTTGAATAAAGGGCATAAATAGTTTATTTATTTGCTCTTCGGTCATGCCTATACCAGTATCTTTGATAGAGAAAGACAGGTGATATTTTTCATTTTCTTTAGCTATAAGTCTAATATCCAGTGAAACTTCACCGGCAGTGGTAAATTTTGCAGCATTATTCAAGAGATTAAGGAGAATCTGTTCAATTCTCTTGGCATCACCAAAAAACCAATTGGGAATTTGGGGATCCTTGGATAGTTTCAATCCTATTTCCTGTTCTTCAATTTTATAAGATACTATATTTATTACATCCTGAATCACCTGATCCAAACTGAAAGAGGCAATTTCAATTTCTACTTTTCCAGCCTCGATTTTAGAAAAGTCCAGAATATCATTTATTATACTCAGCATATTGTTGGAAGCCTGAGTAATACGATCAATATACATGCTTTGTGTTAAAGAGATATCAGTTTTTTTAAGAAGGTAGGCCATTCCAGTGATTGCATTAAGCGGTGTCCGGATTTCATGAGACATCCTTGCCATAAAGCTGGATTTGAATTCATTCGCCTCATCAGCTTCTCTTTTCGCCTTTTCCAGATCAATTTGAATCTGCTTACGCTTATTAATTTCTTTCTTTAAGCGAATAATCCAGAAAAAAGAAACTGCCATAACAATAGCCAGGGCAGAGCCGACCAATAGAATAATACGCAGAATTGGACCATAATCGATCTCTGGTTCAAATTCAATCCATTTATTGCTAATGGCAATTTTTTCTTCTTCGGTGATATTATCAAGCGTTTTATTGATAATACTAACCAATTCTGGCCAATCTTTACGAGCAGCAAAATACAGAGCTTGTTCTTTTTCTGCTTCGAATATGATAAATTTTAAATTGGTCAGAGCATGTAAGCGCACCAGATAGCTTGTAGTAGCAAGATTACCCAAGAAAGCTTTTTCTGTACCACTTGCCACTGAGGCTAATGCTACTTCAACAGAATCATATAAACTTAAATTTATATTTGGATAAGATAACAGATAGCTGTGATGTGAACTATTTCTTTGCACTGCAACCGTTAATCCTGCCAAATCATCAATATCGGCAATGCTATTATCCGTATCCCGGATCACAATAACCCGTTTAAAGTAGAAATAGGGTTTAGAAAAAAGAAAATGCAGTTCTCTTTCTTCTGTCTTTGATATTGCGGGCAAGGCATCAACCCTTCTGGATAGAGCCATATCATAGGCTTCCGGCCAGGTTAATCCTTTAGCAATATCAAATTTGAAACCGGTTCTCTCACTGATTAACGAAAGGTAATCAGCAGCGATACCTTTATATTCTTCATCCTCATCAAAAAACTCAAATGGTATAAACTTCGGATCTACAGAAAGATGAATGATAGGATGTGCAGCCATAAAATCAATCTCAGCTTCTGTCCACTCCATAGTTTTTTCTGCTGCATAACAGATGGCTATACAGGGGATTATTAGAAATGAGATAATTATAGTAAATAGGAGTAACAAATAATGAATCCTTCTCAAAAAATGTTCCCTTCTATTATGTATAGTTCTTATATACAATATTGTAACACTAAATTTATAATTTTATGTAATTTTTTAATTGGAATAAGTTTTTAGTGGCTTTCCCTTCGATATCAATTAAGCTCAAGTAGTTTATAAATAATGTTTGTAGAAATAACTTTTCATACAGAGATTTTTTTGCCAGTGGTAGCTTATGAACTAGTCTGAGCCTAAAATTGTTTCATCAGGTAATAATTCATTTATTTCTTTAGTTACTTTTATTAATAGTTCTTTAGAATTAACATATTATGGACTGCTTCTTGTATTCCATCCTGTCACAACAATTATCCCATGGTATACCGTATAATACTATAAAAATAGAATATTTTATCAATATTATCTTAATTGTTTATATAAGGATGCAGTAATTTTAGGCCTCAAATTATCCCTTAAGAAGAGTTATTATAGTCCACTCCTTTTTCTTCAATTATCCAGCTTGACTTGCTTTGTGGTTATTGCTTTGACGAAAGAATAGTCATGCTCTACAAATAGCATAGTCGGCTGATCTCTTAGGATTAAATCTTCAATCTGAATACGGGAAATAACATCAATATAATTTAGTGGTTCATCCCAAATATATAGATGCGCTTCCTGGCAGAGACTTCCGGCTAAATATACTTTTTTCTTCTGCCCATCACTAAATTCCTTCATATTCATTTCATGCTGGGATTCTGTAAAACCCAAGCGGTCAAGAACGGCTTTAAACAATGGTTCATTCAGTGCATGTTTTTGCGCAAATTCCCTGAGGGTACCTTCCAAAAAAGAGGTATCCTGCGGTATATAAGAGATTTTCAATCCAGCACCTATTCTCACCTGGCTGTTATAAACAGGTCTTTGACCCAGAATCACCTTTAAAATACTGGATTTTCCGGTTCCGTTTTTCCCCATCAAAACAACCCTGTCACCCCGGTTAACAGTAAAACGAACATTTTTACATATCTGTCTTTTGCCATAAAAAATTGATAGGTTATCTATTTCAATGAGCTCATTCTTGTAATAGAGCAGAGGTTTCATGTATAGACTGTCAGCAGCTTCAATGTTTTTGGTCAGCATAGCTTTTTCCTCCAGAGTTTTTTGTCGTCTTTTTGCAACAGTTTTGGACCGTTTCATCATCTTGGCAGCTTTATGCCCGATATACCCTCGGTCCACATCACCCATACCGGTTTTGCTGGCTTCGATTTTATTAGACCAACCGGCTGTACGTCTGGCAGAAGAAGACAATCGCTTTAACTCTTTCTTCAGTTTCTTGCTTTTGCTTAATTCAAAATTATCCTGTAAATCCTTATTATACTGCCAGGAAGAAAAATTTCCTTTTTGAATTTCAATATTCATCTTATTGATAGACAAGACATGGTCGATGCAATTATCTAAAAAAGTCCGGTCATGGGAAACTAAAATAAATCCTTCTTTTGATTTTAAATATTGACTGACTACTTGCCGGGCATCCATATCCAGATGGTCGGTTGGTTCATCAATCAAAAGAAATTTATTAGTTTTCAAAAATAGAGCTGCCAGTAAAACCTTGGTCTGTTCCCCATTGCTGAGTTTTGCAAAAGGAGAATCTATAACAGTCTCTGAAACCTCAAGTAAAGACAGTTCCCGTTTTACTTGCCATAGCTTATAATCATCACAGATTCTATTCAGTATGATTGAAGTTTTTTCATTTTTATTAAAGTCATCAAAAGGAAAATAGTCACACTCTACCATGGGATTAATTGTTCCTTTAAAATCATATTGCCCATGAAGTAGTTTTAAAAAGGTAGTTTTCCCCCTTCCATTGCGACCGATAAGTCCCAGTTTCCAGCTGGTATCAATCTGTAAAGAGACACCCTGAAAGATGGGTTCTATACTGTTATCATATCCATATGTAAGATTTGAAATGCGAATCAGTGTCATAACTCCTCCTGTATAACAAAAAAGACCATAAGAAAGTCACCTCTTACGGTCTTCTAATATGTTATTATTTTACTCCCTGTATAATACCGGGTTAATAAATTAATTTTTAAATAAATTAGCAACTTTCTTGCATGAAATAATCATTTAGCTTTAGTTATCTTCTAAGCAATCACGATGTATTTGATTTATTTATCAGCAAGAAAAATTGCGCATTGCTTCCTCTCCGGTTTTTTATTTTATTTTAAATTATAATGTTATTCTCTATTAATGTCAAAAACAATAATGTCTTCTATGTAATGGTTTCTTATAACAAGGGAAGATATTATACTTTAAAATATGATAGGATGAATTTCCCTTAAAATAATTCTAAACACAATATTCTTTACCGATACTTAAAAAGCATAACTGACACCTAATTCAATAAACACCTGTGAAGGTTTATTAAAACCTGGTAGTATTGAAGACGATACTGCTTCGTTTTTTGTATTTATGGCTATTCCGGTCTGAATTTCCAGTGTCGTACTGTTACTGAGCTGATTGATATAGCCGGGCATAAACAAGCATGAACCATCGCTTATATTACATAAAGATGTCAGGCTAATGCCGGAAAAATCATCAATCTGGTAACTGGCATTTCCTGCTAACAGATGAATATTCTTATCCTGGCTATCTGGTTGCCCTGTCATCAAAGAGCCGATAATCTGGGATAGAAGGTTCGGGGGAATGTTAAGATATTCAGCCTGCAGATACAGCCGATTGCCTGCCTGGAAGAAATAACTGTAGTCAGCACCGACCAGGAAAGAAAAAGAGTTTTTTTCATCCCGGTAATATCCCAGGGCACCATAGACACCATATTTGCCTATATCTCCCTTAGCGGTGATACCGAAACGCTGCTGGCCTGCTTCAGCTGCCATTACCTTTTCCTGTACAAAGTGTAGCGTAACATCAAAATCATTGATTAGGGTCTTACCTCCAAGACCTATCCTACTATCTTGCAGAGTGCCTGGCGATGAAGCGACCAGGGAAAGGCTGGTATGCCAGTTCACAGGATAATAAATCTCTATGTCATTCTGAAATTTGGCGCTGTAATCCTCTTCTAAGGCAACTGCCCCTAAAGAGTAGTCTACCGGGTTTAACAGGGAGTCAAAAGACCAGGATATAGGTTGCCTTCCAATAGTAAGGTTATTATTTCTTTTCAGGTACTTGGTTCCTCTATCGGCAGGATTGGTAAATTCTACCAGTCCATCTTTTTCCAGAGAATACATAATCATGCTCTTTTCTATCCTTCTGCCGCCCTGGCTAATAACCATGGTAGCCTCAGCATAAGAAGACTGGATATACTCATTATCGTCTCTTTTCTGGATAATCTCTTCGGCTGTCAGCTGGGCTAAAGAGACTCCGGTTAAAGTAATAAATAAAACAATGCTTATTATGGCTATACATAAAATCTTATTTCTTATTTGCATGTTTAATTTCTTCTTCCATTTATTTGTTTAACGTAAGACCTCGTTAGGCTCCAGACGAGCTGCCATTCTGGCAGGAAGCATGCAGGCAACTGTCACAACCACCACACCCAGGATAAAGGCAAAAATCAGGTTTTCCAGACTAAACACGGTGTAAATTACAGATTCTAATGTTAAGTCTACAGATATCCCGTCTATGGCTCTGCCAAAATCTATCCCGATTACAACTCCGATAGCGCTACCCCAAAAACCAATAATGACTCCCTCCATGGTAAAAAGGTACAGAATTTCTCTGGCATTCAAGCCCAGTGCACTCATCATCCCGATTTCCCTTGTTCTCTCATTAACAATCATGATCAGGGTATTGATTAAGACGAAACAGGCCATTGCAACAATAAAGACATATATAATATTATAAACAATATTTGCAACACCAAGAACTTCAATTAAGTCATATCTTGTGTCCCATTTCTATAAATAATACTTCCCGGATGGATCTTTATCTATAAATAACTCCCTGATAAATGACAGTTCAGAATCAGCTTTATGGTAATCCCGGGTAACAATTAATAGTTCGGTAACCTCACCATGCATCTCCAAAATAGAGTTTACCTGATCAAGGGGCAGATAAAAAACATTATCATTTAATAACTCTATGCTGCTCTGTATTTTACCAACAACCTGAAAAGTTGATGCTTGCAGGGAATCAAAGGCAGTATTATAAAGAAAAGTAACTTTATCTCCAACTTTTTTATCAATTTTTTTCAGTAAGCCAGCACCCATCACTATTTCTCTTTTCCCCGGTTCCACCATTCTTCCCTCAGATATTAAATTGCTTATACCGGAAAACTTTAGTTCTTCAGCCGGATCTACTCCCCATCCCATCATAGTAACTAATTTTTCTTCCGTGCTGACCATAGCTCCGAATTTAAACCGTGGCACCATCTGCTGGACGCCTTCTACCTGTTTTCGGTTTTCAGTTAAAAAAATAATGTGGGTAGAAGTGGATGAGATCGTCACGCCTGCCTTTTAATATTAGTAAGTGGCAGGCTAGAAGGGACAAAAAAGGGTGAATCTGCGCAATGACAGAAAATAACATGACTTATAGC
This sequence comes from uncultured Atribacterota bacterium, assembly GCA_964433555.1. Taxonomy (GTDB): domain Bacteria; phylum Atribacterota; class Phoenicimicrobiia; order Phoenicimicrobiales; family Stramentimicrobiaceae; genus Stramentimicrobium. The sequence continues at coordinate 32,176 of CAYSRG010000015.1, read as the reverse complement.
TTTCACCCCCACCTTAACCCTCCCCCTCTCAAGGGGAAGGAGACAACAAAAAGGATAATTCTCGCGCCAAGGGGGAGTATGTGGTAAAAGAATTAATTCTCACATCAAGGGAGAAGATGTGAGAAAAGAATTAATTCCCGCCTCAAGGGGAGGAAATATAAATGTTAATCCGTACTAAAATAAATCGTAAGAACATGTATTGGTTTTTGCTTTTTATTTTCTTTTACTATATACACGATACTCATGACTCGATACTATTTTATATTGTCTGATAAATATTATCCGTCTCTAAAGTAAAGGTGTCTTCAATGCCATTGACATTCACGATGTAAGTACCCGCCGATAGACCATATACATCTAAAGCAACAGTTTCTTCAAAGGGTGTTAGTACCTGTATGCAGGGCAGTAAAGAAGATTTTGTTTTAATTGTTACAAAAAAAATATTCCCTTCTCTGCTTTGTATAATCTCGTAAATTTGGGTACAAGGATTGGGAAGATAGCCACTGGCAACTACATGAACCTGAACGGGAAATGATTCTAATATCAGTATATCAATTTCAGTGACTTCAGCTAAATTTATTCTGGGCTCCACTGCACTACAGCTAGGTAATAAAATTGCCATCAATAATAGTAACAATATAAATAATGTGCTATTTTTCTTAATCATTTTTATTTTTCCTCCTGGGGAATATTTATATTTTAAGTAATTTAATATCAGGATCCAGGTTTCCCGGCGTCATCAGCCAATATCCTTTTTACTACCCCTATGGTACAATCACGCTCAATGCTTCTGCTATTTCAACTAGCTTGAGAGTATCAATGATTTCGGGTTTATCCTTTTTGGTATGGGTTATGGTAGCCATCAGCTCTGGCATCTTTTCTGAAGTAAAGGCAATTGCCGGGCGACTCTGTTGCACAAATATCATATGATCTCCACTGAACCAGGGCTCCCCTTTCTGTAATCCGGAATAGTTATTTAACACTGTAGATATTTTCTGTTGCAAATTATTATCAACTTCATAAAATGAAAAATCTGTTTTTCCTTCTCGAAAACCGACATCATCAATATTTACCACAAATCGGATATTCTTGATTTCCTCTCCATAACGTTTCAGGTAATCCATCTGTCCACCCGCGCTATAATGGTCCTCCCCATTGAAGGCAATAAGTTCAACTCCAATGGACTTTTTATATTGTAGGAGCATTTCTGCCAACAACAGCAACACGACTACACCGGAAGCATTATCTGAAGCTCCCGGGCTATCTTCGTAGGCATCAATATGAGCGCAAACAATTATTTTTTCCTTATAAGATTTATCTGGCAATCCTATTACATTCCATGCCGTAGACGGAACGCGTTCTGCCTGCAAATCCAGTTCAAACAACTCTCCCGAATATGCTGAAATTTCTTCTCCGGTGTGTTCAGTACAATAAACTGAGGGAATATTAAAATCTCCATCCACAAACAAGGAAAATGGATATAAAGCACCAACTAGGTCCGGATTTTTAGAAGTAGCAGTAATAATTGCTGCCGGTTTTTTCTCCTCTAAAAGACTAATTATTTTTTTATGCTCATCCGGATTATAGAAAACAAAATTTTTCGGCATCAGCTGTTCTGAGCAGATCTCACCCTTCATTAACAATATTTTATTATTACAATCTATCTTCTCCAGGTCTGTGACGGTAGATACATTTACCAATCCGGTTTTTACATGGCAACCTAAAGAATAAGGACTGTGATATACCTTGAATTTTTTATTTCCCCGGGATAGGGAAACTGATTTAAACTGATAATCCAGGGCATGGAATGGTTTTGTATCAACTATATAACCAAACTTTTGTAAAATATCAGCACAATATGCGGTAGCATCCCTGTTGCCCTGTGAACCTGTACGCCTGTTTGGTTTGACATCACAAATCCTATACAGATATTTGGCTGCTTTAGTCTGGTAATACTTTTGATCCATTTCTAACCTCCTATTCTATTATAATCTTTTTATTTTTATTTAAAATAGAGAAGTGTTTTAGCAGTTAAAAGAGTCATAATCGTAATTTTCTTCATTTGTATATGACATAGAAACAAACACTATTATCATTATATGGTCCATCACCTTTTAGCAGAGACTCAACAGGGGTAATATGTGAAAAACCTACAGGCAGAAATAATTGTCTAACATCATGCATATCAAAATAGTGATTCCAGAATCGATACAATTTCACAGGACTATTTTCTATAATAACAATATGCTGGTCTAATGTAGCTTTGTTTTCAGGAAAATGGAAACTTTTATTTAAACAAATATATGGATCCGGACTAAAAAAACCGCTTTCAGCCATTTCCCAGGAGGTTTCGAAAGACATTTTTTTAACTGCTTCTTTACTAATGGAATCAAACAGAAAAACCCCTTTTGGTTTTAATGCCCTCCTTATTATTTTAATCATTATTTTTCTCTCTTCCGGAATTAAAACTCCAAAATCACAGTAAATCATCATAACCAGATCAAATTCATTCTCAAAGACCAGGTTTAAATAGTTCTCATTAATGTAATGAATATTGGATTGATTTTTATCTCTTTCCTTTCTGGCATAATCAATAGAATGTTTCGAAAAATCCACCCCTGTTACATAATGACCTTTTTTAGCCAATCTTTCTGCATAAAGTCCAGGACCACAACCTAAGTCTAAAATTTTTGAGCCAGGCTTAATCGTCTTATCAATCATATCTACCGTATCATCAATGGCCTCAAATGTCCGGCTGGCAATGCCAATATTCGGATTTAGATGCAGCTCTAACAGTTTTTTGGAGATATGTTCATCTGTCCACATGGTGTCTGCTCCCTTAACATAAGGTATTGGGTTTTCTGTTTCTTTTAGTAATTTGGTAATATCCACTAATCTCTCCTCTTTTTATTTAGAATCAAACATGTTGCTTTAAGAAGGAATTCAGTCACTTTATTTCTTTTTCATTATATTCAGAAATCTGCCATTACTAATCGGATGATGGCTTATAATTTTCCCATTATAGATGAGGCAGAATGAACCAAATGCACAGGGTGTGTTTTGCGCTTCATTGCTATCCTTTAAATCAATTAAATTTGTTTTTATATTTAATTGCCCGGCAGACTCAATAATAGCATTCACATTTTTCTCAGTATAGGGACATTGGGCTGAACGAAGTATAGTTAATCCCTCACTATATTGTTTCAGGCTTTCATCCATGCCTGTTTTGAATCTGGGATTTTTTGCATTTTTATCAAATTTTAAAACCAATAGCTCAAAATCCGGTTCTACACTATCGACAATTTGAAATCCTTTTTTTAAGAAAATAGCATTACCGGACATAAACGAACCTTCCCTGGTCACTACAGCCACACCAGCCATATTTTTATCCTTTGCCTCTTTGATGCATTCATCTATTAATAATGAGGCATAGCCTTTTCCTTTATATTCCTTTTTGAATCCTACAAAAACACAGTGAATAAACAAATATCCATCTGCCTCTACCGGGCGATGGGCATATTTCCCGGGAATATATTCCAGCATCCCCTGATATCCGCCTTTTTCAGAAAAGATAACTTTAATCCTGAGGCCTTTCGGGTAATATTTCTTAAACCACGCGATTTTCTTTCTTAATTCCAGATGTTTCTGCACATCCTTATAACCACAAACACCATAATCAGCAATATTCTCGGGGGTCAGGTTAATGATTTGAATATCATTCATATTTGTTCCTCCTGAATATGAACCTGGTAATCTCCAAAAAATCATTTAACATCTAAAAAAGTAATTAGTAATTAATACTTCATCAAGGTGAAAACGAAAAGAGTCAAGCTCAGCATTTGTTGTTTCTCTATTAAAATGTTAATACTGAGAACTGGCCCTCAAATCTTCCAATCAGTATCTAATAGTCCTCTTACAGAGAACAAATATTTCCGCTACTTCATGTAGGAGCGGAATAATGATTTTGTGAAATATTGTTGCTGCCACTTCGATTGCAAAAGCCGAATCCGTCAAACAATCTTTTCGTATTCTTACTGCCGCATTTTTGGCAGGGAAAATCTCCCTTTTCCATATCTTTGATGGAAGCAGTAACCTCAAAAACTTGGCTACAATCCTGACATTCATAATTATAGTTTGGCATCTTGTTTTATCTCCCTTTCTTTAGGTAGATGAATCATTGCTAAAATATTTTACTTAATATTAAGTATTTTGGCAATAGACTTATATAAGCCTTCTAAGACCATCTGTTTGCTGTAGATCGTTTTTTATTTTCTTATTGACTTAACAGCACGGTATGATTTTCTCACCTGATAAAATAAGGACAATTCATCTTTTTAAAAAAAGTTTGACATTAATGATATTATAATAAGAAATAATAACTAGTTATATGACCAGATAATATTTTAATATGGATCGAGGAAATAATAATGAGTAGTTTTAAAACTTTGCCTGAAATGCTCAAAGAGAGCGTTAAAAAATATAAAGAAAAGCCTGCTTTTAAAGTTAAAAAAGGAGATAAATTTGTTCCTATTAGCTATGAGGAATTCTACCAGAGGATAAAATCCTTCGGAACTGGTTTACTTGATATCGGCATAAAAGAATTAGACCATGTTGGCTTAATTAGTGAAAACCGGTTGGAATGGATTATTTCGGACCTGGCAATTATACATCTCAGGGCAGCTGATGTTCCCTGCAGCGGAAATAGTTCACCGAAGGATATATATTTTAAACTTAGTCATTCTGATGCCACTGCAGCAATATTGGAAGGAGAAAAACAGCTTATTAATTTCCTGCAAATGCCACAGTCATTGCCAGATATCAAAAATGTAGTTTTATTGGAGGAAATCAATCTCTTTTGTGAAAAAGACGAGGCCCCGGAATGGGCAATTCCTATCGCCTATGTTGAAAATAACAAAATCAGCAAAAAATTCGAGAAGGCGGTAAATAATTTTATAAGGCATCAGAATACTGCTTTATTTTTATCACCAGAAGCTAGAAAGTTTCTTGAACAATATCTGGAAAATAATCAAAAAGTAATATTAGAGAATTCAAAAGATAAGCTACCTGCTGATTTTATCAAAGAAACTCTTCTACAAAGGATACACACTATCGATAAAGGTTTTAATCAGCAAAACTCTTTTAAAATTTATTCTTTTCAGCATCTTTCCCAAAAAGGTCAGAAACTTCTAAAACAAGGGAATAATCAATTTGAGCAAATTGCTGTTAGTGTCAAGGAAGATGACCTGGCCACTATCATCTATACATCAGGAACGACAGCAGACCCTAAAGGTGTTATGTTGATTCATTCCAATTTTGTCCATAATATTCGAGTAATGCCCCCGGTTCAAGTAATTAATGGAGATGACCGGTTTTTGTCGGTTCTGCCTTCCTGGCATATCTTTGAACGAACAGCAGAATACTTATCCTTAACCGTTGGCGCCTCAACAGCTTATAGCAAGCCTTTTAAACAAATTCTACTTCCTGATCTTGCCCAAGAGCAGCCGACTATAATGACCAGCGTGCCAAGGATATGGGAGAGCGTTTATCAAGGAGCTGTTGCAAAAGCTACAAAAGGAAACATAATTCAAAAGAAAATATTTGACTGGGCTTTTAAGATAGGAACAAAGTATAAAGAAGCAGAAAAAATTGCCAATAATGCCCTTCCGCTATTTGACAAAATAGAATTTACCCCAAAGGAGAGAAAAAAAGCCAGAAAGACCATGGCTTTATTGAGATGGCAATACAAATTAGCTGATATGCTGGTCTATAAGAAAATCAGGGAAGTTGCCGGAGGGAAACTAAGATTTGCCATCAGCGGTGGCGGAGCACTGCCAGATAATGTGGATAAATTCTTTGATGTAGCAGGAATTTTCGTCTGTGAAGGATATGGCTTAACTGAAACTTCTCCGGTTTTGTCCGCCCGAAATCCCAATGCTCAAATTATTTCTACCGTAGGGGTTACTATGCCTGAGGCTGAAATAAAAATTGTTGATAAGGATAACCTGAAAAATGAACTACCCAATGGTCAAACTGGTATTATTTTAACCAAAGGACCAATGGTTATGAAGGGATATTATAAAAACGAGCAGAAGGCTGCTGAGGTTATTCAGGATGGCTGGTTTAATACCGGCGATTTAGGAAGAAAGACAAAAAACGGAAAATATTTGCAATTAGTAGGCAGGTCCAAAGATACCATAGTTTTAAGAGGGGGAGAAAATGTTGAGCCTCAGCCTCTGGAAGAAAAATTACTGGAAAGTGAGCTTATAAATATGGCTGTGGTAGTAGGTCAGGATAAGCCTCGCCTGGGAGTTCTTATCGTCCCAAATTTTGACAATTTAAAATCATTTTGGGCCAAAGAAAAAACAAAAATTGAAAATCTAAGTGAATATATAAAAGATCCCAAAATTATTTCTCTATTCCAGCAAGAAGTTAGAAGACTGATATCCAGAGAAAACGGATTCAATCCCTATGAAACAGTGATGGGATTAGCTCTATGTGCACGAGAATTTAGTGTGGAAACAGGTGAATTAACTGAAACATTAAAAGTAAAAAGATTTGAAATTCATAAGAAATTTGAAGAGATTATTAATAGAATATGTGGATAAATCTTACTCCTTAGCCTTTTACCACTCTTATACTCTTATATTTTAGTTATTATAGAGCTGTCTACTATAATGCCCTATATAAAGCTTTTTCTTAAAATAGATAGAATTATGTTATCGGTAATATGGGCAATTACATAGCAGATAAGAAATACTCTCTCCGGTTCCAGAATTTATAGCTGCTATATCATCTCAGGTCTTCACAATTGAAATTTCATAAATCATATCTAATATGAGCACCTAACCACTTGATTTTAATAATTGGCTACAAAATATTGACGAATTAGGTATAATTATAATGTGTTTTCAAACAATGTTAATAAAAATAGAAACAAAATTTGTTTTTTCTTACTAAGAATACAAGATTTTTAGGGAGAACTAATTGTAAGTAATTTCCTCCGCATGGATTATGAGAATAACATATTTCTAACCCGCATACCATGACTCTGGTTAAAAGAAACATAATAAATGAAAAAAAAGACGTCATTTTCTCTTATTTTAATATTAGTGGTATTCATCTTATTATTACATCTTTCAGTTACATCTGCCTATTCCAATAATTATTATAATGATGATTCAAAAACATTGATTTTTCTGGGCGATAAAAAAATCGCTCCTATTCTATACGAAGAAAAAGGAATAGCCAAAGGGGTAGTAGTTGATATAACAAGGGCACTCAGTAATAAGATAGGAGCTAAGATTGAAATCAAAGCAATAGAATGGGAAGAAGCCCAGAATAAGGTGTTATCAGGAGATGCAGATGCCTTGCTTCAAATAAATCCAAATCCAGAGAGAGAAAAACTATATGATTTTTCGAATGAATTACTAAAATCAGAGTTTTCCATCTTTGTAAAAAGTGGGAATACTGATATCAATACAATTAACAATATGCAGGAGAAAAAAGTAGGTGTAGAAGCCGGGGGATATCCATTTAGATTATTAAGTAATTATGAGGGAATTAACATCGTGATAATTCCAGACTGGAAAAGTGGTTTTCAAATGATTAAATCCGGTGAAATAGATGCTATTGTGGTAGACAGGTGGATAGGTGAATATGAATTAGCCCAGAGCAAAGTAACGGGTATACAAGTTGTAGAGGAACCTATAGAAACAAGTTACTCAAGAATAGCGGTAAAAAAAGGAAATGAGCAACTGCTAAATTCAATTAATGCTGGCCTAAAAACACTTAATGAAGATGGTACAATGGCTGATATACTTAGTTACTGGAGAGGGAAAAGAGTTGTTTATTTAACTGAAGAATATATAAATAGAATATATTTAAATACCTTTATAGCTATTTTGATTGTGATTCTATTGATCTCTGTATATTGGATTAATAGATTTAGAAAATTAAACTTGAAGCTTGAGTCAGATGTTAGAGAAAGAACTCGAGAACTTCATGACACAAACAGGAGATTGCAGAAAGCAAATAATAAATTAGAAAAATTTTCAATGTTAGATGGACTTACCAATATTTCTAACAGAAGATTTTTTGATAATACTTTCCAAAAAGCTTGGAACATTAGCTTAAGAGAAAGGATGCCATTGGCCTTAATCATTCTGGATATTGATTATTTTAAAAGTTACAACGACACCTATGGGCATTTAGCTGGAGACCAGTGCTTAAAAAAAAATAGCCGAGGTAATAAAAAATACTGCGAAAAGAGCTGGAGATCTTGTGGCACGTTTTGGTGGAGAGGAATTTGTAGTTTTATTATATAACACTTCAGAAGATGGTGCTACAATAATAGCTGAGAAAATGCGTTCAGTAATAGAAAATCTGGGAATTATAAATAAAAGATTAGAAAAATTTATAACTGTTAGTTTCGGAGTAGCGTCAATTGTTCCTAATAAGGATTTAAAACCTACAAACCTCATAGATGCTGCCGACCAGGCACTGTACCATGCTAAAAAAGAGGGACGAAATAGAGTTGTAAGGAGTTCATCTCTGATGTAAAAGTTTCCGCTTTCTTGAGTTAGTAAGACCCTTCACCGTATTTCTGTATCCTATCCTGCCCTTATTCAACTATAAACCCCTTTGATTTCGCTTTGACTTTTATAGTTATTAATAATAGAATTATATTATCAATAATTATATAATATAGGATAGGAAGGAGTTGATATTTATGTTAGTCACTAAACAGGCACCAAACTTCTCTGGTTCAGCTTTTCACCAGGGAAAAATCAAAAAAGTGTCTTTAGAAGATTATCGTGGTAAATGGATTGTTTTATGTTTCTACCCAGGAGATTTTACTTTTGTCTGACCCACCGAAATTTCACACATAGCCGTGAGCTATGATAAACTTCAGGCCTTAAATGTAGAGGTACTATCGGTAAGTACAGACAGTGTATGGTCACACAAAATTTGGAACGAAACTGAGCTCAGCAAAATGGTTGGCAAAGATATTCCATTCCCAATGGTCTCAGATCAGGGAGGAGCTATCGGAAGACTGTATGATGTATATGATGAAGCCGCTGGAGTAAATGTTCGAGGAAGATTTTTAATTGATCCCGAAGGCATTATCCAAGCAGCCGAGGTTTTGAGTCCCCCCGTGGGAAGAAATCCTGCAGAGCTTCTTCGTCAGATTAAAGCATACCAGCACCATCAGAAAACTGGTGAAGTTATGCCTTCCGGTTGGACAGAAGGCGGAACTACACTAAAGCCTTCGCCAGCATTATCAGGAAATGTCTGGAAAGTGTGGAATCCCAATAAAAAGTAAGATCCATATAAGGGATTGTTCTATACGATTTTGATTGTTGATTGTTTTTACAGGCTTGGTTTGTTTGTAATGCAAACTGATCAAGCCTGCAATAATATATGACCTCTTCCTGCTATCAAAACAAAATTAATATCATATTTTAATGACATGAGCCATTATAATAGACATTATACTTCCTTCATTTTTTATGCATTTATATCTAAAGGTATAGCCAAGCAAAAGGGTATTTATTAATATGAGTATTATAGAGGTTTTTGCATCCATAATAAGGTGTGGCAAAGCAAACAAAATAGTTTAAATAGTGTTACCCTTTATAAATCCGATTTGATTTATTAGTTTCCTGACCATAAAACCTCATTAGTAATTAACTAAATCTCCTGATGAGGCAATTCGGCCAATTGACTTCCAGGTCATATATTAGTATAATTTTTATAAAATAACCAACGAGTTCTTCATTTATGGTATCTTTTCTTCTAAATATTTTTACTTTATAAATATCCTATCTTTCCCAATTTATCAAAGACCCTGGAAGTTAGTGTCTTTGAAGTAAAAATCATGGAGGTATTAATTATGAAAACATTAAATTCAAGTCCTGTCTTTACTCCCATTTCAATCGGGAACATAAAGCTAAAGAATAGACTGGTCGTTGCACCTATGGTAACTGTATATTGTGACCAGGACGGAATGGCTACTGAGCGCTTTATCTCGTATCATGAAACAAAAGCCAAAGGCGGTTGGGGGATGATTATTGTTGAAGACTATGCGGTTGATCCATTAGGAAGAGGATTTTGGACCTCCGGCTTATGGAAGGATGAACAAATCAAATCTCATATGCAATTAACTGAAAGAGTGCATAATGCAGGTTCTAAGATTATCGCTCAAATTTACCACAGCGGAAGACAAACTACTTCTGCTGTCATCGGAGAACAGCCAGTTTCAGCTTCTCCGTTACCATGTCCTGTTTTAGGTCAAATTCCTCGTGAGTTAACTGTCCCGGAAATCAAAAAAATAATTTCGCAATTTGGCGATACTGCTTTACGAGCAAAAAAAGCCGGCTTTGATGGCGTTGAAGTCCATGGAGCACATGGTTACTTAATTGCTCAATTTATGTCCAAATATTCAAATAAACGCAGTGATGAATATGGTGGTTCTTTAGAGCACCGCATAAGATTCCCCTTAGAAATAGTTAAAAATATCAGGGAAAAATGCGGTCCTGATTTTATGATATCCTTCAGAATTTCAGGAGATGACAAGGTTCCCAGTGGACGAACAATAGAAGAAACAAAAACAATTGCCATCAAACTGGAAAAACAAGGCGTTGATCTGCTGCACATTTCCGCAGGTACCTATGAAAGCACATGGGCCATTATCCCTCCTATGAATATCAATCCTGGTTGGATTGTAGACTATGCCGAGGAAGTAAAAAGAGTGGTCAATATTCCAGTTATGACTGTTGGACGTATTAATGATCCATATTTAGCTGAGAGTATACTATTATCAGAAAAAGCAGATTTAATTGCCATGGGAAGAGCTTCTCTTGCAGATCCTGAATTGCCAAATAAATTTGCTAATGGTCAATATGAAAACATTAGACCTTGTATTGGATGCCAACAAGGATGTCTGGAGATTTTATTTAAAAATGAACCAATACGCTGCTTGGTCAATCCTACTTTAGGATATGAGTACTTAAAGGAATTTAAGAAAGCTGAACATCCTAAGAAAATAACAGTGATAGGTGCAGGTCCGGCTGGTTTGGAAGCAGCCAGAACAGCAGCATTAGCCGGTCACAAAGTAACTCTTTATGAAAAGAATGACCATTTAGGTGGACAATTTGCTACCGCAGCTATACCACCATCAAAGGGAGATATATCTGCATTTGTTTCCTGGATAGGACAAAAAATTATAAAACTGGGAGTAGATATTAAATTGAATACAGAATATACATCTGCAACAAGTGACAGGGAGAAACCTGATCTGGTCATTATCGCTACTGGCTCTATTCCTTTGAAACCACCAATCTCTGGAATTGACGGGGAAAATGTTGTTACTGCTCAGGATGTATTATTAGGCAAAGTAAGCACTAAAGACAAAGTTGTAGTTGCTGGTGGTGGCCAGGTTGGATGTGAAACTGCTCTATATCTTGCTTCTTTAGGCAAACAGGTAACTATAGTTGAAATGTTGCCTATCATAGCCGGGGATGAAGAATTTACCCGTCGCATATTTTTAATGAAAGCCCTTAAAGAAAACAATGTAGAGTATTTCACAGGCGCAAAAGTTAAAGGAATCAACATAGATTGCGTACAATGTGAAACCGGTCAACAAAAAACTATAGAGATTAGTGCTGCAACAGTTGTTCTAGCTCTGGGTATGAAATCCAATAATGCTCTTGCTCAGGAATTAGAAGGGAAAGTACCAATAAAAGTTGTTGGAGATGCAGTAGAAACCAGAGATGCACTTGAAGCGGTAAGAGAAGGATTCTTGGCAGCAGTGCAAGCTTAGGATAGGATTAGAATAACAGGGAGATATAAAAAGTACTATTCCTTACCGGAGGAAAAAATATTCATGCCTAATCTTCATAACAGAAGCAAGAGGAATAAATATTTCAACGAAATTGATTCAGGGATCAAGAAGATGAAAGAATATCATTCAAGAGACTTGATACTGATTCATCACAATGATTCTGATGGACTTACCTCCGGTGCTATTCTGTTAAAGGCATTTACGAGAGCTGGTTATAACATAAAACGGTTTTGCCTCGAAAAACCCTATCCTGCTGTACTTGAAAAGCTCTTTGCTAGAACCGAAGGCAAGATGGTCGTCTTTGCAGATTTTGCTGGAGGAATAGCCCCGTTCATTGCTGATCTCAATAATCGGAAAAACTTGGTCTTAATCCTTGACCACCATACCGCAAAACAAACGGATGATCCCATGGTCCTGAACTTTAATCCTGATTTTTTTGGATTTAAGGGAGATCGAGATATATCAGCCTCCGTAGTCTGCTATCACTTTGCTGTATGCCTTAATCCAAGAAACAAAGATTTAGTTCACATTGCTGCCTTTGGAGGAATCGCCGATTTTTATTATCGTGAGCAACAGATTCATTCTTTTAACCTGGAATGTTTTGAGGAAGCGCAAATTGCCGGTTTAATGCGGAAAGAGATTGATTCTGAGGGAGAACAGTTTTATATCAAACTGGGTAGCCGGGAAGTGAATGTGGTATCTTTCTATCCTATGCTTGATATCGCCGGAGGTGTTGGGTATTACGGCAAAGGTCCTGAGGTAGCTATCAACCTGCTACTGAAAGGTATTACCGATGAGAATATGTTATTTATTGAAAAATTAAAAAAAGTAAAAGAAAAAATATTTTCCAGTGAGATAGAAAAGCTAAAAAAAGGCGGGCTCATTGTCGGTAGCAATATTCAGTGGTTTGACACCAACACAGGTTTGAAACCCATGGGTGTAAAAATGATAGGAATTTTCTGTAACGAGATTGCCGAAATGGATTTTATTGATCAGGCTAAATATATTGCCGGGTATCAGAAAATTCCTGACCTAATTCCCGGTTTTGGCTCTATCACTATAGGACAGACAAAAATGTCAATGAGAACTTCTAAAAAACTTTCAAAGGCTATACTGCACAAAGAAATGCCTGGAATTGATCGTTTTCTTCCCCAAGCAACAATAAACCTTGGGGGCTTTGCGGATGCCTGCCATTCGATTGCCGCAGCGGTAACCATCCCTGTCGGTAAGGAGCGTGAGCTGATTGAAGAAGCAGAAAGGCTGCTAAAAGAGGAAATTCTTAAAGGGAAACAATAAAAAAAAAATAAGGACTTCTCGTTAGGATAGCTACTTAGAAAGGAGAAGGAACTCATCATTGGCGTATCAATTTTTCAGTTTCTGAGTCAAATAGCAGAATGTCATTCTCAGGTAAATGAAGAAATACGCTCTCGCCTGGATTCAAGTCCTGTTCCCTCTGCATTAATACCTTAAGTTCAAGTTTTCCATAAACTACATGCACAACTGTTTCCGATCCCGCTGGAAGAACAGTTTTAATCTTTGTTTTTATCCTATTTTCACCTGGATTTGTTTCTATTGATATTCTTTCAGCCCTAATTGCCATGACAGCTCTGTTAGCAGCAGATTTTATCTTTTGATAGGAAGTTTTAAGAACATCACCGCTCTCTGTCACTACTGATACCTTATCCTTCGCTATTTTATATCTACCATGAATCAGGTTGATTCGGGGGGTACCGATAAAGTCTGCAACAAAAAGGTTTTCTGGAAAATGATAAATCTGTTTAGGATTATCCAACTGTTCAATTTTTCCTTTATTAAGGACTGCAATATTGCTGGCCATGGTCAATCCCTCAATCTGATCATGTGTCACATAGATTGTCGTGGCAGCAAGATGCGCATGGATTGTTTTAATCTCTGCCCGCATTTCGTCTCTCAGTTTAGCATCAAGGTTAGATAAAGGTTCATCCATTAGAAATAGAGGTGGATCGCTAGCTAGCATTCGGGCAAGTGCAACCCTCTGCTGCTGCCCTCCACTCATTTCCTGGGGATACCGCTCAGACATATCATCAAGACGCATATAAGCAAGCGATTCCTGAACCTTTTTTTTAATATCACTTTCTTTCATTTTCTTTACACGAAGCCCGAAAGCAATATTTTCAAAAACAGTCAGATGTGGCCACAGGGCATAACTCTGAAATACAAGTCCCAAACCTCTTTCTCTAGCAGGTATACAGATTCCTTTCTCGCTTGAAAATATGATCTTATCCTTGATTCTGATCTCACCGGCAGTCGGGGTCTCAAGGCCTGCAATCATCCTTAAAATGGTGGTCTTGCCACAGCCTGAAGGACCTAACAAAACCAAAAAAGATTTTTCATCAACAGAAAACGATATATTATCAACCGCAGTCACATTATCAAAGTTTTTAGTTAGATTTTTAACTTCTACATAACTCATCTACATCAATTCCTCCATTATTCGATTTCACTGGTTTTAGTAATTCTATTGGCAAGAAAAGAACCTAAAAATATAATCATTACCAACAGCAGGCTGATGGCACTGGAAAACTGTACATATCCCTGCTCCTGGTATCGGAATGTCATTGTAGTAAGAGTTCTCGTTCCCGGCGTTACCAGCAGAATAATCAGGGCAAGTTCTCTCATCACAGTTATAAATACAAGTATAAATCCTGCAACTGAACTCCTGACGCTTAACGGAAATATAATTTTACGAAATCTTGTTCCCCAACCAGCTCCAGCAATCTCACCAGCTTCTTCAAGCTCACCTCCAATCTGAAGCATGGAAGATATTCCAGCTCGGGAGGAAAAAGGAAGCTCCTTGGCCGCATTAATCATAACCAGGAGTATAAATGTTCCGTAAAGAGCAGGAATGGGACCTATTCTTTTGATGAAGAGAGCCAGATAAAGGGCACTGAAAGCTATGGAAGGCACCAGGTAAGGAAGAAAAGAGATCTGATCAAGCACCTTCGGAAGTCTTTCTCTGCGACCTTTAACGACGGCATATCCGATGAAAATACCCAGAAAGCCTGCCAGAATTGAAGCTGTTACCGCAAGTCTTACACTGTTCCAGGCACTTTTTAAGATAGCAAGATTCCTGAGAAGACCAGCCTCCCCCTCGGCAAAAGAAGTACCTCCTCTACCAATCCAGAAATGGGATGTCAGATTCTGAAGCGAATAACTTCCCGGATATAATGAAACAGTCTCTACAGTGAGAAGCAGAAGTGGTAGCACTACCGAAATAAAGATGATAAAAAATACGATTGGTAAAATAATTGATTTCGATTTTCCCACAGGTGTAAGGGTAATAGTAAATCCCTTCCCGCCGATAGTAGCAAAACTTTTTCTCTCTCCGACTGCCCGCTGATTTAAAAAGATAATGAAAGAAGATATTCCGATAAGAACAAAGGAAAGGATAAATCCTGTTGCAGAATTGCGATTGATAATACTGGAATAAATCTGCACCGGGATGGTAAAAAATCTTACCGGTGAACCCAAGAAATAGGGAGTACTAAATATTCCAATGGTTCTGGAAAAGGTTAAAATAAAACTGGAAAAGATTGCCGGCATGACTAGAGGAAGTGTGATACGCCGCAATACATATCCTCTTGTAGCCCCAAGGATTTCCCCTGATTCCTCAAGCCTTGAATCAATACTCTTCAATGCAGCTGAAACCAGAAGATAAGCATATGGATAGTAATGGAGAGAGAGTGTTACGATGATCGGAAAAACACCGTATGAAATCCAGTTTGGGGGAGAAATACCTGTTAGAGATTGGAAAACCCCGGTTACCCCTCCTACCCTGTCATTCTTAAAAAGTGTCAGCCAACTTAATGCGTGGATATAAGAAGGAACCATGTAGGGAATTACAGCAACTGCTGAAATAAGTTTTTTGTATGGGATGTCCGTTCTTGCTACTAACCAGGCCATAAAAATACCAATCAGAAGGGCAAAAAATGAAACACCAATACCTACTATGATCGTATTTTTAAGTGGTATCCATAGAATTGTATTTGTAAGTATAGAAGAAAATACCCTTTTCCAGTGAAAAAAAGTAAAACTACCTGGATTTGCTTCTCTGGATAGCCTGATATCTTCCGTCTGCCAGATAAATGTAGAGTAAAACATGGTAATGACCGGAATAATGATGAGCATGGTTACAATGATCAGTAAAAATAATGTCATGATAATATGAGGTTGACGGAGATAATTAACGTTTCTTCTGAAAGCTGTTCCCAAATTCACAGAAGATATGCCCTTTATCAATTGCTGTCTTCCCATTCCGTTATCCCTTTAGATCTATAATAAAAAGTCAGACGGCCGGAATAAGCCAAGCTGGCCATCTGACTTTTTATAAATCAGATTTACTGCACAAGGTTGATATTCCAGAAATCAAGTACCTTTTGCCCTTCTAACCAGACATAATCAGGTGAAGCGGACCATGAGGGTATCTCAGTAATCAGTTTCATTCCTTCAACAGGCGGAACATCCACGCGAACGGAGAAGTTTCCTTCTACATAATAAGGTTCATATCCTTCGCCGCCCTTTTCGTCACCCAGCATATAACGGAGAAGGAGTTTAGCCGCGTTAGGATGCGGAGCTTTATTAACTGCAAGCTGTACAACCTCGAGTTCAAATCCTTCTACGGGATTGAGGTTTTCCGCAAAGGCAAATTTTAGATTCGGATTACTTTCTATATCACGTACTCTGGAGAATGCTGTCAGTCCAACCGGGGGATTATCCTGATCAGAAAGTCCAACCGCATTGGAGATATCATTAGTGGAACCCAAAACAATGGCATCATTGTTAAGTATCCGATAAAGCCATTCATAACCGGCATTCTCCACCCCGGGGCTCAGTGTAATCCTTTCCTGAAAGACTTTTTCATATTCCTCAGCCATCTCGTCAGCATGCTCAACAATGGCTGTATAGATCTCAACAAATTCAGGAAGTTTCATCGGATCCGGCATTATGACCTTGCCTTTCCATTCC
The DNA here is from genome assembly GCA_964433555.1 of uncultured Atribacterota bacterium. GTDB lineage: Bacteria > Atribacterota > Phoenicimicrobiia > Phoenicimicrobiales > Stramentimicrobiaceae > Stramentimicrobium. The sequence continues at coordinate 15,330 of CAYSRG010000015.1, read as the reverse complement.
GGTTTTGTCAGATCCCAGAGGGAGACAAAGGGAGCCTGGACATTTTTTACGGTATTATAAACAAAGCCCTGAATGCTGGTATGGTGAACCAGCATCGGTTCCTGGTACTGCTCAGGAATCGTATCTTTTAAATCCGCCGGAACATAGTTGTGAGCAAGTCCTTTTGCTACCAGTACATTGTACACAACGGCAACATCTTTCAGAAAGATAACATCAGCAACATAATTGCCGGCGGTCTGTTCAGCGCTAACCTTGGTTACAATATCACCGGAATCCATATCATATCCGTTTACCTTGATCCCGGGATATTTTTGCTCAAATGTTTCGCCGAATTTATGAACCCTTGATGAGTAGGAGTAGATATTGACCTCCCCTTCTTTCTTTGCAGCTTCATATAGTGCCTCTTCATCGAATGTATCTTCTGCATATGCTCCTAATTTTACGTCCTTGAGCCATGCCTCTGTTTCACTACTTAATTCCTGTCCTACTGCCCCGGCATAAAATGCCGCTAAAAAAATAAGTGTCAGACACAAAACAGTAATATTTTTCTTCATAGTATCCTCCTATCTCTTTCTTTGAAAGTTTTTCTTTATTTATTTTACCAACAAAAGTATTTATACTTTTTTCTTATTTGGTCACTGAAGAATTTGATGAAAAATTACATATAATGATTATTAAATTTTACCTTTTTAGTATACAACGTTCATTCTTGGAGTGTCAATCAGACTTTATACCTTTATTTTTCCCATTGTCCTTAGTTTTATGGTCTCTGCCTTAAGACTACAGCCGATGAACTTTTCTTTGGGAAAAGTGGTTAGCTTCACAAAGCCACCATCTGACGCTTTCATTCAAATCACCTTCTTCCCGGATAATGACATGGTATGTCCATTGGCCAGGGTACGGCTCGACTGCCTGAACAATCTGCTTATCATCAATACGCCTGGCAAGACCAAAAGTCAGAACAATGCTGTTTTCCGGTCGTCTGTCCCACGACTGGGGCAACCATACCCAGGCAAAACTTTTTTTGTTCTGAATGAAATCTGGGACTTCTTTATTACAGCTCAGGTGAATTTCCTTCTGAATTTTTATCTTTTCTGTTATCCGTTAAAACCTGAAATGTTTTTTTCTCCCGAAGGAAAGTGATGACCAGCTCCTCTATTTCAGGTGATAGTTGATTACACTGCCATTTTCTTTCGGCATCGACTGACTCCTTGCCAGACTTAAAGATGATTCTAAGTAAACCAGTTCTTCACTTTCCAGACTGATTCTGGTAAATCGATTGCCTTGGTAAGCAGTGACAATGGTACTGTAAATGTGTGGCACATCATCAGCCATGTGGGTAAACTGGATAACCACATCCTGAGAAAAATTGCCATCCTGGTTTAAATCGAGCTCCAGCTCTGAAATGACTCCATCTCCGTAGGTGATGACAGTCACTCGTTCTCCAGTCGTCGTACCACTTATCTGAAGATGGACATAACCGAAAGTTAGATTATTGATAGACTCGCTGCCGGTATACCAGTCAACATGAGTGAGAGTCAATTCAGGTGTATACTCCAGGCAGCTTGTGTAGAACAAAACGAAGGTGATAATGATCAATAAACTGATCTTTTTCATAATATACTCCTATCTTTTGTTCGGATGAATCCATTGCAGACAATAGAAATACAGATTTTTTATAATCCTAATTATACTATACATAAGGTATTCTGAAATAATAAGTTCAAATCAAAAGAAGATCATCAGAATTAAAAACAGTATCTTGTTATACAGAAGATTTGGCTTTAAAATCCTTTTTATACACACGATAAATCTTATAAGGTATAAGACCGGCATTCTCCATGACTCTACGAGAGCGAAGATTGTTTTCACTTATAAGAGAACCTTCTATATATTCATATTCCTTCCATTCTGCTACCTCTAAGATTCGCTGAAAAATAGCAGCATTGACTGCCTTATTGCGAAACTCTGGAATAACAAACTGAGCCAAGCCCCTCATTCCTTTAATTTTTCTTTTATACCATAAATATTTAAACATACCGAGAGGGAACAGACTACCGTTTATTCTTTTCAACACCTGGTTATAGTCAGGGAAGGCAAAAACAAAACCAATAGGTTTATCTCCCGAACGAGCAATATAAATCAAATCTGGATCAATAAATGCCAGATATTTTTTTACCTCTAAAGTAAACTCTTCATAGGTTGGTGGATTAGCATATTCAAATCCGTTTTCCTCCTCCTTTCTATCATAAATAATTTTATTTATGATTTCCACAACATCTTTAATCTCTCGATCTAACAGGTTAATATTAATTTTATCAATTGTGAAATGGTATTTCTTCATAGCAAAAGCAGACACTTTTTCTACTCTTGTTTTAAGTTTTACTATATTATTTGAGTAATAAGCATAAAAATCAGTATCTTTAATCAATCCATATTCTTCTATGAGCTTTTGGTAATAAGGGGGATGATGGGAATTCATCAAAACTGGGGGACTATTGAATCCTTTTATCAACAAGCCTCTGCCTTCCACATCATCATCTGGACAGAGAGGCCCAATAATAGTTTTGATATCCTGTTTTTGAAGCCAATCAATTGCGGAATCCATAAGGACTTTCAATACTTTAGATGAGTTAACTATCTCCAGATACCCAAAATACCCTGTTTTTCGGTGGCTTCTCAAGTTCTTTTTCATATTAATTCCCACCAGGATACGGCCTAAAGGAATATTATTTTCCCAAACCATAAAAAAGGCATGAGGACCACATTTTATTTTCCTGGTAGAGTCCTGTCCGAGAAGTGACTTCAATAAATCATTCTTTAACGGAGCAACCCAATGGGGATCATTCTGATAAATTTTCCAGGCAAAATTGATAAATTTATATATTTCTTTTTTATTTTTTTCTAACTCACGAACTTGCAATAGTGTTTATTATTCTTATAAAATTTTAATATAAAAATTTTCCTTCCTATAATTTTCACCAAAGTGAAACATTGCTAATTCATCCTATTATACATTTTTTTTCAAAATTTACTATTTAAAATCAATTCTTTCAAGAACTTTGTAAAAAATAAATTAGAAAATGTCTCATGTGATCATCCCTGAAAACCTGATTCCATTGCAAATATACAGGTGTATCACTACCAGAATTCCTATTTTATAATACCAAAGCCAAGTCTGCACAAAAGTTTTCTTTTAAATCCGCGACCAAGTAGCCATATCCAGGTAAATGCAATTGCAAGTCCGGGAAACACAAATAGTCTATTACCTTCCATGCAAAGCTTCACCACCCAGAAGGAGGGAAGAAATGCGACTAAATATTGTGTATCAGACAATATAAAAAAATAGTATAAACAATCCGACAAGCATAAGCCCTGACATCTTACCAATAGCCATACCTTCTACCCTGTTGCGGGAAGGGGAAAAGACTAAAAAGAGCAATAATCACACTCAAAAGACTCATCAGCAGGCTGGCTTCTGGTATTCCGATGTCTATCTCTCTTTATAAACTCAGATTCTCAGTGAGCCACGGAAGCCCCTATCTGAATAATAAGATTCTGCTCCATTATGATACAAAAAGACAGTATCGTAACGACGATCACAAAAGAGAGCTCCACCCAGTTTTCTAATTTGATCAGGTGTGTTCACCCAACTGGACGTTCTGGTATCAAAACTTCCAAGCTTCTGCAGTTGTCTGTATTGCTTTTCAGTTAGAATATCAATACCCATTGCAACAGCCATATCAATCGCACTATTTTTCGGTTTATGGTCTTTTCTTGATTCCAGCGCCTGACTGTCATAACACAGACTTCTGCGCCCTTCAGGACTCTCTGCTGAACAATCGTAATAAACGTATTCTCCGGTATTTTGGTCATGACCAACAACATCCGGCTCACCACCGGTCCGTTCCATTTCATTGACTGACCATAGTTTTTCAGCATTACTCTCCAGCTTTTCTTTTATTTTGCTCCATCTCAGCCCTTTATGGCAATCCATATTTTTTTCAAAACGAGCTTTTAATAATTGAAGGATCTCTTCGCTTTGTTCCTGTGACAACCTTCGCCTCTCATTTTTCATTATAAAACACCTCATTTAATATGTAATTTAATAAGCGCTTTTCCACGAATCAATGGCAAATATGATCTAAAAGGATCTAATCCTTTTGATGGGCAATATCCCGATAGGAAATCAAAGGATGGTGATACCGTCCGGTTTGTTCAGTATAAGATCGTAAAGGAAGCTGCGATTTTACCTGGATGGATTTTTGTGGACAATAATTAATACAAGCAAAACATCCCAGGCAATCAATCTCTTTGGACCATACAGGCTTCTGATCAATTAAATCAATTTTCCCCTGAGGACAGACAGTAGTACAAATACCACAACCATTACACTTTCCATTACTGTAAAAATGAATCATCTTGCGATAGAAATAAAAGTGGGATTGATGAAACAAATGGGGCATGAGTCGGTTGAGCATTTTTATCCAGGATGGTACCGGCATCACTATCTCAAGATCTTCTTCCTGATAATCTCTTTTAGTAATGATGATTTTGCTGAAATAATCCAATTTTTTTTGTAAATTTTCCTCTAATTGCTTCATTTTTTCTTCATTTATGGAATTAGGCAGGTCTTCCTTACCAATTGGTATATTCCAGGGCATATTAATAGTCATTTGAGACTGAATATGCTTATTTTGTCTCTTTAATAATGTATTGATAGAATAAAAAGCTTCATTCTGCGAACCACCTCTGGTACATATTGCAAAGATATATTGGGCAGAAGATAAATCTGCTTTTTTTAAAAAATCATAGATAGGCATAGGAATTGAAAGACAGAAATTAGGAAATATAAATCCTACTGATGCAGTATTTGTTTTAATTCTTTCTTTTTTTAAGGCACCAATTACTGGTACCAGTATTGCTTTGGTTAATCTTTTTTGTAATTCCCTGGCCACATGTAAAGAATTCCCGGTACCTGAGAAATAATAGATTTCTATTTTCATTTTATCTCCTTTTAAAACAGTCAAATAGTAGAATGTTTTTCAGGAGCAAATTACAGCTCGTACATCACTTCCAAATTTTTCCATATTATCCATTACTTCATTAATAGAAGAAGCATTCAAAGGTATTTTCTTTGTTATAACATACGATAAATCTAACTTTTTTCTTCTTACCAATTCTATAAGCAATGGCAATTCGTGTAAAAGGTGATCGGAACAACCAATTATCTCGGCCTCTTTTCCAATAAGCTCTTGATATGAAAAAATCTCAAATGGCTTATCTGTAATTCCCACTAAGGCAGTACGCCCAAATACTCCCATTGATTCAATAGCCTGCCTCATAGTCTGAGGAAGCCCAATAACTTCTAGCGCAACGTCTACTCCTCTATTATTAGTATATTTATAAAGACTGGAAACCGGATCTTCTTCTGCAGCGTTTATTGATATGGCACCATATTTTTCAGATAGTTTTAACTTGGTTTTATTAATGTCAATACTGTAAATATCAATTGCTCCCATGATCCTGGCCAGTTGAATGGCAGAAATACCTAATCCACCGGCACCAAAAACGGCAACTGTTTCACCATCCTTTAACCTGGCTTTTCTAAGGGCATGAAAGGATGTTGCCGAAGAACACATTAGCACTGCTCCCTGTTCAAAAGTAACCTCATCAGGTAATAATATTGTATTTCGAGCAGGTACAACAATATATTCAGCAAAACCCCCGTCACAATGTTTCCCAATCATCATACCTTGTTTGCAGAATTGTTCATTCCCACTGGTGCAAAAATAACAATCACCACAGCTCAATTGATAGTGGATGCATACTCTATCCCCAATTTTTGGAAAGTTAACTTGCGAACCAGTTTTTTCCACAATACCGGCAACTTCATGTCCAAGAGTTTGGGGTAAAGGACCAACCGGGGATATACCAGAACGATAATGAACATCTGAATGGCAAATTCCAGCTGCTTTAATTCGTATTAACACATCTCTTTCACCTACCTTTGGTAAGAATACTTCCTGTTGCTCCAAAGGTTTTCCTATTTTTATAAGACGAACTGCTTTCATAAAAACACCTCTTGCTAATAACTTTTTCCTCTTCCTTCTATCGGCAATACGCATTCCACAATGCCAGATCTAATACCATAATAAATATCATGTAAATTAATCGTAGTACAGCCATGACTAGGAATTAATTCTATCTTTTGTCCTAGAGTAAAAGACATCTTTGCATCCTTATTTACTTTTAGTGTTCCATGCTCTTCAGAAAGTTTATACAATTCAAGCCCTTCTCTATTATCCTTTGGGATGGGCATACCAAAATCCTTACTTATAGATTTTATCCCGGCATCAATGATTACTCTATCATTACTTGGGATACTTATAATAGAAGTCAACACACTTAACGCGGTTTTAAAAGTGCCTCCCACTCCCTCTATGGTTTCATATTTGCTATCCATTGTTAAATAACTGCCTGCTTCAAGTTCTGTAACATCCGGATGCAGTCCTGTAATCATATAAGTACCCGTTCCGGCACAACTGATTATTGGACAGAATATGGATTCATTTTCCAGTAATTGTTTGGTATTGCTTACCTTTTCAAGTGCTTTTGCAGTTACTTTTTGCCTTTCTTCCAAAGATTCAATGAACATAACATGCCCTTCATAAGCCATAATGCCCAAAAAAATCAAACCTTGTAATTCTTGTAATTTCTTAATAAAATGCATAGCCGGCTCCCCGGATTCTACTCCACAGCGATTCATCCCGATATTAACTTCAACTAAATAATTTACTATAACACCTTTTTCCAAAGCCATCTTAGAAATCTCTACGGCATTTTGTTCATGGTCAATTGCAACTTTGACATTAGTATAAGCTGCTAAATTTACTAACCTTCTGATTTTTTGTTCTCCCACCACTTCATTGGTAATAAGGATATCCTTAATACCGGATTTAGCTAGTATTTCTGCTTCTGATAATTTTTGGCAAGTAATCCCAATCGCTCCAGCTGTAAGTTGCTTGTGGGCTAAAAAAGGACTCTTATGTGTTTTAAAGTGTGGTCTAATTAATTTCTTATTCTTTCTTACAAAGTCTGCCATTTTATTAAGATTATATTCCAGTGTATCAAGCTCCAGCAATAAAGCAGGTGTTTCAATTTCACTCACATTGGAACCAATTATATATCTCTCCATTAACTTCTCCCTTTTTGATATATGCATACTATTACTACTATTATTAATACAAAATCAGATAAATGTCTATATCATCCTAAGACTAAGAAGAACATCAAACAGAAACCGCTACCTATATCCTGTTGTACAATCCAATAGGTTGTCCAAAAACTGTCACCATGATAACTTAGAATAAACTCATTGACAGGTAAATATAATTCCTATAGAATTAGTATATTGAAAATATTGCTTTTTACACTTCAATTCTTTAGTGATTTTTCTGAAAGAGAAGTAAAATATGGAATTCTTAATTCATCCTGAAAAATATGATAGCCTGAGAATAATTGGATATCCTAATTTTGTCTTCTTTGTGCCTGGCTGAAGTTATTTTATTACAAAATAGCGGTCAGCTATACAATCCCCCTGTTAAAATTAAACACTGTCCAACAATTTCAAATCACACTAATATTTTAATTTTATCATCCCATAAACCTTATTCATAGCTGATACAGCTAATCATTAATATCCTGTTTTTTATTATGCTCTATATGCTTTAAATTTATTACAATTGCGTTGAGATAGGAGGTGAAACAGATGGAAGATAAGAAAAAAAGGCTAATGCAAATGGTATCTGCTGCAGGCTGAGCAGCAAAGTTAAGTTATCAGGATCTCGGTGAGATTCTAAAAAAATTAAATCATATTAAAGATGAAAATATGTTAAGCAGTTTTGAATATAACGAAGATGCAGCAGTGTATCGTATTAATCATGATATTGCTATTGTCTTTACAATGGACTTTATAACACCTATAGTGGATAATCCTTATATTTTTGGCCAGATTGCTGCTGCCAATGCATTAAGTGACATCTTTGCCATGGGTGGGAAACCATTGTTAGCTTTGAATATTACCTGTTTTCCCGATAGTCAGATAGGAGATTTAAACGAAATTATCATGGGTGGATTGGACAAAGTACAGGAAGCCGGTGCAATTCTGGCCGGAGGCCACAGTTTACAGGATAAGGAGCCTAAATACGGTTTGGCTGTCCTGGGAACTGTTCATCCTGAAAAAATAATTAAAAATCATACTCCCCGGGAAGGAGATGCATTGATATTAACCAAACCCCTGGGTACCGGTATTATCTCTACTGCCCTGAAAGCAGAAATAATCAGTGAAGATAAGGCAATAGATGCCATTAACTGGATGAGAAAACTGAATTATATCCCTGAAGAAGTTTTAAATTTAGCTATTCACAGCATGACAGATATTACCGGCTTTGGATTATTAGGTCATCTTAGTGAAATGATGATAAACAAAGATTTATATGCTGAAATCCAGGTAAATAAAACTCCGATCTTAACTGGAGCATATGAACTTGCTTGTCAGGATATTATTCCAGGAGGAAGTATAGCTAACCAAAAGACATTTTCCTGTGGTGTTCAAAAAGAAACAGAAATAGACCCGGTCAAAGAAATACTTTTGTATGATGCCCAGACTTCCGGCGGGCTTTTGATCTCAGTCAGTGAGGAAGATTCTCAAAAATGCTTATCATCATTAAAAAATGAGGGATTTGTTGACAGTAAAAGAATTGGACAGGTAAGAAAAGATCCTTCCAAAAAAGAAAAAATCATTTTAATTCAATAAATAAATCTAAATAGAAAGGAAATATTTTATGAGCCTGAAAAATTGGTTTCTTTCACGAAGAATAATTATTTTTACCGGAGCCTTCATCGGTATTGCGGCAACTGTTCTACAAAAATTAGGCAATCCTGCCAATATGGGTATCTGTGTAGCCTGTTTTGAACGGGATATTGCCGGTGCTTTAGGATTTCACAGGGCAGCGGTTGTTCAGTATATTAGACCTGAGATTATCGGCTTTGTTCTGGGCTCTCTGATCGCCGCCCTGGCCTTCAAAGAATTTAAGCCAAGAGGAGGATCATCTCCACTTATCCGGTTTGTCTTGGGTTTTCTGGCAATGGTTGGATCTTTGGTCTTTCTGGGTTGTCCCTGGAGAGCCCTGCTGCGTTTATCCGGGGGTGATGGAAATGCCCTCTTCGGTATTGCAGGATTAGTCGCTGGCATCTCTATCGGCATCTTCTTTATCAAATCAGGTTATAATCTGGGACGTAATGAAAGAAGTAGACCTCTGGCAGGCTGGATTCTACCTTCAATTATGGCCGGACTTTTACTGTTACTGCTCTTCAGAATTAATTTGCCCACCGGGGCAGTCTTTTTCAGCAGTGAAGGGCCAGGTTCTCAACATGCCCCGGTCCTGATTGCCTTACTGATTGCCTTAATTATTGGTTTTGTTGCCCAGAGAACCAGATTCTGCACAGTTGCAGCTGCCCGGGATGTTCTTCTGATTAAAGACACTTACCTCTTTACTGGAGTGGTCAGCTTATTGATAGCAGCATGGCTAAGTAATATGATTTTAGGTCAGTTTAATCCGGGATTTCAAGGCCAGCCAGTTGCTCATACCAACCAGATCTGGAATTTCGGAGGCATGGTTTTAGCCGGGCTTGCCTTTACACTCGCCGGAGGCTGTCCTGGACGTCAGCTCTTTCTTTCCGGAGAAGGAGATTCTGATGCTGCTGTATTTGTTTTAGGAATGATTTTTGGGGCAGGATTTGCCCATAACTTTGCTACTGCCAGCTCCGGTGCCGGGCCAGGTGTCTGGGGACCTGCCGCGGTAATAGCAGGTTTAATTATCTGTCTGATTATTGGATATAGTATGAGTGATTTAACAAAAAAGAAATTGGAGGATTTATAAAATGAGTGAAAAATTTGATGTAAGAGGACTCTCCTGTCCCCTTCCGGTAGTGAAAGTGAAAAATAAATTAACAGAACTAAAACAAGGATTGTTAGAAGTACTGGTAGATACCGGAACCGCCAAAGATAACGTTGTACGCATGTCGAAAAATGCTGGCTGGAAGGTAGAAGTAAAAGAACAAGGAGAAGAATATTTATTGATCATAACTAAATAAACGACCAAACAGGAGAGGATAATCATGATCTATTTTGATAATGCGGCTACCTCTTTTCCCAAACCGAAAGAGGTATCTGCAGCAATAATTGACTATATGAATAATGTTGGGGCCAGCCCTGGCCGCTCCGGTCATCGCTTATCCATTGAAGCAGGCCGGATACTCTATCAGTGCCGGGAAAACCTGGCCGAATTATTTCATGTATCTGACCCGTTAAGGATTATTTTTACTTCCAATGCCACCGAATCAATTAACCTGACATTAAGAGGATTTTTACGATCCGGTGACCAGGTAATTACCAGCAGTATGGAACATAATTCAGTAATGCGACCACTTCGTGAGTTAGAAAAAAATGGTGTTCAAATAAAAGTTATCCCCTGTTCTGTTGACGGTTCCCTTAATCCAGAAGATATTGAAAAGGCAATTAATAAAAATACCGCGCTTATTGTTTTAAACCATGCTTCAAATGTAACCGGAACCCTACTACCTATCAGAAAGGCAGGTCAAATTGCCCGAAAGCATAATATTTTGTTTCTGGTGGATGCAGCACAAACTGCCGGTGCCTATCCCTTAGACATGGAAAAAGATAATATCGATCTTCTAGCCTTTACCGGCCATAAAAGCCTCTTTGGACCAACAGGCACCGGAGGGCTGGTAATTGGAGAAAATGTTGAAATTCATCGAATTCTCCCTCTCAAGACCGGGGGGACCGGCAGCCGCTCAGAATCAGAAAACCACCCTGATTTCCTGCCGGATAGATACGAAAGCGGTACTCCTAATATTGTCGGAATAGCCGGGTTAAATGCAGGCGTGTCATATATCCTGAAAAAAGGGACTAAAGCCATACATCAATATGAACATAATCTGTGTCAGATACTGATTTCCGGTTTGAAGGAAATCACTGGTGTAACAGTATACGGCAAAGAAGAAACGGGAGAAAGGGCATCTGTAGTATCTTTTACTATTGCAGGACAGTCACCCTCTGATATCGGTTTAAAACTTGATGAAAATTATGCTATGATGTGTCGGGTAGGTCTGCATTGTGCTCCTGCTGCCCATAAGACCATTGGAACTTTTCCTGTGGGTACAGTTCGTTTTAGTATAGGGCTTTTTAATACTGTTGAAGATATTGAAAAAGCAATTGCTGCGATCAGGAAAATGGTAAGGGATCATAAAAACAGAAAGGTAAAAAATGACTGAATCAGGACAAAAAAGTGTTGTTATCTTTTATTCAACCAGCGGTGCTATCAAAACAGAAAGTTTAGCCAAGAAACAGAGATTAACTGTTAAGCTTATCCCGGTGCCCCGCCATTTAAGCTCTGATTGCGGCATATGTCTGAGCTTTAACTCTGATGACATTCATGGAATAGAAAAAATATTAAAGGATAATAAAATAGAATTTGATGCTATCTATGAGTTATAAAATAATTACAATAATTAAAGGAATAGAGAAGTTAAATGCTCCTTGGTTATATGCTATTCTTCTGGGATAAAATAAGCTATTTCACTATTTTGATTATCCTGATTATTTGTATTTTTCTATAGATGAGTGTTATCTGCTGTTAGAAATCCCATATTAAGTACCTTCTTTGGTAGTGAAATCATACCAAAAAAGTTACTTAATTACTGAGCAGGAACAACCGTCCCCTGTATCAGCTATGTCACTTGAATTCCTCCAGGATTTTATGATTCCATACTTGGGCTTCGATATAAGGAGCAAGACTGTTCGGAAGATTCTGATGCCAATCATCTTCAGGTATGCCCTTTTCTCTTATGATGGAAAGTATTTCCGATAAGGTAAATACTTTTCCGTGATAATCAGCCATATAGTATTTTTTGGGCTTCTCCCGAGCAAACCACAGGGATATCATGCTATCCGGGTAAGTAAAACTGACATCGTATTCCGAAAAAACTGAGAGAGGTATTCGTATTTCTCCATGCAGATCTGGATCTGGAGAATTTTTAGCCATCCATCTGGATGTCCCAAGCACCATTGGAATCGGATATGTATGCTGAGGCTGTCCTCCCTTTTTCTTAAACTCATTACACACCCATTTCTCCGTTTCCCTTCGATTATGCAAATATTGTTTGGGATTCTGAAATCTTTCCCCAAAAACGGTCTCGCTGTAAAGCTCTTTCATGATTTTTATGGCTTCCTCATCAGACAGTGCTGATAAGCTACGAAATGGTTCTGTACCAAGCTTATAGTAATAGGTCAAATAATCTATCATAAATTATTCTCCTAAACTTGCAAACTTGGGTTCAGGTCTTGAAATATCAGTTATCATCAATATCTATCTTTTAAAATATCATTTTTTATTGTAATATAATATTATTTATGATATTCAGTAATCTCTTTTAAGTTAAAGCAATGTTTTTGTTTTACCTGATATATTTTCATTCCTTTTTTGTTGGTAGCTTGAAATACCTTACACCAGGAGAGAATACTTGTTCTATAATTAAGAGAGATGTGCTTGCTATAGAGAACTGTTCTTCATCTAACTCCATATCAATTATCAAATTGAGTTTAAATTAGAAGATAGTCTATTTCAAAGAAGAATCACCTGAAGTAAAAGAAATGCTTTCAACTATTTCATTTATAGTATTACCCATATCAAAAGTTTCCCTCTCTGTAACGCATTCTATTCTTTTAGATTCTGGATAATGAGAACAATTTGAGAAACGCAATACAAAATTAATGGAAATCAGATTCCCTTTATAAATTGCAAAGTAGGTATAGTCTGTATATACTGAGCCTGCCGCTCCTTCACTTTCTGCTCTAATACAATAATTTCTTCCATTAATATTTTGCTTATAAAATCTCCTGGAAAAACTGCTCTCTTCAGGACTTGTCTGGCATGTTAATTCTTCGTTTTTTATTTCTATTTCCTGAGGCCAATCATTTTTATTAGTAAGGATTTTTATCTCTGGAGGCCATTGCTGAAAAGAAACATATTCTGCTTCTAAATATTCTGGGGCTTGGAATATAATGTCATTTGATTTTAATTCTTTCCAATCATCACTTACTTCATCAAGTACACAGTTTTGCGCTACTATTTCTCCATCAATTTCTAAAATTACTTCACCTTGATGCTCCCAAAAAACTACTGACTCATCATCATTAGCATATCGAGATCCGGAACCACTTATTACTCTTTGCAGAACATAGCTTTGACCATTAAACAACAGCATTGCATCATTGTTTTCATTATCATATCTTATCTTAATTTCATCCCCGCACGGGCAAGAAAAAATAAAATAATCAGTTGTTTCCGGATAACTTTCCTGGTATTTTTGTTCCAATTCCTTTTTGCTATCTAAATCAATACCAGCGACTATGATAATTAAAAATAAAATAAGTAATATTATTACAGTTTTCTTCTTCATATTTTAATTATAGCACTTATTTATTAAATAAAGCTCTAAAAGCAATCCTTAAACCAGATGTTTTTCCTATTGCCTGGCTTATCAAAAACAACTTTCTATATCATCTTTTTTTATTGTTACTTTCAAGACATCACCAGGTTGTTTGCTAATTTTAATACGAATATCCTTGCGTAATCCTATGATATAACATACCAAACCATCATCATTTTTGATACCCATGTTCATGATGCTCCCATCATATGGCACTCCATCAAAAGTCGCATGGACCTTTGCTCTTCACTTTTTAAACTCCTTCTTCACATCATAAGAAATTTTGACATAAGCACCATTGATGTCAGGAACTTTCTGAATAACAGCTTCATATTCATAGAAAACTTTTTTTCTCACCACTTAAATTAAATAAGACCTTTGAGATATTATTATCAAACTAGTACAACGCTATATTCCCCTATATCATGGACATGTATCATAAACATAATTATTAGAATAATACGATGGAAAAATCTGATCTAAATCGCAGATATTATGATTGATTTTCAAGATTGATTAAGTAATTTGTAGATTGTTGCTACAATAGGAACTCCTAATAAAATTCCTAAAAATCCCATTAATCCCGTTCCCACAACAATTGCAGCAAATACCCATATTCCAGGAAGGCCAATTGAAGCACCTACAATTTTTGGATAAATAAAATTACTTTCAATTTGCTGTAAGATAATAATAAATAGTAAGAAAATAACTGCACTAAACCAATCAACAACTATAATTAATAGAACTCCAAAAATTGCCCCAATATAAGCTCCCACCATTGGAATAATAGAAGATAATCCAACTACAGAGCCAATAGTAGTTGGATATGGCAGCCTCAATATTATCATGCCGATAGTGCATAGAATACCTAATATAACTGCTTCTTTAAATTGTCCCAGAAAAAAATTGGAGAATGTATCATTTGTTATTTTAATAATTTTAGCTAATTGTTCCCTTGTTTTACTGCTCAAATAATTATTACTTAATTTCTGATAATTCTTTTTCACAGTATTTTTATCAAACAAAATATATATACTAAATACTATTGCCAGCACAAATTCGATCATTTTACCAAATACAATTCCAATAAAAGATACCGAGCCAAACGCCCAGCTGTTCATGATTTCCAGACTTTTATTTAGTGCAGCTTCACCGCTTATATCAAATTCCTTAATTCTCTGTTTGATAATTGGGTATTTTTCTGAATGACCAATAATCCATTCTACAGTTTTCTCGTACATTGTTGGCAATTGAGTCGACAATAAATGGATAAATTGACTTATTTGAGGAATCAGAATGTACAAAAACAAGAATAATACTAACACAACAGTTAATATAGATAAAAAAATACATACGGTCCTGCGGGTCTTTAAAATAAACCCATTGCGGCTATTGGGAAAATATATTCTCTCATACCTGCTGACAATTATATTTAATACAAAAGCAATGCCTGCACCAAGAAACAAAGGAGATATTATCCCCCAAATAAATTTTATCAGGTTAATAAAGCTGTTAAAATTTAAAACTATTAAAAGAATTACAGCTATTTGTATAATTAACCTGGTTGTTGTTTTATATATACCATTATTTTCATTTGGCGACATCTAAAATCCTTTGCATTTTAAGTAAGCATTTGTGCATATTTTAGCATTTTCCTAAAAAGGAGTCTATAAAAAAGGTAGTTTAAAAGGTCGGGTATTATAGACCCCTATCTCTTTCTTTGAAAGTTTTTCTCTATTTATCTCCGTTATTCTT
>CAYSRG010000014.1:0-59085 GCA_964433555.1 uncultured Atribacterota bacterium | reverse complement strand
CCTTTTTATTTCCTTATCTTCTGTGATATTATTAGGTTATTCTCGGTCAGCCTGTGAAGACCAGACCCCTTGATTTTTTTAAGGATTACCAGTTAATTCTCCACCATCACCTTTTATGAAATTATTCAGAACATCTGGTAACAACGGTTCAAATAAATTGGTATCTAAATTTTGAGTATAAGCTTTACGACCACGATTGTTCTTGCTCCCTATAAGGGTAATCTTTTGTTGGTATGCCCATTCTACTTGTTTGGAAAGAATGTATTCATATGCGTCCATATCTATTAATTTTCCCTCCTAATTTATTAATTCTTTTCTAATAACAAAATTATCTATGCAGTTTTAAACTCTTCAAAATTACCGGTTAAATCTAGAGTACAAAATCCAAATTGCCTGCTTTTAATCCTTCTTTTCCCCTCTTCATTATGCTAAGACCCATTGATTCCCTATTTTTTATTAATTACTTACCAAATACATTTCCGTTTGATTGAAAAATAGCTTTAAACTAACCTATGTAAAAACGAATCAATTTCTTATACCCTTACAAAATCGCTTATATATTTTTCAAAGGCATTCTCTAATTTAACCATTCCTTTTATCATTTTTTCCTGTACTTCACTCCAAGTTGACCTATCGTCAAGTGTTCTAAAATCATATTTCTTCCCAATTTCAGAAAATCTTTGAGTATCTCTTCTGTCCCAATCCAATTCTTTTCCAAAAACATATTCTATTTCACTTTTGTTCTCATATAAAGTATCAAATATTTTTTTATTTTCTTCTTTTTTTTCTTTACCTTGATCAATATATAACCTAATTTGACCATATTTATTTGAGATTGAAAAATAGTAATATATTCCACTTTTATTAATTTGTTTTCCGGTGAACCCATAAGTACTAGGATATATGTCTCCAAAAACACCTATCAAATTCCTTCTGCGTTCAATGAAACTTTTCCAAAAATCAAACATTAACATATAACCCGGTTTCCATTTATTTTTATTTTCAATTAATTTCTCATAATCCTTATTTTCAATAGCAATTTTATCTACATACATATCAATTGCTTCAATCAATTTTTGCATTCCACTTACCATATCATTCTGAAACTTTGGCCAATTTTCTTTTTCAGTTAAACTAATATATTCATATTTTCTCGAAATATAGCATGATCTTGTATTTGGAGAATCATCCCATACTAAATTGCCATTAAATATTTCTTCAATTTCTTTTTTATATTTCAACAGCATATGGAAAATAAAGGCATTCTCGTTTTTATCTCCTCTATCAATATAGACTCCAATAGATCCATAGTTTAAAGTAATTGAATAGTAATAACTTATTCCATTAATCCCCGATCCACAACTAATAATTGTAGATTCTTTAGGCCTACAATTTGAATGATGCCAAGTCTTTTCGTTACTGAGTGCAAGTAATCCTTTCCAAAACTCTTTGCGTTCTTCTTCAATATTTATTTTTATTATGGGTTTAACCGGCTCAATTATTGGCTCACCTTCCCAACTCCATATTTTTAAAGCCTTTTCAGAAAACTTATTACTTCTATCCTCTATATCCTCAAAAATCCAAGCAGATCTATCACTCAATTCATTTGTAATTTTAAATGTAGATTTTACATAATCAGACTTTTTAAGTACAAAAGAACGGTTTGACATACTGCGGTTCCAGTTTCCTTTAATAATTGTTAAATTACCGATATTATTTAGCCAGTTTTCATGTAAAGAAAATATTTTATTCTTATCTAAGCCAGTCTTGGACTGTATATAATTTACCCACTGATCACTTAGAGACTGGGGCATTATATGTTCTGTTTCTACTTCATTGATATCTAGAATTGTTTCTTCAGTAGGGTCATCAAGTTTCCACAAAATATACTTTGTACGTTGTTCTCCAAATTTGAAATTCCTTGAAGAAAAATTGCGTTTAAATATTTCATCATCAACATATTCTTTAACATAACGGGATAATTTGCCGTTAATGTAACCCATATAATCATCAGGTTTTTTTTGCTCCAATCCATCGCAGATTTCATTATATATTTGATCTAATTTATTAGTGGACTGACCACAGATGCCCCATCTAATATGAAAAGTTTCAATCATATCAAAAATATCTAATATTACATTTTTTCCAAGTTTACCTTCTTCATAAAGAGGGAATATATTAATCAGTAAAGTAAAGCTTGGAGAAACTTCAATTGTTTTTAAATCATTTAACCTCTTATTAATCTTATTATCATCAAAAGAACTCTCGAAAATCTTTTTATAGATTGATGCACTGGAATTTAAATGTCTTGCAAATTGCAGGTTAAGTTCAGGGATATTATTTTCTAAACGATTTCTCACAAATTTATATAAATTGTTTTCAGAAACAACTCCTTTGTAGCTCGAAAGAATATAACGCCGAATAAATTTTACCGGACTCTTGTCTCTTACTTTCTGATACATTTCTTCCCATTCGTTAATACAACTATTGAAAATTTCTTTATTAGATGATGTTCTCATTAATAAGTAATTTTTTATGAGATCAGCAGCTGAGAGCTCTAATCCTCTGTCATTTAAAGTTTCAAATAATTTGAATGCATTAAAATAGTTATGAGCATTAATATGGACAATATAAATATTTTTTAACAAGATCGTCCAAATATCATCAGGATATTGGGCATTTTTATAAAACTCATAACATTTATAAATAGGATGTTCCGTTTCTTTCAGATTCCCTTCTAATATATTTTTTATATGTTTGTTATCATATTCACCTAGTTCGAACTTTGGAAGAAATGTTTGCTTTCCATCATAAAAAGAGCTAGAAAATAAAAAACTGTCATTTATAAATTTCGCTAATCCATTATTTTTTTCTTTCATTTGGTCTCTTATTACAGAAAGCCAGATTAGCATTGTGGCTAGTCTTTGTTGACCATCTATAACATAAAATGAATTGAATCCTTGAACAGTTTCCTGTGAAGGTACTACTACAATAGCTCCAAAGAAGTGACTATCATCTTTTGGTAATGAAAGAACATCCTCTAACAAATCTGCCCACTGGTCTTTAGTCCACGCATATGGCCTTTGATATAAAGGCAATTTAAATATTTCATTTGGTTGATTTAAAAGTTTCTGTAAATTTATTTCATTTGCATCAATAAATGACATAATATCCTCCTAAATTATTCCCTTTGTTAAATAATAATTCCTCTAATTGATTTATTGTTCACTCTTTAGCTCTAGTACCAGATCCTTGCTATTGTGTTTATCTGCTCTCCGTACCTACCAACTCTAACTTCCATAAACGTGTAAAAATACTCCGACATAATCAAATCAGATCTTTTTAAAAAATAAATTTATCTTTATAAATTATTCTTTTAACTTACCACATCCATTTTTCATTAAAAATATGTATCTATATATCAAATGATGAAAAATAGACACTCAAATAAATACTCATGGGATAGTATTTCGTTAAAGCCTAAGAACCTCTTAACTTAAAATTTAACTGTTTCTATTTAATATTGGAAACTATCTCTTTTATTACCTCTTCGGAATTTTCCATAATATGGTAATTTTTGAAGCGCAACACTTTCCAACCATGATTTTTTAAAAAATAGTCACGCTCAATATCCTCTAATACGGGCATACCCTCAACTATTTGATGTTGTTTTCCATCACACTCTATATCAATAAATTCCTTATTTTTCTTATTTGGAATAAGAGCAAAATCCAAAGTAAATCTCTTAAAAATTAATTTAGGAATTAATCTATACTCAAAATTACCAAAATCTATTTTTTGCATTTGTCTAAATAAATATTCTTCTACTGGAGAATCAAACTTTTTAGAAATAGATTTTTCTTCATATTCCTCTTTTAGTTTTAATTCCTCATAATTTTCTACTAATTTTCTTAAAATACAATTTTTATTATATACACACGAGTGCACCTTACAGAATTCCTTATCCCCCACAATATAGAGCAAATATTTTGCTCTTGATAATGCTACATTTAAGATCTGTGGATAAATATTATACCAAGTATCGCTATTTCCATTTCCTTTCGACGCCAGAACTAAAGAAAATATTATTATATCTCTTTCTGAACCTTGGAATTTATGTGCCGTTAAAGTTTTTATCTTATGCTTTTCCATATCTTGAAAGTCAGTCATATTTACCACAGCTTCATTGATTGCATCAGCTTGTCTCCGATATGGTGTTACAATACCTAGAGTCAAATCAGTTTTTTGAATTTTACTATAGATATCTGCATAAAGATTTTTTATTACCTCTACTTCTTTCATATTTACTCGACTACCTGCTGGATGCTTGTAAACTTCTCCGGCACAATCAATCCAATGTATACCTATCGGAAGAGATCCAGGAAACCTTGAAAAATCAAGGGAAGACATTATCTTTAACCGCTCATCGTAAAAAGTTTTATTACATAATTCTATTATTGAATCTTCTGAACGATAATGATTATTTAGAAAAACTGGGCTTGAATGACTACTATTCTCAGCTGAAAAATACAAAGAAATGTCACAATATCTAATTTTTGAAGGATAATACCTTTTTTCATCTAACAAGTTATGAATTTTAGCAATTTCTTTATCCATATTTTTGGTAATACCAGCAATATGCGTTAACTGCTTTGGATCTCCTACTACTATTGCCTTTTTAGCTCTATACAAAGCAGGGACAGCAGATGGCAAATCAATCTGAGAAGCTTCATCAAAAATTACATAGTCAAATATTCCTGGTTTTAAAGGAAAACTCCTTCTCAAAGATTTTAAGGTAGAAGACCAAATTTTTAACATTTTGATAGCTTCTTTAAAAAAATAGCTATCTATATTTTCACTTATTCTCGACGAACTTACTTCATTTAAATATGAATTTACTACGCCAATGTGTTCCTTTTTATTGGCAATATCCCTCAAATAGAAATTTCTTATATATTTTCTAGAAAGCTCATAGAATTTACTTTCTAATTCTTTTATACTTTTCTCTATTTCTAATCGGTCATTACAGTTATCCAAATCTTCATAAATGATTCTATTGTTACTAAAAATAGTATATGCTTCTAAGTAACCTTCTAGCCTATCTCTGTTTCTCTTTTTTCTCCTTTCAGCCAAATCAGGCAAATCGATTTCCATTAGTTTAGTACTAGTTATATGTTTACTAATATTTGATTCTATTAAAAAGGAATTTACTTTCTTTTTAATTTTGCTAATTTTATTATTTAGTAAAAATGGGAATATATGAAACCATAACTTTTCAGTAAAAAGAAGATTTTTTTCTTCAATTCTTCTCAATTCTTGCATCGAACTATCTAAAAATTCAAATTCACGATACTTACTTAAAAATAATTCTTTCAATGATTCTAAATCGTGATCTAAAAATTTAGCCATATCATTTAAAATGGTGTAATTCTTTTCATATTCAGCCAATAATTTATCAATTCTTACAACCTCTTCTCTATGGGAAAAAATTCTATCCCATACATCTTTTATAGTATCTTTCGTAATATTTTCAGTAGTTTTTTTGGCAGAATCGATTAACAAATCCGAGAATTTGGCTTTTAATTCTTGCCTATATTCCTTTCTACCTGTCCTTAATATTAAGTTACTAAATTGTTCATTAATCTTCTGATTAACTATTCCAACAGCCTCATTAGTATGGCTAACAAATAAAACTGTTTTACCTTCTAAATAGAAATTTATTACTAAATTTGAAATAAATTGGCTCTTACCAGTTCCAGGTGGACCAGTAATTACAGTCAGAGGATTTTTAAAAGTTTTCTGTATTGCGTTAATTTGGTATTCGTTTGAGGCAAAAGGTAACGCTGGTATAAATGTATTATTACTATCTTCGCCATTATAATCTTTTACTAAAAATGATAATGATGTTTCCTCTAAATCACTTTTTGTCCTTAATTCTAATAAATCTTGAAGTAAACTATAATTAAAAATTGTATTTTCGCCTGAAAACAAAATATTACAATTGTAGATACCCTGAACCATGCTTTTTTTTATTTTCTTACTATTGGAAAAATCTGTTGGATTAATATTCTCTTTTATTGGCAGCTCTACTTCATCCTGTAATACTTTTAAACTCTCATCTAGTACAGTTTGTGCATCTAAATCTTTCCTAAATATATTCTCAATTTTTTGTCCTATGTCACTTATTTCTTCAGTTTTTAAGCCTAACTTATTGAAAACCATTATCCCACAACTCGGAAGGCTTTCATCAGTGTCCAAGAACAATCTATTATTCTCATGAATATACTTCATACGAATGATGAATAATGGAGCAACCTGATTGTTTTCTTTATTTCGATCATCATCAAATTCAGAAAAGAATAATAGAGGGTATCCATAAAATACTTCATACCCTTTAGTAAAAACATATTCATCAAAGTTTGATATTTTTTCAATACCAGAAACCTCTACTGGCTCTACATTTTTGTTGAAAATAAAAGGGTCATAATCAAAAGGATATAAAACTGCCCTAGTTCTTACATTAATAGAAATATCTTTACCTAAGATATCCTCATTTTTTATACAGTCATACCAATAATTAACAAATTGATTAAGAATACTCACTAGTTTATTTCCAATCTGTTATTTGTTTATTTAAAATTTTACTAAAAGACATCTTCTAATTTTTTAGCTTTCAATAGTTTTTCAAAGGTGGTATACCTTGGAGCTTGGGGTGCTTTACCACTTTTGCCAGTAGTGAGTTTTATAGGTTCAATCTCTTTTGCTGGTTCTTTAAAATAGACAATATACTTTCCGGTATCTTTGTATTTTTCAATCTTGGATACTTCAGCATAATGAGTAATGGCGGATATGGGGGAAGTTTGATAGCCGGCAATATACTTAATTCGGTCGATCATAGAGCTGGAAATCCGAATGGCATACCATTGATCCTTGCCTAAAAAAACCTCATTAAACCCTTCTTCATTGGCAGGGACTACTATGGTATCTAATTCTTGCAATTCCTTTTCTCTACCCTTGGTTTCAGTCATGCCTCTAATTTCTTCCTGGAAAGGAGTAAATTTATTAATTGTTTCATCTCCGGAAGTAAAGGTCTGAAATTCAAGGAGATCAATCTTCATGGTTAGTTGATTGATCACGTTCTCCAAATCTGAGGTAACTTTATCAATGATTACAATGGCACGTAATTCTTTCTCAAAAATGATATCCTCCAAAAAAGCATCAATATTTCTGTAGTTGGCTTTTACCATGCCCTTTTCGATGATTTGTCTGGCTTGATGATTCTCATAAATGCTCTTTAATAAGAACTTCTTGATCTTACGTCCACTGGCTTTATAGGAAATGGAAAACTTTAAGAGCTGTTGTCCGATATGTCTATAGGGATCATGAATGACTAATTCATTTTCAATAATGTAAAGGCGGGGATCGGTTTCAAAGGAAAAATCAAGAAGATATCCATCTGGAATGGTAACAATATTGTCATTTCCAATTTTCTTTTTAACATCAACATATACGGACTTAGGTCCAAATATTTCCTTGGCATGCCCAATAACATCTCTTTCAAAATCACATTCCTTGGCATATTCGTAATAAGTAAAAACTTTTCCATTAAAGCTTAATCTATCCATATAGCACTCCTAACTCCTATTAGATTGCTAAAAGCAGTGATGCAAAGAACCGTCCATGTATTTTCCTTTCTTCATTTTTTTATTTATTTTAAACTATATGATTATTTTACCCTTTTGCCACCAACTTTTAAAATCACTTAAGATTTTTGTTGATTCTTCTTCTGATACTAACCTGTCTATTTGAAAAGCCCTGTTACCTAAAAAATTAAGTGAAGTACCCAGGTGCCATATTTCTTTATCATCAATTACAATATAACGGTCATGAAAATCATCTAATTGCCTAGCTTGGATATTTGCTCTTATTTTCTTAATATTCTGAAATAATTGCCATACGATCTTCTTTATTTTTGTTGAAGTTAAAATCTTTATTCCCAAACCTTGATCAATTATCTCAATGTAATCAAATATGGTATCATCAATATAAGGATCAATAATTATAATATTTTTCTCTATACTTCTTAAAATCTTTATTAATAATCTTTTTGCATTAAATACATCACCTTGAGAAAAGTAAAAGTTGTTTTGTCTAGATATTTTTTCAAATACAAATAAAGGATCGCAATCTTTTAAAAGTTCTTGAATGATTTCTTGAAGTGTAAATAATTCTTTATGAAGTGAGCTATTTTTAGTTACAAATATTGAATGAGTAACTTTTCGCCATCCTGATAATTTATCTTCTCGAAGTCTTTGAAATTTGAGTTGAATTTTTGAATCTTCTTGGAAAACTTTATCTAATTCTCTCTTTTTTTCTAGGATGAAAGCCTCTGCAACTTTTGTTTTTAACAAACCCTCATCAGCTAATGATATTTTTTCATTAATTTCACTTAGGATTTTTCCTAGCTCAGCAGAAATTATATTTTCATCAATATCCATAAAAATACTCCTAAAATTAATAAGAGATTTATTCCAATCACATAAACCGGGATCTAATTGCACTCTTGTAATGCATCACATATTTTTTAGCTTTTCCAAATATCGAACAGGGAACAGTTCAGTATCATAGTTAGTTATATTAAATGTGAATACTCTGTTTTTTATTCTGTAGCAAATATATTAAAGCAGATTTAAAAAGGTTTATCACTAATTTTAATTACCTAACTACTTGTAATAAAATAAGGTAATTCAATTTCGTATATCGATTTTGGATCATCAATTTCAACCTCAATAAAATCTAACTTCAATTGCTTAGCAACAATAGTAATATAATCATGACAGAAATCTTGAAACAATCTGCTAACTTTTATAGCAACTTCACCAATTAGTATTTTCATAGCTTTCTCTGGATTAGAGGAATCTATGGAATTCAATATCGCCCAATTAATTACTATATCGCCTAGTGAAAATAGACAATTTGCAGAATCTTCTGACATATATATCTCCAATTTTTCTGCTTTTGGTATTTTCTTAATTTGTTCTTTAACCATTTCCCTGTCATAATGGAATGAAAATTTTCTTCTAATCAAACGAATATTATTACTTTTCTTATTAAAATAATTTTTTAATTCATACAAATTTTCTTTTCCTTTCTTGGAAAGTAAGCTTTCATACCTCTTGGATATGCCTGTCTTAAAAAAATTTTCTTTAATCATTTCCCAGCCTTCGTTTAATTTACCTGCTAATATTCTTATGAAAAACTGTGCTTGAGCAATCTGGCTCCTTTTTTCAATCCAGGTCAAGGAGTCTAATCTATTGTTGGACATAATAACGCATTTTTGCAGAATATTTATTTCATTTAAAAAATGCATAATTTGAACAAAAAATATTTGCTCTGCTTCTGGTAAGGTATCCAATTCTGACTTAAATAATTTTATTTCAGTAAGTAACATTGAATTGACTCCTCCTTTTATCTAAAAAATAAAACTGAATTGTTTATTTGTCAATTCCAGCAAAAATAGGGTTTGAAATTTCAAAATACTATAGTTTATTTAGGATTAGATTTTGCTTGCAAATTTATAAATATTTTCTAGAAATAATACACTTTTTACTTTCATTTAATTTATATTAATAACAATAATACTTTTTCTGATTAATGGGTGTTATTATTTGCACCATATTAACTAAAGTAATTAGACTAATCTCTAAAATTAAGGGTTAGGTAATTCGAGGGTCTTGATTACCTTGTTCAATTCTTTGATTGCCTTTATAACATCCTGTAGTCTTTTATCTGCATCCTCTATAAGAGAGCCTTCAGGGACCTTCCAACTTCCATGGGCTTTACCTTTCCCTCTTTTTATCTGTAGGTCATTTAATACATTGTAAATAATTGGAATTTTGTCTTGATTACCCGAAGCATTTAAAATAAATTTTATCAGCCCTAGAGTCCCTAATTCATTATCTGTATTTCCAAAAGAATCAGCGATTTTTTTTAATGATTTTTTTTGAAACCCTTCATTTGTTAAATTTGCCAAGGAAATGATAAAATCATGCCACTGATTTGGATTTTCAGAGGTAACATAATAAAAACCCTTCCCAGCAACTTCATAATTACCTCCTTTTGGTTCCCATATAGTTAATTTATCATCACCTACTGTTATTTTTCTTAGTGATTCGAGTGTTTTATGGAGCATCTCAAATTTAGTTAATTCATCAGGAAATTGCCCTTTAAAATCTGTTAGAAAAGCACGTTTGGAAATACCACCTTTTGGATCTTCGTTATATTGCAGCCAATGTAGTTGTTCCTTATAAGGAAGTCTCGCTAAATACACAGCATATGTGTGAACTTGATTATACTCATTGATACCATAGGTTTCCAAATGCCAACCGCCTCTACAAGAAATTGTTGTTTCTTTTAATTCATACTTATCTGGATTATTCCTATACTTATCCAGAACTTCAGATTTAAAGAAAATTGGACTTATTTCGAATGGTAAATTACTTTTTCTAAAATAACTGGCAAAATTTTTTGGATCAATTGAGTAATTTTTAAGGATTTTTTTATTTTTCCAATCGTAAATAGTAAATTCACAATATTTATCTTTTAACTCTTCATCATCTCCATCAAACTTCCAAGTAAGTATTTCTTTTTCGGGCAATTCAGGTCTTTTAATTTGTGCTCCCCTAAATTTTACACATTCATTATTATCGTATATTATTATTTCATACTTAATCTCGAATTCTTTAGATTCATATACGGTAGAGGTGCAAGAATTAAAGGATGGATTATCACTACTAAAACGGGTAAAATCAAAGTATCTAACTAAATTCCACTTTCCAAGATGCAACAACTTCTCTAAAATTTTCTTTCTAATTAGAATTAGATTTACTTCATCATGTTCTATGATTTTTATCTTTTCAACCTCTTCACCTGAATCATTCAATAGACAGTAAGAATTAAGTGTATTGTTCCAATGCAAATCCAAAGGATGAGTAATTAACTGATTAAATTCATAATAGTTTTCTTTACCCTTTGGGTACCCGTAGTATTGCCTTAGAAAAAATAAGGGCAATTCAGCATTATAAAAATCTTCAGGCATACCCCAACATGGTTCTATCCAATGTCTTTCACCACTAATTAAATAATGATAGGCAGCAGAGGTTGCATTGATATCAAATTCAGGTAATTTCTCCTTTAAATTATCAATATCATCTTGAGGATGAAGTATTGGATAAACCCAATATCCACCTGCATATTTTTTTGTTAAACAATATAAAACTAACCATCCATTGAAATCAGAAAATATAAATTCCCAATTACGAGCAAGCAAAGATTCCTCATTGTAAAATTCTTGATGCTGAACTTGAACTATCTTATCAATTAATTTTAAAAAGATTGTTTCTAACAATTGCGTTTCACCTCAAACCTTAAAAAATTATCTTTTTAAGCTAAAACCTTTTTAATGACATTGTAAAAAATTATTTAAACTTCATATTAATTGATTCAACGCTTAAGGCCTCTTTTTCAAATTCTACTAATTCAATTTCTTTAAATACATCTTTTTCAACAACATCTACAAATACAACATAGATTCGCGAAAATTCTTTTCCTGGCATTTTTCTTAAAATTCTGCCCATTCTCTGAATCCATTGTCTTACACTACTTGTCCCAGTTACAATAATCCCTGTATTTGTCTCTGGTACATCAAAACCTTCATCAAGAGCTTTGCATGATACCAGTATATTCGAAGTTCCATTCCTATAACCAGCAATACTTTCCACTCGTTTATCCATAGGTTGATTTGCGTGATAAATTCCAACATTGAAATATTTTTTCTTTAAAAATTCATATATTTTCTCTGCTTCCTCGATTCTTTCATGAAAAATTAATACCTTTTCTTTTTTTAAATCCTCATTAATAATAATCCATTTCAGTGCTTCTAATTTGGATAACGAAGTATGAATAATTCCTTTTCTAGAGTTTAGAAACACAGTGTAGCTTAATATAATTTGATCCTGCGTCTTTTCATATAAAGCGCCAAGCACTTTATAGAAATCTCGCTGCCTTACAAATTTTAATTCTGGGTATTTAGAAAATAATTTTCTTCTAATTTTACGGATTTGCTCCGTAATTTCCTCATATTCAAAATTCTCTTGGCTGGTTAACTTAACTTTCAATCTTATTAATTTATAAGGAGGAATTATTCCCTCTCTCAATGCATCACTATAGGTATACTGATAAATAATTTTTCCTAGATTTGGGAGAATTTTTTCTTCAAAACCTAAGTCTCCATATCTCTCAGGAGTTGCCGAAAGTCCAAGAGTATAGGAGTAATTAGCATTGAATATCTTTGAGTTTTCTTTGCTACCATATCGATGACATTCATCTGCAATTAGAAAAATATCATCTCTTCTAAAATATTCTATAGAATGAATATCAATATATTTTCTAGCTGAATTGACTACATAAAGAATAAATTTCTTTTCATTTATTCTCTCTTTTTCTCTACCATAATAAACCGCAATCTTATCTCTTGGAACGTGCAATTGATTAGTTAAACCATCAAGCCACTGGTCTAAAAGAGCAGAGGTGGGGACAACTATTACTATTCTTAGTCTGCCATTTTTATATGCTGTCGAATGATACAAGTCAGAAATAATTGAAAATGCAAAGATAGTTTTACCGGCTCCTGTTACAACCTTCACAATCCCCTTGCCATTATTCTCCCACCATAACTTTTTTGCTTCTTTTTGCCACCGATATAGTTCTATATTTAGCTTATACGGTTCAATACTCAACATCTCTGTGAAAAATTCCAATTTAACTCGCTTGCAAATTGGGCAATCAGGATCTTCACAAGTTTTATCAAAATCCTTTATCTGGGCTAAACGGCTGAGGGATCTTTCAAGTTTTGAATAGAGTGCAGGAGATAGTTCTCTTCCTTTGGTAAGGTGCCAGGCAGCTTGTCTTAGTACTTCAATATATTTTTTTTCAATACCAAAAACTTTTGCTCTCCCTACCAAATGGTGAAGGTGCCAGCTTTTCCAATCTTTTTTCATGACGATAAATTAAGAGGTGCATGAAAATGATTCATATCCACGCGGTTAACTTTGCCGATCACTGGATATAAGTAAAATTCCGCATTTTTGTAAACTATTTTCGGCCTTTTATCACTTTCTATTACTTTTATACTCCCTTCTATAATAAGTTGTATTATATAATTCCCGGCAACAAGCTGGTTAGCATTATCCTGTAGGATATTTCTAATATATTGAGAAATTTCATCCCGGTCATGAGCGTAATATAACAGACTGTCAAGCCCGTAAATCGCAAAATCTCGGGCGAATCTCTTATCTACAGATAAATCTTTGAGAAATTGAATAATACTAATCTTTTCTTTAAAAATTCGTGGGTATCTTCCCTCAATAATATTAAAACCTATATCCATCTTTACCACCTGGATTTCAACAATGTTATTAGATTTTTATATATGTTATCTTTTTCAATTAAGTCGAGGTATTCTATAGTCTTCAAAACTTTATCATTTTTCCAGAGAGTTTTTTCAGCTTCAGAAAGACCTTTTTCGAACACAAAAATCTTACTGTTAGAAAAGAGCTGATAAAGATAATGGACTCTATCGATAACTGACAGATTCTCTATTCGTCTAGATTCCAATATCTTTTCCCGCTCAGATGGAGTTAAAACCAGCAATTGGCTGCCCTCTTTTTCCACTAAGCCGGAATCTATTACCTCTTTTACTCCTAGGCTTCTCATTTTTAAGTTTTTATTGAGAACATCATAAGAAATACTTGTTTTGCCTGCCAGATAAGACAGGTAAATCGCTGTCAAAGTATCAGTTTCAGTGGCAACCTGGTTAAATCTGGTATGCATTAATTGAGAATCTACAATCTCCCTGATAGAAGAGAGGGCTTCCTTAATGGAAACATTTTTTTCATCCTTGTAGACTTCCGGATAATGCTTAGAATAAACTTCCAGACATTTACCAATTGTTACTACAAAGATATCTTCTGATGATAAATTCTTTTTATTCTTTTCCAGTCTCTTTAATTCATTTTCCACTTTAAAATAAATCTCGTCTTCCAAGGTTGTCCAATGTTTTCTTTCCGGTTTATACTCACGCTTTCGGCAAACAACAATCATATCATAGCGAACATTTGCTTTCTGAAAGATATGTGGATTAACACTTGATTCTGACTGAACTGGATATATGGCGGAAATATAAAATCCGGCATTTAATACTGATTGCAGCACTGCACCCCAGGCTTTTTCCTCCTGATGGTGAAATGTAAATGTCATAATTCCATTATTTTTTAGTTTCCTGCCTGCCTCTTTAAATACTCCAGTTAGACCCTCAATAAAATCATTCTCTCCCTTGTTCTGTGCTTTATTTACAATTACTTCTGCTGTATTGGGCACATGTTCACTTTGGAAATATTCGTATTTATTCTTCAAGACCATACGAAGCCAGGCATAATAAAACTCTGAAAGTTCTGAATACATTACATTGCCATAGTACGGAGGATCAGTTATTACTGCATCAATAGAGTTATCGGGAATATTAAGATAGGACGAATCACCACATGAGACCATAATATTCTTTTCAGTTTCATTAAACAGTTTTCCTATTCTACCTTCTATTATGATTTTGCTCTTCTTTTCTACTGTGATTCCATTGTTAATATACTTTTCATAAGGAAAAATGTTATACTCTTTTGCTTTAATAATCTTTTCTATCTCATTATTAAAGATTCCTCTTCCTCCTCCTTTTGAGCCCCAAATATTATTTTCCACTGGGTTTAAGGGAGGATGAAAGGCATGTGTTTTAAATAAATTATACAAATGGTTTTTATTTCTTGCATAATCACAAAGTGTATTCTGAAATTCTAGGAATTCCGAAAAAGTAATCACTAATAACTCTTTCACATTTTCAGGAATATCCCGATTTAATATTGTTTTTAGAAGCTTCCCTAGAGAAAGAAGTTGCCTATCATTAAACATATCTTTCCAATATTTATAACCATGATTTTTAATGAGTCTTGGGTAAGTCTCTTGTCCTTTTGGAATTTTTGTATCGGGAATATATTTGCCTAACCATTCATCTTCTACTTTTTTGTATGCATTGCTTGCTGCTTCAAATAATTCTTTATCAAACTCATCTGCTTCTTTATATCCTTTTTCATCACAGATAGGGCAATAATATTCCACCGCATAAAATTTTTCAGTTGGTTTACCGGTCCTTTGGATTGCCTCAGTAATAATACTTTTTTGCCCGCATTCAGGACAGATATAATATTTCCCCTGCACATTACCATCTTTATCCGGGTTAAATTCCCTGTTACATCTGGGGCATTTGGTATCTTTTCGATAGTCTTTAATCTCAAAAACATTTCCACAATCCGGACATATTACATGATACCCTTTACCATTTCTTTTTTGAGCCAGCATATATCCTCTAAAAAGTGGGACATTATGTTTGCAATTTAGACAGGGAACCTCTTTTACCCAAAAATAATACATGGCATCAGCAAAGATATTATCAGTCTTAGTAAGATTAGCATTGGATTTGAATTGGTGTCGTTTATAGATACCAGAGAGATCACCAGTATTAATTTCTTCTGAAATTTGTTTTAAAGCAGTTTGATGATTTAGATGCTTACTCTCAGCATATTTACTTAAACATGTGGGGCAAATGGTCTTATAGTATTTCTTTAATTCTTCTGCGACATCCTGTTCTAATTTTCCGAAGGCATCTTTTAGTAATTGGATTTCAACGGGTTCAACCATTTTCTTTACCAGAAACCAGGCAACCGGGTTTAAGTCCTGAGCAACTACCTTACAGCCAAGTCTCAAAGCTTCTATTACTGTAGTTCCACCACCCATCATGGGATCAAGCACTATCTTATTTCCTAAATCAACATCCCTGAGATAGAGCAGCCATGGATTATCCAGCTCTTCTTGAGTAACCAGCCGCCATTTCCCATCACCCTGCAGAACCTTGGTGTTTTCATCCAAAAGACTATATAGGACGATTGTTCTAAAGACACTTCCCAGTCTTCTAGCCCACCATTTATGGATAAAATAAATAGGTCGATATTTTTCCTTTGCATGGGCTTCACGTTCGGCAATTTCATTTACCTGCTCAATCGGAAAATCAAATTCTATTGGTTTTTGTTTCATTTTTTTACCTCAATAACTGGAACAAAACATTCCATAAGGCTAACTCCTCCATGAAGATAGATATTATATTTTCCGCCTATCGGCCAAGTAAATCTGGACTTGACTAGATAATATCCGGAAAAATCAATAACATATTTTGCTTTTATAAATTCTGGAAAATCATTATTAACATCTTCCATTGAAATACTGCGAGAATTACCAAAAGTGTCTCTTAAGTTTTTTCTCCCTTTTTCACTATTAACAGTAAAAGCAAAGCCGGATTCTGATCGGATATATCCATGGTCAGATAAGATTATGATTTTTTTATAATTTGTTTGTTCTAATATTTCAAATACTATTTTCTCAGCTATTTTATACATTTGTTCTAGATCTGTTATTACTGTATGTCCCGCTTGAATTTTATCCAGCATCACATCAGGAAAATGAGACCATATATATTTTTCTTTTCCGGAGATTAATATTTTTTTGGGATTACTAATTGCTATAAATTCTGTTGAATTTGATAAATCAGATTTTATCTTTTCTTTGTAACTTTGAGTATCAGATGGCATGGATGATAAAGAATAACTGATCTTTGAGAGAAAGCCTTTTTTATTCAGAGCTCTATTTATGAGCACTCCTTCTCTGATACTCATTCCGTCCATGACAATAAAACAAGTATCTTCAGCTGCATACTTAAAAGGTGATGAGGTATTTAGGCAGGCTTTCGGTAATTCTTTAGAAAAAAACTCTTCATAGGTATTCAAGAGAAAATCTTCAAATGCACATATATCCTCCTCACCATGATAATAATAATCCTGCAAATTTTCATTAATGTGACTAAGCCACAGATTCAAAGTCTTTTGCCAAACAAAAGGAATCGGGTTATCCTGCTGAATAATGGATTTAATAAATTCATTTTCAATCTTCATTTTCTCTCCATAACTCTACCTCGCCTTCAATCTGAGCCTCTATTTGAAGCTGAGGCAGTTGTTTTATAAATTTCATTATTTCTTGCTTGGAAATCTTTTGATTAAATAGATATTTTATTTTAATTTCCTGAAATAAATCATTTTCGCTGGTTCTGGCTTCAAGCTGACTTAGTATGACACGCGGTGAATTACCACTTAACTCTAATTGCTTTTTAAACCTTCTTTCAATTTCAGGTATTTCTGGTCCCTGAGTTCCTCCTCCATTGCCTCCGGTTACAACTTCAGGACCTCCATCTCCATTCGGCTCCGGTAATTCTTCTTGAGGAGCATATTTAGGATCAAAAATAGTAAAACTATATTCTAAACTCCTGGGCATATCCTCAATATACCAAATTCCCCTATCACCCTGGATAAATAATCTTTTATTTTTATGCAAATTCCTGATAGCACTAAACACGATTTCATCATCTAATATTTGGGGAAATTTCCTAAATTTTTTAAAATCATTTATGATAGTTTCTATCTTTATCCCTTGGGCTTTATCTTTGATTTCCTCAATGACAAAATCACCAACAATAGATGGTTCATTTCCTGCTTTTTCTCTAATTGTACTGATATCAGGGATTACATTTATTAATCTAGGAGTGACTTCATTTTCCCGAGCCACCCACTTGACTATCCTTCCGTAAAATGTTTTTAATTTACTTATGATTTGTTCTTTTTCCTCAGACACTAATTTTTGAATCTTCCCCTCTTTGTCCCCAACTTGCCCTTGCAACCGCTCACCTGCTAAAATTCTTTTAGTTTTTTCTTTTACTTCAAAAGAGGACGCAATGCTATCAGCAGTAGGTAATACAAAAATATAAGTATTTTGCCATGTTTTGCCTTGGTAGAATTCTGCTAACTTATTTTTTAGCGTATCATTCTCTCCCCATGATTCTAAAGACACAATTATTTTTATTTTACTGTCGTCAGGAATTCCATCAAACCCATAAATAAATGCTCTATTGTCAAAAACATCTTTTTTGGTAATCTCAGTTATTCTATTTAATATATCTTCATCAGTTATATTTCTCTTTTCTTTTTCCATCAGAGCAAAAATATTTAAATCATGTTTAATTACATAAATATCGCCTTGTTTATGAAGATAGTGAGGTTTTCCATATATATTTTCTAAGTCCATTATAATAGCATTTAA
The DNA here is from genome assembly GCA_964433555.1 of uncultured Atribacterota bacterium. Lineage (GTDB taxonomy): Bacteria > Atribacterota > Phoenicimicrobiia > Phoenicimicrobiales > Stramentimicrobiaceae > Stramentimicrobium. The sequence continues at coordinate 40,779 of CAYSRG010000014.1, read as the reverse complement.
GTTCTGTCCTTGAGTAGGGCTAAAAATTGAAAGGAGTATATCAGATTCAGCTACGCCTAATGTTTTGTCATTGAGCGTAAAAATAAGAATTGATTTTAGAATCTCTTTACCAAAAGAGATATCTTTTATCCGACTAAGATCAAAGTTAAATTTTTCCACTAATTGCAAGTCAATGCCCCTGAAGTCATTTTCATTAAGGTCCGAAATTAGCAGGAGGTCTTTCTTATCATGATTATCTTTTATTAAATCAGCCAAGATATTCATCATAGCCCTCATATTCTGCCTATCGGCGGCGGCTTCAAAAACCTGTGTTAATGATGCCAAGAGTAAGGGATGAAAGGGGTAGCCTGATATCATTTCCTGTTTATATTTATAGGGATTCTCTATTTTTATAGGTTCAGAATAACCATCCAAATAATTCTGAACAATTTTTTCAATTTTATCTGTATTTTTATGATCAGCATTTTCAAAAAGCCGATGTAATACAATCTTTTCTCTATCCTCAGTAGCACTAACATCTACTCTGGCTGGTTTGGTCCGATTAAATATTTTCTTTAATCCCTCTTTTTCTTCTAAAAAAGTTATAAAGACAAGAAGGTTTTTGTTAGGATCATTGGCAACCTCAAAAAGGTGCTCAAGAAAAGTTTCGTTTCTCTCAATCAAATCTGCCTGAGTTTCTGGGTTAAAAGAACCGTACCAGTTTTCTATTTCATCAATAAAAATTGCACAAGTTTCATTGCCAATCATATCTTCAATCTGGTCTACAGTAGGGAAACGCTTTATTTGTTTTGAGATTTCTCCCTTGCCTAATTTGGAAAATATTGGTTCCCAAAGAAAATCTTCATCATACCTACGGGTAGAAACTATACAAGTCTTAGTAGTTGACGGTAGGGCGATATCAATATTCCAATTTCTTAACCATTTTTTAGCAATTTGGGGTTCTTTCAACAGATGATATAAAGTAACAAGCCCATGAGTTTTTCCTGATCCATAAGGTCCTATTAATAAAAAAGCACCTTGGTTTGAAGTCCTGGTAAGTTTCTGATTAACTCGGTCTAATACTGCTTTAAGGGCTAATGATACGTAAGTTACTTCTAATAATTCTTTTGCGTTGTTTTCAAGACGTGGCTCTTTACTATCTACTTTGTGGGATTGAATTACTCCTTGGAATTTATCTTCTAAAATTTCTTTTCTGGGTTTCATAATATCTTTAATTAAAGTCATTAGTGATTGCCTCCTATTTAAACCCTTTTATATATTTAAAGTTATAGCTTTATAAGCTACTCACTTTCTTGTGTATCGGATTTTAATCCTCAAAGCTATATTTTTATCTCTTTTTCTCTCCCCTATTCCAGGCAAAAAAAAGAGAGGGTAAAAATTGCTGCGATGATTGCTACGAAGAATAGTATTTTTATATTTGAAATTTTTGATTAGAGTAGTATCTGATTGGAACTATTTTTATAACTTTTTTTATTTTAATCCTATAACTGGGGGAATGCAAATTTGTACCAGTTATCAGTTGCCAGTTTTCAGTTTTCAGATAAAAATTGTATCGAGCATTGGATATCGTGTATCGAGCATTAAATACAGTAATCAGTAACAAGTGAATAGTGATAAGCAAAATTTATCAATGTACCGGTTTGTCAATTGAAATCCTATTGCATCGAAAATCGGTGAAAAATAAAAAACAAACATTAATGCAAAAATGCAACAATGCAGTAATGCAAAGACTTTTACCCAAAGATGAATGCACTATTTAATTATTCCCTATCTTTTCAAAAAATAGACGGTTTAGCTATTAGCTGGAATAAATGCAGGTATAAGGTTTTCAGTTGACAGTTTTTAGATAAGAGAGTACCGAATTTTGTGTATTGCGTATGATTAAAAACAGTATTGTACAAGTTTGTGGCAATGCATGTCAGGAATTAGAATATAATTATATTTTTTAATTATTGATAGAATGCATAGCGCGATTTATTCTTGAAAGAGCTTTATCTAAATCAAATTTCTTTCGCTCTCCAGGAGTAAGTACATCAAGCAGCTCGGTTTCAATACGTAATTTCATATCCATTATTTCATAATCAGATCTTCCGAGATTTCTCTTATATTTACTTAAATCAGGACTAGCATCATTTTCCTGTAATTTTCTTTGGAATAATTGAATCACTGTTTTACTTGATAAATTAAAGTCATTACGCAAAGCAAAATCAATATCATAAAAATCCCTAGGAGCTAAGTAGGTTATTCTTGTGCAGCATTAACAATAACTCTCCATTTTTTATTAAGAGTTCCCCTACGTGTATTTTCAAAAGAAATTATAGATGTTTTTTCTATACTTTTAACTAACGGAATCAACGCTTTTTTAGCAATTTTAGTTTCATCAAGTATCAATCCAATTTGTTTTCTCATTTTAATGATGGGAAATCTAGCGGCATATTCTACTAATTTTACGATGTCACACTTATCATTGTTGACAAATTCTTTCAATATTTCTGATACTCTCTTCCTACCTCCAACAGGTTTATTAAAATAAATAAGGTCTATTAATGTTCTTTCTTTTGAGCTTATATTTACTTCTTCTTCTTTCACTTTAATTTTTTCTATACCATAAAAACGATTTTCAGGTATTTTGATAAATTTATAAGATAAGCCACAAATAATCTTTCCCATATATTTACTAGTATTCAAAACATAGACAGTTTGAAAAAGTTGTTCGGTAAAACCATAATAACTATACATGGTAGAGTATCCGATATAATAATTTTTCTTGGGAAAGAAAATTGGTGGGATTAGAAACTCATTAACTCCTGTACCCTGCAGTCCTGCTTCAAGAGGTGAAAACACATATATCCCAGGTTTTATTGTTAATAGTATGTTTTTCTTCTTTAACCTGAATACAATTTGCTTTCTATCTTCAGGAGAAAGATTAAATAATTGATCCAGCTCTTTCGCTCTAATAATATTTCTTTTTTCATATGTCAAGCGAGAAACAATGTTTGTCTCTATTGGCCCAAGACTCTGATATGTATTTTTTTGATTCATAGGTTATTTACCAAATAACTTATAATAATATTTTATACATCAGATTAGTTTTAGTTTACCACAATCTTTGATAATTTTAAAGACTGAGATATATAGTATTATAAAAAGTTACTAAGAATTATTTCCATAAAAATTTGCCGAGTGTTTTATTCAGTTTTTTGCCTACAATTTTATTCTTTGCCCGGCGGGCGATTTTTTGAGATTGCTTTCACCCCCACCTTAGTCCTCCCCCGTCAAGGGGGGAGGAGATAAAAGAAGACTTAATCCATCCGTCAAGGGGAGGAGATGAAACAGGGAATTAGCAATGACAAGAGAAGTATATCGTATAGTGTATAATGTTAAATACAGGTATGAGTGATGAGCAATATAATTTACCAATTTACCGGTTTACCAGTTGGCCAATTCTGCTTGGTCCGTCGGTCAAATATGAAAATTAAAAACAACACAAGTATTTAGTAAGATTATTTGTTATTCGATTTCTCAGATATAATTATTTTGGCCTTCTCTAAGAATTCCTCAGCTAGTTTCATGATTGCTTTAGCACCTATGTCAGACCATTCATCATAATAATCAGCATTTTCTCTTAATGTTTTTGCTTTCTGTAATCCTTCGATTAGATGGACTGGTAATAATTTTGTAATGCTCCCTATTAATGGGACGCATTTTAAGTTAGTACTTGCTCTTTATTTTTAACATATTTCTGATAATATTCGCAAGGGGTTCGATAACTTAAACTCTGATGCGGGAAGTCTTGGTTATAGTTATCGATCCATTTTTCTAACGCTCTTTGAAAATCAAAAGGATGATCCCAGTCATTCGGCCAGACGAGATCTTCTTTTAAGGTCCTGATCACTCTTTCGGTATCGGCATTGCCCTTAGGATTAGACCAGCTGGTAAAGATCTGTTTAATACTCAGGTCCGAACAGGCCTTCATATAGGAAAGGGATGTTGGCTGACAACCATTATCACTGACCAGCAAAAGCGGTTCGGTCAAATTGTCTTTAATGCCTTCAGGAAAACGTTTCGCAACGGCTTCCTCTAATGCAGCTTGCCAGTCTTTGCTTTTGGACTGTAAACTCAAATGGTAACCAATAATTTCCTTAGTGAACCAGTCAAGCACAATGACCAGGTAGTACCAGCCCCAGATGCCAAGCTTTACCTTGGTCATATCTGTACCCCAGATGTGATTGGGATAACAGGCTTTCGGTTTGGGATGAGTCGACTTTCTTTTGGCCTTGTATCTTCTTTTGTTAACGATCAGATCATTTTCTTTCATCAGCCGATAGATACGCTTCTTATTGACTTTGATAGTCTCTCGATAATAGAGATAGGCCCAGCATCTGCGGTAACCCCAGAAGGGATGGTCAGCTTTAATGTCTTTGATCATGGACAGGGTCAGTTCATTTCTAAGTTTTACTTTCACTGATTTTTTACGCATCATTCGAACTCGCTTTTTTTTAACTCAATGGTTAAATCACCAATGATCTGTTTTAAACGTTGGTTCTCAGACTGCAGGCGCTGTTCCCGTTTGGTGATATTCTTACTTTCGAAGGCCTCCTGACCGTACTGGAGTAATTGTTCTCTCCAACGGTAGTAGATGACCTGGGATATCTGGTACTTGTTACATAATTTACTAATCTCTATCTGTCCAGATAATCCCTCCAGAACAATCTTTAGTTTTTGACTACTCTCCCATTTACGCCGTTTCATCTTAGAATAGACTCCTTTCTAATTATGAGCTTATTCTAACTTAAAATCATCCTTTTGTTAAAGGGGAGCAGTATAATTTCTTCTCCACATAAAGAGCTTTAATCGCAATAATAAGACAATGATGACTCTTTTCTCGATAGTTATTAATGTATAACAATGCCCTGGCGGCATGAAACATAGAATAATAACATTGTATAGTAGACCATTTATAATTTTTATTTTTTGTGAAACTTATTTTAGCTTGTTCAAAATCGGAATTAGCAACATCAAGCTCTTTTTGTGTCAATTTATGACCTGGAGTAAATTTCTTTATTTTATTACTTTTTAGACATCTCTGAAATTCAGGATTCATCTTTTGCTTCCCAAAACACGATTCCTTTTTCTATTTCCTGATAGAAGGTTGGATCTGTTTTTTCCATTTCAATATATTTTAGGGGTTTACGGATAATTGGTTGTACTTTTTTATAATGCTTATTTCTTTGCACTATCTTCTCAATGTCTTCAATTAGATTTGTTACTATAAATAAATCAATATCACTGTCTTCTGTGTCTTCACCACGACTGGAGCTGCCATAAAGGATTATCTTACTGGATTTTTGTTTTAATTTTTTAATAAGCGGCATGAGATTCATGATGGTTCTTAATATTTTTAACTGTTTAACCACCGGGTTTTCATCATTGATGGTGTATAAGTAAGTCTTTCCCTTCTGTTGTCTGTTAACAAGATTGGCTTTTGCTAAATCATTTAAGGCAAAGTTAGCTCCTGCTTTACTCATCTTAGTAGCTATCTGAATCTCCCTGGATAAAAATTCCTTGCCGGGTTTTTGTATTAAGTATTCAATTACCTTCTGTGGATTAGTTTTAAAAAGAATTTCTTTCATTTAGAATATCCTTCTGACTAATATATTAGCCTTATGGCTATTATTATAGCCGAAGGACAATTTTTGTCAAGTTAGAAATAAGTTGTTAGTGTAAAACAGTATAGCGTATTCCGTATACCGTATAACGTTTGAATATAATAAAAATCTGTAAGTAAATACAAGGTGCGAGAAAAAATAGTAACCAGTAATCAGTGACAAGTAATTAGTAATGAGCAATGCCATTTACCAGTTGACCAGTTTACCGATTGGCCGGTTAAAGTAAAGATGCAAGATAAAATTAGTCGTTTGTCGTTGGTAGTTAGTAGCTAGTTTAAGACAATCGAATTCAGTGATAAGTAATGATTAATCAGTAATGAGCCAAAAAACGAAAAACCATAAACTAAAAACTTTTTTTCACAATTCCAAGTTTAGTTCAATCTGGAGTGCTCTGTTTATTTCCTTCATAAAATCAGCAGATAAGAAGTTTATTTTTTCACCTAACTCTGTTTTTTCAATAGTAAAGATTGAATCTGCCTGAAACTTTGTAGGCTTAGAAAATCCTTTTTTTATCAGGACTTCTATTGGATAAACAACATCCGTGTTTTGAGTAGTACCCGGAATCACTACCACATCACTACTATACTGGTTCCCCAGATTATTTGATACAATCAATAGTGGTCTGATCTTCTTTTTTCCAGGTCCCCAGTATACTTCTCCTCTTTTTGGGAAAATCATAATTGCTCCTCATTTTCCTGTCTTTTGATAACTTTTTGTTGGGCTTTATGTAGCTCAGAATAGGATTCGGTTTTGTTTGTATAATATTCTTTTAATTTGTCTTCTCTTAATTTATTGAGAGAAATTCTTATTACATTAGAAACTGAGCCATGTTTTTCTTTTAATTCCTGAAGTAATTTACTATCAGATTCTGATAAGTATATAGTATGTCTTGGCATTTATATCACCTCTTTGTATGATATTTTTATCATACTTACAGGTATTTGTCAAAAAAATATGAAAGATAAAATTAGCCGCTGGTCGTTAGTGTTTAGCTAAAAATAAAGGTTGTTCCACCCCCACCTTAGTCCTCCCCCCTCAAGGGGGAGGAAATGAGATCGGAGTAATCTTACTCTCAAGGGGGAGAAAATTGGGCTGGGAAATCCTTACCTTTAAGGGAGGAAATAAAATAATAAGTCTCTGTTCAATGGGCAGGAAATTATAAGAGATAATCCATGGCTCAAAGGGGGAAAAGTATTCTTGGAAATCCTTCCGTCAATGGGAAGTAGAAAAGATAGATAGTTGCAATGATAGAAACAATATTCGGTATCGGGTATCAAATACTGTGATGAGTAACAAGTAACCAGTAATAAGAAAGAGATAACTAAATCATATTTTTATTCTAAAAATGAAAATATAAAGATCTATTATTGAAATCTCTTGTAAACCAAATTAATTTATCTAACTTTATTCATTTATTTTGGATTCTACTTTTTTCCCAAAAATCAATTGCTATTCTATCAATTAATTTCTTACCTTTTGAGGTAACCCAGAATTCTTTTATTGCCCAAACATCTAACTTGGGATGAGTTTTTTCTTCTTTTATATCTACCGCTCCAAACCAATTTAAATATCTTATTAAAATTCCGTTCACTACAGGTGTTAAGGCAAAGGCAATTTTTTCGAGCTCTCTTCCTTCCTGAGAAACATTTCTATAAATTTCTTTAGTAAAAGCATTGCTGTTTATCTTTTCGCTTGGTTTAAACTGATGGAAATGGCGCCATAGTCCAACAATCTTTTCCTGATATTCTTTGGCATAAGGCTTAACATGATCTGCTGGTTGTAATTTTGCCCAATTTACTTTTTCAATCCAGATTATCATAAGCTCTATTGTCTTTTCACCATAACTTTTTTCAGTTAATTCTTTAAATTTATTAGTATTTACCTTTACATAGCCTTTCTTATCATGATAGATTAATTTCGCTGCTTTAGATAACAAATGAATAAAGTGAATATAAGGCTTTTTCGTTTCTTCACCTCTATTTTCCTCTTCTCCCATAAATACAAAGCTGTCCTTACCAGGATTAATGAAATTCTTTTCGATTAATTTGAGATGCTTGAAGGGTATCCATTGATTTTTTGGAGTCACTTTAATACGATTCTCTTGAAAGTAATGGACAAAAGTTTCCATATCTCTGGCTACAGGAGAATCTTCCTCATTAATATCATCAAGCTCCAATGGGTGCTGAGAATGTATATCTATAGGGTTGATGCTAAATGAAATTGGGAAATCTTTCCTGGGGCTATGAATCTTTTCCCGCTCTTCTTCCATAGTCTGAAATGGTGTTTTCCCCTCAAGTTCCTCTTGTGGCTCATGAAGCCATTTTCTCTGCAACTCTTTAATCGCTTTTTCTAGTTCATCTTTATTGGAAAACCTGGTAATATCAATATTTTGTTCCATATAATTCATAAAATCGTCTAATAGTTCTTTTTCCCTGGGACCCATACTTCCTTTGGCTATTTCTTCTGGAGATTTTCCCTGAAATTCATCCCGAGGAGCATTGTTCCAAAAATCATAGAATAACTGTTGGAAATTATTAAATTCTTCTGAAGAAGAAATATGCATCATTCTGGCTAATTCTTTAATTAAGGGTACCGGATCAGTAATTCGGTTAATCTTTTTTCTTAAACTCTTAATTGAGGGTGCCTTTTTTCCTAAGTGTTTTTTTAGATATTTTTTTAATTTCTTCTCAATATCCTCGATCGTATTTCGGTCATCCTGCTCTGCAAAAGCACTCTGCTTGCTTTTCTGAATGAGCTCTTTTTCAATCATTAAAGGGTCTGCTTCCCTGGAAATATCAGATGGTAATGCTTTGAGGGATCTTTTGGCAGCATAAGATGGAATATCCGGTAAAAATAGATTAACCACAGATAAAGCATAGTCTGTCTCATAGGGTAAAATCCTGCCGATAAAATAGTCATTATCTTTCAAATGCAGGGTAGCCTCATTTTCTCTTACTTTATATACCTTCCCTGTAGTAAGGTCTTTTGCCTTGAAATAAAAGCCCGGGTTAACTTCGCTGACTGTAAAACTACTGTAAATATATTGCCTGAATCCCTGTAGAATCGCTTGATCCCGAAGATTGTATTCTGGTAGCATTCGCTCTAAGAACACTTCCAAAGGATTCTTTCGATAGTGTTTTGAGATGTAGGAATAAATGAAGTAATCATCAAACCTTAGATTGGCCATTGCCTCTTCATCCTTATTTCGGTAAACCTTTTCCGGTTTCTTGGTTAGAAAATTCTCCCTTTCCCGAATCATTTCCAAAAATAAATCAGGGTCTGATGCACAAAAGTCAAGTATATCATGGGTAAATTCATTGACTCTGGTAGCCGGCTGCATGCTATCGGTCATAATTTATATATCCTTTTAAAATGAATTTAATTATTAAGTAGCAAGCGTTTCTTAAAATATATTTTTTGTTTGATTTATTAAGTATTTTTATACTATCCAGTTATTTAACATTAGTCAAAAATTACTGTTAGGTTGTGATTATTTTGTGATAATTTTACCTTCACCCCCACCTTAATCCTCCCCCCTCAAGGGGGAGGAGGCAAGACGAGAAAATCCTTCCGTTAAGGGGGAGGAGACCAGGCTGAGGAAGCCTTTCCTCAAAGGGGAGGAAATAGAAAAAGTCTGGTCTTCCCCTCAAAGAGGAGAAGGCAAAATGGGGTAATCTCCCAGTCAAGTGGGTGAAACAATGAAAGGATTAATTCCCTTCTAGTGGGAGAAAACAAGATGGATCAATCCCTCCCTCAAGGGTAGGAGATGAGACGGGAGTTCTCAGTGACAGAATGAAAAACCTTTGGGTAAACATTCTTGCAATTTTCCAGAATTTCAGTGTTCAATAAAATTTTTATTTCAACATTTTCTGAATAAATTCAGGGAATAGCAATATCCTTTGTGCATCATCGGGATGAAATAAGAAGGGCTTTACATCTGCAGCAAGCTTTTTAAAATCAAGTTTATCGCACTTTCCTAATAAGATATTCTTTAATTTTTCCAAATAATCGTTCCCTTTTAAACCTATTTTTTCTTTTAAAGAATAATAGTTTGGCTTTGTCTTGGAAAATAAAAATATTGCATCATAAAAATCCCTACCCATGGGACGAGGTCTTTTGAGAATAGCGAATATTTTTTGAGCTAACAATATATCCACTGGAACTGCTCTTATCTTTAACAATATATCAAAATTGTTAATAAGGACAGTTTCAGATTTATATTCAATATTTTGTGGTTCAGTATCCAGCTGGATGGTCATCTTTTCCCTGGTATGTCCGGAAAGATTATATTGATAAAAAATGCCCGGGAATTTAATGAGACACCTGAAAGCATTTCCCATCCTGTTGCTAATTTCTACTTGATATCCAAGTAATGCTAATTTCTTAGAAATTTCTATAGATAAATTTGAAAAATCTTCTTCGGTCAAACCTAGATTATCAAAATCTAAATCTTCTGAAAACCGTTGGTTACCATGGATGATATGGATCGCGGTACCACCCATAAAAATCAGGTGATTTCCATACTCTGACTGGTAGATAATTTCCAAAATAACATATTGTAAGTATTCTCTTAGAAGATTTCTTTTGTATCCTCTAATATTCTCAGGATAAAATGATTCAATTTGTTCTAAACTAAGCATTTTTCATATATCTCCAAAAATTATTTATTCTTTTTGTCAGGCGTTTTTGTTTGATTTTTTCTAGATATTCCTTCAGTTTTTTTTCATTAACCTGTTCTATCAGTATTTCTCGATTTATTCGCAAACTACCAAAGTCTTGAATTGTTTCTAAATCCGGGTGAAGATAAAAATAATCAAGAAGAGATTTTTCAATACTGGCAATTTTTACATAATAATTCTTATTCTTTATTAAGCTATAGCCAAAGAATAATTGGGGTGTTATACTGTGAAACCTGAATTCTCCAAAAGATGTTTTAAAATTATAAGTCTTTCGGGTTGAAATAGAAGTAATTTCATAGACACTCTCCGGTATTAGATTATAATAAGATAAAGCACTTTCTAAGGAAACATAAGATGGATAATAGATTTGATTGGAAATTTTAAATAATACCTCCTCATCAATGTCTATATCAGTAAACAGGTAATAACCTCGAATAATCTTTTTTATATAGCCTTTATCCTGCCATTCATTTAATCTTCTTCTGTGAAAAGCAGGATCTATATTTTTAATATCACGTAAAGAAAATATTGGAAAATCTCTTAATTCATTCTTTAAATCTAAGAATTTCATTATATTTCTCCAAAATGTTATTTATAGCATTTTCATGAAATAGTATAACAATATTTGTTTAGAAATACAAATATAAGTTCCAGGGGTAAATGCATGAGATTACCACGCCTACCGCTTAACCTTAGTTAAGGGTGGGCTCGCAATGACAAAAACCAAAACTATAAATACATAACAATTAATATTATTATTTATCCAATTACAATATTTGATTTATTTTCGTTTCTGATAATAATTTTGGGGTTTTTATTTTCTTTGGGAATGGGAATTTTTTTTCTTTTAATAGATTCAAATACTCTTCCATTCCCCATCTTGCCTGATAGATGCAATCTTCTACAGAATGTCCAACTCCAGTAAATCCTTAGGAACTTCTCTTTCTAAGATTCTCATCAATATTTTGACTCGATATACGATTTCACTAATTCTCCCGGTTGATGAGATTTACCAGAACTTTAGTCATGATATCTTTTTCTTCTGGTTTGCTTTCAGCGATAAGCAGTGTTAATGCGACCAGGGCATTATCGGCAATGCGTTTACTGCCATCTTCTTTATATAAGATCCCATTCTCATTCAAGAACCAGATGAAGAGTGAGGCAGCAATGCGTTTGTTGCCATCCACAAAGGAATGATCCTTCACGACAAAATAAAGCAGATGGGCTGCTTTTTCCTCGATACTGGGGTAGACTTCTTTGCCGTCAAATCTGATATATAGCACCGATAGAACCTGCAAAAGACTAGTCTTTTTCCAGCCCAAATAAGCCTGTTGTATAGTGTTCTTTCAGATTTTGCAGTTCCTGTCTGGCTTTTTCATAGGTTAGCCTGAATTTTTCCTGAGTTGAAACTTCCTTTATCTTAAGTTCCTGATGATCATACTCATCAAGTAAGTGCAGAGCTTTCTGATAATCCAGAATGACTTGCAGTAAACCGGTTGCCTCTGGAGATTCCAAGTTTTTTTGTAATAGTAACCTTTCTATCATGCTGGCAGTTTTTTGAAGTTCTTGTATTTTAGCCCGGTTTTCCTGTAATCTTTTTTGATTGATAGTATATCCCTGGATAAGGTGATTTTTCAGGATATTGGTCGCCCAAATACGAAATTGGGTACCTCGTTTGGAGTTTACCCGATTGCCAACAGAAATAATTACATCAAGGTTATAAAACTTAATTTTTCTTCTTACTTCCCTTTTACCTTCCAATTGAACTACCGAGGATTCCTCGGTAGTTGATTTTTCATCCAGCTCATTTGTAGAAAAGATATTTTTAATATGCAGTCCAATGGTGTCACTGTCTTTTTCAAACAGACTGGCCATCTGCCTTTGTGAAAGCCAGACAGTTTCTTCCTTTAAATTGACTTCAAAGGTTTCTTTCCCATCTTGTGTGGTATAGATGAAGTTTATTTAGATTTCCTGGTTTATTTGACGGTTAAAAGAAAGTTGCAAGATTCAAGGTACACGGTTCAAGTTAAATACAGTAATTGGTAATCAGTGATGAGTGAAAAGCAAAAAGCAAATAAATACTCTTTTGGGTATAAGTGGATGAGATTGCTTTGTAGATAAAGTGCAATAAAATATTTTTAGAAAAATTATTTTGTTTTAGGAATAAAATCAATTATTAAATCAGAATCACAAGCTCGGGCATTTTTGTATTTAGATTTATAGTCTTAGGAGAAGAGCAAGAGGTTGTTTTATCCTTAGCAGGTTAGATTAAAGTTTGCTGGCAGCATCTTGATCCAGAATAATAGTTACCTCATTATGAAGCTGAAGGACAGTTGCTGGTACCTCAGTGCTGACTGGTCCCTTGATAGTCTTGACTATTACTGGAGATTTCTTTCGACCACTAGCTAAGAGAATAATTTTTTCAGCCTTCATGATTGTTCCGATACCCATGGTGAGAGCTTGCCGGGGTACTTCCTTGATATCGTTAAAATATTTGGCATTGGCGCGGATAGTTGCTTTTGATAAATTTACCAGGTGAGTCTTGCTATTCAGACCGATAGCCGGCTCATTAAAACCAAGATGCCCATTGTCACCAATGCCCAATATCTGTAAGTCTATACCGCCTCTTTTATTAATGAGATCTTCATATTTTTGGCATTCCTCATCGATATTATCTGTTATTCCGTTTAATAAGTATATATTTTCTTTGTTGATGTTTATATGCTGAAACAAGGTATCCCACATAAAATAGTGGTAACTTTGCGGGTGCTCTGGGGATAGGCCATAGTATTCATCCAGGTTAAAGGTTACCACCTGGGAAAAGTCTATTTCTCCTTTTTTAAATTTTTTAATCAATTCCTGATACATGCCCACTGGTGTCTGTCCGGTAGCCAAACCCAGGACTGTATTTTTCTTCCTGGTGATTTGATCAGCAACCAGCTGAGCTGCCCGAACGCCTAATTCCTGGTAATCCTTCACAATGATTACATTCATAGCTCTTCTCTCCTGAAGATAACTTTTCCTGAAACCATAGTTAAGTCTACTTCAAAGTTTTTATTTAGCATGACTATATCTGCATCTTTGCCTGTTTCCAGACTTCCTTTTTTATTATTTATACCCAGACACTTTGCTGGATTATAACTGGCCATTTGAACGGCCTCCCCTAACGGAATGCCTGCTTTAGCTACAATATTCTGTACAGCCTTATTCATAGTTAGAACGCTGCCGGCTAAAGTACCATCCTGGAGCCTGGCCTGCTCTTTAGCCACTATCACTTCCTGCCCGCCCAGATCATAGGTGCCTTCCGGCAAGCCGCTTGCCTTCATAGCATCAGTAATTAGAACTATTTTATTACTCCCCTTCATCTGGTGTATTATCTTCAATATGACCGGATGGATATGTATTCCATCAGCAATGACCTCTGCTGTTATTCTGGAATCAGATAAAGCGGCACCCACTATGCCCGGCTCTCGATGGTGTAATCCTCTCATGGCATTAAACAGATGGGTAACATGGTTTAGACCGGATTGTAGGGCATCCTGCATCTCTTCATAGGTAGCATTAGTATGCCCTGCTGAGGCAATGATACCTTGTTCACACAGCCAGGGAATAAAATCCAGTGCTCCGGGCATTTCCGGTGCCAGAGTCACCAGGCGAATTAAATTGCCGGAGGCTTGATTGAAGGCCAGAAATTCCTCTTTGGAGAGCTGGATAATATCTTTTTTGTTTTGGGCTCCTTTTTTCTCCGGGTTGATATAGGGTCCTTCCAGGTGTACTCCTAAAATCTCAGCTGTTCCGGTACCCTTTAATTTGGCTTCCCCGATGCTCTGGAGGCTTTTTATGATATTATCTTTGCTCATGGTTAAGGTGGTAGGAAGAAAGGCAGTGGTGCCATAACGGCAATGGTTAGCAGCAATCTTTTTGATAGCTTCATATTCTCCATCCATCACATCTGCCCCACCGCCTCCATGAACATGAAGATCAATAAAACCAGGCACAATGTATTTATTTCTGGCTTCAATAATCTCTGCCTGGCCAAAAGTAGAGGAGTCCCTGGTACTATCTTTAATAGGTGTGACAGAGATAATCTTTCCCTTTTCAATCATAATATGGCCTTCAAAAGATTGAAAAGGAGTAAAGACAGTACCATTTAAAATAACAATTCTTTGTTTTTTATTACTCATCATTTCTCATTCTCATAATAAAATTATTTTTAATAAATAAGGCCATTGGCTAATCAGTATAGAGCTCAATTTTAGTCAGTTCCCATTACTTCTCTACTTCTCGCTGCTGATTAAGGGCAGGCTGGCAGCTGCTATGGATTGCCCCACTCTCCGGTTGGATTCATCTGGAAGATGCAGGGAAATTTTATCATACAATTCTTTAAATTCTTCCCTTAAAACCTGGCTGGCCTGCTCTAAGATTATATGCCCTCCTTGGCCTGAAGTCACCCGGCCTAATATTAATACATGCTCCAGATCATAAAAATCCGCGTAATAGGCAATGGCATATCCCAAATATATGCCAATAGTTTCAAATACCTGAAAGGCCTTCTGATCTCCTTCAGCCAGTAATTCCTGAATATGTGTTAGTTTTTCAGCAGGAGTTTGGTTTTCCTGAAAAATTATTCCCTGTTTTTCAGCCAATCGTATCACAGCTATCTGAGATAAACATTGTACTCCACAGCCGGAGTCCTGGGACCAGGAATCAACCGGCGCCTTTTTATTAAAATCAATGGGTACAAAAGCCAGTTCGTTTAATTGGGTGGTAATATTCCCTTTTCGATCTACATACCCCCCCGCTTCACTTGATCCCAGGGCAATGCCCAGCACTGCATTAGCCTGTAAGGACATGGAACCGGCTAGGGCGGTAACCTCTCCGTCATTGATTACCTTCAAAGGTACATTCCATTCCCTCTGGATGTCTATGAAAATATTTTTTATTCTTTTTTCAAAAAGACAGGGAGGAATGCTTCGAAATAGAGAGGCAGCCATCACCCGATTGTTGATATAGACACCGGCCGAACTCCCCCCGATAGAATCAACACGGGGCAGGTGTTGGGCAGCCCGTCGTAACATCGTCATTATTTCGTGATAATGGTACTCAGGATCGTCCTGCTCACCGGGATTCCAGGGTACTTCCTCACTGAATACTACTTTCCCGTCTATAACCGCACTGACTTTTCTGTCACTTGCTCCTAGGTCAAAACCGATACGACAGCCCTTGATATGACCACCCATGGGAATGGATTTTTCTTTGCTAATAATTTTTTCTTTATCATTTACTTCCACTATTGTAAAGGGCTTTTCATATATCTTAGACATAAATTTTACATCAAAAGAATGTTTTCCTTGCAAAGAATAGATCTTTTTTATGTACTGTATTATCTGATCTGATCCTGCTAAAGTTAGTCTATGCCCTCCCCAGATCCATAATAATGTCTTTATTAATTGGTCAACATAAAAAAAGTTTTCTGATGACATTTTGTGTTCCTGGGGAAAAATCTGGGTACTTATAACTGAAGATATGCCGTCATTTCTTTCTAAACCAATGGTAAAAGTTATTCCCTCTCCCGAGGAATGAACCTCCTTCAGAAAGGCATGATTCCATAAGACGGCTGGAATAAAATCTTTATCCAGAATGGGGATTATCCCTGGTTTTATTAAAATTGAATTATTATCCATGAAAAAATTACCTTTCCTTACAAATAAGGCTGCAAGTATGTTTTTGTGGTCAGGATATCCTTTTTCTGTTGCTCTCCTGTTATCTCCCGCTCTATAGTAATAGGACCTTGGAAACCTTTTTCTCTTAATTTTGGGATTAAAAGAGGGTAATTAACCTCGCCCTTCCCAACAGGAACTTCAATACCCAGCTTCTCTTCACGATTAGGCCAGAGAGCATCTTTAGCATGCATTCCCTTTATATAATTTCCTAAAATCTCAACTGCATCCAGGGGATGGGCCATTCCATATAAGATCAGATTGGCCGGATCAAAATTGACATAAGCACTATCACCAATGTCCTTTATTGTTCTTTTCAGGGTGGAAGGCAATTCCTGCCCTGTTTCAAAACAGAATATTTGTCCATTTTTTTGACAATGATCCACAAATTTTATCATTATCGGAATAAATCTCAAATATAGGGGACTTTTTTCGTCATCAGGAATAAAACCAACGTGAGAGGTAATGCTTTTAATACCTAAATCATAAATCAAATCTGAAAATTGTTCAGCCAGGTGAATGCGATGATTTCGAAGTCGTTCAGGGATAAAGCCTACAGTTGAGATTCCCTCTATCCTATTGTAAATCTGACCTTCAAAGGTCAGAAAGAAAGAGGTTATAATAATTCCCATATCTTCTGAAGATTTTTTTATCTTTTCCGGTATCAGCTTATGGATCATATGTTCTGCATTACAGGAAACCTGACAGGTCCTTAATCCTAATTCAGCTACTTCTCTAAAACATTTTCTAATATCAACCTCTGCAGTGATACGCAATATTGCACCAAGTTCAATCTTCATAATACAATTTCCTGTTCGTTCTTTGCTGATTTTATTTCCGCCAGAACAATTTCCAATGATGTTTTTGCATCTTCAATAGTAACTCTCTCTGGTTTTCTATTATCCTGTAAACAATCAACCCAATATTTGATTTCATTATAATAGCCAAGAATATCAGATATATTTCCACCACTATTAAGGGAATCCATCTCTTTTTTATTAATCTTTACAAGCTCTGAATTTTCCTCTTGAAAGACTGTTAGTGGCTGATTTTTGGAGTTGTAAATTAAAACAGTGCCGTCTTCAAATACACCTCTTATTTCTTGCATAAATCCAAAAGATTTACTCAGATCCCAACCCGCTTCAGCATTGACTATCCTATCTTTATATTTATATATTGAACATATATGTTCCAATCCATTTTTGCTATTATGTCTTCCTGTAGAATATACTGACTCTGGCTTACCAAACAAATAATATATGAAATCTACATCATGAATATGAAGATCAAGAGCAGCACCACCGCTGCGAATTGGATCTAAGTACCAGTTATCCCAACCATACAAAGGAGGTGTAGATAAACGAGTACACTGGAGTACCTTTAATTTACCGAACTTTCCAGAATCTACTATTTTTTTGAATTCCATATATTCCGGCCAGAAACGTAAAACCATGCCAATCATAAATTTTACTTTTGATTCTTTAATACCCATCACTATTTCTTCAGCATCTTGCTCATTTAAGGTTAAAGGTTTTTCACAAAATACATTTTTTTTAGCATCACAACATGCTAAAATAAATTTTTTGTGTAGATAGGTTGGAAGACAAATATCGATTACCTCAACTTCTTTACATTGAATCAGCTCCATTGGGTCCGAAAATATTTCTGATTTTGTTATGTCAGCTGCTTTTTTTGCATATTCTTTCCTAAGGTCTGAAACACCCACAACTTTTACATTTTCTAAATATCTATAGCAAGTGGCATGTACTGTACCCATAAATCCACAACCGATCAATCCTACTTTCACCATAATATTTTCTCCAAATTTTATAAATATATTATCTCACCAGTATTTATTGACTTATTTGCTGCCAGTGTTACCTCCAAAGTTTTTAAAGCATCTGAATAACTACATTTAATATTAGAGTCATCCCTATTTTTGATAGAATTAATAAAAATAATATCTTCTTCCCAATAACCATTTACTTTTGAAGGAATGGTTTCTATTTTACCATCAACAATTATCTCTAAAGTATCGAGTGAACGGATCTTCAAATGCATGTTCTTTGCTATGATTTCTAACTTCGGTGACCAACCAGAAAGAAGACAAGTAGAATTAATACTACCGATGGCACTGTTCTTAAAATGTAAATTAATAGAGCTTGCTTCGTGAAAGTCAAAATTATAAGATTGACCAGGATGTTTATAGCCTTGAGCAAAAACCATATCAATATCTCCAATAAGATATCTAACAAGATCAACAATATGCGTTGTCTGCTCCACTATTTGCCCCCCTGATTTTTCCTGCATAGACCACCATTCTAAGGGTACAACTCCACCAAAATATTGACCATATGCTAAAGCTATCTTTTGGTCAGCTAATAGTTCTTTCATCTTTTTAACAATGTCTAAATATCGAAAAACATATCCCACGCTTACTATAATCCCATTTTTCTTGATAGCTTGTTCTACTTTTTTGACTTCATCAATATTGATTCCAATAGGTTTTTCAATAAATAAATGTATTCCCTTTTTGGCCGCCAGCAATTCAACACAGGAATGAGCAAAGGGGGGTATACAGACATAACAGGCATCCAGTTTCTCTTTATGGAACATCTTTTTATAATCTGAATATACATGTGCATTAATCTTTTCAGCCTCTTTTTCAGCCTTAAGGGGAAGAATATCGCACAGGGCTACTATTTTCACTCCTGCCATCTCAATTAAATTTTTTATATGGATACCAGTTGTTGTTCCGCATCCTACAAAACCAATTCTCAGTGGCATTTCATAGGTCTTCCCTTCTATTTAATATTTTATCCATGCTGATTGAAGTCTCATAGATAAGACTTTCGGGATGATATTTAGGAGGAAATAGCTCTGCAGTAAGAAAACCACTATAGGGCACTTCTTTCAGAGCAGAAATCACAGCTGGCCAATTAACGTCACCATAAAGAAGATTTACAAAACCTTCTACAGTACCAATTGACTTTTTGTAATCCTTAATATGAACTCTTTTAATTCTGTTTCCCAAAATGTTAATCCACTGTTCCGGAAATCCATTCTTGAGAACATTTCCTACATCAAAGTACACTCCTACATACTGACTATTAATAGAATCGATAAAAGTTTTCATCTCTAAAGGACTCAATAAGAAATTATTCCAAACATTCTCAATGGCTATATTGACCTTATAGCTTTCCGCCAGTGGAGCCAATTCTTTCAAAGCTTTAAGGGAACACTCATAAACTTTATCATAAGAAACAACAGGAAAATCTGGTTTAAAGAAAACATCTACTGCACCGGGAATTACTAATATTGTGTCTACTTCAAGCCAACTGGCTACTTCCAACATTTTCTTGATAATATTTTTCGCTTTTTCCCTTTCAGCAGAATCATCACTGGTCAGAGAATAATCCCAAAATAGTCCAGTAGCCAGACTACTTATTTCAATGCCAATAGAATTAGACAATTTAACAATTTTTTTGATTTCATTTTTTGTAGACCTCAAGTTAATTTCTCCCTCTTCAGCAATCGCTACTTCGATGCCATCAAATTTCGCTTCTTTTGCCAGTTTAAAGCAGCTTCCCAGGTTCATATCTGCTGGAAATGCCCACTGACTGATTCCTTTCTTCAGAGCATGCATTGCTATCGCCTCCTTCCAATTGATTAAAAGTTCTATAAACATTCCAAAAGATGTCATAAAAATTCTGCTGAGGTTAGTTTTTATTTTACTTAATCATTGTTTTCGGTATAATAATGATGATTGCAGCAAGAATCACCATCCATTAATATTTTAGTTCTCTCAAACTTTATCTTCTTATTGAATGCTTCAACCATGGGGAAATCCCCATCGCAGAAAAATTTACCGATTTCCGGATAACCAACTTTCCTGAAAGCATCTGCCCAGGGGCATTCTGTAAACTTCAAACGAATACTGTTCTGTTTATCTTCAACAACCTCATATTTGGCACTGGAAGTAATCATATCTAATAACCAATTAACAAATGTTTTAAGATCTCTCTTCTCCATACCTTCATATTGTTTTTTCCATCCTTCAACCATGACTCGCATAAAAGTATCTCTGACTAACTCAAATCCTTCTTGATTGTACTTTTGCTCAATAGCTTTAACTGTCTCTGAATATATCTTAGCAAATAGTTCAATAATATCATGCTCGGCTTCTTCCACAGATCTTTTGGCTCTTTTGTCTCTTTTAATTAGCTCAATCATGGTATTGCCTCCTTAATAAAAAATACTATTATTTTATTATTACCCTAAAGACAGGTTGGTTTTCTTAAAATATTCAATTAACCTCTCTCTGAAAACCAATAATTATTAAAAATTATTAATTTTGATAATTTCCCCCCAATGGGGTCAACCACTATGGAAATCACTTTATCATCTCTTTAAATTATGCTCCAAATTATTTACCAGTCCAATTAAAAAAGCTTCTTATTCTTAATGGTATTGATAAACATAGCAAATAAAATTATTCCTCCAGTGGTTGCCTGAATAATGAATGGGCTTACTCTTGCCAAATTCATGAGATTGTTAATAGTAGATAACAATAATACCCCGCCAAATACTCCCAGCACCTTGCCAGTACCACCATTAAGACTGACACCTCCGATTACAGCTGCTGCAAAAGCAAAAAGTAAAATATCAGTAGTCATAATAGAAGAAGCAGAATTCAATCTTCCAGACATTATCCATCCGGCAAAGGCACAAAGAAATCCGCTTAAAATATAGGCTATTAGTATTGTTAATTTTGTATTAATTCCTGAGGCATCTGCAGCAAAACTATTGTTCCCTACTGCATAAAGTTTTCTACCTAAAGGTAAAAATGTTAAGAAAATATAAAAGATAAAATACAAAATAAATAATACAATAATGGATACCGGGATTTTCCCTATTAATCCACTTCCTAAAAAAACAAAAGACTTAGGCAATGGGTATATGGTTCTACCCTTCGATATAATAACACTAAAACCTGATAAGATAATAGACATAGCTAAGGTAGTGATAAAAGGATTCATTCCTACATAGGCTACTAGAAAACCATTTACCGCACCGACAGCCATTCCGATTATTAACATTATTATAATGGCTAGAAAAGGATTTAATTGCAATCCTGATGCCACTGAACTTGATGATATAAGCCAGGCTGCTATGACGGCCGTAAATATTAAGTTAGATTCAATTGTTAAGTCAAAATGACCTGAAATTAAACAGATAGATTCTGCAAGAACTAAAATACCAAGAATAACTGAGTGTAACAATAAATTTGACAAATTGGTAAATGAAAAAAATATCGGATTTATCAAACCTGCTATTATACTTATTAGTAAGAGAAGTATCCATGAAAAATTTTCGAATATGTACTCTTTGGTATCAAACTTTTCATTAAATACTAATACACTTTTTTCTTTATTGTCATTTAAGACTTTTTTATTACTGCTTATCATCCTGCTGCTCCCTCTAAAATGCTTATTATTTTACTCTCATTAATTGAGTCCTGTAAAAGTTCTTTTTGAATTTTGCCTTCCTTAAGAATAATTATTCTATCGCTCATTCTAACTAATTCCATAACATCTGAACTAATCAGAATTATTGATTTTCCCTCCTCTACCAGCATATTCATTATTTCATGTATATACATTTTAGCTTTTACATCTATGCCAAAGGTAGGTTCGTCAAATATAAATATATCTAAATCAGAACCTAAAAGCTTTGCAATAATTACTTTCTGCTGGTTTCCACCACTTAAATATTTCACCTGTTGGTTTGTTGAAGCTATCTTTATGTTTAACTTATCTCTATAGCTCTGAACAATATCTTTCTCTTCCTTTATTTTGATGAAACCTGCTTTGTTGATAATTTTTTTTAAAAAAGTTATTGTAGTGTTTTCAATAACTGATCTAATGGAAAATAAACCCCACTTAATTCTATCTTCGGTCAAATAACCTATACCATTATCCAATCCTTTTCTGGTACTATTAATTTTTATCTTCTTGCCTTTATAAACTATTTCTCCTTCATCATATCTGTCTAAACCACACAATGATCGAGCCAGCTCCGTTCTTCCGGAACCTTTTAAGCCTGCAATTCCTAATATTTCGCCACGCTTAACTGTAAAATTGACACCATTAAGCATGGGTTTCCTTATAAATTTTTTAACTTCAAGTATATCTTCGCCTATGTTTGATTTTCTATTCGGGTAAATATTAATCCCCTCACCAACCATCATTTTAATTAATGTTTTCATATCTATAGATTTAATATCTGCTACTGATACCACTTGGCCATCTCTTAAAACAGTGACTCTATCACAGATCTTAAAAACCTCATCCAGGTAATGAGAGATATATATAAAGCTAAGGCCTTTTTTCTTTAAAGTTTCTATTAGATTAAATAAAATCTTTATCTCATGAATAACCAAAGGACTTGTGGGTTCATCTAAGATAAGAATTTCTGCTTTTTCAACAAAAAAACCCTTAGCTATCTCAATCATTTGTTGTTCGATATAGCTTAAGGTACTAACTTTTCTTAAGGGATCTATATTTAGGTCTACTTTTTCCAATATCTCCCTGGTCTTGGATTTCATTTCTGACCAATTTATAGCATGGGATTTTTTATTAATTGGCCAATTATTGATAAAAAGATTTTCGGCAATTGACAATTCAAAAAATAATTGTATTTTTTGCGGAATAACTGCAATCCCCATTTTCTTTGCCGTGGAAGTTGACATTTGTTTGAATTCATGACTATTTATCTGTATAGTCCCGCTATCATTAGCCTCAATTCCGTGCAAGATATTCATCAGGGTAGTTTTTCCTGCACCATTTTCGCCTACCAGCCCATGGACTTCTCCTCTTTTTAGAGTAAAATCAACATTTTTGAGTGCTTGTACCGAACCAAAACTTTTACTGATATTTTTCATTCTTAAAAGAATATCATTATTATTTTTCATTTCTACTCTTTTTACTCACTTTTTTATTAAAGAGTGGGAAGCTTCTTTCCCACTCTTTTTTGATTTCAGCAATTTATACTAAGCGTTTAATATCCTTTGAATATTATTTTGTTCCGTATATTACCCTATCTCCATCAATCATATAGGTCTTGTTACCCCATAAATTAGGATTATCTACAGTAGTGGGATCTATAAGGAAAGATTTTAACTGCAATACTGGTCCACTGGGACCCTGAACAACTTCTGCCGGTGACCAAGTAGCATTACTATCTTCAACTATATCTCCTACTTTTGGTAGCGGTTTGCCATTTAAATAATCATCCAGAAACTTTACTGTTAATTGGCCATAAGTCTCACATGCTGAATCAGCAGTAGCATCCATATATCCGTCTCTAATCCTATTGAGGCCATCGGGTGTCCCGTCAACACTGGTCCAAATGATATGACCATCTTCTCCTCTTAGCTTATATTTGCCCAATGAAGTAAATGCGCCAACTAATCCTTCGTCATAATAATCAGTGTATGATAATAGACCATCTGCTTCAGGATAAGCAGTTAAAAGATCCCTCAGGGCTTCTTCAGCCTTTGGTATATTCCAGTCAGCTGCTCTGTGGATTACTTTAATATTAGGATATTTGGAAAGGACTGAATTCATTCCATCTCCTCTACCGTTAGATACCATATCACTTAGCGGTCCTCCAATGGTAATAACAGTACCCTTTGGTTCTCCATATTTTTCTATAAGTCCTTCCACCATTGCCTCAGCTGCTAACTGTCCCACATGGTTTAAATCCATTGTAACAGTAAAAATAACTTTTCCACCAGCAACATCAGATACATTTGACACAATAGGAATGCCAGCATTATTAGCTTTTTCTACACCAGCAGTAATCAATGCACTATCAATGGGATGGACAACTATGCCAACTATATCTTTTTGAGCCAGGAAATTTTCAATTATCTCAACCTGTTTGGCTCCATCAAAATTTGCATCAACAACAACAAATTTATAACCTAATGCCTCAATAGTATCCTGGGTTCCCTTAAAGTATGCTAATGAGGTTTCACCAGCAAAAGAGCTTTGTGGAACATAACCAATGGCACCTTTGCTTTGATCTGCTAGAACAGCATTTCCAAGGATAACTAGTAAAATTAGTATCAGCAATACCATAAATTCAATACTTCTTTTAAACATTATATTTAACCTCCATAGTTAAATTTCAAATTTCACTAAATATTTTTTATTACAAGCCTGTTTAAAATATTAAGTTTCTATCACCTTATACTAACTATGAGTTTAATATTCAGTCCTGTTATATTTATTCTAATTTTTTATATCACCTTCCTTCAATAAATTTCTGATAATACTTTCCTAGGCATTACTTTTGGCTGTGTTTTAATTAAAAACTTCTTTCAATAAATACGGCCAATATTATAGTCAAAAATATAAAGCATTATCTGATAAATAGTATTCTGCCCTTTACTATGAAATTATTGAGAAATGAAACATTTCCTGCAAAGGGATTGAGGCAGCTGCAGTCATCCGGAAATCCTCTCCCAATGAAGTAGGGCAAATTTCTAATTTATTTGTTAGGATTTCCAAAGCATTTGCCAGCACTAATTGCTTAACTCGTGAAATAAGAAAGTGGTTATTATAGGCAATTTTCCCGCCCAAAATAATGATGTCCGGGTTAATCAAATTAACCATATTAACAATTCCGGCTGATAAATATACCGCGACCTCTTCCATTATTTCCCGGGCTAACAGATCGCCTTTCTCTAATGCACTACGAAAAATAGAATGAGTGATTTTATTTTTATCACCTTCTGCTGCTTCTAACATTATTGTCTCTTGGCCTTTCTCAATAGAAGATATTATTTTTAAACAAATAGAAGGCCAGCTAATATAATTTTCAAGGCAACCCCTATTGCCACAATCACAAAGTATTCCATTGATATCAATACTGATATGACCGAATTCTCCAACGCCACCACTTCTTCCGCGTAAAATGGAGCCATTTACAATAATACCAGCTCCTACTCCATCTCCAAGAGTGATATAGACCAGATTATTGTATTTTTTATATGCCCCATATTGCTTTTCAGCCAGGGCAATGGCATTGGCATCATTTTCTAACCATATATTTAATTTAAAATTTTTTTTCAAGATTTCTTTTAAATGAATATTTTTCAGCTTCAATTTTGTATTTTCATAAATAATGCCTTCTTGTACATCGATAATACCTGGAGAAATCACTGAAATGCCTATGCATTTTTTTAAGTCAGGGCAATCCCCCAGGAAAGTTTCAGTCACTTTAAGCAGATGACCTATTAATAATTCTCCTGTTAAATTGCTGATTGGAAATATTTTTTGTTTGATTACTTTAGCTTCTAAATCCATCTTTGAAATCATAATTTCATCGTTGGTAATCGCAATTCCAATAACAAAGTGGTTTTCTGGAGAAAATTGTATCAGAATAGGCTTTCTACCACCGCTAGACTTACCTATACTAGCTTCGGTTACCAATCCGTGTTTAAGAAATTCTTGAATGGCCAATGATACTGTGGTAGGACTCAATCCATTTTTCTTTGCTATTGCACTACGGGAAATGGGACCTTCTTGGCGTATGGTTTTGAGGATAATATTTCTATTTAAATCCTGAATTAATTTTTGATTTCCAGTTCTTTTCATAGAAAATCTGCTTTATGTTTTATGTGATGTTACTTTTTCCATTGGAAAAAGAAAGTATATTTTAATATATCATGACCAAATAAATATTGTCAATAATTTTTTTCTAATTAAAATTAAGGTCAATTTTTTCGGGATTAGAAATTATGGTGCCTCATTTGTAGCATTAGTAGAGGGTTGGGTGTATTATTATGATGACTGTGTGTCTGAAATAAAATTGATTGAAAAAAATCCCTGGTAAAAAAAGAAAATAAAAAAGTAATTAGCAATACTTTTACAAAGAATAATTCTTATGGTATATTTAAAAAGTCAGCTGGTCTTTTATCTATAATAATATAAGCAGAGTATATAATATTGTTTTAGATATTTATAGAGCAACAAAATATATATTAAACTATTAGGATTTAAATTCATACAGGGGGGATTAATTATGAAAATTGCTATCGGAAGTGATAGAAGTACTGTACTTACGGAGGAAATAATTAATTATCTAGAAGAAAAGAATTTTCAGCTGATACGTTGTGGTGCATTGGCTGGAAAGGAAGTTGATTATGTAGATGCAACAGAAGAGACAGCTAAATTAGTATCATCACAAGAATGTGAACAGGGCATACTTTTTTGTAATACCGGAACAGGAGCCTCTATAATTGCTAATAAATTACCTAAGGTAAGAGCAGCTCTATGCATAGATCCTTATTCAGCAATGATAGCCAAAAAGGCTAATAATGCTAATATAATTGTATTGGGAATCAGGCTGACTGGTATACCTCATGCTAAAGAGATAATCGATAAATGGCTGGAAACAGAGCCATCAAAAGACCTGCCTTATACCAGATTTCATGAAAAAACAGATAAATTGGAAATATACTATCGAGGTAGGTAATAAATAGCAATAATAGCTTACTCCCTACTCAATTTTATTAGGGGTAGGGAGTTTTTATTTTATCAGGTGTTTTAAAATACTCTGGTGATAACTACATTAGTTTACTTAAATAGGACAGTGCTTGCCTGGCTGCATTATCGCCATCAGGTAAGGGCAAAGCTTCTATGCCAATATAACCATCATAGTTAACTTCTTTTAAAGCAGTTAATATTTCGGCAAAATTAATATGACCAAAGCCTGGTGCCCATCTATTACTATCAGCAAAATGTAAGTGAAACAAATAAGAAGAATATTTTTTTATAGTTTCCACTATAGATTTCTCTTCTATATTCATATGAAAAGAATCTAAATGCAAACCAATTATGGAAGAGTTCACTTTTCCAATGAACTCAGCAGTTTGTTCAGCAGTATTCAAATAATTAGATTCATATCTATTAATGGCTTCTAAAACTAGTTTTACATCTTTTTTTTGGGCATAATCCCCGCATTCTCGTAAACAGGTAATTAGTCTTTCTAAAGCTATTTCTCGTTCATTCCTATCTTCGGGTAATAAACCTTTAATAGTGCCAATTATTACCTTTGCCCTAAAAGGAGCAGCAAAGTCAATCTGATCTTTGATTCTTTGCACTGCAGCATTTCTAACGCCCGCATTTGTAGAGGTAAAATATAATCTTTCATCTACATAAGCCTGACCAGTCCCTATAGTAGAGACAGTAAGATTATTCTTTTTTAAAGCTCCCATAATTGCAGGTATATCAATTGCCTTTGGGTCTCGAATATGTAGTTCTACTGCTTTATATCCTATTTCCTTAGCTTTTTTTATTCCTGAAACATAATCTCCCTGAAATATAATTGGAGCAAATTTTGAACCAAGACTAGAAATAGTTACACTTAAATTTATACTCATAACAATCTTCCTTCCATTTATTTTTTACAATAAGCAATTCAATATTTTAAAAACTTACTAAAAAAACTTGTTTCCCTGGTAAAGTTCCTGAATATTAAGATCCATAAAATCTCGATCTCCAGACTTCCTGGCAGCCATACAGTAGATGTAAGACATTTTACCTGCTGGACAAGCAACATTGGGATGATATCCTTTAGGAATGGAAATTAAGTCGCCGTCTCTGACAATGGCTACGTGGTAGGGATTATCCAGATCATCATATACACATTGGACTCCAAAAACATTTTTCATATTAAAATAGACATATACTTCCTCACGTTTTTCTGTATGCTCATGAGGAGGCCAGGAAGTCCATCCTCCAGGGCTACTCTCGCAAATACCCATCATTAGACGAGCGCAACTAAAATCACTATCTATATACTTCCAGACATCCCTTTGACTATTATTATTCGGGCTTCCAGCAATTGCATGGGTAGTTATATTTTTATCAATATCCTCAAAAGTTATATGGGTAAATAGTGCATCAATATCAGAGGGAGCGCTATAATACATCAACGTACTTCCCTCAGAATGTAGTTTCAATTCTGTTCTCCTTGGAACATATAGCATATCCTTAAAATTAGCAATCCCGTCCTTATTTTCACACTTAAACTGAACTGATCCCCCAATTACTACCAGACAAATTTCTTCCTCCAGAGAATCAAGGATTAACTCCTTTTTCAATTCAATTCTTTGTACAGACACAAGTTCTAATCCTAACTCCTTAGGACTTTTTTTCTGAAGAAGATCTATGGATTTAAAATGATTTCCTATTTTCATACATTCCTTCCTTTAATTGAAAATCAGATATTTATAAACAAAAATCAATCTCTATTTATAAATAATATAATAATTATTTGACTAATTTTTAAAGTTTGCTTATTAATTCTTGCAATAATTTTTTAAAAGATAGAAGAGCATAAAATCATATGGATAAAAAGGTTTGATTTAATTTACTTGAATAAGAGATTTGGCAGAGACATAGTAATCGGCTCAAAATATGTTACTAACATTAGCACTAAAAACATCGGGATTAAGAATAGTAGCAATGGCTTTATAATGTCATTCATCTTAATGTCTGCTATGCCTAAGCCTACAAATAAGACCGTTCCCACTGGTGGAGTGCACAAACCTATACAAAGATTTACTAGCATCATTATCCCAAAATGGATTGGTGAAAGACCTAAATTTGTTGCTATTGGTAAAAAAATAGGAGTAAAAATGAGAATTGCTGGAGACATGTCCATAAAAGTACCGACAATCAATAGAACAATATTAATAATAAGTAATATGATATATTTGTTATTTGTAATTGATAAAAGGAGGTCCGCCACTAATTTGGGAATCTGTTCTAAGGCTAAAATATAGGCAAATGCAGTGGAGGTAGCTATAAGAAACATTACTACAGCAGTAGTATAGACGGTTTTTAATATAATTTCAGGCATATCTTTAATTTTTATTTCTTTATAAACAAAAAAACTAATTATAAATGCATATACAGCACCAAAAACAGATGCTTCCGTAGCAGTAAAAATACCTCCTAATATGCCAACAACAATCACTATCACCAAAAAAAGGCTTAATAAAGTCTCTTTTGTTATCTGTATTGCTTCTTGAAAAGAAGGCGTGGGATGGGATGGGTATTTTCTCTTTATAGAAATCATGTAACTTACAATCATAAGCGCAATACCTATAATGATACCTGGAACAATTCCAGCTGCAAATAATTTTGCTACGGAAATTCCACCGGCCACAAAAGAATACAATATCATAGAATTGCTTGGTGGGATAATAAGACCTATTGTGGAAGAAGTACAGGTAACTGCAGCAGAAAAATTCCTATCATAGCCTTCTTCATTCATCATAGGTATCAATATGGAACCAATTGATGAAGTATCTGCCACAGCAGAACCTGATATGCCAGCAAAAAACATGCTGGCTAATATATTTACTGCAGACAACCCTCCCCTAACTCTACCAATTATTATATTACTAAAATTTACAATACGCTTGGCAATTCCTCCCTTCTCCATAATGTTACCCATAAGAATAAAAAAAGGAATACAGGTAAGAACAAAACTATTAACACCAGAAAACATCCTCTGAAACACAATTATTAGGGGCAATTCTGCCAGAAAAATTGCCAACATTGAAGAAATTCCGAGTGCAAAAGAAACAGGTATACCCAGGACTAAAAGTACGAAAAATGTAGTTAATAGCACTAAGCTAATCATTTTTTTGCTCCTCTTTGCCTGAACACAATGATGATTCATCTTTTGAAAAAATCATTTCCAATGAAATTAGAATCATTAATATGGCACTAACGGGCACAATAATAGAAATATTCGACATTTTGATATTCATTTCCGGAATGTTTTGTTTACTGGTAATATTGATTAATGTTAATCCCTGACTAAACATTATAGATGAGAAAAGAAGGATTAACAAAGCCCCAAATTTAGTAGTCCATTTTTTTATAATCGTAGGTAATAATTCTGTGAAAATTTCAACTCCAACATGTTTTCTATTTCTCAAGACAATGGTACTACCCAAAAAAGATATCCATATCAGAGCATATCTACTGTAGGCATCAATCCAGAAAAAAGACTGACCAAAGAGATATCGGCTTATAACAGCAACAAAAAGAAAAATTGCCATAGAAACCAACAAAATAATTAGTAATAATTTTACTAAAGACATAATAATATCTAATAATCTTGTGAACATTTTACAATGCGTCCTATAAACATTTTAGATATCTTGGGGAAGAATAATAATATTATTCCCCAAGATATATTATATTAAGATATTACTTATACTACTTTTATTTACTATTCAACAGCTTGAATTTTTTCAATATAACCTTCAAATTTGGCAGAGAGTTCTTCTTGTAAATGCTTCACTTTTTCTATGAAAGGAGTTTTATCAGGTATTTCATTTATTTCCATAGTTTCACTTATTCTGTCAAGTGCTTCTTTCTCCTGTCTAGCCCATTCTTCCTTTACAAATTCTTGTGCTTCTTTACTTACTTTAAGGAAAATATCCTGATGTTCTTTACTAAGTTTATTCCAGACATCAAGACTGATTACTAAATTATCCGGAATCATCATATGCTCATCTAAAGAGAAGTACTTTGCTACTTCACTGTGTTTCATTCTATCAACACTGGGAGGATTATTTTCAGCGCCATCGATTACTCCCGTTTGAATAGCAGTATATACCTCGGAAAAGGCAGTTGTTGTAGGAGATGCACCGAAGGCTTCCATGGTCTTAATCATTATATCGCTTCCCATTACTCTGATTTTAAGACCTTTTAGATCATCAGGGGTATGAATAGGTCGTACATTATTATAAAAACTCCTTGCACCGGCATCAACCCAAAATAATAATTTTAATCCTGCTTCTTCTGTATATCTGGCAATCTCTTCCCCAACTTCTCCTTCCAGTATTTTCCAATAATGATCTTTATCTCTAAATAAATATGGGATGCTAAAAATATCCATCATGGGGACAAAATTGCATAACCATCCACAAGAAGTTTTAGACAGTTCCAAAACGCCTGATTGGACTTGCTCTATGGTTTCACCTAAATCACCAAGAACGGCATTGGGATAAAGGGTTATTTTAATCTGACCATTGGTTTCTGTTGCAATCCGATCAGCAAAAAATTTAAAGCCCTTTTCACCTGGTGCAGTCTCTGGTTGATCAGAAGAAAGCCTCATATTGACTACATTTTGTGCCATAGCAATAGAACTTAAAAACACTATTAATGCAAGTAAACAAGCAATAAAAATAGAATATTTCTTCATTATATATTCCCCCTTTTTTATTTTTTATTATTTATTTTTATTAATTTAAAAGATTTTGATATACACATTAGACCTACACTCATCACCTCCTATATCTATTTTGATTTAATACGTGTTTTAAATGAATTATTTTGTATGATTGTTTTAACAAACTTATAAACAAATATCTCTAACTAAACTAAAATTTCCTTCAAATAGAATAGCATTGCGATTCAATAAAAGTCAAAAATTTTTTCTTTTTTTATTTATAAGCAATAGAGAATCTTGCTAAAATAAGTTCCGGCTTTACTACCTGTCACTGCGTATAAACTAAAGAACGAAGGTTCTCCTAGAACTA
Source organism: uncultured Atribacterota bacterium (assembly GCA_964433555.1). Classification (GTDB taxonomy): domain Bacteria; phylum Atribacterota; class Phoenicimicrobiia; order Phoenicimicrobiales; family Stramentimicrobiaceae; genus Stramentimicrobium. The sequence goes on along the minus strand of CAYSRG010000014.1, from coordinate 9,074 downwards.
TATTGCTAGTATTTTTTAGGTATAAATGTGTGGAATTGCAAAATATCCTTGAGTCGATGGTATTAAGTATTTAATCTTAGAACAATATGAAAACAAATATCTATTTGGGTAGAAGTGGATGAGATTATCACACCGGTATCTTAACTTCAGTTAAGCTACGGGCTCTCAATAGAAATATTCATTTGCAATGACTAAAGGAACAGGAATGGCGGTTTATAAGGTTAAAAAGTCATACCTTATATGGTTTAAAGTATATCAGGTTATATATTGGAATGCTAAAGAAGAACAAGACGAGCTAATGCTCGTCTTGCAATAAAAACAGTTATAGGTAGTTTTATTATTGTAATATTGTAAAAATTTTCTGGACTGATGATTAAGAATTATTCTTTAAAAACTCAGATGCAGATTTCAAGTAATGGGCAGCCTTTTCCACTATCTGGGGTTCTATTTCAAAAACTTCCCGCCAGCCATTTTCAATGCTGCCGGTATATTCACGGGCAGCCCAGGGTCCAGTTCCTACCTGGAAGCCATTAGTCCAGAAATAAAGGGGCGGCAACTGGATGTCAAAATATTCCAGATAAGCCAATAAATCTTCATGATTCCAGTTATAGATAGGGGCATAACGAACAACTCCATATTCGTCAACATCCATGCCTTCTTCTCCTGGATCATTACCATCTTTAGTTCTTCTACCCACCAGAATCATGTCCAGGTTATTCCTCTGAAAGAACCTTTTTTGCCCTTCATTCTGGACAATTTTGAACCAGGTAGAGGCCACTTCGGCCTGCTGAGGAAATAAGAGATGTTCGTTTTCGAATAACCATTTGAGGTTCTGACCGGTATTGACCACTTCCAGATTTTCCGGAGCATTTTCACTTACCCAATCTAGAACCTGCTGGTATTCCAGATTGCAGCGCACCCAGAACACCATTTTAATGGGCAATCCCTCGCAAATGTGCTGTAGGACAATAGAGTCCTTACCACCACTCCAGGATAGAGCCACTTTTTTATCCTTAATTAGTCTGGCAATTTTTCCCCTGGTTTCATCCCTCAATCTGAGTATTCTTTTTTTTAATTCTCCATCTTCCTGTAATCGGTCACGAATTTCTTCCAATGCCCCCAGCCAGGCATCCTGCTCCACCTTTTGTTTGACGCCTAAGATAGTATCAACCTCCTTTTCTATTTAGTTTTAAAATAGTAAAATATTTTTTGAATATAATAAATATCTAATTGTAATTAATAAAATAAATTTACAATCAGCAAAAATGTCATCCTTAAAATAAGGAGAACAAAGCGAGATTAACAAGCAGATGAAAATAACTTTCTTATTTTCTTAACAATTAATACCATAACCTCTTTTTAACCATAACATGTTTTAGAAGTCATTTCAAGTTTGCAGCTAAAAATGAGAGGTGAGGAAGTCTCTCACAAGACATTCTTGCTATCGGTCATGGTAAGGGAGTGAAGAGTAGTAAAATCTTTCTGAGGAAATGAAAAGTGGAGGAAAATATATTACAATATAATTATTATAAGTATTATGAGTAGATATTTTCTAAAAAAGCAGGGAATCAAAAGATGAATAGATTCCGGATTTCATCGAAATACTTCCTCTATCCCGGCATATTTCTAATATCACTATCAGTGTTGATGTTTGAGCTGGCGCTAACCAGGATTTTTTCTATCATGCAGTGGAATTACCTGGCTTTCATGATTATCAGTATAGCCTTTTTAGGGTATGGTGTCAGTGGTACCTTTCTTACAGTCACCCCTTCTCTGACTAAAAAAAATAGGAATGAACAACTTCCTGGCCTATTATCCCATTTCGCCCTTCTGTATGGACTCAGTATTTTTTTAACCCTCTTTCTGATAAACCACATACCATTTGATCTTTATCGTTTAAGTGTAGATAGTTATCAATGGTTTTATTTAACCGCTTATTATCTGGCAGTCGCTCTGCCCTTTTTCTTTGCCGGTACCTGTATTTCACTGGCCATTACTCACCTACCTATGAAAGTAAGCAGACTATATTTCTATGATTTAACCGGGGCTTCTCTGGGATGTCTTGCCTTTTTATTTTTTACCAGCCATATCAATATCATAAAACTGGTTATTGTGTTATCTGTTTTTGGTCTTACTTCCTCTTTTCTATTTTCTCTAGCTCATGGCAAGAGACTCTTTTCCTTATTACCGCTTATTTTAATTATAATCTTGTCTTTGGTTAATTTTTCCTCTTATTGGTCTTGGTCATTTTCTCTACCAATTAATCATTATAAAGAACTATTTAGCTTTTTACGGTATCCAGAAGCCAAAATACTATACCAGGGGGAGAATAGCTTCTCCCAGATTAAGGTAGTAGAAAGTCCAGCGGTAAAACATGCCCCGGGATTAAGCCTCAATTTTAAAGAGAGAATACCCGAACAGCTGGGTATCTTAACTGATGATTCGGGATTGAGTGCTATAACCAGGTTTAATGGTAATATAGAGTCTATTCATTTTACCGGTTTTCTGTCCAATGCTCTGGGTTTTCACCTGAGCAAAAACCGTAACAGGGTGCTGGTTATTGGTGCCGGTGGTGGTCTGGATATCTTAAGTGCCATTTATCATGGCTGCAATAAGATAGAAGCTATTGAATTAAATCCTTTAGTGATTGATTTGATGCAAGGACAATTTGCTGATTATTCCGGTCAATTGTATAACCGTCCAGAGGTTGCCATATTACCTGGAGAAGGCCGGAGTGTACTGAAGAATATTGATCATAATTTTGATCTGATTCAAATATCACTGGTTGGTTCTGCTACTGCCTCTACCGGTGGATTTCACAGTATTTCAGAAAACTACCTTTATACGGTGGAAGGGATGATTGACTTTTTAGGGCATCTCTCTCCAAATGGAGTAATCTGTATTACCCGCTGGCTTCTTTTCCCTCCCCGGGAATCGGTCAAAATGACTACTATCGCCCTGCAAGCGCTGGAGAAGATGGGAGTAGAAAATCCGGAAAATCATATTGCCTTGATACGCAGCTGGGGTACCACTACCTTTATCTGCAGTCAAAAACCAATTGATAGAGAAATGATTGATATTATCATATCATTCTGCCAGGAAAGAAGTTTTGATCCTATCTACTTTCCTGGAATCGAGCTCCAGCAGGCTAATCAGAATCACCGCCTGGAAAAACCTTATTACTATCTGGCAATTTCTGACTTAATGGAGTATTATAGACAGAATCGGATGAAGTCATTCTACCAGGACTACTTCTTTAATATTAGCCCAGCCACTGATAATAGCCCTTTCTTCTTCTACTTCTTAAAGTGGAGGAATATCCCTACTATTATCAGGGATACCAGTTACTGGCAGCCTATTATCGAATGGGGTAATCTCATTGTCTTTGCCACTTTACTACAGGGAATGTTATTTTGTTTAATTTTTATCTTTTTACCTCTTTTAATCAAAAGAGTATCCCCCGGTAAAGGCTGGTATTTCCCACTGCTTTACTTTGCTGCTCTGGGATTAGGCTATATGCTGATAGAGATTTCCTTTATTCAGAAATTTATCCTCTATCTCACCTATCCCACTTATGCTACTTCCGCAATTATTTTCTCATTTCTATTCTTTTCCGGACTGGGAAGCCATTTTTCCCAACGCTGGCAGAGAAAAACAATACCCTATTTGAGATGGATTATTTCAGTAATCTGTCTTCTTCTGGTACTGTATCAGAGATTAATACCAACTCTCTTCCAATATACTCTCCACCTTCCCTTAATAGTAAGATTTTTACTGACCTGCTCCCTTCTATCTCCTCTGGCCTTTCTGATGGGTATGCCCTTTCCTCTGGGTATCCACTTTCTGGCAGAAAGAAGGGAGAGAATGATTCCCTGGGTGTGGGCGACTAATAATTTCTGTTCTATTCTGGCTTCAGTTCTGGCAGTGATTATCGCTATTTCAGCCGGTTTTCAGGCTGTAGGATATCTGGCAGCAGGTATTTATTTTGTGGGATTGTTTGGGATTGTCCAAGCAGGGAAAGTGTCCAGTTCATAGTTTTTAGTTTTTAGTTAAGCTCAAATCTACCAGAGAGTAACAAATATGAAATACTAATTTAAACTCAATGGTGAATACAGTTGCCTATACTAGTCTATCTTTCATTGAATAACTTCGGAGGACAGTAATGTCCTTTGTCCATTAGCAGAATGAAATAAAAATAGCCTTATATCCTCTGCCCATCTTTTAAAATTCAGTTCATCATGTTTTTAATAATCTATTTCTGACTTCCTCTAAATAATTATTTTCTTTTAATCCCATTTTTTCTATCAAATAATGATAATTTAGTTTTTGGAGTTAAGTAACTGGGATAATTTTAAAAACAATTTTATACAATTATACTTATATTAATGGTCTAATCTGATATGATAGTTTTAGTTCTGTTTCAAGATGTAAATAGAAAGAATAATATATTGCCAATATTATGAAAAAAATAATTAAATTAATTTTAATTCTTTACTTGTTCTATGTCGGTTTCGGTGTTGGCGCTATGCCGGCTGTTGGGGAAAGCATGGGAGGACTTCCTGTTGCGGGAGGTGTAGTGCCTCATCACCTGCTGGCAAAAGAAATTATTGAAGATTTTTTTGAATTTATCGCAGGACAGGAACAGCATCCTGAAACTATTATTCTTTTAAGCCCGGATCATTTCAATTGCTCAGCTACTAAAAAAGAGAATTCCTTTATCAGTGTTGGTTGGAAAGAAAGCGTCACTGAACTGAAAGGTTTGTCTACAGATATTGATTTATTAAAAAGACTGACAATTAATAATAATATAATATCAGACAGAAGTACGGTGCTTGCAGAGTTTGGCATTACCAATCTATTGCCTTTTATTAAAAAATATCTTCCCGAAACAAAGATTATTCCTATCCTTATTCCCGAAAGTATTACTCAGGAAGAAGTAATAAAGTTTGTCCAGACAGTTAATCATGTTTCCAATGAACAGGCTATTATAATTGCCAGCGTTGATTTTTCCCATTATCTCCCGGCTGGTGCTGCTATTTTTCATGATACAAAAAGTATTAGAGTGTTATTGAATTTTGAAGAAAGTGAATTTGAAAATATTGAGGTGGATAGCTGGCAATCTTTGTATGCGGTACGTTTGTATGCAAAATTACATGGAAGTGAAAACCCCGCTATTATCGCCCACAAAAATTCTGTTGATTTTTTACCATGTGATTTTAATTCTACAACCTCTTATTTTAGTGTTGTTTTTCAGAAAGGAATTCCTGAAAATAATTTACAGGTTGAGACAATTCTACTGGCGGGAGATATGATGCTCGGGCGTGGTATAGAAAAATTAATAAAGGAAAATAGTATTTATTACCCTTTCCTGAAAATTGTACAGCTCTTAAGGGGCGTAGATGTGGTTTTTGCCAATCTAGAGGGACCCATTATAGAAAATATACAGGAAACTGCAATGGATGAGCCTAAATTTACCTTTCGTCCAAAAGTACTGGAAGCAGTCAAATGGAGCCGGATTAACTTACTTTCATTAGCCAATAACCATATTATGGATAGAGACAAAGAAGGCTTGGAAGAAACATTAGATTGGCTGCAAAGATACCAGATACGTTTTATCGGATCTCCTCTTCCTGCTCTTGCTAATTCCACAAATATAAAAAATTATTACTTTGCCACCGATCAATCTGTTTTTCTGGCCTTTAACCGGGTATTGCCTTATATTGATTATCAGGCAGAGATTATCAAGGAAATTCAAAAGGCAAGGCAATCTAATCCGGGGAAAATTATCATTGTAAGCATGCATTGGGGTAATGAATATCAGACAAACAGCTCAATTAATCAAAGAGAATTGGCTGGGAAAATTGTAGATGCAGGTGCGGATATTATCATGGGGCATCACCCCCATGTAGTCTGGGAAATTGAAATTATAAAGGGCAAGCCGGTATTCTATTCGTTAGGAAATTTTATCTTTGACCAGCAGTTTTTGCCGGAAATCAAAGAAGGATTAGCAATAGGTTTAACTATTTCAACTGACAAACTCACCTTTCATCTCTTTCCAATAAAAAATCAGGAAGGGCAGCCAATATTGATGGATCAGAATGAAACTGAATTATTTCTTAAAAACCTGGCAGAGAAATCTGATAAAAGGTTATGGGAATCTATTAAAAAAGGTATAATAGAACTAGAACTGGTAAGATAAAAAAATCAGGGGGTTTAGAAATGAAAAAATCAAAAGAAAATAAATTTAATTATAAAGGTATATATATATTATCCATTTCTATAGGAATTATAATAATATTATCTTTTACAGTTTGTCAGTCTCTGGCAAATACAAGCCCGCTTAATAAACAGCTAATCAATCCGAAAGATTTTATTATAGGACCGGCTGAAGTCAATGCTGATATACCGGGATTTTCTCTACCCTTAAACACTGCTGATATTGAAAATTACCATGATTTTTTTGAAAAGATGCCTTTAACACCGGAAGTATTAGAGTTATTAGAAAAAAATGCCTTTGTAGTTATTCCCACTCCTCTTGATATTGCCGAGCAGGAGGTCTTTTTGGACTTCAGTCGGGAAATAGCCAATCCAAAGGATGATTTTGTTGCTTATTATCAGGTATTGAAAAACATAGATGTACCAATTTTTATTACTTCAGATTCCCTGCTGCACTATTATCATATCTTTTTTGATACGACTTTAATGCGCCTGGAACGGGATCTCTTTTATCGGGATATCTGGGAAATCAGTAAAGAATTATTTGATGTTTCCCTGAATTACTATAATTATACTGAGGGCGATTTAAAAGAAGCTGCCAGAAGAAATGTGGCCTATCTTTCTGTAGCTATGGAGCTTTTGAAACCCGAAGAAAACCAGGTAATGAGTGAAGAAACATTAAAAGAAGAATACTGTTTACCGGAAATGGAAGAAGAAATTTGCGAGATGATGATAGCCGGAGTAAACGATATTTATGGTGAACAGGCCAGCTACCAATACTTCAGTGAGGAAGAATTTGAATACTATGATTTCAATGTCCCGGAATTGGTACAGGATTTAGTTCAGACTGAAATTAAGCTTATCAAAGAACACAAAGGCTGGGAATATTCTCCTGTTTTTATTTATCAGGAAGACTATTCTCAATATGTTCCCCGGGGACATTATACCAAATCTGAGAAGCTGAAAAATTATTTTAAAGCTTTGATGTGGTTTGGGAGAATGACTGCCCTGATTGAAGGTTCTCCAGTGCTGTCGGCAGGAGAATCAATGTGCAGTGGAGGTGTAGGAGGAATTATCTCTGAATATGATGCCCGGATACAGACCCTTCAGGCCTTTTTACTGGCAAAAGAATATATCAGCAGCCGGAATATCCAGGAAAGATGGAAACGTATTTATAATATTACCTCTTTTATGGTAGGGTTTTCTGATGACTTAGGACCATATGAATATGGTGAAGTGCTGCAAAAAGCATTCTCTGAAGAAAATAGCAAAATAAATTCAGATAGATTGGTTGAAAAATATGACCAGCTAAAAGAAATGATTGGACATTATCCCTATAACCCCAAAATTTACAGTGGATTAGGTGCCTGTGAATTGCTGATGCCCTGCCCTCCTCTTACTGAAAAGGAAATTCAAGACTTAAAAATGCAAGCCAGGGAACTTCTTAAACAAACAAAAGGTTTTAGAATGATGGGACAGCGCTTTACCCTGGATTCCTGGTTATTCTCTGAAATTGTCTCTCCTTATAGCGGTGAGTATAATGGGCCAAATTTTCCATTACCTACTGCGGAAAAACCCCTTACTTTCAGCTGGAATGATGATTATGAGGAATTCAGAAACAATCGGCCATTTACCTGGGTTAAAACAGAGGTTGCCGCCTGCCCTCCTCCGGCAACCAGAGAAGTCCGAGGATTCCCTCGAGGCTTAGACTTAATGGCTTTGCTGGGTTCAGAAAGAGCCTGGGAAATACTGGAAATTTCCGGAGATACCCAGTATAGTGGTTATGGAAAAAAATTCTTGGAATTAAAAGATAATATTGATTCTTTCAGACAGGAAGACTGGTTTAAAAATCTTTATCTGAATTGGCTTTATGTTTTGAAGTCTTTACATAGTGAGGTTTGTGAAAGTTATCCTACCTTTATGCAGACCACTGCCTGGCAGGATAAGCAATTAAATACTGCTCTGGCTTCCTGGGCTCAATTACGGCATGATACAATCTTGTATGTAAAACAGAGTTATACCATGGCTGAACGAGGCGGCATGTTCCGGCTTCCGGTGGTAGGCTATGTAGAACCAGTACCGGAATTTTATTGCAGACTGTTAAATTTAACCAATATGACCATGGAAGGATTTAGAGAGTTGGTACCTCAAGAGGAATTAGATAATTTGAGGATAGAGGCAGGTTTGAGCAGATTCGTTGAAATATTGCAAAGGTTGCTGGATATTTCCAAAAAGGAATTAACAAATACACCATTGGAAGAATCTGATTATGATTTTATTGAAAATTTTGGCAGCATTTCTGCCAGTTTAATTGGTACAATTGCAGGAGGAGATATTAACCCGGATTCTCTAAAATCAGTGATGATTGCCGATGTTCATACTGAAGGAAATACTAAAAAAGTACTGGAAGAAGGAACCGGTTTTATCAAAACGGCAATTGTAGCCTATAAGCTTCCCCAGGAACATATTGTGTTAGGAGTGGGACCGGTTTTTAGCTATTATGAATTTAAACAGCCGATGAGTGAACGGTTAACCGATGAAGCCTGGAGAGAAATATTAGAAAACAATCCACTGAATGAGCCGGAGTGGATTGTAAATTTTTCAGTCAAATAATGGGGTATAACAGCTAAAAAATTTAGTTTTTAGTTATCAGTTTTTAGATAAATACAAAAAGATATTTAACCAAGATACAGATTAAATTATGTAAAATTTGAAGATATAGAAGAATGAAAAACACTTAATACAATGATGGAATTTCTCAATACTGAAATAATGAGTAATTCAAAAATTAGAAAGTACCTGTTGGGGTCAGATACTGTCTTCAAAATCAACCCCAAACTCTCCTTTTAAACAATATT
>CAYSRG010000013.1:0-60834 GCA_964433555.1 uncultured Atribacterota bacterium | reverse complement strand
AACCACCGCTCCCAGATCCAGAGTCTGGTGTCCTACCACTAGACGATCCCTCAATTTTCCTTACTCAACTCAACAATAATATTTTACAACATATTTTTTATAGGTCAAGACATCCATGGAGAATTATTCCTTTTGAGAATTCCCTACTCTAAAAGCTATTTCTTATCACAATATGCTATTTCAGAAGAACGGTAAATTATTAAAGATTTATTTTAAGAAAAACAACAGGATATATTTCATTTATCCTGAAGCTCATAATATCGTGTATTAATATTCTTCAGTATATTCATAAGGAATTCTTCCTTTTAAAAACTTCTCTCTTTATTAGTAAATGCATATCCCGTATATTGTATTGTAGGGTATCGTACATCAAGTGTATTGCCTTAACAACTATGACATAAAAATTATTTATATTTATCTATTTTATCAATTGCTCCCATCAATCGTTTAATGTTCTTCTCTTTACCAAGTACTTCCATTAGAGAAAATAGACCTGGCCCTACCGTTTTGCCAGAAAGTGCCACACGAGTAGGATGAATAATTTGTTTCCCCTTTAAATCAAACTGACTTGCCATTTCTCTCACTTTAGACTCAATATTAAACTCATTCCAGTTATCAATCTCTTTAAGTCTGATTAATAATTGTTCTAAAATGTTCTTTATTCCAGTCTGTTTTAATATTTCTACAGCCTTCTCTTCCACACTATAATCCTCAGTAAAAAAATAATCCCCATATTCCAAAAATTGCCTAAAATTTCTTACTCTACTTTTCATAAGAGAAACAACTTTCCTCAGCCATTGCTCCTTTTCACTACTTAAAGGGGATTCAAGATATCCAACTTCCTTTAGAAAAGGTATTAACATTTCTACATACCTTCTATCAGTCATTCTTTTTAAATACTCATTATTAAACCAGTTTAACTTTTCCATGTCGAAAATAGCTGAATGACTGGAAACTTTTTCTAAAGCAAAATTCTCTACTAATTCTTCAATGGTGAAAATTTCCTGATTAGTTCCTGAAGACCAGCCTAAATGAGCAATATAATTAATAACTGCCTCCGGTAGAAAACCACCTCTCTGGTATTCCATAACTGAAGTTGCTCCGTGCCTCTTACTCAACCTGGTATTATCAGGACCCATAATCATTGGAATATGGGCAAATTCTGGAAGAGTGGCGCCTAAGGCTTGATAAATGACTATCTGTTTTGGTGTATTGGAAATATGATCATCCCCGCGCATAACCAAAGATATTTTCATTAGAATATCATCAGCCACCACCGCAAAATTATAGGTTGGAATTCCATCAGACTTTACTAATACAAAATCACTTAGTAATTTACTATCAAATTCCATTCTTCCTTTAATTAAGTCATAAACAATAATTTTTCTATCAGGCATTTTTAACCTGATAGCTGGCTTTCTTCCTTCTTTCTCCAAATTCTGTTTTTCCGTTTCACATAACTTAAGACATTTTCGATCATAGATTGCTGGTTTGCCCTCAGCTAGTAGTTTCTTACGCCTATTTTCTAACTCTTCTGCACTGCAATAACAATAATAAGCCTCCCCACTAGCCAATAATTTATTGGAAAATTGTTTATATAAATCCAGTCGTTGGGTTTGGAAATAGGGTCCATATTCTCCCCCCTTTTCTGGACCTTCATCCCAATCCAGGCCAAGCCATTTCATTCCATCTAAAATAGCATTGACAGCTTCAGGGGTAGACCTTAGCCTATCAGTATCTTCAATTCTTAACATAAAGGTCCCACCGTAATGCCTGGCGAATAGCCAATTAAACAAGGCTGTTCTTGCTCCTCCTATATGGAGATATCCTGTCGGGCTTGGAGCAAACCTGACCCTGATATCTTTATTTTTAATTTCCATGCTTCCTCCCAAGTTGATTTAATTTCATTCGCTTTAATCTCTGAATAATAATTATTCATTAGTAATAGTGGCAATATCAAGTAAATATGATTCTAAAAGAGTTTTTTAGCTATTTTTATTATTTTCTTTTTCATAAAAATCTTTTCTATCTTTTCACTTAGTATTTTATACACTTTTCTTATTCCAATAATTCTTCTATCGGCACTATTTCTATGCCTTCTGATTGTAGCAACAAATCTACTTCAATAAGAACATTAATAGTATTACAGTAAGGATGTCCAATGGCAATGGCACTACCATATTTCAAAGCATATTCTTTTAGTACCATTATCTGATTACGTATATAATCAACATCCTGTTCGTTATCTAAAAAAACAGTACGCTGAGCAGTTTTGATACCCATTTCTTTACTTAATTTGTAACCTACTGAATAGGGGCTGGTCATACTATCGATGAAGAACAAATTTCTTTCCTTTAATTCATTTAAAACTATTTTCATAATATAATCATCTTCAGTAGCTTTAGAACCCATGTGATTATTTACACCATCTATATCGGGAATTTCTTGTAAATCTGCCAAAATTTTTGCTTTTACTCCCTGTTCAGTCATTGTAGTAAAGATAGCGCCTTTGCCAGGATCAGTATTTGAATTATGAGGTTCCATCGGCAAATGCAATAAGACTGTAAATCCCCTTTCTCTCGCCATTTGTGCCACGATCCGTGAATATGGTAAAAAGGGTAAAACAGAGATTGCTACGGGAAAATTTAAACTCATGACCTGTTCAGCAATTTCCTTCTGATAGCCCATATCATCAATAATAATAGCAACTCTGGCTTTTACTTCTTCTCTCTTTCTATCTATAATAAATTTATTAAACAGGGGTAATTCTTTTGTTTTCTGGTCAATAATATCATACAAAAAAATGGTCTGTTTTTCGCTTATTGGTTGCTCATATTCTGGATCTACATATTCCTTAAACATCTCCTTATTGCTAACAAGAGCATTATTTTCAATCTTATGTACATTACTATTCAAATTTAAAAATATTCCTATTAATAGTAACAAGATTACAGAAAGCAATAAAGAGTAAACATAGTTCCACAATTTTTTTCCCATATAGTATCTCATCTATTGAACAATAATTTTGTCTTTGAGTAAGTAATCAATCGCAGCATTTAACTGTATATCTTCTTCAGAATCTTCTTGGTATGTAATTATAATGTCTGGCTCAATACCAATATTGTTGATAATTCTACCTTTGGGAGTATAATATTCTGAGGTAGAAATTGTTACTGCGGAATTATCAGATAATGGATAAATTTGTTGTACTAACCCTTTGCCAAAAGATGGTTCACCTATAACAATACCTCTCTCGCTATCCTGTATCGCTCCTGCTACAATTTCTGAAGCACTGGCACTTCCCTTGTTAATTAACACTACCAAAGGCCAATCAGGATATTCATTTCCATATGAATAATATGCTCTGGTTAAATGATTTCTTCCCTGGATTCTTACTATATCACCTTCTTTGACAAACTGACTGGCTACTTCGATTGAAGATTCCAAAAGTCCACCGGGATTATTTCTGAGATCCAAAACAATTCCTTCTAACGACATTTTGTTAAAATCATTTAGAACTTGCCTTAATTCTGGAGCAGTATTAGCATTAAAAGTTGAGATTCTGATATAGCCAATCTGATTATCCTCAAATAACTTTTCTTTAACAGCTTCTACTGTAATAGTATCTCTTATAATGGTTATTTCCAATAGTTCTTCTAAATTTTCTCTTTCAATAGTAAGAGTAACGGCAGTCCCTTTTTCACCTCGCAGGATATTTACTGCTTCATCCAGAGTAATGCCTTTGGTAGATTCCCCGTCAATTTCTATAATCCTGTCATTTACTTTAATACCTGCTAGATAAGCAGGAGTATCCTCAATAGGTGAAATTACAGTGAGTTGCTCGTCTACAACCGTTACAATAATTCCTAATCCATTGAAATAACCCATAAATATATTTTCTTGTTCCCTCTGAAAGCTTATTGGATCCAAAAATCGCGAATAAGGATCATCCAGCTCCTTTAGCATTCCCTTTATAGCACCCTGTACTAACATAGATATATCAATATCTTTGTCGATATATTCACTCCGTACAATACTCAAGGCTTCAAAAAAAGGTTCTAGATCATTAAAGATACTATTATTCTGGCTATTTACTATAATATTAGAGATGGGAGTGAAAAAAAATATTCCCACCATAACAATAGATATCAGCCAGCTTATTCCAATTTTTATTCTCATATCATTATCCATCCAATTCTATTATTCTAACTTAGTTAAATTTAGCGGATTACAATTAAAGCCAATCAAAGGGATTAACAGGCTTTCCCTCCACTCTTACTTCAAAGTGCAATCTTGGTGAGGGAACACCTCCGCTGGTGCCGATCTGACCAATAATTTGTCCTTTTGACACTTGGTCATTCAATTTAATCAATACCTTAGATAAATGTGCGTATAAAGTTACTACATTACCACCATGATCCAGGATTACTATATCACCATAGCCCTTAACGCTACCGATATAAATTACACTACCAAAACTAGCAGCACGTACTGATTCACCTAATGAAGCACTTATATCAATGCCAGAATTGAAGACATAAGCATTTAAATCCGGTTGTTTCTGTTGACCAAAATTAGAAATTATTGATCCACTAACAGGGAGGTGAAATATACCCTTTTTTGGTTGTAAAATAGGCTCTTTCCTGGGTATGGTAATTCTTTGTTGAAGTTGAGCTTGTTGTTGAGCTGCCCTGGCTTTTTCTATTTCCAGATAGGCAGTATCAATAATTTCTTTAATTTGAGCTGAGGATTTTTCTAATTCTTCCAGAACGGCTAATTGTTTTTTTCTTTCCTCTTCAATTTTTGCTAGGTATTTATTTTTAGCTTCCATGGACATTTCAATATTCTCTTTTTCTTTTGCTATCTCCTGTTCCAACATTCTGGTAATTTCCTTTTTATTATAAAAACTATCTCTTTGTTTCTTCACTAAATCAACCTGTTCTTTCACCTGTTTTATGATATCAGAGTCATTTTCTAATATCTGTTCCAGATAGCGATATCGATTTAAGAATTGTGAAAAATCTTTACTATTTATCAAAACCGCTAAATATGAAATGTTATTATATTTATAAAATTTTTTCAATCTATTTTTTAAAATAATCAGTTGTAAGTCAAGTTTGTTTTGTTCAATATTTAATTCCTCTTCTAGTTTTGTTATTTCTTTTAAAGTGTTGTCATAAGTATTTTTAGCTACCTGTAATTCCTTTTCAGCAGTGCTAAGTAAATCCTGAATTTTTTGTAAAGATTTCTGATAATCTACCTTTTCCTGTTTTAGTCGTTCTATTTCTTTCTGCATATCCTTTTTACGTTGTTCTATTTCATTTAATTTTTGCTGCTGTTGTTGAATATTTATTTCTTGTGCCTCAGCAATCCCAAATCCTATAAAAACAAAAAAAATTAGCCAGATAAATAACATTAAAAAAAATATTATAATAGAATATTTTATTGGCAGGATTCTATAAAATATTTTCATAATTCCTCATAATTTATTCTTCTTAAAGATAACATACTACCAAAAATTCCGATTAAAGTACCAATTAGTATGAGTATTATTCCTATTTTTATGATAAATTCTTGCTCTGAACCAATAGGTATAAAGGGAATGATTTTCTCTATCTGTTTTATAAAATATTGATATGCTTTACTCAAAAGAAGAAAGGCAATGAGAGAGGATATCAAGCCCTTTAAAAATCCTTCAATAATAAATGGCCACCTTATAAACCAACTGGTTGCTCCAACCAGAGTCATTATTTCTATTTCCTGTTGTCTGGAATGCACACTTATTTTTATTACACTAAACATGATAAGAATAGAAATGCAAAGTAATACAATAATAATTCCTAATCCTGTTTTTCGTACAAAATCAAATATCAACATCAGATTTTTAGTTAATTCGCCTCCATAATTGACCTCTTCAATCCCATTATACTGACCAAGCTGTAATGTTACCTCCTCCAGACTACCAGTTTCATAAACTGTAATTTCTAAAGATGCTGGCAGTGGATTATCAGGCATACCAGCTAAAATATCTTCGTGTCCGGTTAAATCTTCTTTTAATTTTTGTAAAGCTTCCTCTTTTGAAATATAATATACTTCTTTTACTCCCTTCAACTTACTGGTTTCTTCAACTAATTTTCTAATATCTTCTTCAGAGAGGTTATCTTTTAAATATGCTATGGCCATCAATTGCGATTCAACATTGGCTATAATAATATCTATGTTCAAGGATATGATAAGAAAAATTCCAACTATTATAAGGGAAGCAGTCAGGCAAATCACAGTAGCAAAACTAATAATAATATTCTTTTTTGCACTAAGAAAGGCTTCTTTGATATAAAAAAGGATGTTTCTAATCATTATTTAGCATAGATTCCTTTCTTGATATCAGAAACAACCTCTCCCTGTTCTAATCTGATTACCCTTTTTTGTGCTCTATCTACCATCAATTTATCATGAGAGGCTACTAAAACTGTAGTGCCCCACACATTTATTTTGAATAATAATTTCATTATTTCCCAGGAAGTTTCCGGATCCAAATTTCCTGTCGGCTCATCAGTTAATAAAATTAGGGGGTGACTTACCACAGCCCTTGCTATACATAGTTTTTGTTGCTCTCCACCGGAAAGCAAATGGGGATTAGTGTTTTTTTTATGATATAGCCCTATAATATTTAGTATCTCATTTACTTCCTGTTTAATAATAGAGTTTTTTGTACCCACTACTCTTAAGCTAAATGCCACGTTCTCAAATACATTTCTGTCGTATAATAATTTAAAATCTTGAAAAACAATGCCAATTTCCCTTCTTAAGTAAGGTACTAAGGATGGTTTCAATCGGGATAGATTAACACCATCTACTATAACCTGTCCTTTAGTGGGAAGACTGCCCCGATAGATTAATTTCAAAAATGTCGTTTTTCCAGCACCGGTAGGTCCTACTAAAAAAACAAACTCCCCTTTCTTGATATGAATATTAATATCCCACAAGGCATGAATCTTATTAGGAAATGTTTTAAAAACATGAAACATCCTTATCAAATTTTTTCCATTCCTTTCTAGATTGAAAAATTTTCCCTTCAATAATATTTTTTAATCTATCATTACCAAGATTGGCTCTATCCTGGTATTGTTTTGTCGCAGAATTTAAAATAGATTTAATCTTAACCTGATTATCTTTTATATATTTTAACTTATTATCAATATTTTTTATAGTTAATTCATTTATATTTAATAATAATTCTGATAATCCTAAAGAATTAACATAATTTCTTACTTTAGGATCATAATTTAGGGCAATAAATGGGCAATTACTTATCGTGGCAAATATAATAGCATGAAACCTCATTCCAATGATTAAAGATAGCTTGTGAAAAAGAGATAACATTTGAGCAGGACTAACTTCTTGATCAAGACA
Source organism: uncultured Atribacterota bacterium (assembly GCA_964433555.1). Lineage (GTDB taxonomy): Bacteria > Atribacterota > Phoenicimicrobiia > Phoenicimicrobiales > Stramentimicrobiaceae > Stramentimicrobium. The sequence continues at coordinate 53,421 of CAYSRG010000013.1, read as the reverse complement.
ATCAACAGAAGAATGATTCATTTGCTTGATTATATCGTTAATTAAAGCCAAATCCTCATTCATTTGAAATGGCAGAAAGATTAATTTTGCTTGCTGCTTTTCAATTAAATAATCTGCTATTTTAGCCAACTGTAAAATATTTTGTTTATAGTCTTGCTCAATCTCCTTACAATTTCTAATCACTACTCCAATAGTATTTTCATTATTTAACCTTTCCGGCTGAGAATATAAATGGTATTTTTTTATAATACTATCAGACAATTTCTCTTTCCTTAACAAAAAAGAGGGATCAGTATACACCGAAACTAATTCTTTGTTGATTCCAATTTCTCCCAGGATTGCCTGAGACTGTTCATCTCTCACCATAATTAGATTTACCTTATTCAAAATTAGTCTGATTATTTTCCTATTAATCTGCCTTCTTACCGGACCTATACCCTGACCATAAATAACACTGGGCACTTTAAACAATCGGGCAAGCATAATTAAACTCAGATAATAAATTACACTTAAACCTTTTCCACTAACATCCTGCAATAAGCCACCTCCACCACTGATAAAAAGATATGTTTTTCTCAATTGAGATAATATCAAAAATAAGTTTAGACGATGTATGGAGTTCACTCTATATTTTTCTTTGGTCCTATTTGGAGATTGAGAAAGAACAAAAATATTTTCTCTGGGTATATCCATTAATAATTCCTGGATCATGGTCAACAGGATTGCATCATCACCACAATTATTAAATCCAAAATAACCAGAAATCATAATTAACTTTGCCTTATTGATTTCTTCTTTCATCAAACCTTTCCCTGATTATCTTTATTGAGAAATAGAATATGGTAGCAAAAACAATTCCCAGTAACAACCCTAACCAATAGCCATGGAAGGTTCTTAACAAGGAAAAAGAAATAGGAGTATGAACATGGCAAAAAGTATTAAGTACAGTAACCGGAGCAACTGTTCCCATAATTATAATTATATATTTTAGATATTTAATTCCCAGAAAATTTAAAGCAATAGCCAGAGCAAGTAAGGGATAGCCAATTAAAAATTCCTTACTCCTTGGTCTTGCTACCAGAAGTTGCTCTAAAAATAATCTCATCTTTTCTTCTAGCTCTGGTACTGGTAAAAAGGAGAAATTACCGGAGCGGAAAATATAGATTACTAAAAAGACTAAAAATAAAAATACCAAAAATGCATGTTCAAATAGTATTGGTCTTTTTAGTTCCTCGCTCAGTGTGTTTTTTTCTGAATTATCTTTCCACCATAAATAAAATGCTACCAAAAATAAAGGGATAATATAGGATATTTTTATCCCACTAAAAAGCTTTATTGCCAGAATAAATCGGTAATCGGTTAATAAAGCTCCAACAAACAATCCGCCAATTACAGAAAAGGCCATTATACCAGAAATAGCAAAAAATATCCTCTTTGTCATTTCAATATATGAATTAACCCCATAACAGGGAGAGTAAGCCTTGTCTTCCTCTACTGAATGAGGAATGAGTAAATATTTTTTATTCTTGAGGATAGCCAGTACTGGAAATATTAAAGCACCAGCCAGAGCAAGTATTTTCATTAGCATTATTTTACCGGCAAAAATGTTAATAAAGAAGAGGTAAAAAAGACCTACAACAAGGAGTAATATTTTAAATCTATCCAGTGTGCTAAAAAAATCCCCCAATAAAAGTATTCCCGCTGCAACAATACCCATGCCAATGATATAAATATATATTAATGGAATTTCATAATTGGGAAATAGACTTGCTTTGCCAACAGAAAACCCATTTCGAGATAATTCCTTTTTAATGCTATCAAGATAGTTAAGATTTGCCTCTACAAAATTTTCAGTTCTAATGTTTAAAAATGGATTCAGATAAAAAAGCCTGATATTTCTTTCTTGAGCTGCTCTGATCCAGCGCTCTATAGCTTTGCTCTGGGTAATTTTCTCCATTTCTTCTTTGGTAATACTATGAACTCTTACTGCCTGTTTACTCACAGTGAGTGCTATATCACCAATACCTTTTTGAGAAGTAAATTCTATTATTCCAAAGGGGTAATTATTTTCTTGTAAGAATTTTGCTGTGAGCTTAAGATGCTCAGGAGATGGATAACCTAAAACCTCATCTTCATCGAATATTATTATAGAAGCATTGGTAATATTTTTCATTTCTGATAGCTTTAGCTGGACTACTTCTGTTTTTATCCTTGGTGAATTTTTCGGTCTTAAAATGACTCTATACTCCAGGTTTTGAACCATTTCAATATCTTCTTCTGAAAAGCCTAATCCCAATTTAAGTAATTCTTCTTTATCTCCAGTAATTATTAAGCCATATTGACCATTACCCACAAATAATTCCTGTATCTGATTTATTTTGAGATAAATCTGCAAATGCTCTTTGATTCTTTTTAAAAGAGAGTAATCCTGGCAAATTAAAATGTTTTTACCCCATAAACCATCCCTTCTATCAATTAAACCATCCTCAAATACCCATTTTATTTTTGTTATCTCACCTGAATCCCAAAAGGCTATTTTACCCTGAAACATTAAGGTTTCAATATTATCTTCCTGAATGGCAATACTAATAATTCCACTGTTTTTCAATTGATTAAGTAAATCATATTCATCTATTCCTTCTTTTATTGCTAATTCCCTTACTTTATCTAAACTCATTACCATTTCAATGGTTTTATAATCACTTTCTAATATATGACGTTGCAAACCGGTCAAAATAGAAAAAATAAGAGCGAGAGCAATTAAAAAAAACAGTATATTATGATAAATTATTTTCATAAAACTTTACCTCAATCTAATCCTTTATCAATACGAATCATATTGTAACATAGACTAAAAAAAATGTCTTTTTATTTCAGGCTACAGATAGAAAATAATAAAACAGTATATATTTATCTTTGAGCAAAACATCTTATTTAATCATTCATACTTTTTAAGAAGGTAGTTTTATGGTTATGAAAAAATAATAATACCTAATTGGAACATATTCCAATAGGTCTACCGTAATTATAAATTAGATTTAATCATTTGACAATCGAACTCTTGCCATTTAAACATATGTTCACAGCAAGTTTTAATTAAGATAATGAGGTAATATAGAATATTTCAACTAAGTTAGTTTCAACTCATAAGGTAATATAGATTTTTATAAATAATTGCTATGAAGCTGTCAGAATAATTCCCTAGGATTTAGTGGTTACCATATTAAAGCAGAATGATACTTGTTTCTTACTTAAACAATATCAAGAATTATAGTTTTGAAATTAGAAATATATTAATAATAATATCAATACCTTCTTTTAATATCTTAAAACTTTAAAGATTAAATTTAAATCTTAGGCTTCTTAGCTAATTTCAATTTATTGCAATAGTGTTAGCATAATTCCAGCCGCCACTGCTGTACCAATTACTCCGGCAACATTAGGACCCATAGCATGCATCAGTAGAAAATTTCTGGGGTTGGCCTGCTGACCTACTGTTTGAGCAACTCTGGCTGCCATAGGTACTGCAGATACTCCCGCTGCACCAATTAAAGGATTAATCTTACCGCCGGATAATTTATATAATAGCTGCCCGAACATTACTCCCCCGAAGGTACTAAAAGCGAAGGCAACTAAACCTAAAGAAATAATCTTTATCGTCTCGACGGTCAGAAAATATTCTGCCTGCATAGTTGCTCCAACGCAGGTTCCCAGAAAAATAGTGACTATATTGATTAGCTCATTTTGAGTGGTATTAGATAATCGATTCACTACCATACTTTCCCTGAACAAATTACCCAGCATCATGATTCCTATAATAGGAACAGTAGCTGGTAAAATTAAACCCACAAAGATAGTACAAATAATAGGAAAAAGAATTTTTTCTGTTTTAGATACAGGACGTAATTGTTTCATAACAATTTTTCTCTGTTCCTTAGTAGTAAATATCTTCATTATAGGAGGCTGGATTAAGGGTACTAAAGACATATAGGAATAAGCAGCAACTGCAATTGCTCCTAAGATTTTCGGAGCCATCTTAGAAGCTAAATAAATAGAAGTAGGTCCATCAGCACCACCAATTATACCAATTGCCGCTGCCTCTCTTATATCAAAACCTATCAAAACTGCACCGATGATAGCAATAAAAACACCAAATTGAGCAGCTGCTCCTAAGATAAAGGTTATCGGATTTGCTAACAATGGTCCAAAATCAGTCATCGCCCCTATCCCCATAAAAATTAATATGGGAAATAGTTCATGACGTATACCAAAAGAAAGTATATTTAAAAAACCTCCCTCTTCCATTAATCCGGTAAAAGGTAAGTTTACTAGAATGGCACCGAAGGCAATTGGCAGCAGTAATAATGGCTCATATTTTTTCACAATAGCAAAATATAGCAAAATCCCCCCTACTATTAACATTATTACGCTTTCCAGGTTTAAACCGGCAAAGCCTGATATTTTGGTCATTTCAAAAAGAGATTGAATAATATTCATAATTTTACTCCTTTCACGATGCTACTATCCTATAATTAATAGAGTATCATCGGTTTCCACCATATCATTTACTGCAACAGCTATCTTTTTTACTTTACCACTGGAATTAGCTATAATTTCATTCTCCATCTTCATTGCTTCTAGAATTAAAACGGTATCCCCGTCCTTTACTGAATCCCCTTCTGAAACATTTATTTTAAGAATTTTCCCAGGCATGGGAGCTTTAATCTCCTCGCCTTCCACAGCACTAATAGAAGCTGCCTTATGGTTCTCGGATTTCACTGGTTCAGTCTCTATTTTTCTGGATTTTTCTTTAACTTCTTTTGGTTCTACTTTAGTAACTGGAGTAATGCTTGGGGAAGTGTTACCTGTGCTTATCTCCTCCACTTCTACCAAATATTCTTTTCCATCTACTTTAATCTTAAATTGTTTCATTATCTTAAAATCCTCCTTTTTTTCTAGCACTAATAGAAATTCTTTCGGTCATCATGTTTTGTCTTCCGGAAATTGACCAGGGGTTTAATGTCTGAGACATAATTCTTTTTATACCAATAACGTTGAAAGGTTGAGCTCTTCCAGTCATATGCTGGTAGCTTGCTACAGCAGCTGAAATTAGGGCAATTATTTCTTCGCTTTCTCTTTGCTCGGTAACAACTGTCTCTTTCTTATCTATTGGTACAATTAGCTTCTCCTCTTTTCTAATATCCTTTTGATCTGTGGTAATGACTTTTTTCTCTTTTGCTACTCTCACAGCAGAAATTTCAACTATTTTTCTTAAACCTACCATCAATAAAGCCAGTAAACCCAAAATTATAAAAACCATAACCAATGCAATCATTGATAGTATAATTGCACCTTCTATTCCTTCATACATAATCTACTCCTTCTATCAATTTGAAAGATATATTTATTAGAATTTTATTTTAATTAATTTAACCAATTACAATTAAAGAGGAATATTACCATGTTTTTTCCCAGGCAGGCTCTCTCTTTTGGTGGAAAGCATTTCCAGAGAAGTAATTAATCTTGGTCTGGTCTCTCGAGGATCAATTATCATATCAACAAAGCCTCTACTGGCTGCGGCATAAGGATTAGAAAACCTTTCTTTATATTCATGAATTTTTTTCTGGCGATATTGTTCTGGATCTTCCGCTTCCTCAATCTCTTTTCTAAAAATAATATTAGCCGCTCCTTGAGAACCCATAACGGCAATCTCGGCATTAGGCCAGGCAATGACCTGATCTGCACCTAAATCTCTGCTACACATCGCCAGATATGCACCACCATATGATTTTCTAACCACAACTGTTATCTTGGGAACAGTTGCTTCAGAGTAAGCATATAACATCTTGGCTCCATGCCTGATAATCCCTCCATATTCCTGTGCAGTTCCTGGTAAAAATCCTGGAACATCAACCAGGGTTAAGATGGGAATATTAAAGGCATCACAGAAACGTATAAAGCGAGCAGCTTTATCAGAGGCATCAATATCAAGACATCCAGCCAGTACTTTTGGTTGATTGGCAATAATACCGATGCTCTGTCCCTTCAGCCTGGCAAATCCGGTAATAATATTACGAGCAAAATGTTCATGTGATTCCAAAAAATTGCCATCATCAACTATATATCTTATAATATCTTTCATCTCATAAGGCTTATTGGGATCAGTTGGCACTATTGTTAATAATGCTTCTTCCATTCTATTTGGATCATCATTGACCTCTATGATAGGAGAATTCTCCATGTTATTGGAAGGTATATAACCAATTAATGCTCTAACGGATTTAAATACTTCCTGTTCATTATCAACAGCAAAATGAGCAACTCCGCTTTTTTGATTATGGGTCATCGCTCCTCCCAGTTTTTCTGAGGAAACATCCTCCCCGGTAACGGCCTTAATAACACTGGGACCAGTAATATGCATAATGCCAATTTTCTTTACCATAAAGACAAAATCCATTATGGCTGGAGAATATACTGCGCCTCCTGCTGCGGGACCAACTACGATGGATATCTGGGGGACTACTCCTGAAGCAATAGTATTACGATAAAATATCTGTCCATAACCACTTAGAGAATCAACTCCTTCCTGAATGCGAGCACCTCCAGAATCATTGATACCTATTATAGGTGCTCCCATTTTCATAGCCATATCCATAACCTTACATATTTTTTTAGAATGCATTTCACCTAAAGAACCACCAATTACAGTAAAATCCTGAGAAAAAACATAAACCAGGCGACCATCAATGGTGCCATAACCAGTTATTACTCCCTCCCCTGGTACTTCCTTCCCTGCCATATCGAAATTAATACAACGATGTTCCACAAAAAGGTCAAGTTCATTGAAGCTACCCTCATCTAATAATAGAGATATTCTTTCTCTAGCCGTAAGTTTACCCTTTTCATGTTGTGCTTTAATCCTTTTTTCTCCACCACCAGCAAGAATTTTTTCCTTCTTTTCTTGTAATATCTTCATTAGATCATTTATAGTTTGTTCCATTAAATTCCTCACCCCTCTTTTATTATTCATTTCTTTGAATATTTATCTCATCTATTTTTAGTAAAACATAAATAACTATATCATCAATTTATTTAATCTACTTGCTTTTTTATCGAATTAATATTACTTTTAATCCTAATGTTCACATAACTCAATTAAAATACCATTAGTACTCCTGGGATGTAAAAAGGCAATTCTGATACCACCGGCACCATAACGAGGCTCCTGGTCAATTAATTGAACACCCTTTTTCTTAAAATCTTCCAGTACTGCTTTTATATTATCAACTTCAAATGCTATGTGATGAATACCCTCACCTCTTTTTTCAATAAATCTGGTGATACTCCCTTCTGGAGAAGTTGATTCCAATAATTCAATTTTGCTTTCCCCAATCGGCAAACAAGCTACTTTTACCTTTTGATCTGCTACCTCTTCAATATTTGCACACTTCATACCCAGAATATCCTGAAAAATAGGGAGTGAATCCTCTAATTTTTTTACTGCTATCCCAATATGATTAATTTTCTTAAACAAAATCAAATACCCCCTTTAAATATTTTTTCCTTAAAGATTTCAGTAAGTTTTTGAACAACACTATAAGGATCATTATCCTGTTTTATTACTTTTTCTACCTCTTTTTCCAGGTTTTCCTCTCCAATGAATTGGAAAAACATTTCCTGCCAGTTTTCCTGAAAGAGATCATAAATCTCTTTTCTTATACGATTTTTTCTTCTTTGATACATCTGTCCACTATTTTGTAAATAAATAATCAATCTTTCAATCTCTTTCCATAATGGATCTATTCCGATATTTTCTGTACCAATAGTTTTAATTATAGAAGGACTTCTTACCCCATCATCATTTAAATGTATCATCATCTCTATTTCTGTAATTAGCTTGTCAGCTCCATCCCGATCTGCTTTATTAACTACAAATATATCACCTATTTCCATAATGCCTGCTTTTATTACCTGAATATCGTCCCCCATACCAGGCATTACTACCAATAAAATAATATCGGAAACTTTAATTACCTCAATTTCTGATTGACCTACTCCAACTGTTTCAATAAAAATAATATCTTTTCCCATTGCCTCCATTATCTTAACAATAGCCTGGGTAGAACGTGATAAACCTCCTAAATGACCTCTGGTTCCAATACTACGAATAAACACTTCCTTATCTGTTGCCAGATCTTGCATCCTTATACGGTCCCCAAGGATAGCACCACCTGTAAATGGACTACTCGGATCAATAGCAATAATGCCAACTTTCTTCCCCATTTTTCTTACATGCTTAGTCAGCCGGTCAGTTATGGTACTTTTACCTGAACCAGGGGGACCAGTAATTCCAATAACAATTGCCTTGCCACAATATTGTTGCAGCTCCTGCAATATTTTTTGAGCATGTTGAAAATCATTTTCCACCATAGTAATAAGCTTTGCTACAGCTCTGGTATCGCCCTGACGTACTCTACTGCTCAAATTCATCTAATTACTCTCCTATCCAATATTAGGCAATCTTGACATTTTCTTTAATAAATTTAACAATTTTATTGGTATCTGTTCCTGGAGTAAATATTTCTTTAATTCCTATTTTCTTTAATTCCATAATATCCTCAGTTGGAATAATCCCCCCCGCAATTACTACAATATCAGTTGCCTCTTTTTCTGTTAATAATTCCATTATTTTAGGAAATAGATACATGTGTGCACCAGAAAGAATACTTAATCCAATTACATTCACATCTTCCTGTATCGCTGTTTCTACTATTTGTTCCGGAGTCTGTCTCAAGCCAGTATAGATAACCTCCATCCCGGCATCTCGCAAAGCTCTGGCAATTACCTTAGCTCCACGATCATGACCATCTAAACCTGGTTTTGCAACCAGAACTCTAATTCTAGTATTTTTCATAGTACACCTTCCTTGTCTCTATATCTTTATAGATTCTTTATATTCACCGAAAACTTCTCTGAGTTTGTCACATATTTCTCCCAGAGTAGCATAGCTTCTCACACAATCAAGAATAGCAGGCATAATATTTTGTTCAGTACTGACAATCTTTTTTAATTCCATCAAATTTTTACGAACTACTTTTTCATTTCTTTTCTCTTTAACTTTTTTCAATTTCTCTACCTGTCTTTTCTCTATTTCCGGCTTTACTTTTAACAAATCTTTCATAGGTTCTTCTACTTCTGACTGAAATTTATTAACACCAACTATTATTCTTTTTTTGTCTTCAATATCTTTCTGATATTGATAAGCACTATTTTGTATTTCTCTCTGGATAAATCCCTTTTCAATTGCTTTCGGAGATCCTCCTAACTGATCAATCTGATTGATATAATCTTTCACGCCTTGTTCAATTTCAGTGGTTAACTTTTCCAGATAATAAGAACCTGCCATCGGATCTACAGTTTCTGCCACTCCGCTTTCATAACCAATAATCTGTTGAGTCCTTAAGGCAATTCTCACTGATTTCTGAGATGGCAGAGAAAGCGCTTCATCTCTGGAATTGGTATGTAATGACTGAGTACCTCCTAACACTGCAGCCAGAGCTTGGATTGTTACTCTTACTACGTTATTATCGGGCTGTTGTGCAGTTAGTGTACATCCTGCAGTTTGAGTATGAAAACGAAGCATCATTGATTTTGGATTTTTCGCTCCAAAGCGGTCTTTCATAATTTTTGCCCATAATCTACGAGCAGCTCTAAATTTAGCTACTTCTTCAAATAAATCATTGTGAGCATTAAAGAAAAAAGACAATCTAGGAGCAAAAGTATCAATATCTAGACCTCTCTTTACAGCGGCATCAACATAAGCAATCCCATTAGCTAAAGTAAAGGCAATCTCCTGAATAGCAGTTGATCCAGCCTCTCTAATATGGTAACCACTTATACTAATGGTATTCCACTTTGGTAATTTCTGAGAACAATAATCAAAAATATCAGTGATCAATCTCATAGAAGGAAGGGGTGGGAATATATAGGTACCCCTGGCAATATATTCTTTTAAGATATCATTTTGAATAGTACCATTTAATTCTGATGCTGGGATTCCCTGTTTTTCAGCAATAGCAGTATACATGGCCAATAAAATTGCTGCGGGAGCATTAATAGTCATAGAAGTACTAACCTGGTCTAAGGGAATGCCATCAAATAATATTTCCATATCCTCTAAAGTATCAATTGCTACTCCAACTTTTCCTACTTCACCATGCGCCATAGGATGATCGGAATCGTAACCAATTTGGGTTGGAAGGTCAAAGGCAATACTTAAACCGGTCTGTCCATTTTTTAACAGGTATTTGTACCTTTTATTAGATTCCTCGGCGTCCCCAAAACCAGCATATTGCCTCATAGTCCACAACCTGCCCCGATACATGGTTGGTTGCACTCCTCTGGTATAAGGATACTCTCCAGGATAACCCAAATCATCAAGATAATCATAATCTTCTAAATCAAGTGGATCGTATAAATTATTGACTTCCTTATTTGAACCAGTAACAAATGTTTTCTTTCTCTCAGGAAACTTATTTAAAACTTTATTTAATGAATTGGTTTCCCAATAGCTTTTAGCATTTTCCATTCGTTTTTTCTCCTGGTAATCCAACTTATTACACCTCCCTTTCCCATACATAATTAAAAGTAAATATTCCCTAATATTTAAGTAGATTAAGGTAATTTTTACATTTCTTAAATGTTTAAATGTATAATAAAAGCCAGGTTAAGGCTATTAACTTATATTATAAGTAATTTTATTCTTTTCTAGTATTAAATTCTCTATTAGTACATCTATTTTTTTAATATTAATGCCAGTAATATAATCAAGCTCTTTCTTTAAATTTTCTTGAATTATCCTTACCATATCCGGTATATTCTTACCATATTTTAAGGTAAGGTTAATCTGTATTAAAATACCTTCATCATTAATATTTATTTTTGTTTTTCCAATTCTAATAACATCCTTAAAGTTTTTGATATTAAAATAGATTATATCTAAGATAGCATTTTCTGATATAAATAATTTTCCAAAATAACTAAATGGAGGCCGAACAACTGTTCGTTCTCCTATTTTTCTATTAATATATCGTTTCCGATAAAATATTTCTAATGACTCTACTAAATTTATAGGAAACTTCCTCTGTATTTCAATTCCTGGTAGGGGTATGATATGTGTTCCCTCCTTAGATCTACTTGCCCGGGCTAGTTGTATTTCCTTTTCACTGGACACATCTTCTATATTAAATACTTTATTTAAAGGTGGTAGTTTCAGGGTTTGAATTATTTTTTCTATCATTTCTATTGATGTACCCAAAACCATTATTTTTTTAGGTTTTTCTTTTTTAATTATTTCTTTAACCGCTTGGGCATGTTCTTTATCAAAAAAGATAGCCCTTCTAATTGCTTGAATCTTATTCAATTCTTTTTTGGCTGACAGACCTGCTAAAATTTTATCCTTTTTAATTAGAAGACCATCATCAATAATATATTCAATATTTTCCTGGTGAGCAATCAAGAGAGCTTTATGGCTCTTGCCAGTTCCGCTTTCCCCTATTAGTGCAAAGACTTTCATTCTTTTTTATTTTACCTCAATTAAAATATAGGTTAGGTGATTATTAACCCTAACCTATATTGTTTCTCGTTATTTTTTTGTTCTCACCCAACCTCTGCCCTCAACTGCCTGGGCAACTCTTTTAATAGCAATAACGTAAGCCGCATCTCTGTGATATAATTTTCCTTTTTCAGCTAAATCTATAACATCATTAAAGGCTGAGGTCATAATGTGATTCAATTTTTCAAAAACTTCTTCTTTTGGCCAGTAATAGTTCATATTATTCTGCACCTGCTCAAAATAGGAGACAGTTACTCCTCCGGCATTACAAAGAAAATCTGGAATTAGAAAAACACCTTTCTCTTTTATGATTTTATCTGCTTCGGGCGTAGTTGGTGTATTGGCAGCCTCAGCATAAATTTTAACTGTATTAAAATCTATATCTTTAACATTATCTTTATGAACAGCCGAACCTAAAGCAGCAGGTATCAATACGATGACTGATTTTCTTAACCAGGCATCTGCGTCTTCCTGCTTCCAGCCAAAAGACTTTGCCTTTTCAGGATTGATGGTACCAAATTTATCTAAAGTACCAGGAGCAAATAGATCATTAGGATTAATGCCCTCCTGACAACTATAGGTATAAGCCTTTTTATCATTAGGATCCCAGCAGGACATAGCAATAACTTTCCCACCATATTCAACAAATTTTTCACAACAATACTGAGCATTATTTCCAGCCCCTTGAATTGATGCAGTTGCTCCTTTAAAATCAATATTTAATCTTTTTAAGGCTTCTCTAACACAATAAATCACTCCATAACCTGTTGCTTCAGTTCTCCCTAAAGAACCTCCAACACCAACAGCCTTACCAGTAACAAATCCCGGCCTCCTTCGCCTGGCAATAGTATCATATTCATCCATAATCCAAAGCATATCCTGAGGATTAGTTGCTACATCAGGTGCAGGCACATCCATTTCAGGGCCAACAAATTCATAAACCTTTCTGACCCAACCTCGGCAAAGTTTCTCTGTTTCCCGATCAGAAAGCTCTCTGGGATTACAAACCACACCACCTTTTCCTCCCCCCAAAGGAATATTAACTACGGCACATTTCCAAGCCATCATCATAGCTAATGCCCTGACCATATCTATAGTTTCATCTTCGGCAAATCTTAAACCACCTTTAGCTGGACCTCGAGCAGTGGAATGCTGAACGCGAAATCCGGTAAATGTTTTAGTTGTTCCATCATCCATTTCTACCGGTATCCTTACTCTAATTTCTCGTTCAGCTTCTCTTAAAAATTCTTGCATCGACTTATTTAAATTACACTTTCTGGCATTTTCATCAAACTGAGCTTGAACAATTTCAAAAGGATTCATTTCTTTATCTCGAGACATTATTAGACCTCCAAATATTTTATTATTTTACTTCACTAGACACTATAGATTTTTTTCTTAAGCTCTTTCCTGAAGACAAATAGGCATCAATAGAACGGGCAGCTATCTTCCCATCGCCTACAGCAGAAATAACAGTAGCTGATCCTCTTACTATATCACCTCCGGCAAAAATACCTTTACAGGTCGTCATTTTAGTTTTTTCATCAACTTTAAAATAACCCCATTGATTCACCTCCACACCCTTAGCACTTCTGGCTACAATTGGATTAGCCATTGTGCCTATGGCATCAATTACCATATCTACTTCTAAAACAAAGTTGGAATTATCAATAGGAATAGGCCTTCTTCTGCCTGATTTATCCGGTTCTCCTAACTTCATTCTTACACATTCCATCCCGGTTACTCTTCCTTCCTTATCTCCCAGGATTCGGATTGGTAAAGTTAAAAAATGGAATATAACTCCTTCTTCTTCAGCATGATGTACTTCTTCTGCTCTAGCTGGTACTTCTGCCCTAGAACGTCGATAAATTATATATGATTCTTTAGCACCAAGGCGTAGGGCAGTTCGTGCCGAATCCATTGCCACATTTCCGGCTCCGATAGTAGCAGCTCTTTCCCTGATTTTTATTGGAGTGTCGTATTTCGGAAATAAGTATGCTTTCATTAAATTAGACCGAGTTAGAAATTCATTAGCTGAATAGACATCATTCATATTTTCTCCCGGAATATTCATAAAACGGGGGGCTCCTGCTCCATTAGCCAGAAATATGGCATCAAACTCTTTTGTCAAATCTTTTACGCTTCTGGTAGCACCTATTACCTGATTAGTGATTACTTTCACTCCTAATTGCCTTATCTCATTAACTTCATATTCAACAATTGACTTGGGAAGCCTGAATTCTGGAATTCCATATACAAGTACACCTCCAGGCTTATGTAGTGCCTCAAAAAGGATTATCTGGTATCCCATTTTAGCAAGGTCTGCGGCACAGGTTAACCCTGCAGGTCCAGAACCAACGACAGCTACCTTTATACCCTTCTGATTATCAGCATTTTTTATTCCATGTATTCCATTTTCTCTTGCCCAATCAGCCACAAATCGCTCCAATCTTCCTATAGCAATTGCTTTACCACGTTTATTTAAAACACATTCTTTTTGGCATTGTTCTTCTTGAGGGCAGACTCTTCCGGTTACCGCTGGTAGGGCATCTGTTTCTAGGATTGTCAAATAAGCCTTGGCAAAATTCTCTTCTACAATATATCGTATAAAAGTGGGAATATTTATTTCTGCTGGACATCCCTTCATGCAGGTAGGATTTTTACACTGTAAACATCGCTGTGCTTCAAAAATTGCCTCTTCTTTTGTATATCCTAGAGGAACTTCGTTATAATTATGAATGCGATCAGATGGTGACTGTTCTTTCATGGGGACTTGTTCTCTTTTTGTTCTTTCTTTCATCTCAATCATCTCAGCCATATTAATTCTCCTTACACCTGCATTCATTTTGACCCTTAAAATGTTGCCATGATTCTTTTTCTTCTTCTTTATAACGGTAGATTCTATTCATAAATTCTTCCCAGTTGACTAATTGTCCATCAAACTCAGGACCATCAGTACAGACAAATTTTGTTTCTCCTCCAATAGAAACTCGACAGGAACCACACATACCTGTTCCATCAACCATAATGGTATTAAGACTAACAATAGTATCAACTCGATAAGACTTAGTCAGTTCAGTGGTTACTTTCATCATAATAGGTGGCCCAATAGTCCATATTCTTTTGATAGAAGTATCCTGATCGAGTTTCTCTTTTAAAGCATCTGTAACAAATCCCTTTCTTCCATAACTGCCATCATCAGTAGTAATAATTAATTCATCTGATACTGCTCTCAATTCGTTTTCCATAATGATTAATTCTTTGGTTCTGGCTCCAATGATAGCAATTACTCTGTTACCAGCCTCTTTTAAGTTACGTGCTATAGGGTGAATACATGCTATACCGGTTCCTCCTCCTACTACTACAACTGTACCAAAAAAATCTATTTCTGATTTATGACCTAAAGGACCAATAAAGGAATATAAATATTCCCCTTCCTGAAAATGAGATAATTCATCTGTTGTTTTGCCAACTACCTGAAAAACAATTTGCACCAATCCCTTATTTTGTTCATAATCAGCAACGGTTAGGGGTATTCTTTCACCCTTTTCTTTGGTCATTAAAATAATAAACTGACCCGGCTGTACTGTTTTTGCAACTTCTGGTGCTTCTATCCACATGCTGTATATATCCTGGTATAATTTTGTTTTCTTTTTAATACGATACATCTATTTTCCTCTCTCATGTTTTGAAATATGAATCATCATTTTAAATTATTGAAAATCTCTACTGTATCTTTAGCTATCATCAATTCTTCATTAGTTGGTATTACCAAAACAGCCACTCTTGAATCTCCAGTACTAATTATTTCTTTTTTACCTCTCAAATTATCATTCTTATTATCATCAATCTTTATACCTAAGAAGCTTAGACTTTTACAAACTTCACTCCTTAACATGGGCGAATTTTCCCCAATACCGGCTGTAAATACTAGAACGTCCAGACCATTCATAGCTGCTGTATAAGCACCGATATACTTCTTCAAGCCATAATTTAAAACATCTAAGGTTCTTTTAGCCTTTTTATTTCCCTTTATTGTTTCCTCTTCCAAATCACGCATATCACTGGATATGCCTTCTGATAATCCCATTAATCCACTCTTTTTATAGAGGATATTGTTTATTTGCTCAAAATTAAGATTTTCTTTCTCCATCAAATAAGGAATAATTGCTGGATCAAGATCTCCACAACGAGTCCCCATAATTATGCCAGAAATGGTGCCAAAACCGAGACTGGTATCAATTGATTTACCTTCTTTGACTGCAGTTATACTGGAACCATTGCCCAGGTGGCAGGTAATTATCTTTAATTCTTTTAAATCTTTACCTAAAATTTCTGCTGCTTTGTATGCTACATATTTATGAGATGTTCCATGAAAACCATATCTTCTTATACGATATTTTTCATAATAAATATATGGTAAGCCATAAAGAAATGCTTGCTCAGGAATAGACTGATGAAAAGCTGTATCAAATACTCCAACCTGTGGAGTATCAGGTAATAGTTCCTGACATACTTTTATACCCAGAATATTTGGTGGATTATGCAGTGGGGCTAATTCAATAAATTCATTAAGGGTATTCATTACATCCTCATTTAACAACACTGAACCAGAATATTTTTCGCCACCATGCACTACTCGATGACCTACTGCTGATATTTCTGAAATATCTTTGATTACACCGTATTCATTATTCAATAGGGCATCTATTACCAATTCAATTCCCTTACGATGATCTGGTATATCTAACACCTTTTTTATAACATCTCTCCCAGCAGGATAATGATTTATTAATGAACCTTTGATTCCTATTCTTTCTATCAGACCCTTGGCTAATAAAGATTCATCGGCCATATCAAAAAGACGATATTTTATTGAGGAACTACCAGAGTTTACAACTAAAATCTTCATTTAATTAATTCCTTTCCAGATAAAAATTATACCTTAATTAATAAATTTTTCTCCTATTTGAAAACCAAACTCTAATGCTTTTTTATTTAAATCTCTTATTCTTTCCGGTATTCTGTTTTGCAGTGCTTTCCTGATAGCATTCTTAGTAACAATATTTGTTAATTGAACCATAATACCTAAAGATATAATATTAGTTACTAATTGGTTTCCAAGAATGTTAATAGCATCTTTGGTAATAGGATATTGATAAATTTTCCCGGGAAAAGACGGAATATCTGAAACATTTGTTGAATCAATCAATAATAATCCATCCTCTTTTAAATTCTGGACATATTTATCACAGGCTTGTTGTGTTAAAGCAAGTAATATATCTGACTTTATAATTTTAGGATAATCTATTTTTTTATCACTAATAATTACTTCTGACCTGCTGGCACCACCTCTGGCTTCTGGACCATAAGATTGAGTTTGAGCTATTTCAAATCCGTCAAAAATACCGGCCGCCTCAGCTAAAATAATGCCAGCCAGTATTAATCCCTGTCCTCCTGAACCACTTAAACAAACTTCTTTTCTCATTTTTCTCTCCTTCCTTGTTGGACCCTAATACAGATTTCCTGGTATTTATCAGTATATTCAGGTATATTAATATCTAAAAATTCCCCTGTGGGTATTTTTCCTTCCTTTTCTTCTTCTGATAATTTTTCCCAGGTTGTTTTAGGCACCGTGATGCTTTTTATCCACTCTAACATTTGAACAGGAGTTCTCAACTTATTAATTCTACCAAAAGAAATGGGACAATCTGATATTACTTCTACTACAGAAAAGCCTTTTTTAAGTAAAGCCTTTTTAATAAAACGAGTGGTCTGATTGACATCAAAAATATTTCCGCGTGCTACATAAGAAGCACCAGCACTGGCAGCTAAAGCAGATATATCAAAAGTCTGGTCAATATTACCATAGGGAGCTGTGGAACCAAACTTACCAGTTGGTGTTAAAGGAGAATATTGGCCTCCAGTCATGCCATAAATCATATTATTTATAATAATGGCAGTGATATCTATATTACGACGAGCAGAGTGAATAAAATGGTTGCCACCTATCGCCGCACAATCGCCATCACCCATTACGGCAATTACCTTTAAGTTGGGATTAGACATCTTTATGCCTGTTGCAAAAGGTAATGCTCTGCCATGAGTAGTATTCATAGTATTAAAATCAACATAACCAGTAATGCGACTGGAACAACCGATTCCCGAAACCATTACAATCTCATCCTTTTCCCATCCTATACTATTAATTGCCCTTAATATTGCCCCTAGAATAATACCATTTCCACAACCAGGACACCAGATATGAGGAAACATTTCTTCTCTAAAATACTGGGTAATAGAATTATTCATATTTACTTTCCTCCTCAATCTTAGAAAGAATTTCCATAGGATTGATCAACTCCCCATCAACTCTGCCATAAGAAACAACACGGCATTTACCTTCAGCCGCTCTTTGCACCTCACGTACCATCTGACCTAAATTCATTTCTGGCACCAACATTAAATCAACCTGTCCTGCTAATTGATTAATCGTATCGTCGCTGAAAGGCCAGAGGGTGACTAATTTTAATAAACCAGCTTTTATGCCTTTCTCTCTAGCTAACTTAACCGTTCTTTGTGCTGCTCTTGCTACAGAACCATAGGCAATAACTGCTATTCTGGCATCATCCAGCAAAAACTTTTCCTCTATAATAATATCCTTTTTGTATAATTCTATTTTGTTAGTTAATCTTCTCAAGAACTGATCGATTTCTTTGGTATTTGCAGTTGGATAACCCTTTTCATTATGGATTAAACCAGTAACATGATACCTATATCCGCTACCAAAATTAGCCATGGGAGGAACCAGGTCCTGATCTGCTTTATAAGGTAAAAAATTCTCTTTATCTACAGTTGGTTTTTTTCTATCAATAATTTCAACCTCTTCATTGGTAGGGATATTTACTTTTTCACGCATATGAGCAATGACTTCATCCAATAATAGCATCACTGGAGTGCGATATCTTTCGCTAAAATTAATAGCTTTTATGGTTATATGTAATATTTCATTTACGTCTGAAGGAGCCAGAGCTATCATAGAATGATCTCCATGTGTTCCCCAGCGAGCTTGCATTACGTCCCCTTGAGCTGGTTTAGTTGGCAATCCTGTACTAGGCCCACCTCTTTGAGCATTAACAATAACACATGGGACCTCAGTAATTGCAGCAAATCCTATATTTTCCTGCTTCAAGCAGATTCCGGGACCAGAACTGGCAGTCATTGCTTTAACTCCAGTTAAAGAAGCACCTATAACTGCAGCCATACTGGCAATTTCATCTTCCATTTGCATAAATACTCCTCCTAACTCAGGAAGCCGTATAGCCATTCCTTCAGCAATTTCAGAAGCAGGAGTGATGGGATAACCAGCAAAAAAACGTATACCAGCTAAAAGGGCTCCTTCTACACATGCTTCATTACCCTGTAAAATCTTAACCGTTTTATTTTTATCTGTCATAACTAGTCCTCCAGACCTTTATGTTCCATAACCTGGTTAATATTTTTTTCTTTCTTTTCCACATGAATAGCAAAATCTGGGCATCTTAATTCACATAACATGCAATTTATACAATCATCAATATTTTTTGCCACAGGACAACCCCTCTCATGACTTACTAAAACTTTTTTGGGACAAAACTGTATACAAATCCCACATGATTTACACCAATCTTCATTTACAGTTATTACTGTCTTCTCATTTTGATAAATCCTTAAATTATCTGTTTTATCCATTTCCTTGTTAGGTCACCTCTTTCCTTTTGATATCAAATATGGTTTTCTTTAAAGTATCAATGGAACCCTTATCAGGAATATAAATGAATTCAATTAAGGATATTTTTTTAGCATTCAATTGTTGGATTTCCTTCTTTCTACCAGGAGAGACTATTAAGATATCACTATTATTAATCAATTCTTTTAATTCATCTGCCTTCCGAGTTGTGGTGAATATTATTTTTTTGAATTTTATACCTGCATTATTAATAGATTTTACAACTCTTTCGGCAAATTTACTGGTTAAACAAATTAAACCAATATTCATATCTGAGGAAGCACTGCGGGCAATTTTAACCATGGTTTCAATTTGTGGATCTAATGCTATGGCAATAATTTTCTTGTTCTCATGCTTTAAATAATCTTGCACTTCCTGGAGATGAAAAAAAGTTGTCACTACTAAATCAACTGACTTCATTTTTTCCAGGAAATAATCTTTTTGATTATACATTTCATCTATTAAAATAGGAGTTATATGAATACCTGTGCCTAATTCCAATCTTTGGGAGAAGTGAAGTAATTGTTCTTGGTTACATTCAATAAAAGCTATATGTACGTTGCTAAAAAGATTTCTCTTTTCTTTAAATCGATGACTGACTAAACGTATAAAATCTTCAAATTGAATATTTAACTCTAAAGCCTTCTGAATAGCTAAATCAATATTCCTGATTACCGGTGATTTATTTATACTGTTATATGAATAAATTCCTTGCTCTAGTTCGGTAATGACAAAGGTACCCTTGCCTGGAATGGAAGAAATAATTTTCTCTTGAATAAGCTCTTTATATGCCATACTCACTGTATTACGGCTAACTTTAAGTTTCAGGGAAAGGTCTCTTTCGGTAGGTAATTGGGAATCTTTTTTCATTTGACCATTCTGAATAAGCTCTTTGAGCTGTTCCTTAATCTGAAGATATAATGGTATTCTACTGTTTCTGTTGATTTCTATTTCCATTGTATTAAAACCTTATAAATTGGACTAATTGACTAATGGATTAACCATTAATAGAATACCATATCTCTTTTATTTGTCAATTTAATATTTTTCCAAAATTATAATTTTTTTGGTTTCATTATAATTTGTAATGTCAAAACTAATACAATTAAGCCAACTCCTAATATATTAAGATATAATTGTGCTGGTATTACCAAAAATGAACCTACAAAAAGAAGTATTCTTTCTAATTGGGAAGTCTTTCTTAAAAAGTATCCTTGAGTTGCTCCTGCAAAACCAAGTGACATAGCTAAAGCCATGACAATACCATAGACTAACCGAGCTAAATTCAAATCTGGCATAAAATTCCAGGCAATAATCTCCGGATGATAGATAAACATAAAGGGCAGTATATAACCGGGAACGGCCAATTTCATTGCTTCAACCCCAACCTTCAAAGAAGGAGCCCTGGCAATGGCTGCCCCGGCAAACACAGCTAGCATAACCGGTGGCGTGATATCGGCCAGAATTCCATAATAAAAAACAAATAAATGTGGAAGAATCAAATGTGAATTTGCTGCCATCAGCCTGATCAAAGCCGGTGCAATCAGAGTAGCCATGATGACATAATTGGCAGTGGTGGGTACTCCCATCCCCAGAACCAGGGAGGATATGGAAGCCAAAAACAAAGCAATGGGTAGAATACCTCTGGAAAGATTAAAAACGATGCCAGTAAACTTCAAGCCCAATCCTGACATGGTAGTAATTCCTACAATAATACCGGCAGCAGCACAGGCAACAGCAACAGTTGTGGCTGCCATTCCTGCATCAATCAATGCTTCCATTAATTTCCTTGGAGTTAACCTTGTCTTGGCATTGAACATGCTGATGACTATTAAAATAGCTATACTGGATACTACAGATTTTTGTGGTGAATAGCCATTTATTAATAGATAAATTAGGGTAAAGATGGGGGCTAATAAAATCCATCCGATTTTTAAAGTTTTTGCTAAATTAGGCAATTGTTCCCTTTTCAATCCTACTAATCCTATTCTGGCTGCTCTAAAATCAACTGCCATAAAAAGAGCCAGGTAGTAAAAGACGGCCGGCAATATGGCTGCTTTAGCTACTTCGATATAAGGGACTCCTAAAAATTCAGCCATAATGAAGGCAGCTGCACCCATAATGGGAGGCATAATCTGTCCACCCGTTGAGGCAACCGGTTCGACAGCGCCTGCAAAAATCGAACTGTAGCCAACGCTCTTCATCAATGGAATGGTAAAGCTTCCGGTTGTAACCGTATTAGCCGTTGAACTGCCGGAAATAGTTCCCATCATACCGCTGGATACCACGGCAGCTTTAGCAGGCCCTCCCCTGGTATAACCGGTCAACGCTGTTGCAAAATCAATAAAAAATTGACCGGCACCGGTTTTATTTAAAATGGAACCAAAAAGGATAAAGAGATAGACAAAATTAGCTGATACACCTAACGGCGTACCAAATATTCCAGCATCCGTTAGATACAGGTAATAAGCTACTCTCCTAATAGAGAATGTACCATGTGCAAACCTACCAGGCATGTAGGGTCCCAGTAACAGGGCATAAAGTAGAAAAAAAATAGCTACAAACATTAATGGTTTCCCCACTGCCCTCCTGGTTGCTTCTAATGTGATTAAAATAAGGACTATGCCCAGAATGACGTCAACTTGATTAGGATTGCCAGCTCTCCATACTAATTCATGAATATTGGTTAAAATATAAAAACATAGAATTATAACCAAAGCTATAAAAATAAAATCATACCACTGAATTATATCCCTTCTAATCTTTTCTGTCCGAGCAAATAAAGAAAAGGTAATGATTAGAATTAGCATAAAATGTATAGACCGTTGAATTAAACTAAAGTAAGCGCCAAACCATCCTGTATACATATGAAAGAGAAATAAACCCACAGAAGCTATGAAAATAGGAGTAAACCAGTATCCCTCCAGGGTTCTTTTGGCCTTAAATTCAAATTCTTCCAGCTCTTTGGTAATTTTATCGTTTTCACTGAGTGGCGGTTTGGATAATGTGTTTTCCTTTTCCTGTTGTTTATCTGCTCCATTTTTATTCACTATTTCCCTGACCTCCTTTTACTTCAACTAACAAATCAATGGCTTCTCCGCTTTTTGCTAAACTATTAAGCAAGTATTGCTTATTATTTACTTTTAATATCTGTTCTACAGTGTAGGCAACTCTTAGCGGCAATATATTCATCTCTTTATTTAATCTGACAACTACCATCCCATCTTCAAAAAAGATATCTTTTGATTGATGATATTCCTGACCTACTCCATACCAAGGATACCTTTCCTCTAAAAGATAAAAATAACCTTTTCCCCCTACCCGAAATACGTCAATGATAGGATTCAAATCTCTGGAATTGATATATTCAAGATAAAAAATATCATCATAACAAACTTCTATTGATAATAAAGTTACCTGGCTATCTCTTTTAATAACCTTTAGAAAATAATGTACACTCTGGAGGCTGCCAGATATTATTATGCTTGCCCATAAAAAGCATAAAAGAAATAAAAAAAGAAGAGTCAGGGAAATCACTTTTTCCCTGACTCTTTTACCATGTTTATTTACGTACAAATTCTCCTAAACCTATCTCTTCAAAGTATCTAGCAGCACCGGGGTGGAGAGGAATAGAAGTTTTTACTCCATTTTCCGGTACAAACTGATGAGCTGCCGGATGCACATCATGTAAGTCTTCGGCATTTTCAAATAATGCTTTTGTCAATTGATATGCAATTTCATCATCAACGTTCACATTAACAACTACATCATTACCTACCTGGATTGAAGGAACTTCCACATCCTGTCCTTTATAAACTCCAGGAGGAAAGGCACCTCTCATATAATAACCATATTCGGCTGATAATTTTTCTATAATATCATCATCTATTGGAACAAAATAAACATCCCGGACTGCAGTTATTTCTTGCACTGCTGCTCCAGGATAGGCAAAATTATAGAAAAGGGCATCGATATTCCTGTCCTTCATGGCCTGGGCTGCTTCTGGCTGGGAATAATAGCTTACCTGCATATCATCATAAGATAAACCGGCAGCCTCAATGATTAATCTAGCCATCGTTTCACATCCGCTTCCCGGAGCATCTACTGAGACCTTTTTGCCTTGTAAGTCACTAACCGATTTAATTTCTGGGTCAATGCTAATGAAATGTTGAAGAGCTGGATACATGGAAAACAATGCCAATATAGGTTGTTTGTTATTCTCGAATTGCACCTGTCCATGGTAAGCCTTAAAAGCTACATCACTCATCGCCATACCAAGTTGAACTTCATTGCTTCCGGTGAGCCGACAATTCTCAACCGAAGCCGCGGTAGATTCTGCTGTAACATCAACATCAAGTAACCTAGTCCAGAAATCCGCCATTGCTCCTCCTAAAAGATAGTAAACTCCTCCTGGACTACCGGTACCAAAGGTCAAAAACTCAGTTGCTGAACCAATTCCATTAAATACTAGTAATAAAAGAAATATTGTTAATAAAAAACATCCCAGTTTTCTCATCTTCTCCTCCTTCTTTTTTATAAATTAATAAGAAAAATGTTATTCTTTTTTCTCTTACTATCTGACCACCTCCTCTTTTTTTAACCTAAAGAAATTCAGTGCTCGTATGCAGAATAATATTTAATTATTTCAGAACAATTATTAGTAATAATACCAGATAGAACTGTATTCCTTAATATCTTCTCCCCTATCCTGTAATTCCTGTAAATATTCATAGATAGAGATATCCTGGTAAAGATAGGGTTCCACTGGCGCAATCCCTTTTTCCCAGGGATGCCAGAGGTAGACTCTCTGACCTTCAGGAGTTAAAGCTATTAATTCTCGATCCTGCCAGGCTCTAATGTGATTTTTTCCCAGACGAGGTACATTAAATACTGGCTCATCAGTACGGAAGATTCCGGGTAAGAGTCGAGCTTCTTCCTTGCGCTCCTGCCAGAGACGTGCTACGGGAATTAGATAATCCTTATGTTCAATCTTCCCTTTAGGGTAGAAGGTATAGTACGGATCAACCCCTGCCTTCTTCATAGCAATACGGGTAGAGGCATTCTGGAAACGGCGACTGGTCTCCAGGGTATAGACCAATTGATTGTAGACATAAATACCCTTATTCCTTATCTTTCTTACCGCTTCCGATAGATCAGGTGTTATTTCCGCAGCACTTTCAATGTGAGTTACCATAGCGACATTACGTTTACCCGGCTCTACATATTTAGACAATAATTCAGCTAATTTATGTGTGATACGATAGGGTACAGTGACAAAGATACGGCTTCCCCAGCGAATATTAACTACATGTTTGAAGGAACACAATCTATCCATTATATACTTGATAAGTTCATCATCTAAAGCTAAAGGATCTCCCCCCGTAACCAGTATGTCACACATGGACGGATGATCCGAAAACCAGGAAATTGCCTGATCAATCTTTTCTTTGGTAGGCATTCCTTCTGGCAACATGGGTCCGGTAATCTCCCAGTTACGCTGACAATAAACACAGATCTGGGGACAGGTATCATAGGGTTTTAATATGGAGATCATGGGATAGCGTCTGGTAATAAGTTCTTCCGGGGAGGTATCATGCTCTCCCATGAAGTCAAAATAATAATTCCTTTCCTGACGATGTTCTCGCATTAATTTCACATAATGCATGGGTGGAATTACCTGAGAACGTACCTGGTAATCATATTTCCGATCATCACGGGAGAAGTCGAAGAGTGATAGATAATAAGGAGTGATCCCAAAGGGAATACCTTGATCCAAGGCAAGCTCTATGGCCCTGATCTCCTCCTGGGTCATAGGAATCAGCTGTTTTAATTGTTCCAATCCCTCTTTATCTTTAAAGATATGCTTAATCTGCCATTGATAATCATACCAGTCCTCTTCATTTACTGAGAAGAAATCTCTAATTTTACGGATATTCTGCTGTCGTTCTCTGATTAATTCATTGTCTAAACCGGAGGGATAACGGTTAATATATTCATTTACTTTATTATAGAGTTGGTCTAGATAATTTGATCGTGCTTTACCGGCTTCTCTCCCTTTAAGCTTCTGAAAATCAATCATTTTAATACCTTCTTTTTCTAGAACGGGACCCAACCAGCCATGTGCTATATTTGATTTTCCAGACATAGCCAAAAAGAGATGGCGGCATTCCTCTAAAAAAGACTCTGATGGTTCTCGATGACTGTCAAGCTCATTTTGTGCCAACTCCCATAAATATTGAAGAGTGCTGAAGCCTGCTATCTTTTCATTGCGTTTCGAGATAAGATTGATAAATACCTTTATCGCCTCTAAGGTAATTCCAAAATCTAATTTATGAAGTGGTCTTAATCCCTCACGATAAGCCCATTCCAGATCTTTACAGAAATTAAAAAGTTTTTTCCTGGCTTCCTCCATATCCCGGCTGGTATTTAAAATATCATATATCTCGGGTAGAATAGACCATAATTGTGTCTTTTGCTTTTCTTTAATTTTCACACTAAGAACTCCTTTCTTAGATTAAGATTAATAAATAACATACTTATATATCAAGAGAGTTCAATACACTAAAAAAAGATAATTGATTCTTTCTCAGTTAATTTTTTCAATTCTCATTTTTACTGGATTCTGTCAGACTCTTAAGTAAACCTTTCAAAATACTATTAACACCTGTAACACCTGCTTCGAACTTCGGTAAATAATATTAAGTTAGAATAGGGCTTAATCTCTATGATAAAAACTATTTTATTTATAATCTTTACTGGCAAAATATTGTTTTTTATTATTAAATAAAATACCATTTAAAACTAATAAAAAATGTTATATTCATCCCATATTTCTTCCAGTTTAGATAATTTTTCGAAGGTTTGCTTTCCTTTTTTTATACTTACTGCTGTAACAATAGCATTTATAACACTTAAAGGAGCGGTAAAGGAGTTAACGAAAGAATTGAGATTGCTTCTTGCTATTAGCGCAATATCTGACTTCTGGGCAATAGGCGAAATAATATTATCGGTTATTGCAACTGTCTTAGCACCTTTTTTAATAGCTAGATCCAGTATTTCCACCGTTCTTCTGGTGTAACGAGGAAAGCTGATAGCAATCAACAGATCCTTATTATTTATATCGGCAATCCGCTCAAATAAATCTTCCATACCAAAGGAGGTAATACTCCTGACATTGCTTAGGAAAAGACTTAGAGCTTGATAAAAAAACAAAGATACTGAAGTAGCGGTTCTTAATCCAACAATATAAATTACATCTGCATTTAAAATATATGATATTATTTTTTCAAAAGAATGGGCTGAAATCTCATTCATAGTCTTTTCTAAATTCTCTATATCAGATTGCAGAATCTGATATAATACATTCTTGCCCTTATATACTTTATTGATAGAACTCTTCAACTGGTTAACAGTTGTTAACTGTTTTTTAACCATATTTTGAAGAGATTCTTGCAATTCTGGAAATCCATTATATCCCAATAAACTGGCAAAACGGACAATGGTTGATTCACTAACACCTACTTCTTTACCCATTTTGGCAGCAGTTAAAAAGGCGGCTTTATCGTAGTTTTCTAGTAAGTAATAAGCAGTCTTCTTCTGGCTTCCACTCATCTGTGAAAACACCTTTTCAATCTTGTCTTGCAAAGAGGATGTTTTAACCATAATTTGAACTAAATCTTCCTAAATTATATGCAATTATTGTTGCATTTTATATTAATGATGCAATTTATCCATCATTATTATTAAATATTATAACATATGCTAGGAAAAAAACAAATAATTTTGATATTTTTTGAGGATTACAGAATAATGCTATTTATACCAGTATACATCACACACTAGCAAAATGACTCTTTTTCCAAGGGGCTTCTAAAAGATTTTTGACCTTACTCTTATTAGTATACTATATCTCTTCTCTTTTTTTATTTATCCTTATATTTTTCTTCTATCTGAGTGTTTTTAGTTAATGTCACTAGGAAATTCGGTACAGGTAAAAGTGATAAGCTGCTGTACATTTGACCTTAAGAGTAACTGCATACTTATAGTCTTTGTAATACTATTTCTAAAACTTTGTCTTTTTCTCCTTTTATCAATCCAGTAAGGTTTTTTATTTCTTCATTTAGTTCCTTTTTTAGATTTTCATCTTTAATCAAATTCATATTTACTTTTACATTAATTACAGCACCATTAAAGGCAGCTTCTGCCAGTAATACTCCCACCCCTACATCACTTATTGCATTCTTGTTTCCCTTTCTGGCCATCTCCTGGCAAATATCTATTAATTCTTTACTTTTTCGTGCTACAGCTAAAGGTACTTTGGCTGCCTCTATTAATGCAATCTGCATCTTCTGGTTTCTGTCTTTCTTTTCTTCCTCATTGGTCTTAGGTAATTTCATAACTGCCATAAGTTGATTAAACACTTCTATATCTTTTTCCATAAGTTCTTCCAGGGATGCTCTTAATCTTTCACTTTTTTTAAGCAATTCTTTAATTTCTTCCTCCACGTCTTGATATTTTTCTTTTCCCACTGTTAGATTACTGACCATGGAAAGTAAAGCAGCTCCCATAGCGCCAATCAATGCTGCTACACTTCCTCCTCCTGGTGTAGCAGATTTTGAAGCAAGTAAATCCATAAAATTCTTTATTTTCATATCTTTTAGCATAAATATATCCTCCCTTCATAAGTAATAAAACACCTGTCGAATGGCGGCTGTTATTGACATTATTCTAAAAAAGAACTAACCTTTTAATAACTACTGGTTACCATTTTCTTTCTTTTGGTTCTACCATTTTCTAATCGATACTTTATTGTCAGTATTGTCATTTTTCCGGACTTCAGGTAATAATTTTATTTTATATATCTTAATCTTTATAGCTTAATTCTTAAACTAATTACTAACATAAGTGAAGAGTGTGTTTTTCATATTTAAAAAATTAATCAATACCTCTTTTCTGGGAAAATCGCAGATAAGCATCTATGAATATTTGAATTTCTCCATCCATAATTTGTTGGATATTGCTGCTTTCTACTTTAGTTCGGTGGTCCTTGACCATTTGATAGGGCTGGAAAACATAGGAACGAATTTGACTTCCCCAGGCAATATCTTTTTTATCCCCACTTATCCTTTCCAGATCTTCTTCCTTTTTTCTCTGATAATACTCAAACAATCTGGCTTTTAATATCTTCATAGCAGTTAGCCGATTACTATACTGGGAACGCTCATTCTGGCATTGGACCACAATTTTGGTAGGTAAATGCGTTATACGCACCGCTGAATCAGTAGTATTTACATGTTGTCCTCCAGCACCAGTAGACCGATATGTATCTATTCTCAAATCTGATTCTGCAATATCAATCTTTATATCCTCCTCAACTTCCGGTATTACCTCAACTGAAGCAAAGGAAGTATGCCTTCTCTTGTTAGCATCAAAAGGTGAGATACGAACTAAACGATGAATACCCTTCTCTGATTTCAATAAACCAAAGGTATTTCTACCACTAACCGTAAAAGTAACGCTTTTAATTCCTGCTTCATCCCCAGGCATTAAATCAATTATTTCGGATTTAAAATTATTTTTTTCTGCCCATCTAAGATACATCCTGAGAAGCATCTCTGCCCAGTCCTGAGATTCAGTACCACCAGCACCAGAATGAATTGATAAAATCGCATTATTCTTATCATATTCTCCAGAGAAGAGAAGACTTCTCTCCTGATAACTAACATCATTCTCCAAATCCTGAATTTTAAATAAAATCTCCTGCCATATCTCGCCATTATTTTCCTGACTATTTAAATCATAGAGAATATCCATTTCTTCCAATTGTTCATTTATTTTTTGATATTGCTCTATTACATTTTTTAGGTCTTTAAGCTCTTTGCTTATTAAATTTGCTCGTGCTTGATCCTGCCAGAATGAATTTAAATTCATTTGTTCTGCAATTTCTTTTACTCGTTTTTCTTTTTTCTGGACTTCAAAGATGATCTCCTAATTCTTTTATTTTATTTTTCAACATACTTATTCTTGATCTTAACTCAATACTATCGATATCTATCATTAGTCAATCACCCCTGTTAAATTTAATTTCCTCATCAAACCAATTTTCATTTCTTTAAAAATATCACCTTTAGATTTTTTATTTGCCACAACAATATTTATATTTCAATCCACTTCCACAAGGACAGGGTTCATTTCTACCAATCTTCTTTTTTGGAGATACAATCTTAGTCTTTGGTTTTCTTTGTTCACTCTTCGCCTCTTTGCCAGAAAATTGAACTTGCACCTCTCCTTCCTGTTTTGTTTCTACTGCCTGGGATTTTTGTTGTATCTTCACCCGATAAATAAACTTTATACAATCTTCTTTGATATTTTCAATCATATTTTGAAACATATTATGGGCTTCAAAGTGATATTCAGTTAACGGATCTTTTTGCCCATACGCTCTCAAACCAATCCCCTGCTTCAAATCATCTAATCTCTTTAGGTGGTCCTTCCATTCTCGGTCAACAATTCTAAGCAGAATCATCTTTTCAATCTGTCTCATTAATGGGGAACTAAGTTCCCTTTCTTTATTCTGGTAACCTTCTCTGGCTTTTCCTAATAAATTATCCTGTAGATGTTGAATCGTTAAGGTAGTAACATCTTTTGGAAAATCTATTGCTATTCCAAACGTTTCATAAAAATGCTCTTTTAATGCCACTAAATTCCATTCTTCCGGATAGACGTCTTTGCTGGTATACCGCTGTAACATATTGCCTACAGTATCGTCAACCATACCTGAAATAATATCCTTAATATCATTGCTTAATAAAACCGTCTTTCTCTGTTCATAGATAATCCTTCTCTGGAACTCCATTTCATTATCGAATTCTAGTAATTGCTTTCTAACTTCAAAGTGCCTTGCTTCAACCCTTTTTTGAGCTCCTTCTATAGAACGAGTAATAAAAGGATGTTCAATAGGAGTTCCATCTTCTACCCCCAATTTTTCCATAAAACTAGCAATACGTTCTGATCCAAATAAACGTAAAAGATCATCTTCCAGAGATAAAAAGAATCGTGAGGAACCTGGATCTCCTTGTCTACCAGCTCTCCCTCTTAATTGATTATCAATTCTTCTACTCTCATGCCGCTCAGTACCAATGACATGTAATCCGCCCATATCTGCTACACCAGAACCTAAAACAATGTCAGTACCTCTTCCAGCCATATTAGTAGAAATGGTTACTTTCCCTCTTTGGCCTGCTTCAGCAACTATTTCCGCTTCTTTTTCATGATTTTTAGCATTTAAGACATTATGCTCAATATTTTCCTGGCGTAACATTTTACTCAATCTTTCTGATTTCTCAATCGATACTGTACCTACCAATATCGGTCTTCCCTGCTGATTTAATTCTTTTATTTCTCTTACAACTGCTTCAAACTTTTCTCTCTCAGTTTTATAAATTACATCGGGATAGCTATATCTTATTAATCTTCTATTGGGAGGAATTACTACTACTGTTAAGTTATATATTTCAATAAATTCATCTTCTTCTGTTTTTGCTGTACCAGTCATTCCTGCCAGCTTTTTATATAATCGGAAGAAATTTTGAAATGTTATGGTTGCCAGAGTCTGGCTTTCACGGGCAATTGCTACATTTTCTTTTGCCTCAATGGCCTGATGTAAGCCATCACTATACCGCCTTCCAAACATAAGACGCCCGGTGAATTCATCTACAATAATTACTTCCCCATTTTTTACTACATAATCTACATCTCTTTTAAATAACTTATGGGCTCTGAGAGCCTGAATAATGTGGTGTTGTAAATGAACGTTATTTTGAGCATATAAGTTGTCTACCCCCAGCAATCTCTCCATCCGAGCTACTCCCTCTTCAGTCAAATAGGCTGTCTTTTCCTTTTCATTGATCTTATAATCATGCTCTTCCTTTAACTGGAAGATTAGTTTATCTATTTGAAAGTATTTATTGGTAGATTCCTCAGCTGGTCCGGATATTATTAGTGGCGTCCTGGCTTCATCAATCAAAATGCTATCTACCTCGTCAATGATGGCAAATTCATGTTCGTGTTGCACAATTTCCTCAGGGCCAACACTCATGTTGTCCCTTAAATAATCAAATCCAAATTCATTATTAGTACCATACACTACATCTGATTGATAAGCCTCCTTCCTTTGTTCGGTATTCATATCATGTTGAATTAGACCTACTTCCAATCCCAAAAATTCATAAACAGGACCCATCCAAAAACGATCTCTTTTTGCCAGATAATCATTAACCGTTACAATATGAACACTCTTTCCGCTAAGAGCATTTAAATAAGCGGGTAAGGTGGCCACCAGGGTTTTTCCTTCACCGGTAGCCATCTCGGCAATCTTTCCTTGATGCAATACCATACCCCCAATTAGCTGAACATCAAAATGACGCATATTAATAGTTCTGGAAGCAGTTTCCCTTACAACGGCAAAGGCTTCTGGAAGTATTTCCTCCAAGGAAATGCCATCAGCAATCTTTTTCTTGAGGTATTCAGTTTTCCCCTTTAATTCAGCATCTCTGAGGTTCTTTATTTCTGAATCCAGTTGATTAATTCTTTCCACTATTGTTTTACATTTATTTAATTCTCTGGCATTAGGGTCACCGAATAATCTACTGGTAATATTAATCATTATATGCTATTCCTTCCAATTTTATTCTATACCCTCATCTTCCTGTGGTAGTTTATCTTCTCTCATCATTGTTTTCTGAATAAGTACAAATAGACCGACTAAAATCATTATATCACCAACACTGATAATAGAACTATCGGGAAAAGGTTTTGGAATTGATATAACATCCCCCAAAAAAGCAAATAGGGTGTTATTATTCATCAATGAATGGACTACTCTGGTTTCTGCCTCTAAAAAACTGGTAGGATTAATATTTTCTATCACTCCCTCTTTTACTAATACCGGCATCCTGCCCCCATTTACTACAACAACAAATGCATTGAACAGTAAACCCAGAATAATATATCTAAAACCAGGTAATTTTATATTACGTATGGACACAAATATTAATAAAAGATAAGACAAAACTATTAAATAAGGACTATAACTTAAAATACCAGTAAATCCCAATAATCCAAAAGCCCAAACTCCTAATCTTAACAAAAGAGCAATAGCAAATAGTGAGACTCCCTCCACTGATATATTAACCAATCTTTCCAGCTCACCACCACGCAATAAACCAATGATAATACCAATAACAATTATTATTATATACAACATTAGTCTGTCCTCTTTTCCTTCAACAAAGAAATAAATAACTTTACCATGATAGGATCAAATTGTTTACCGGATTCCCTTTCTAATTCATTTAAAATATCCTTTTCTGATAATTTTTTACGATAAGGACGATCGGAATTCATAGCATCATAGGCATCGACTACAGCCAGTAATCTGGCTGTTTTAGGAATTTCCTCTCCTTTTAGCCCGTGTGGATACCCTTTGCCATCATAACGTTCATGATGATATAATACAGCCTTAGAACTTTTTTTCAAAAATTCAATAGATTCAACTATATTCGCTCCTATTACAGGATGTTCTTTTATTTTTTCATATTCTTCTTCAGTTAGTTTATCCTTCTTCCCCAGTATACGGTCCTCTATTCCAATTTTGCCAATATCGTGCAAGATAGCTGCATATTCAAGGTATTCTATTTCCGGTTCTACAAAGTCTAATTTTTTAGCTAATTGCACAGCCATATGAGATACTCTTTCTGAATGTCCATGAGTATAGGGGTCTTTAGCATCAATGGTGGCTGCCAGGGTACGAATAGTATCTAAATATATTTTACGCATTCTGGTATATAATTCAAATGATTGTCGAGCTAATAAGAGTGGAAAGAAAAATAGAAGAATGCCCACAATACCAATTTCAACATAAACTATCGCCATTATAAATCCTAAAGGCGCTTCTGCTAAATAGCTAGGAAGTACTTCTTTAATATTGATTCTGTATACTTTACCAAGACTCATCCTGGAATCCAGAGAAATTACAGTGGCAACAAGAAAGGAATTAACTAAACAATAGGTTAGGGAACATAATGCTGCCGGTAGTAAATAATAAATAAAATTCTGTTTACCAATCATACCACCAGCAAATAGATAAACTAATCCAGCTAATCCAGCGGATAAAGAATATTGAGCAGCATTGAATATAGATTTGTACCATGATTCCTTTTTGCTAAAAATAGTCCAAATAATACTTAATACTTCCAAAATTATAGCTAAAGCAGGACCATAGACCAAGACAACAACAAAGCTGATAGGAAAAGAAACCGTAATTACTCCACCTGCAGGCAATGTAACAGGTACGTATTCAGATAGAACAGCAATTAAAATAAAAAACAACATATGAAGCCAAATTTCTGATATCGCAGGCATAGTAGGAAGTAATAAGATAAAAAGAATGATGGCTGATAAAATAACTACTGATATAAATATTTTTAACTTAGAATTCAACTTATTTTCTCCCACCTAATATTAATAATAGGTCGGTAACCCTTAGTTATTTACCATCTAAACTTGGCGCCACCGGCCAGCAGCAAGGCCATGACACTAATTAAAAAGCTAATGATTTTGGCTTTATTAATTTTCATGTCGCACCTCCACGGTTTTTCTTTGTTCTAAAAGAACAAGCAAAAACCGCTTCGCTTCGCTCGGTTATAGAACGTTTTTTGCTACTTATTATCTCCTTTTAAATGGTTTTATCTAAGAATCACCGACCTATCTATATTCTAATTAATATGATGCTATCAATTTTTTCTAATATTTTTATTTAACCAGGATTCTTCGATTAACTGCCTTTAATATTGCCTTAACTAAAGACCTATATTGGTCATCCTCTATCAAGGCAGTTCCAAGTAAATTCTCCTTTCCTTGTTCATTAATTAAATTAATAGAAATTAAAACTACTTCTCGGTCCTCCAAATTAACTTTTTTAATCTCTTCAACCTGAAAAAATACCTTTCCACTTAAGAAAGAGGTAATTGCCTCCAGGGTAGCCTTAGTGACAATATATTCTCTGTTTTTATCCCAATTGGCACATTTTATTTTCCCTTCAAAGGTTTTATCATTATTTTCCAGCTTAACTACCACCTGTAAATTATCCCCTTCAGAAGTAATTAACAGATCGGTAAATTTCAATCTTTGAGAATGGTTTTTTTCTTCGGTCACCTGGGCAATGCTGATTTTACGATAATCTATGGCAATATTATATTTTGCCATTAATAGAGATTCTACATCCCGGCTGATCTTTTTAGGACTATAAAAATCCTTAGTAATAATATGGATTTCCTTAATCTCTTTATTATCGGCTAACACAATTTTAGAAAATAATACACCATTTAAAGAGTTGATAGATTTTTCAATATCTTTTATCCTGGAAGCAAACTGAGGTGAAATAATAAAATTGCGAAAATCATTAACAGAAATATTATTCATTAGGTCCCCCTCTTTTTTACACTTCAGGTTCTATTAAACCGAAATTGCCGTCCTTTCTCTTATAGATAACATTAATTTGAGCGGTTTCTTCATTGCTAAAAACATAGAAATTATGCCCTAAAAGTTCCATTTGTAAACTCGCTTCTTCTGGAGACATAGGTTTTATAGCAAATCTTTTGGTTTTGACAATTTTCCTATCCTGGTCGGATTTAGAACCTCTTTCATATTCTTCCTTTTCTGAAATATTGTTTACTTCTCTATTGTATTCATTAGCATACTTAGAGTAAAGTTTTTCTTTATATTTGATAATTTGTCTCTCCAGTCTTTCAATCACTCTATCGATGGAATTATATATATTATCACTTTCTTCCTCTGCCCTAATCATTGCCTTTTTGGCTTGTAAGGTGACCTCAAATATATGCCTGTTCTTCTCCACACTAATAGTAGCCACTGCTTCTATAATCTGATCAAAATATTTTTCCAATTTCTTCATTTTTTTTCTAGTATAATCTTCTATAGAATCCGTTACCTCAAACTGTTTTCCTTTTATTATCAAATTCATAATCCTTTCCTCCTTCAGTTAAGTCAACTTCAAAAAATAGGAAATAGATTTTAACACTTTACTTAATTTTAGTCCCAAATACTTATTAACTAAAACTATTTTTCTATTAACTATTATTGACTGTGTTATATTGTATTATATTATAACATTGATA
The DNA here is from genome assembly GCA_964433555.1 of uncultured Atribacterota bacterium. Taxonomy (GTDB): domain Bacteria; phylum Atribacterota; class Phoenicimicrobiia; order Phoenicimicrobiales; family Stramentimicrobiaceae; genus Stramentimicrobium. The sequence continues at coordinate 17,843 of CAYSRG010000013.1, read as the reverse complement.
TTAATTTTTTTTCCAATTTATTGAAAAAAAATTACTTTTTCTATTTCATAACAGATATTCATATCTTTTCTTTCCCAAAAACCCAAAAATATCTGTTCCCTCCTTAGACTGACCTGGTCTTTTCCCCCACACTCGCCTGCTGAGAGCCTCGCTATCTTTTCACTACTACTCTTCTCTTATCATATACCATATCCACATGATAAGGCAGGACTAACTCCAAAGCCGCACCATGCTCAGTAACTTATAATTGTTACCTTACGTGGGTCGTTTTGCCTGCGGCTGGCATCGACTTTCAACCACAGCTCTAAGGAGGGATTGCCTAAAAATTATTCACACTCCTCTGGCTAATGTTAAAACAAACACTTTTTTTATACCTGTTTTTCTTAATTCCCTGCAACATGCTTCAATGGTAGCACCGGTAGTAAAGATATCATCTATCAATAAAATCCCTGAAATAGTGCTTGTTGGGAAAGAGGAATTAAGAGAATAAACTTTATTTACATTACTTTTCCTCTCTGCTTTTGATAAACCAACCTGAGAAAGATTGCCTCTAATTTTTAACAATAAGTCTTCGGAAAAGGTAATAGAAAAATAATCAGCAATACATTTTGCTAACAAACCACTCTGATTAAAACCCCTTTTTAAATAATCATCTTTAAATAAAGGAACCGGAATAATCAACTCAATATTTCTTATCTTTATCAATTCATTTCTTAAAAGATATTTAATCATTAAACTTGCTAATGGTTTCACTAATTTTACCTGTTTTTTATATTTAAGTAAATGGATACATTTTCTCAATACTTCCTGATAATAAGCAACTGATCTAACAAAATAAAAATGATCTTTTTTATTAAGACAATCGGCGCATAAGGCTTCTTTCTCAAATTCTACTTCCGGAGAGAAGGGCTTACCACAATGATAACAATAAGGAGAAGAAATTAATTTGATAAACTGAAGACAATCATCACAAATGCTATAACCTCTGGATTCCTCAATTTTTTTACCACAGTTTTCACAATTAAGAGGATAAATAAGATTAATAAATCCTTCTTTGAAGTATTCCCAAAAACTGTTATTAGTCATTTTACTAACTTTTACTACGTTCAATTCTAATTAAAATCAAATAATTAAGTGCCTTCCTGCCAGCTATTTAAATATCTTTTTTGCTCAGCAGTAAGTTCATCAATTTCAATTCCCATACTTTTCAGTTTTAATAAGGCAATCTGCTTATCGATATTCTCTGGAACAGTATAAACCTTTTTAGATAAGGAGTCACTCTCTTTACGTATATATTCAATTGATAAGGCTTGATTTGCAAAGCTCATATCCATAACGCTGGCTGGATGGCCTTCGGCTGCAGCAAGATTCAACAATCTACCCTCAACTAATAAGAATAATCTTTTTTGATCATCAAAAATATATGAAACCACTCCATTTCTGGCTACTTCTTTTCTTAAAGCTAACTCTTCTAAAGCAGGAATATCGATTTCTACATTAAAATGTCCTGCATTGGCTAAAATAGCTCCATCCTTCATCACTAAAAATTCGTTTCTACTGATAACGTTTTTATTACCAGTTAAAGTAATAAAAATATCCCCTATTTTAGCTGCCTCATAAATAGTACTTACCTGAAATCCATCCATAACTGCTTCCAAAGCTTTTAATGGATCAATTTCAGTAATAATCACTCTGGCTCCCATTCCCCTGGTTTTATTAGCTAATCCTCGGGCACACCAACCATAACCACATATTACCATTATTTTACCTGCTAATAAGATATTAGTCGCTCTTAATAAACCGTCTATAGTGCTCTGCCCCGTTCCATATCTATTATCAAAAAGATGTTTGGTCAAAGCATCATTCACAGCAATAATAGGATATTGTAAAACACCTTCTTTTTCCATACTTCTTAAACGTATAACACCAGTAGTAGTTTCCTCGGTACCACCAATGATCCTGGTCATAAGTTCTTTTCTACTATTGTGAACCATAGTAACCAGATCAGCCCCATCATCCATAGTTATCTGTGGTTTACAATCCAATGTATTGTTTATATGAGAGTAATAACCCTTCTGGTCAATTCCCCTTATTGCAAAAACCGAAATTTCAAAATCTTGCACTAATGATGCTGCAACATCATCCTGTGTACTTAGAGGATTAGAGGCACATAAAACTGGATTAGCCCCACCTTCTTTTAAGGTTATCATTAAATTGGCAGTTTCAGTGGTTACATGCAGACAGGCAGCAATATTAATTTTTTTTAATGGCTTTTCCTTTTTAAAAAGTCTTTTAATGGTTTCCAATACCGGCATTTGATTTAATGCCCATTTTATCCTTTTCAAACCCATTTCAGCAAGATTAATATCTTTTATATCATAAGGTAACATATCTTTCTCCTTTTAATTTCATTTGATATCATTCTTACTATAACCATTGATTATTCTGTAATTCCCATTTTATAGTTGTAGCAGGCCCATGACCAGGCAATACCTCACAGAAACCATCAAAAGCAAAGAGTTTTTCTTTAATAGATTTTATTATATCAGACATAGATCCTCCCGGAAGATCAGTACGCCCAATACCGTCCTTAAATAGTGTGTCGCCTGTGAATATCATATTACCTACCTTAATAGAAATACTTCCCGGAGAATGACCGGGAGTATGAATGATGAAAAGTTCAAGAAAGCCTAAACTTATATTCATCCCATCTTCCAGATACTCATCAGATGGAGGAGACTGAACAGGTATGCCGGTATAAAAAGAAAAATTCTTTTTAGAATTTATCAGCATTTCCTCATCCAACATATGTATCAATAATTTTGCGGAATATTTTTCTTTTAATAATTTATTCCCACCGATATGATCAGCATGACCATGAGTATTAATAATATACTTTAGCTGAAATTCATTATCTTTTATTAATTTTAAAAGAACCTTACTTTCTTCAGCTGGGTCAATAATTGCTACCTCTTTAGTTTTGGTACATCCAATAATATAGCAATTGGTAGCTAATGTACCCAGGACTATTCTCTTTAAATAAAAATCTACCTTACTTCTGTTCATAAGATCTTCCTTTCCCATCTGCCCGGTATTACCCATTTTACAACTCAGCACTATCTAAAATAATAGTAACAGGTCCTTCATTAATTAATTCAACCTGCATCATTGCTTGAAATTGTCCGGTTTGAACAGAAATGTTATTATTTTTTAAGCATTGCACATAATATTGATAAAGTAAATCGGCTTTTTCCGGTAAAGCAGCATCAATAAAACTTGGTCTTCTCCCTTTCTTACAGTTTCCATAAAGGGTAAATTGTGATACTACTAAGACCTCACCTTGTATGTCTAATAAAGATAAATTCATCTTACCCTCTTTATCACTAAAGATTCGTAAATTTACTGTTTTTTTGGCCAGTAATTCAGCTTCTTTTTCAGTGTCATCACTTTTTACGCCCAATAAAACCATCATACCACATTTAATTTGAGCTATTTTCTCATTCTCCACTCTTACTAAAGCTTTGCTCACCCTCTGAATTATTGCTTTCATAATCTACTCCTCTTCATTTTTTAATCTCCTTCCATTCTTTTTACTTCTTTTACAGCTTTTAGACTTCTCAGGCGAGCCATGATTTCCTTTAAATGTTCAAGAGTGCTAACTTCAATAGTTAGGTGAATTATGGCAATGTTGTTTTTATTAGCTACCCCATTGATATATTTGATTGCCGCTTTATAATTGGAAATTATCATTGAAATATCTGAAATTAAACTTTTTCTATCTACTGATACAATTTTAATGTTTACTGGGAAATAATTATCCTCTGTTTCATACCATTCAGCATTAATAAACCTTTCTTCTTCCTGAGAAAAATTTTTTAGATTGGGGCATTCAATCCGATGAATAGTAACTCCTCTTCCTCTGGTAATATAACCAATGATATCATCACCAGGAACAGGGTGACAACATTTAGCAAATCGTATTAAAATATTATCTACTCCATCAATTTTTACTCCCTTCTCAACTCTTTTCTCTTTAACTACCTCTTCTTTAACCTGGATTCCCCTTTTTTTCTCCTGTGGCAAAAGTTTATTAATCAATTGAGCGGGATTCAATTTTTTATAGCCAATCGCCTCAAATAAAGAATCGGGATCGGTATAGCCCATCGGTTGGCAAATATCAGCAAGTTTTTTTTCAAACTCCGAACTCCAGGGAACTCTCAATTTGTCTAGTTCCCTTAATATCAATGTTTTCCCTTTTTCTATATTTTCTGCTCGAAACTCCTTCTTAAACCAGGCCTTGATTCTGGTTTTAGCACCCGAGGTTTGAACAAATTTTAACCAATCTCTACTTGGTCCAGTAGAAGTTTTTGATGTTATTATCTCTACTATATCCCCACTTTTTAATTTACGGTCAAGAGGTACTATTTTATTATTAACCTTTGCCCCAACACAATGATGACCAATTTCGGTATGTATGGCATAGGCAAAGTCCACTGGAGCGGAACCCAGAGGTAATACTTTTACATCTCCTTTAGGAGTAAAAGTATATACTTCGTATTGTAACAGATCAATTTTTAGATTCTCCATAAATTCACGTGGATCTTTTAACTCCGTTTGCCAATCAAGTATTTGTCTTAACCAGGTTAATCTTTCTTCAAATTTACTATTCTTCAAAAAATCCCCTTTTTCTTTATATTTCCAATGTGCAGCAATTCCATATTCAGCTGTTCTATGCATTTCTTCTGTTCTAATCTGTACTTCTAATGGTTCACCTTCAGAAGTTATAACAGTAGTATGTAAGGATTGGTACATATTTGATTTTGGCATAGCGATATAATCTTTAAATCTTCCAGGCATAGGTTTCCAAATGGAATGGAGAAGACCTAAGGAGGCATAACAATCTGTAATGGTGTTACATACGATTCTAATAGCCATCAAATCATAAATTTGAAAAAAATCTTTATCCTGCTCTTCCATCTTTTTATAGATACTGTAAATATTTTTTGGTCTACCCTGTATTCTGGCTTTAATGCCAAACTTCTGCAATTCTTCTTCCATTCTCTTTTTAATAAATTCAATATACTGTTCTCTCTCAGCCCTACTTCTAGCAACTTTTTTAGCTAATTCACTATATTTTTTAGGATCTAAATTAAGAAGTGAATAATCTTCTAATTCCCACTTTACTCGATATAAACCTAATCTATTAGCAATAGGAATATAAATATCTAATGTTTCACGGGCTTTTTTCAAACGCTTGGGAGCTGGCATGTATTTTAAAGTACGCATATTATTTAGCCTATCGGCTAATTTAATTAGAATAACCCTGATGTCTTCAGCAATCGCCAAAAACATTTTACGGAAATTTTCTGCCTGTCTTTCTTCTTTAGTTCTAAAAGAAATCTTGCTTAACTTGGTTACTCCATTAACCAGCATTGCTACTTCTTCTCCAAAAACATCACTTATTTCCTCCAGATGTACATGTGTATCCTCTACAACATCATGCAACAAACCGGCTACAATAGTGATAATATCCATATTTAAATCTGCCAATATATCAGCTACCTCTAAAGGATGAGATAAATATGGCTGACCGGAATATCTTTTCTGATTCTGGTGGGCTTCCCGGGAAAAGGTATAGGCCTTCCAAAGAAAATCAATGTCTGCTTCTGGATTATAAGATTTAATTTTATCAATTAAAGTTTCAATTTTAATAGGTTTATCTATTTTGAATACCCCTTTAATAGGATAAAGTATACCGTATATAATATTGTGTACTTCTTAGGGTGCATTGCGGTATTATTTACTAATTAATTATTAGTAATTTATTTCTTGTCACTCAAACTCTTTCTGAAAGAAAAACTTAAATTAGCAAATAGTTTTTATGATAAAACAATAGAAAATACTTTATCATACTTAAAAATACAATTTTTGGAATTATATAATCTATCTCAGGATTGTCAGGGAAGCCATCTCCTCTGTAACTTTTCTAACTATTTTTTTTATCTATGAATATTTTCTATAAAATTTTACCTATCAATCCTGTTAGATTAGCATTTATGGTTTTATAGAATACTCCTTAATTAGAGCATCTTAATTTATGAAATTTTGATAATATCAAATAATGAAAATCATTATTGATATACTCTTTTGAAATATTTTAGGATGATGAGAATGGATAAATTAACTTTCTATTTTATATTAACATTTTATATTATATATTATACTTTACCAGAGAAAAAATATCATATCCCTTTAACTTTTCCCTTCCTTTTAGCATTTCCAACTCAATAATGAAATCAGCTCCTACAACTACACCATTTAATTTTTCAATAAGTTGAAAAACAGCCAGGGTTGTGCCTCCAGTAGCAAGTAAATCATCTATTACCATGATGCGATTGCCTTTTTGAAATGCATCTTTATGGATTTCTAAAACATTTTCTCCATATTCTAATTGATAAGTAATTTTCTCAACCTCATATGGAAGCCTACCTTCTTTACGAATAGGTATAAATCCTATCTGTAAATTATAGGAAACTGGAGCACCTATAATAAAACCACGCGCTTCGATGCCAGCAATAAAATCAATTTTTAAATTTTTACAGTGCTGAGTAATCTGGTCAATGCAATACCGGTAAGCATCTTTATCTTTGAGTAATGTGGTAATATCCTTAAATTGTATCCCTTTAACCGGGAAATCCGGTATATTTCTAATTATATTGCTTAAATCCATTCGGCTTTATCCTCCTGATATTAGAATTGACTAACTAAAGCATTTATTATCGTTTCTCTTTTTTCACCTTTTTACTTTTAACTTTTTTATTAATTTTAACCTCCTGCTCTCTTACTCTTTGGTTGGTTGGGGCAAAAGTTTTGGTTGATATTTTACCTTTTTTCTTTAATTCTAAAAGTAAAGGACCAGCTATACAAATAGATGAATAGGTTCCGACAATTATGCCAACTAATAAAACAAAAGCAAAGTCGGATAATGTACCGCCAAAGAAACATAAAGCTAACACTGGTAATAAAGTAGTAAGAGCGGTATTAATAGTTCTACTTAACGATTGATTTATACTCAAATCAATTACCTCCTCCAGAGGTGAGTGTAACTTTAACTTTAAATTTTCTCTCAATCTATCAAAGATTACAATAGTATTATTTAAAGAATAACCTACAATAGTCAGTATAGCAGCAATGATAGGTATGGTTATTTCCTTTTGCAATATAGCAATGACCCCTAGAGCTATTAAGACATCATGCCCCAGAGCCATGATAGAAGTAATGGCATACCTGAATTGAAACCTAATTGTGATATATAAAATAATACCAATAAAAGCAAAGATAATTGCCAGAACAGCTAAACGTTTTAGACTCTCACCAATAACCGGACCAACCATTTCCACCCTCAATACCTCAAAAGGTCCAATTCTATGTTCGATTGTTTCCAATATGTTCTGTCTTTCTTGAAGTCCTATTTGGGCTGTCCTGACTACAAATTCATTATCAGATAATGATTGAATAGTACTACTGGCAAGATTTATTTCTCCTAATACATTTCTAATTTCGGCAACGGTAATGTTTCCCTGATTAAAATCCAGTTGCATTAGTGTGCCTCCAGCAAAATCTATACCAAAATTAAATCCTTGAAATAATAAAGAAATTATACCTATTGAAATTATTAGGCTAGAAATTATATAAAATACTTTTCTACGAGAAACAAATTTAATATTTGTATCTTTAATTATATCCATCAAAAATCCTCCAATATACAATGTTAAACTAAAGAATTCTTAGTAAAGTGCTGCCCAATTAATTCCAGAATCAATTTAGTTACTACAATTGCGGTAAACATACTGACCACAATACCAATACTCAAGGTAACGGCAAATCCTCTAATGGGACCACTGCCAAAATAAAGAAGAGCAATTGCCGCAATTAATGTAGTAACATTGGAATCAAATATTGTTCTGAATGCTTTAGAAAAGCCAGCTTCAATAGAAGCCCTGAATGTTTTATCCATTTGTAATTCTTCTTTTATTCTCTCAAATATCAATATATTGGCATCTACTGCCATTCCAATAGTTAGAATAATACCAGCTATGCCTGGTAAAGTTAAGGTGGCATTCAATATTGCCATCGCTCCCATTATCAGTAGCATACATATTAATAATGCCAGATCGGCAATAAGGCCGAATCCTTTGTAGAAAATAACCATAAATATGAGTATCAAACTTAGACCTACAATTCCCGCTTTTAAACTGCGGCTAATTGAGTCTCTTCCCAGAGTCGGTCCAACCGAACGGTTTTCTAAGATTCTAACCTCAACCGGAAGAGCACCACTCCTCAATAATAATGCCAATCTCTGTGCTTCCTCTACAGTGAACTGACCGACAATAGAAGCTTCCCCACTGGGAATTGGCTCTTGTACTATAGGAGTTGAAATTTCCTGTCCATCCAGAGTAATAGCCAATATTTTCCCCACATTTCTAACTGTAGCCTGTTCAAACAATTTTGCCCCTTCTTCATCGAACTCAAGTATAACATTAGGTCTACCAAATCGATCAAAAGATGTTTGAGCATTTTTCAAGTAAGCTCCTGTCAACAATGTTACACCACTTTCATCTTTAAATTCCAACAAAGCAGTCTTGCCAATAAGGTCCTCAGCCTCCTGGGGATCATCCATCCCGGGCAACTGTACCAAAATTCTTCTTTCCCCCTGACGTTGTATGATTGGCTCTTTCACTCCTTCCGGATTAATTCGATTGGTAATAATTTCTATTACTCTGTTCACTGCATCACTATCAACCGGTGCATTTGGTGAATCAACGCATTCTAAAACAATATGAGAACCACCCTGTAAGTCAAGACCCAGATTAATATTTTTATCTAAGGGAAAGACATAAAACAGGGCAATCCCAATAACCAGAATAATTAATGCTAATCTCAATATTCTTAACTGTTTCATATTTAAATAACTCCTCTAAATATAAGGGTGGCTATTCCCCTTAATTTAATAAATTTTCTTTGGTAATATTCTTTAATTTATTCCTTCTCTTTGCACTTTGTTATTACCTATTTTTAATATGTGATCAATACGCTGTATGGGTTGTAAATTAAATGAGCTTTAAATACAGAGCTTCAAACAAATAATTTCATCGGTTTATATAACTTATTGTATGTAGTTACCTGTTTTTTAATTAATAATGACACGAAAAAATTGCTCTTTAAAGTAAAAGAAAACATTTCTGGTAATACAAAACCATATGATTATAATATTAAAGAAATTCTCCTGTCCATTATTTGACATCTACCATGCTCTGGTCATAAAAAATATTTGATTACTTTTTCTAATTTAATTAAGGAAAATAAAATAAGAAGAAGGGCAGGTTTTAAACCTGCCCTTAAGTCCTTCCCTTCAGTTATTCCTGGGGTTTTAGTTTTCTCTTCTTGAACCAATAGCGTTTCTAGTGGTATTTATTTTAACATCTTTAGAAATTTCCAAAGTAAATACATCGCCTTTTATTTCTCTGATAATACCAAAAATCCCACCAATAGTAATTACTTTATCCCCAACTTTCAAGCTATCTAACATCTCTTTATGTTTTTTCTGCCTTTGTTGTTGAGGACGAATCAGGATAAAATAAAAAATGGCAAATATTATTATTAAAGGTAAAAATTGCTGAATTCCTTGATTCATTTATTAAATCCACACCTTTCTTTTTTTAATTCCTTTAAATTATACCTAATTAATTAGTTTTTATCAAATATTTTAAGATTCTATTTTTAAATTAATATATTATTTTTATTTTATTTTTAATTTTTTCTCTTAAACTAAATAATTATTATAAAATATTTTCTGAAAAGATTCTAGATTGTCTTCTAAAATTGCCTTTCTTAATTCTTTCATCAGTTGATTCATGAAATATAGATTATGAATGGTTCCTAAAATTGGTGCTAACATCTCTTTAGCTATATAAAGGTGGCGCAAATAAGCACGAGTAAAATTCTGACAGGTGTAACATTGACAATATTGATCAAGTGGATTAAAGTCTTCTTTATATATAGCATTAGTAATGGATATTTTCCCATTACGAGTAAAGAGACAGCCATTTCTCCCATTCCTGGTCGGCAATACACAGTCAAATAGATCGATTCCTCTAATAACTCCCTCTATAACTGATTCAGGTGCTCCCACTCCCATTAAGTATCTTGGTTTTTCTGTGGGTAATAACGGGACTATAGCATCCAGTATTTCGTACATTAAGGACTTTGGTTCTCCTACACTCAGTCCACCTAAAGCATATCCTGGAAAATCCAATTCAATTAATCTGAAGGTATTTTCCTTGCGAATATCCTGAAAAAGACCACCCTGGATAATTCCAAATAAAGACTGATCCTTTTGATTATGATACTTCCGGCATTCCTTTGCCCATTTGTAGGTCCGTTCAGCTGCTACCTTTGTTTCAAATTTATTTGAGGGATAGGGTACACATTGATCAAAAACCATGGCAATATCAGAACCTAAAGCCATTTGAATTTCCATTGCTTTTTCTGGATTAATAAAATGTTTTGATCCATCAATATAAGATTGAAATGTAACTCCATCATCGCTAATTTTATTTATTTTACCTAAGCTAAATACCTGAAAACCTCCACTATCAGTTAAAATTGCTTTATCCCAACCCATAAATTGGTGCAATCCACCACATTTTAAAAGAAGCTGATGTCCGGGTCTTAAAAATAGATGATAAGCATTGCACAATATTATAGAATATCCCAGTTCATTTATTTCTTTGGGTAAAATACCTTTAATAGTAGCTTGAGTCCCTACGGGCATAAATACTGGAGTTTCAACGATACCATGTGCAGTCTTAATAATGCCCAGTCTTGCTTTATTATTAATTTTATTTATCTCTTTAATAACCTTAAATTCAATAGACATTTTTATTTTTCACCCAATTTGTTCATCGATATTTCTTTATTTCCGGATCTTCGTGAAAAAAAGCTGAGTTGCACATCTCAATTTTTAACTAAACCATCTCGTCTAATCATTGCTCATAAAAAGAAGGCAGCTTTGTTAGTTTAATAAAATTAAATAATAAGCATTGCGTCTCCAAAACTATAAAAACGGTAGTTTTCCTGAATAGCTACCTGATAAGCTTTAAAAAGAAACTCTTTTCCAGCAAAGGCAGATGCTAACATTAGCGGTGTAGATCGTGGCAGATGGAAATTTGTAATTAAAGCATTGATTACTTTAAAACAATAACCCGGATAAATAAATAAACTAGTCCAACGTGTACCAGCGGTAACTCTATCATTGATAAAGGCAGATTCCAGTGCACGGGTGACAGATGTTCCCACTCCTACAATTCTACGTTTTTCCAAAAGAGCTTGGTTAATGGCTTTGGCATTTTCAGAAGTTATGGTATACAATTCTTCTTTCATCCTATGTTGTTCAACCTGGTTAACTTTCACTAATTCAAAAGTTCCTCTTCCGATATGTAAGGTTAAATAAATTATCTCAATTCCTTTGTTCTTAATCTGAGTTAGAAGTTCTTTGGTAAAATGAATACCTGCAGTAGGTGCTGCTATGGAACCTTCCCTTCGACTATAAACAGTTTGATAACAAGTAGAATTTTTCAGTTCTTTCTTAATATAAGGCGGGGTTGGAACTTTGCCTATTTTCTGCAAAATTTCTGTAAAATTTCCTTCAGTCTTCATATCAAGAATGAAAACTCCCTGTTCCTCGTCCTTGCTAATAACCATAGCTTTTAACTGTGAAGAAAAGATTATTTCAGTTCCAGGAGAAGCTTTCCTGCCAGGTTTTAATAAAGCCTGCCAGCGATAATCGGACAGAGAATTAAGGAGTAAAGCTTCAACTTTTCCTCCAGTTTCCTTCTTATAACCAAATAAACGAGCAGGAACTACCTTACTATCATTTAAAACTAGCAAATCGTCCACTTTCAAGTAATCAATAATCTGAAAAAAATTTTTATGCCTAATCTCTTCATCTTTTCTATCAAGAACCATTAATCTACTTTTGTCTCTCTGTACCAAAGGCTCCTGGGCAATAAACCAATTTGGTAAATCATAATCAAATATAGTAATATCCATTAGAGGCCTCAAATATTTTTTAGTATAACCTGATTAATTGGATTCCCTGGTAATAATATTTTAAAATTTCTTCATAACTAAATCCCAGTGTAGCCATTCCATATGCTCCCCACTGAGAAAGTCCAACACCATGCCCGCTACCTTTACCTTTAAAAATAACTACTAAATCAACAGTTTCTTGACTCACTTCTATAACTGCTGGTAATGGGATTTCTTTTGGTTCAGTCAATTTTTTGGGTCTATTTAATAACTCAATTAATTCTGTAATGGTAAAATCTCTATCTTCCTTAAGAATATCACTCACTGTATTTTGAGGATTTTCATCTGGTTTTTTTACTATCTCAGAATTACTATTTTTAGACTTTACTTCTATTCTGTTACCACCCTTACTTTCCACATCAAATAGTGAACTTCTAATCAAATTAGGACCTATCATTAATCTAAAATCGTTAGCCTTAAGAGTAATCTTTTTCCCATTATCTCCCACAATTTCTACTGCTTTCACTCTACCAGTTTCTGTTTTTTCACCAATGATAATGTCTTCAATATAATTTAATTGCCAGCCCTTCTCCAATATTTTTGTTAATATTTCTTGTTCTGTGATGGAGTAACTCCAATGATGATTGGGTGGTGAAACAATGGACTCATATTCTGAAGGAACACTTCTCAAATAAGGAACATAACCACCCCATACATCTTCGCAATTTTCTGTATAACCACCGCTATCAGAATGATAAACTGCATTAATGGGTTGTCCCTCATATATTGCAACGATACCCCTGGTATCATTTACTGCTTGATTAGTGTCAGGATGTTCAGACAAAACACCGCCATATTCCTGACTGCTGGTCGTAGCACAGATATTATAACCCTGATCTATATATTTATTCATATTGGAGAGCGCAAAAGTTCTAGCAGCAATAGCCTGGGCTTTCAGCACTTCGGCAGGCCAATTTGGTGATATCTCTTTCTTTAAAACTCCATAGAGATATTTTTCTAATTCCACTACATTTATAACATTCAGAAGCGACTTTTTCGCATTTATTTCAATTTCACCTCTATATTTTTTATCTTCTACCTGAACAAAGCCTTCACCTGTGGGTATCACCTTAATTCCCTTATTAACATTGAAAGTATTGTTATTAATTTTTATCCCTTGTGGTTGGGCAGCTACTTTCAATGACTGGTTATCTTTTTGAATCAATAAGCATTTTCCAGTAGGTATTTCATAAATCTGCAATCCCCGGTCACCTTTCAAGGTAATGTTTTTGTAATCTACAAAGATTCCAACTCTTAAAACGGGAATTGTTGCCATTGTCTTTAGATTAATCACTAAAAAAATAATTACGATGATAAAAATGTATTTAAACAGCAGGTAAAATCTGGGTTTTTTACTTTTTTGAATATTGTTCAATAATTGTTTCATTAAACCTACTCCATTTACTTTGATCTATCCTGATACAGAACAAATATGAATTACCTAAAAATTCGTAAGAGAAATGTTAATAAGATACTTATTAGAATACACAATCCTAATGGGAAATAAAATACAAAATTTTTTTTACGAATCAAGATATCACCTGGTAAGCGAAAAGAAAAAGAAGTGAATTTATCCAGTAATAAGAAAAGTACACCAGCAACTAATATCATTATTCCAGTTATAATTAGTATTCTAGCAAAGGCATTCAGGTTATTCATCTTCTTTTAGATTCTCCTTTAGAATAGTGTTGAATTATCATCTCCAGTTAACTTATATTTTTGCTGGTAAAAATAGCGATAAGCCATTTCGGTTGTTTTTCTTCCTTGAGGGGTTCTGGTTAAAAATCCTTTCTGTAAAAGATAAGGTTCATGCACATCACATATCGTTTCTTTATCTTCATTTAAGGAGGCTGCCAGGGTTCCCAGTCCCACCGGTCCTCCCTTAAATTTATCCATTATAGTTAAAAGTAAACGCTTATCAATTTCGCATAAACCCTGATCATCAATTCCCATATTTTTCAGAGCAAAAAAAGCTATTTTGCTACTTATAACTCCCATCCCCTCAATCTGGGCATAATCACGTACTCTTTTTAATAATCTATTGGCTATTCTGGGTGTTCCTCGAGAACGCTTGGCAATTTCCCTGGAAGCAGCTTCTTCTACCTTGATTCCCAGAATAGTAGATGAACGGGCAATAATCTGATGAAGCTCTTCCTCATTATAATATCCAATTCGAGAGATTACGCCAAAACGACTTCTTAAAGGTGAAGTTATAAGGCCGGTTCTGGTAGTAGCTCCTATCAAGGTAAATTTTGATAAACCAATACGTATTGATCGAGCACTAGGACCTTTACCAATCAGAATATCCAGAGCAAAGTCTTCTAATGCCGGATATAAGATTTCTTCAACAGTTCGATTAAGACGGTGTATTTCATCAATAAACAAAATATCTTTCTCTTTGAGATTAGTTAAAATAGCTGCCAGATCTCCCGCTCTTTCAATAACTGGGCCAGAAGTCATTTTAATATTTACTCCCATCTCTCTGGCAATTATATTAGCTAATGTTGTTTTCCCCAATCCAGGTGGTCCATATAGCAAGATATGATCTATCGGTTCATTTCTTTTAAGAGCAGCTTTGATATAAATAGAAAGATTGTTCTTTACATTCTGTTGACCAATAAAATGCATTAATTGTTGCGGTCTTAAATTAACTTCAGAATCTGAACCTTCTGTTTTCAAATCTTTTTCAATTAAGTCTTCTTTTTTATTCATAATTGAATAACTCTATCTCATAGTTCATTTAAAATATTTCTAGCTATGATAAAAAAAATCCATTTTAATAATCCTTATTCAAATTGTACTCTATAAAAATTTTAATGTTACTATCAAAAAGGATTGATCTACTTTTTTAAAGCTTCTTTTATTAAATCTTCAATTTTATGTGAGCTTTGATTTGATATTTTCTCCAGAACCTTTAAAATTTTTTGTTTTGCTTCTCTCTCAGAATAACCTAAACCCTTCAAAGCTTCAATGCCTTCGTTTACAATATCTTGCTTCCCTTCTTTAACCACCAGATCCTGTTCAATATGGTACTGCTTAAATTTTTCCTTTAACTCCAGGATTATCTTTTTAGCCAATTTTAGACCGATACCCGATATACTGCTTATAGCGGTTAAATTTTCTGACAGAACAGCAAATTGAAAACTTTCCGGACCCATATCAGAAATTATATTCAATGCTACCTTAGGTCCAATTCCAGGAGTATCAATTAACATTTTAAAAAAATCTCGTTCACTCTTAGTTGAAAAACCATATAAGGCCATACGATCTTCCCTCACATATAAATAGGTATGGATGGTCTGAGGAAATTCATTAATATCAAACTTATTACTTGATGTAATATGAACTAAATAACCAACTCCATTTACATTAATAATAAGTAAGCCGGGTTCTATCGATTCCAACTTTCCTGTTAAAGATGATATCATAATCCTTATCCTTACCAGAGATATATAAAACTTAAAATCTCAAAATACCTCTTACTGCTTGAATTATCTTTTATCAGAACTTACAGATATCTTTTAATATGAATGCCTGTTGTGAATATGGCAAATAGCTACCGCCAGAGCATCTGCAGCATGCTCAGAATTAGGTTTTTGTGATAGTCTTAATAAGACTTTAACCATTTCCTGTACCTGATTTTTGGTGGCTCTGCCATATCCAACAACAGATTGCTTTATCTGTAAAGGGGTATAAACAAAAAAATCAGTTCCGGCTAAGGTAGCAGTTAATGCTACTGCTCCCACAACTTTTCCTACATTGAGCGCGCTTCTGGTATTTTTACTAAAAAATATCTCCTCAAGAACTATTTCCTGAGGAGAATAAGTTTTAATAAGATTATCTATCTCTAAATGTATCTTTTTAATCTTCTCAGTTAAGGCTTCGCTTATATCATTAACAATACATCCATATTTGATAGCTCTTATTTTATCTTTTTGAATTTCAACTAATCCATAACCAGTATGGTTAAGACCCGGATCAATACCTAAAATAACCAAATTTTTCCCCTATCCAGCTGTAAGTTCTTCTATGATTTTATCATCAATATTGAAATTAGCATATACATTTTGCACATCGTCATGATCTTCTAATTGTTCCATCAGAATTAACATTTGTTCTGCTTTTTTCCCTTCTAAATCTACAGTGGTCTGGGGAATCATAGTAATTTCTGCTAGGGAGTATTCTACCTGATTTTTTTCCAATATTTTCTTAAATTTTTCAAATTCGGTAGTAGATAAAGTGACTTCAACATTTTTTTCATCAATCCCAATATCATCTACCTCTACTTCTAAGGCTAAATCAAGTATTTTATCCTGGTCTACTTTCGCTCTATCAAATAAGAAATAAGCCTTCTGAAAAAAAATCCAGGCAACACAACCGGTAGAACCAAGATTTCCTCCATGTTTGGAAAAAATTCTCCTTATTTCGGAAACAGTTCTGTTCCGATTATCGGTGAGTACTTTTACTAGCACAGCTACCCCGCCAGGTCCATAACCTTCATATATAACTTCTTCATATGATACTCCATCAATCTCACCAGTACCTCTTTTTATAGCTCGTTCAACAGTATCATTAGGCATATTATTTTCTCTAGCTAACTGTATGGCATTTCGTAAGTCAGAATTTGTTTCTGGATCGGAACCATGTCGCGCTGCAACAGAAATAAGTCGATTAATTTTTCCAAATAATTTACCCCTCTCAGCATCAGCTTTCCCTTTTTTTCTCTTAATGGTACTCCATTTAGAATGTCCTGACATAAGGTTTTCCTCTTTAAAGTTTTTTTTATTTTAGCATATAAAAAAATCCGTTTCAATCACTGAATATATTGTGAATAATTTAATAATAGATCTTTACTTTGATTTATTTATTATTTGAAGTATGCACCCCATAGATTAAAATTTTGGGGCAGGTGGTATATTTCGTTTATGAACACTTAACCTTCTCATTCTTACAATGGCTTTTTCTATCTCCTGGTCCTGTAATTTCCCATATTTAAGAAAGTTATCTAATTGTTCATAGCTAAAACCCATTTCTTGTTCATCAGTCTGATTTTTCCATAAACCCGCCGAAGGAGTTTTGGAAATTATACTTTGAGGTATTGCTAAAAATTTAGCTATTTCAAAGATATCGCTTTTTAAAATATTTCCTAAAGGAAGAATATCAACGCCACCATCACCATATTTAGTGAAATAACCAATAGAAATTTCACTTTTGTTTCCTGTTCCCACAACTAAATATCCAAGTATGCTGGCAAAATAATAAAGTACTATCATTCTTAATCTTGGTTTAATATTAGCTCTGGCTATTTTATTATCATAAGTGGCATCAATATCAGTATTCGATAATAACTGTTGATATATTTGGGTAAGATCAATATTTCGGTAACTTATATGATATTTTTCAATAATACTCATTGCATCATGGATATCATTATCACTGCTTTCACAAGGCAATATTAAAGCCATATTATTTTCTGGAAAAGCCCTCTGACACAAAACAGCAACAACAGCTGAATCTATTCCACCACTCAAACCGTAAATAACACCTTTTTTCCCGGTTATCTGTACCTTTTTTTTAATCCAGATAATTATCTTTTCAACACATTCCTGTATTAATTTTACTTTTGACGGTATATTTTTTTCCATGTCCCCTCCAATAAAAAATTCCCGGCAGTGTCCTACTCTCCCGCAGGA
>CAYSRG010000012.1:0-67139 GCA_964433555.1 uncultured Atribacterota bacterium | reverse complement strand
AATAGCGAAAAATAGTGATCTTAATATAGTGCAGTTTTAAAACTTAACTAACATATTTTGAATTAACTCATTAAAAAAATAAAAAACCATCATCGTCTCAGATAAAAATTATAATGAGGTTATTTTCATTACAGGATGATTCCTCTGTATATGAAAAAAAATATTTTCTAATAGAGTTGATAATGAAGATGGGTTAAAGTAAAACAAAAGAAGACAATTGCCAAGAAATTAAAAAATAAATAGCAGAAGAGAAGAAAGAACTAAAATAATATAACTAATAAGCTCTGCTTAACTTACAAAAGATCTTGCAATAAAAGGTAAAAAATTTTGCTAGGGAGTGAGATTTATAGACTGAATATCAAAAATCTGAAGATAGATAAAAACCTGCTCTTATAAAGAAAACTCAAAGCAGTTTCTATTATATTTTTGCTTAAGGAATTATATTAGCCTTCAAATGGATTTTTAGGTGAAGAAAATTATTTTTATTACATTAAATTAATTCATATTTGCACTATAGGAGATTAAATATCTATTCTATTAAGATGTCAAAATGCTATGTTTTTTATTTTAGTAGTAATTTGTTCTTAAAAAACCAATCCTAATTTCTAATTAATTATAAGTTTATCTCTTGTTATGCAGGTAAGTATTTTTTTATCTGATAGGTATTCTTTATTCTAGCTCTTCCTTCTTCAATAGAGCGAATGGTGCCTCGAGCTTTTGACTGAACTAATATATTACCCAGGGCAGTTGCTTCTACCGGACCAGCAAAAACCGGTAAACCGCTGGTATTAGCAGTTAACTGACAGAGTAAATTATTTTGACTGCCACCACCAATAATATAAATCTCTTTTATCTTTCTTGTGGTAATCTCTTCAATTTGAGAAATTTTTTCAGCATAAGTTTTTGCCAGGCTCTCTAACACACCTCTGGTTATTTCAGCAATACTACCCGGTATATACTGCTCTGTTCTCTGGCAATACTTTCTGATACGGTCTGGCATACTATCATCAATAAGTCCTGGTTTGAGAAAGATCGGATCTGATGGATCAATTTTAAATTGAGCCGGCCCCTGCTCTTCTGCCATCCTGGTCAATTCTTCATAATTAAACATTCCCTCTCTCTCATCCCAGTAACGCTTACATTCCTGAATAATCCATAAACCCATAATGTTCTGCAAAAAACGGAATCCACCATCTGCAGAACCCTCATTAGTAAAATTATACTGATAACTCTTTTCATTTATTATCGGAACAGTAGATTCGATACCCAAAAGGGACCAGGTTCCAGAACTGATATAAACATAATCTTTATTATCTTCCACAGGAATTGCTGCTACAGCACTGCCCGTATCATGGCAGGCTGGAGCAATTAATTCAATCGATTTATCATGATCTATTTCTTTATTAATATGATTCAATAATTCTCCTATAATGGTGCCGGGGGGAATAATTGTGCCAAACCAATCTTTATTAAAGCCAAGCCTATCAATTATAGTAAAAGCCCAGTCCCTCTCGTTAGGATTATACAACTGGGTAGTGGTTACTATGGAATACTCATTCTTCTTCACTCCTGTTAACCAGTAATTTAATAAATCGGGAATAGTAAAAAAATAACGAATAGAGGGGACAATCTCTGGTTTTTGGGTAATAAAAGAATAGAGCTGAAATAAAGAGTTTATTTGCATAAACTGGATGCCTGTTAATTGAAATAATTCTTTTCTGGATATTACCTGAAAAACCCTTTCTACAATATGGTCAGTTCTCTTATCCCTATAGTGATAGGGATTTCCGATTAAATCTCCCTCCTTATCCAGCAGGACAAAATCCACTCCCCAGGTATCAATGCCAATACTGGTTATCTGATCGGGAAAATTCCTGACTGTTTTCTTAAGTCCTTTTTTAATCTCCGAAAAAATACCCAGTAAATTCCAGAATATACTTTCTTTAATCCTGACCGGTTGATTGTCAAAACGATGAATAACATGATTTTCTTCTATATTACCTACAATAATCCTTCCTGTTTCAGCTCCCAAATCAACAGCAACATGATATTCAGGGATCATTCTATCACCTACCCTCTTTCCCTTTCATTTTTCACCGGCCAAAAAATTCTGTCTATATTTCTCATCCAATCTATGAGCAATATGTTTAATTTCCTGAGGAGTAAGGGAATTAATTCCGCCTAAACATGAAGCCCCTATTCTTATCCAAGCCGCTTTGTTAGCAGTCAGAGTAATATTCTTTACATCTTTTGCGCTAGAGCCCAGGGCAATCAGGCCATGATTCTGTAAATACAATACTTTGGGAGGTTGTTGGTGTTGTTCTATGAAATTATCAAGTTCTTTTTTAACTTTTTGGGCAAGTTTCACACCTGGATCGGTATAAGATATTAAAACCGAGTCCATTCCTAAAACCACTATCTCATCCGGATAGATTCTTCCTTTCAAATTCTCAGGAAAACTTTTTGAGCAAACTAAAATATTAACTGAAATTGGATGAGTGTGTCCTATAAAGTTTACACCATCAATATTGAGACAGACAGCATGTAGTAAAGTTTCCACTGATGGCCTTAAAGTCTGAACCGAATCCACCAGTGCTTCCTTAAATACTCTTTGAATAATATCATCTGAAGGATTGTTTACTTTAAGTAACCTCATAATAGTTTCAAGCTTAAGATGTACAAATTCTTCCGCCTTTATAGTTTCCAGACAGGTGCCGCTAGCCTTTACTAAAAAGGTTCCTTTTTCTTCTCCATCCATTACTTTAGCCGAGGAATTCCCTTCTCCAAGAATAGTTAACTGAAGAGAGCTATTTCCTAAAAAATGGGATAACTCGACTAATGCATTAAGTATTTTTGTTTTTTTATTTTTTACTTTTTCAAACATTTTTTTTTACCTTTTTTAACTAAAAGGGATTTTATTTAATACCGTTTACTTAATTCATTTTTTTCATAATTATGAATTTGTTCAATAACCTCTTTCTCCATGGTAATGCCTCTTGATTGACAGTAATAGTCCCAAACCACACCAAAAGGCATTACTTTACAAGCCTCTAAAAGTGCCAACCTGGCAAAAAAATCTCCATCTTCTTCATAGATACATAATTGTGCAGTAGGTTCTAAAAAGGCAACTAATAATGCCTTCATTACCGCTCTTGCTCCAACTACCCAGGCTCCTACCCTGTTTAAAGAAGCATCAAAAAAATCAAGCCCTAAAATAACCTGTCGCCATTTTGTACTGCGTACCAATTCTTGACAGAGAAACAGTAAGTCATCATTTACAATCACCACATGATCGCTATCCCAACGCAAACCACGGCTAATATGAAGCAATAGTTGGTCTGAGAATTGAAGGATAGCTGAAATTTTATCAGCAATTAATTCTGTAGGATGGAAATGTCCCATATCAATACATAACATCTTATTATGTTTTAGAGCATAACCCATATAAAATTCATGTGAACCTACTACAAAAGCTTCGCTTCCTATTCCAAAAAGTTTTGATTCTAAGGAATCTTTGATCAATTCAGGGGGATAGTATTCGGAAAAAATCTCATCAAGCGATTCTTTTAAAATTTTCCTATATTCATACCTTTCTATCGGAAAATCTTTTGATCCATCTGGTATCCAGATATTATGAATGCAGGTATCTGATTGCTTCTGCCCAATAAAAGAACTAATCTTTCTTGCTTTTCGTACATGATTAATCCAGAAATTCCGAATTGCTAAATCCTTACTACTTAGGGTATACCCTGATTCTGCTTTGGGATGCGAAAAACAGGTACAATTAAAATCAATTTTTAGCTTATTCTGATTTGCCCATTCCACCCATCCTGAAAAATGTTCTGGTTCAATTTCATCTCTGTCTACCAACTTGTCTCCAAATTCGCCATAAATGGCGTGTAAGCTCAATCTGTGTTTTCCTGGTAACATACTGTAAACCTTAAGTAAGTCCTTTCTTAGTTCTTCTATTGTTCTAGCTTTACCAGGATAGCTACCGGTAACCTGGATGCCACCTCCCGAGAGCTGCGCCTCAGGTACCTCAAATCCGCCTACATCATCTCCCTGCCAGCAATGAATTGATAAGGCAATGTGGTCTAAATTTTTCAGAGCCAGTTCTACATCAACACCCCATTTTGCATATTGTTCTTTCGCCATCTGATAGGACATAATAGTATCCTCGCTGAGCATTTCACCACCTCTTAATTATTACTGTATAAATATTTTTCTTATTGTACAAAGCAATTTTTTAAAAGAATTATCTTAATTATCTGATAAACCTTCTTAATCGAGATGAAAAACTTCAGCTAAAGGATAAGATAGAGGAGAGTTGTCAGGATTAGTTTCCATTAAGTCTTTCATATAATCCCACCATCTTTTCATTATTTCTTTGTGAGGTAGTTCCTGTACCCTATTTTCTTCTGTTAATTTTTGAACTGCAAATAAGGTATTAGTTTCTCTATCTAAAAAAATGGAATAATCTCTAATACCAGCTTCAGTTAGGATTTCTTTTAACTCTGGCCATATATGATCATGCCTCAGTTTGTATTCTTTTTCCCTTCCGTATTTTAATTTCATTTTAAATGCTACTCGTTTCATCTTTATATCCTCCCCTGATTCTTTCCTTTCCCAATAATATCCTTTCACGTATATTCCTGATAAATTCCGGTAGTAAAATAGCTATGATAAGCAAGAAGCCTGAAACAATATTCATAACTTTTCCGGGAACATTTACCAAGCCCATTCCAAATCTTAAAAATCCCAGTAAAAAGATTGATATTATAACTCCCAATATGTTTCCTTTTCCGCCAGTAATGGCTACCCCACCTAAAACCACAGTGGTTATTATTTCTAACTCCCACCCATCAGCAATATTAGGTCGTGTGCTACCTATCCGGGAAGTCAATAAAATTGAGGCAATTCCAGCACAAAAACCAGTTAAGGTAAAATTGAGTAATCTGATATTACGAACCGGTATCCCGGAAAACCTGGCAGCAGTTGGATTATTTCCTATAGCATATAGCTTTCTACCCAGAGTAGTATTATGTAGAATAAGAGCAAAAATAATAGCCAGAATAGTAAATAATAATAACTGGAAAGGAATTCTGGTATTAGCCAGATAACCCTGTCCTAAAAAAGCAAAAGAAGATGGATATCTGGTAAAAGCCTTATCACCAAGAATAACATAGGCAATTCCTCTAAACAAAGACATACTGCCTATAGTTACCGCAATAGCAGGAACATTAAGTCTGGTAATAATTATTCCGTTTAAAAAACCTGCTATAATACCTGCTAAACATCCGATTACAATTAGACCCCAGGTCTGTACACCAAAAGCAGAGGCTAATCCCATAAAAACAGAACAGAGAGCAATAATAGAAGCAACTGAGATATCGATATCACCACAGACAATAACAAAAATCATAGGTAGGGCAATAATTGCTTTTTCTGTGAAATTAAATGTGGTGTTCATAATATTAACGTAATTGAAAAAATAAGGAGAAAGGCGGGAATTAATAATAGTAATCAGAATAAATATTATAAGTAGCATAGTCTCCCAGCGTATCAACAATTCTGAAATATTAATATTCAATTTTTTTAATCTCTTATTTTTATCAATCATAATATCACTTCGGGAATTGATTATCCTCTTTTCCTTATAATAATCTGTTGATTTCTTTGGCTCATAATCGTATTAATAATGATGGCTGCAATAATAATAAAACCCTGAATAAACATCTGCCAGAATGGAGAAACCTTGATAACTGGAAGAGCATTTTTTATAATACCTAAAAAAAGAGCTCCCAGAATTACACCCAGAACACTTCCCGAACCACCAGCAATGCTGGCACCTCCAATTACACAGGCTGCCACAGTCTGTAATTCAAAACCAATGGCGCTATCACTCTGCGCTGAGGCATAGCGAGCCACCCATAAGAATCCTGATAATCCACAAATCATACCACATAGAGCAAATACCAGATATTTTATCTTCTTTAAATTAATTCCTACATACTGGGCAGCAGTAATATTACCTCCCACACCATAGATTTCCCTACCGGTACGGGTATAATAAAGAAAAATATAAAATATTATGATTACCATAAGCGAAATAATCAGAATTAGGGATATTCCAAAAATGTTTATTCGGGGAAAATATCGAAATGAATCGGTCATCTCGTGAGCACTCACCCAGGTACCTTTACTTAGAACAAATACCAATCCGCGATAAATGCTCATAGTACCGAGGGTGGTAATAATTGGAGGAATATTACCATAAGCAACAAGCAGACCATTAAAAGAACCCAGCATAAATCCTATAGCAATTGATAATAAAAGAATTATAAAAACAGGAACCTCAGGATGATATTGATTTAACAAAGCTACACTCATCCCGCTGAAGGCTATACCGGAAGCAACCGATAAATCGATACCAGCTGTTAAAATTACCAGCATTTGAGCAATAGCCACCATAAATAGTATTGCTGTATCATCCAGAATATCCTTAAAATTAGACAGACTAAAAAACCGAGGTGCTCGGAAAGTAATAAGTAATATCTGAATAATAATTAATATAAAAAGGGTAAACTCACGCCGTTTAACAAAATTCACCTCAATATTTTCCTTTCAGAACTGATTCTTGATTATTAACTATATTTATTGTTTTTGTAAGCCAGTTGCTGCCTTAATAATTTTTTCTGAATTAGCTTCTTTTCGATTTAAAGAGCTGGTAATAACACCTTCATGCATCACAATAATACGATCGGACATTCCTATAATTTCAGGTAATTCAGAAGAAACCAGGATAATAGCTATCCCTTCATTGGCTAATTTAGACATGATACTATGTACCGCAACTTTAGTTCCCACATCAATTCCTTTAGTTGGTTCATCCATTATAAGAATTTGGGGAATAGTAGCTAACCATTTTGCCAGTACCACTTTTTGTTGATTGCCGCCGGATAGAGATAAAACTAATTGCTGCCAGGTAGTGGCTTTAATATCCATGTCTTTCCCATATTTTTCAGTAATTTCCCACTCTTTCTGTTGATTAAGAAAAACAAATCTACTAATCCTATCAATAATTGGTAAAGTGACATTATCTTGTATAGTCATATCTAAAATGGTGCCCTGTAATTGTCTATCCTCAGGAATATAAGCAATACCTTGTGCCATAGCCATATTTGGATTTCTAATATCCACATCTTTTTCATTAATAAAAATTTGGCCCTCTTTTTTAACATCAATACCAAAAATTGTTTGCATAACCTCTGATCTTCCTGCTCCTACTAACCCAAAAAAACCTAGAATCTCTCCTTTGTGAAGTTCAAAAGAGATATCCTTAAAAAATCCCGGCTTTGATAACTTTTCCACCTTTAAAACCACCTGGCCTAGTTTTGCCTCTACTTTGGGAAACATCTTATCAAGTGTTCTGCCAGCAACCATCCGAATTATTTCATCTGGAGAGGAATCCTCTATTTCTCCTTCTCCGATCAATCTTCCATCACGTAAAACAGTATAATGTTCTGCAATTTCAAAAACCTCCTCAAATTTATGGGAGATAAAGATAATAGCTCTACCCTGGGATCTTAACTTCCTGATGATACGATAAAGATACTCTACCTCTTTCAGAGTTAAAGCAGAAGTTGGTTCGTCCATAATTACTATTCTGGCATCCATAGATAAAGCTTTAGCAATCTCCACCATGTGCCTTTGTGCTACACTCAAATTTTTCACTGGTATATCCACATCAATCTCCATTTCCAGACTATCAAGTAGCCCTTTGGTTTCTTTTTTCATCTCCGCCCAATCCAATAGACTCCTATCTGACCTTTTAATATGATGCCCCATAAAAATATTCTCTACCACAGATAATTCCGGAAACATGGTGGCTTCCTGGTGAATAGCGGAAATACCGGCTCTCTGTGAATGAAGGGCAGAAGGAAATGTGATTGGATTACCATTCAAGTGAATGCTACCTGAAGTTGGTTGGTAGATACCAGTTATAATCTTAACCAGAGTGGATTTCCCGGCACCATTTTCCCCTACTAAAGCATGGACTTCTCCGGTTCTAATTTTAAAATCAACTTCATCTAAAGCCTTTATACCAGGAAAATATTTGCTAATTTTTTTTAAGCTAAGTATCTCTTCTTCCAAAATCTGCTCCTGACCGGGTAATGAAAGCGAAGTATGATGATACTTAACTCTCATCATACTTCGCTTTAACAGAAATAAATTAAAAGGTTTAGCAATTTACTGGTACATTCAAGCTGCCAAGGTCAATAAATCTCAGCAAATTGTTCAATATTGTTTTTATCAAAGACATACGGCTCACCCATTACTGCAACATTATTGTCTCCTATTTCAATTTTACCCATTCTGCCTACTGCAAAAACCTGTCCTTTCTCGGCCTTAAATTCTTCCTTAATTAATTTACAGGTAATGTAGGTTGCAGAGTACCCTAAGTCAATGGGATTCCAGAGAGCCATTTTCTCGCAAGTACCATTCAAGATATATTGTTTCATTTCTGAGGGAAGGCCTAATCCTGTTAATTGTATTTGTCCGATTTTACCGGCATCTTCAATAGCTTTACCGGTAGCAGCAATACCGACAGTAGTGGGTGAAATAATTCCCTTTAAATCGGGATAAGAGGTAAACAAGCCCATAGCTTCTCGATAACTCTTATCGGAAAGGTCATCACCATAGACCACGGTAACCAGTTCCATCTTTTGGTAGGCAGGTTCTTTCAGTTCTTCTTTCATCCATTCAATCCAGGTATTCTGATTGGTATGCTGTGAAGAGGCGCTTAGAATTGCGATCTGCCCTTCGTAGTCAATAAGTTCGGTAATCATCTTTACCTGGCTTCTACCAATAAATTCAGCGCCTGATGGATCGAGATGTAATAACCTTCCTCCAGATGCTATTCCAGAATCAAAAGAAATCACTGTAATACCCATATCTATAGCTCTTTTACAAATAGGAACCAAGGCATCAACATCGTTTGCTGATATGGCGATTCCATCTACTCTCTGTGCGATAAGAGAGTCAATGATTTCAATCTGTCCTTCTGCAGTGGGTGTACTGGGACCCTGGAATATTAATTCAATACCTCCCAGTTCATCAACTGCTTCCAATCCACCATTATGACAAGCTTCAAAAAAGGCATTACCTAAATTCTTCACCACCATAGCAATCCTGACATTATCCGCATGAGCTAAAACAACTGAAGTCATTAAAAAAATGAAGAGAATAGAAATCATAATCAGACTTTTTCTTTTCATAAAAACCTCCTATTTTTAAAGAAAATGTCTTTTTATAAGCAGTTTTATGATAAGGATTGAAGTAGATTAATTAAAAATCCATCACCTCCCGATTAAGGTATTTTTTTCTGTACTGATAATAATTATTACATAAAATGACTATATTTTCAAACAGCAAATTACTTGTTTAACTATTAAAAAGTATCATCAGTTAGGCAATCCCTGTTTGTATTTATTTCTCATAATTTAATCCTTTAACTATTTTCCAATCTGGGTATGCAATTAATAATTACTGTATTTTAAATTTATTCCAGCTTTTTTAGATATTTTTCATAGATAGAAAGGGTATTCTGATCATATAATACAAAGCGGATGTGCCTTACATGAATCAGTTTCGGTAATACCTTTTTTATGGCACGAAAAGCAACCTGGGTAGCCTCTTGGAGAGGATAGCCAAAGGCACCGGTAGAAATCGCTGGAAAGGCAATTGAATCAATACGATGCTGGTCTGCTAACTGTAAGGCATTGAGATAGCAGTTTGCCAACAATATATCTTCAGGACTATCAATACCATAAACCGGCCCCAGACAATGAATAACGTATCTATTTGGAAGCTTATGACCACCGGTAATAACTGCCTCACCCGGTTTAATAGGTGCCAGGGGCTTACATTCCTCTTCCAATCCCGGTCCGGCAACTCGATGCAATGCACCAGCTACTCCTCCACCTATTCTCAGTTGGGCATTAGCAGCATTTACTACTGCAGTCATATCTTTCTGGGCAGCAATGTCTCCCATAATACATTCCATAGTAATTTTGGATATCTCCTTTTTCATAACAGAACTTCCCCCTTATGAAAAATATTTTCTGATAAACTGCTAATATCTTATCTTGTTTTCTGATTCCTCCCATAATAGAAATGCTTCTTTAGCCTCTTCTGCATTAATTTGAACCATTGGTATGGTTCGCTGAGCAAGGGGTCGATTAAACTCGGCATAGATTGAATCATTGGCAAATCCAATCTTATGAGCATCTTTTCTGGTATTACCAAAATAAACGGCATCTAGATGCGCCCAATAGATAGCTCCCAAACACATGGGGCATGGTTCACAGAAAGTAAAGATACTACAACCTGATAAATTAATGGTCTTTAATCCTTGACAGGCCTGGCGGATAGCTTGTATCTCAGCATGGGCAGTGGGATCATTATTACTAGTAACAGCATTAACTCCGGTTGAAATAATCTGATTATTCTTGACAATAACAGCTCCAAAAGGACCTCCTCCCATTCTAATATTTTCTATGGATAACCGAATCGCTTCCTCCATAAACCTACTAAGCATATTCCTCCTCCTTTTTCCACTGAAAGCATGTGATTCAAATAAAGAGAGCCTACTTATTCTATTGCTTCAATACCGATGCTTCGTAACCAATCTAAAATCTCTATCTTTAATTTTTGTTCCTTAAATTGAAACCATTTCTGCTTATAAAAAGGATAATCAATTAATACCATTTTAAAACGATGGAAGGCACCTTTGCCAACCAGGGCAATATTTAATTTTTCTCTTAACAATTCATCCGTTACACTATCCGCAAATTCCACCATAAGTTTATAACTCTCACTAAGCGGCTTCATAGGTATATTTATATAACGTTCGGGATTCTCAATTAATATCTCTTTAGCTATTTTAATCTGATTGAGCATCCATTCCGGTAAATCATCTCTTAATTCTTGCTCTTCTGCATATCCTGTTACCTCTTCTGTTAATATAATAACCTCTCCGGTATCCTTATCGAGAAAATACTCATTATAATCTCTTTCTACATCTTCCATTGCCGCTTCTATCATTGGTAAATCAGCCTTTAGCTTTTTCATAATTATTCCCTTTAGTGTTACCGATAATTTAATTCTACCAATAATATGATAACTTTAAAATAATATTTATGCTATTCTTTTTTTACCTGATATTTTATATTATAGAACGCCTTCATTAAGAGAGGCAAGAAAATAGATATTTGTTATAAATATGATAAAATAACTAAAGTGGAGGATTTTATGAATCAATTTTCAATTATCTTGATAACTATACTTCTTTTATTAGTAGTAATTTATCTGTTTACCAGAAAAGGGGGCAAGGAAGAGAGAAAGAAACAGGCGCTAAGACAGAAATACTATAAATTACTTCGACTTCCTCCTGAACTGGCAGCTGAAACAATGGGAAGACAAATGAAAAATCTGAAAGAAAAACACCCCCATAAATCAGAAGAATGGTATCTGGAAAAAATAATTTATGACCTGGAAAGAGATCGTGGATAATAAT
Source organism: uncultured Atribacterota bacterium (assembly GCA_964433555.1). Taxonomy (GTDB): domain Bacteria; phylum Atribacterota; class Phoenicimicrobiia; order Phoenicimicrobiales; family Stramentimicrobiaceae; genus Stramentimicrobium. Next base: position 55,561 of record CAYSRG010000012.1, on the reverse strand, counting down.
AAATAATAAATATGATAAATAAGTGTAAGGGAATTGCACGATAATTCTATTTATTAAGGTACTATCACTAAATTATAATTCTGACTACCCAATCCTAATTCTTCGGCATACCTCAATCCCACTTCCCAGCTAGTATCGGGATGTATATGATGGAATTTATCTTCTCCTTTCTGGTAATTACGGTCTTCCAGAATGGATTGCTTAACCATAGAGGCTTCATTAACCAAATCTACACAGACTCTGTCCAATGCTACCGGGTCAAAGGAGGCAGCCATTCCTATATCTGGCACAATAGCCATATCATTATAGCCATAGCAATCACATAGTGGAGAAACATTCATAATAAAGCTGATATGAAAATTTGGTTTATCTTTTAGGACTGCGTAGGCATATTCTATAATTTTTCCCTGTACTATAGCGCTGGAGGCTTGAGAACCAGCCACTGCAGCACTGTACTGACATACTGCCACACATTGACCACAACCGATGCATTTTTGATAATCTATTTCCGCTTTTTTATTACTATTTAACTTGATGGCATACTGTGAACAATTTTCAAGACAAATACCACAACCAATACAGTTTTCTAACTTTATAATGGGTTTTGAAGTAGAATGCATCTCTTTTTTACCAGCTCGCGAACCACTTCCCATCCCTATATTTTTCAGAGTGCCTCCAAAACCAGTCAATTCATGCCCCTTAAAATGGGTAAGAGAAACTATTATATCAGAATCGGCAATAGCAGACCCTATTTTGGGAGTTGAACAGTATTTCTTGTTTATTTTAATTTTTCTATATTCGGTTCCTTTTAATCCATCAGCAATAATCACATCACATCCTACTGCTATTCGATTAAAACCGTTTTCCATAGCAGTATTAAGATGGTCAATAGCATTAGCTCTTTTACCATGATAGAGAGTATTGGCATCAGTAAGAAAGGGAAATCCACCAGCTTCCTTTATCAGCATAACGATACGGGCTACATAATTTGGTCTGATATAGGCAAGATTACCCGCTTCTCCAAAATGTATCTTTAAAGCAACAAATTTCTCATTAAAATCAATATTTTTAATTCCTGCTCTTAAAACTAAATTCTGTAATTTATCCAGTAGATTGTTTCTTGGTTTTACCCTTAAATTAGTAAAATATACTTTTGATTTTTTCACTTATTTTACCCTTCTTTTCTTATGAATATAATTAATTATACCATTTACTATCATCACAATTTCTTAGTTAACTTTTAATATGTTTTTATTTTACACTAAATTGTTCTTTTGATAAATAACTTTCCAGAAAAAGGGAAGAAATAATAATTAACGGTACGGAAACAATCCATCTTATTGCAGTAAATTCAGCTCCTAAAAAGGATGCCTCGAATAGAGTCATAGGAATTCTAACCACAGCAGAAGCACCTAGAAAAGTAAAAATAACACTTAACCGAGCTCCCTTATGGTATAAGGCAGATGATACAGGTAAGGCAACTAACAATCCTCCCGCCATAGTCCCTGCTAAAATAATAGCCCAGATATATCCTTGCAAACCGCCTTGATATCCAAAATGTTTTTCAACTTTTTCTCTGGGAACCCAGACTTCAAATAAACCAATTAAGATAAAAGCACAGGGTAATATCCTGCTCATAGAAAATAAAAAAGATATTAAGTTGGTACCAATCTCAATTCCAGAGGAAATATTAAATACATAGGAATAAATAATATATATAAAATAGGCTAAAAAAGTAATCAAAAATAGATTTCTTTTCATCTTATTCTTTTCTTTCTTGTTTTGTTCTTTCATAGGGCAACCTCGCCAAAATAAAGACCTATCAACAAGGCTACAATTAGGGCAATGATAAAACTAATAATATTACGGATAAGAGCAACTCTTTTACCCAGATAAGTAACCTCAACCGGGAAAGTTATGGTGCCAACCATCATCAGAGTAGTGGTAAAAGCAGCAATAATAGTATAGGAAATTCCATTATCCTTTAATATTCCGGCTAAGGGAAAAGCTATAAATCCTGGCACAGCTGTTATCGAACCAACCAGCGCTGCTAGAATAATATTTACCATATTGCTTCCATAACTAAGATAGGTAATAATTTTTTCCTGGGGAAAAAGAAATAAAATAATGGATACCAGGATAAGCATAATCAGAAATGAGGGAATAATAATGAGAAATCTCCGATAAGCCAATATGATGGCTTTTTTGGATTTAGAACGATCAAAGAAAAAAGATAACAATAATAAGATACCTGTTAGGTAGAAAAGCCACATAAAATGATTCTCCTTTTCAATTTTGGCTTATTGCTTCATAGAATTATTTTTTTCTCTTTGTGTTCCTGTTGAATTCAAAGGGATGACTTTTATATCACCATGGCATTTCTGAACCTGTTCTTGATTGCACTTATCATTTTTTGGTCTTAATCCAGGATGCTGGCAATTGTCTTTTTTTATTTCTTCTCTACTCCTCCCGTAATTAAGGTGGTTTTTAGACATTTTTTGATAAATCTCATCTTCAATTGAATCTATTCGGGATAGCTCAAGAATATGTTTAGAAACTTCTTCTAAAACTTTTCTATTAACATAATAGTGGGTATAATAGCCCCTTTTATCCCCTTTAGCTACACCGACCTCTCGTAAAATTTTTAAATGCTGGGATACCGCAGATTCTGAAATATTCAATCTAATAGATAGGGCGCGAACACAAAGGTCATGTTTCAGTAACAACTTCAGGAGACTATAGCGGGTCTTATCAGATAAAGCCTTAAAAATTTCTAATATACTATCCATTGATTTATCTCTTTTATTTTAGTATCTTCTAAATTAAATTATATATTACTAAAATATCCCTGTCAATTAATAAACATCTCTATTAATCGATAAATTACATTTTTTATAAAAGAAAGACGAAACTTATTTATTTTTAAGTTTCGTCTATCTTACTTTTTAATATCTGCCATTCTCAGATAATTAAATCACCTTATTTTATTTTCCAGTAGAGAAGAGATTCTGGCACTTCTGGTTCCGAGAATACTGGTACAGCAGGTCCTTTGAAATCAGGAGGATTTTCTTTGGGAATGGGGGGCCATAAATCGGCTGGAATGACCGGATGATAATCAACTCCCACCATTCTCTCCTGAAATTCATTCTGGATAGCGGTTAATTTTGTCTCATCAGTTAGCAGATCAAGACCAGTACAACCCAGGATCTTCACTGCAAATACGGCACCTTTCCAACCGATGGACATACCTACCTGATCTTTTTTTGCTGAACTATGACCGGGTGTTTCGAGTGCTTCGGTAGTAGTATAAAAGGATACAAGTGGTGCGATATAACTGACATCACCAGTATCAGCAGAACCTTTCGAGGTATCATCTATCGGTTCATGGATAGAACTATCTATCTTTCCGAGAGGAATATTATATTTTTCCGCAAGGGACTGAACAAATTGATTCTCTTCTTCAGTAAAGTTAGGTGTTCCAATATGCTTCATATTTTCAATTACCAGGTCTGAACCTGTTTTATTGGGTATCTGGTTATAGAAAGCACCAACTACCTGCATGGTTACATCGGTTCCGCTGGCTAGAGCTCCAGCACGAAGACAATCATCTACTCCACCTTCTCTAGAACGTAGTTCATCAATATCTTTCATCATAGGTCCCCGGAGGACCAGTTTCATTTGAGCAAAATCTGGGACCACATTAGGAGCTTGACCTCCGTTAGTAATAATATACTGGATTCTCATAGGTTCAATCATGTGTTCCCTTAAAAATTCCATAGCGATGGAGCTTATGGTTAGTCCATCCAGAGCAGAACGACCCTTTTCCGGCGCAGCACCTGCATGGGAACTAACTCCTTTATAGTTAACTTCTAAAATCTGTACTGCCAGATTAGAGCCATAATTAGATTCATTTTTAGTTCCAGGATGCCAGTTTAAAAAGACATCACATCCGTCGAAGACTCCCTCCCGAGCCATCCAAACCTTTCCGCCATGGGTATCCTCAGTAGGAGTACCGAACAGCTTTACAGTGCCATCAATATTATGCTTTTCCATTACCTCTTTTAGAACTATGGCACCTGCTACACTACCAGCACCAAATAAATTGTGTCCACAGCTATGTCCATTGGGTAAGGCATCGTATTCAGCGAGAATACCAATCACCGGCTTTCCTGTTCCCTGAGTATATGTTCCCACAAAACTGGTTGGCATCCCGGCTAATCCTCTTTCTACCTCAAATCCATTCTGTTCCAATTCATCTACCAATAAGTCCGAAGATTTGAACTCCGTTAAGCCCATTTCTGCCCACTCCCACAATTGGTAAGATATAGCACTAATATGTTCTGCTTTCTCATCAGCCCAACTTATCACTGTTTTTTTAGCATCTTCAATATTAACCTGAGCTATTGCACCTAAATTAAAACCAATTATTAATATACCTACTACAACAACAGTCATTAATCCTGAAATATTTCTCCTCATAATTATCTCCTTAATTTTTATATTTTTTAATCAAATAAATATTTTTCACAACTGTCTGTTCCCTTCTAGTAACGAAAGTGCTGGTAATTTTTCTATCCCCTTATATTTTTACATGATCTTTTCTCCTTTCTGCTCAAAATAAAAAAGCCACGAATGAATTAATCACCCGTGGCTATATAAAAATAAAAACCACAGGCTTTTACCGAGGTAAATGCCTGTGGTTTTTTTCAGAGACTTATTATAACCTTCTACCAATCCCCAAAGGCGTTTACCTCTGGAATAAAGTAGAAGAAATAATATGAATTATCAATATTGTTTATTTGTGATTTAAAAATATTTTTATCTTTTAACATAACTTATACTTTTTTAAATAAATTTCTTTATAGAATATCTATTAATTCATCAAATGTCAATAACAAAATTAAAAAATTATTAAAATAACTTATTTAATAATGCCTATTAATGGAAATAAAATGCATGCTAACTATAATTCAAAGCCCAAAAATGTTTTTACTAAATAGCCTATAATGAAGGAAATGGCTGCCACACCAATGCTGATAGAAGCCATCTCTATAAATCTTTTCTTAAAATTATAATCGTTAGCCACAGAAATATAATAATTAAAAATAAAAATAATAACCAGTGCTACTATAATAGTCATAGCAAGACTGTAGAAATAATTGCTAATTAAAAAATAAGGCGTAATTAAAGCTATGACTGTCAAAATATAAGCAATTCCAGTATAAAACGCAGACTTACCTGCTCTTTCCTGCTCTTCCGGATTTGGCTCTGCTTTGGTAGATAGGTACTCACTTGCCGCCATGGAAAGAGAGGCGGAGATACCAGTAATTAATCCCAGGAGAGCTATGATTCTTGAGTTCTGAATGGATAAAGTAAAACCAGCCAGGGCACCAGTAAGTTCTACCAGTGCATCATTCAAGCCTAGAACTACTGAACTCATATAAGTAAGTTTTTCCTCATTAATCATATTTATTAATTCGGCTTCATGTTTTTCTTCGGCTTCAATGATTTCTTTCATTTCTGGTATAGCCTTAAGCATTTGCTTATAATTCTTTTGTGCTTGTTCTTCCCCTTTTTCCTGTAATTTAACCCCAAAGGTCAAGCCAAACACCCGGGATATAAAAAGATAAAAAAATACTCTTGACTTATCTACTTTTAAATCCATCTTGGTATATTTCTTAAATATTTGGGCGTGTTTTTTCTCATCATTGGAAATCCTTGCTAATATTTTTGAGTTATGCGGATCTTTAACTAATTTAGCTAACTTTCCATAGACTTGTTCCCCTACCAGCTCATCTTGCTGTGCCTTTTTTAACTCATTGATTTCTTTTTCACTTAACTTATAATTCATAAAAATAAACCCTTTCTAGTAAAATATTAATTTAATTCCGGTTTACCATCCGACCATTTTGCATCTTGTAAATGGACTGGATTATTGCTGCATCTGAATCAAGGGCTAAAAATCAATAACAAATATTTATTAATAAATTATTAAGAAAATCAGACAGAAAATAAGGTCGCTATTAATAGACCAATAATCGCTCCTACAATTACTTCAAAGGGTGTATGACCGATAAATTCTTTCATACGCCCGTTTTTCAGTCTGTTTTCCTTAAAAAATATCAGCATAAGCTTGTTTAATACTTTGGCTTGTTCACCGGTAGCTCTTCTTACTCCTGCAGCATCAGCCATAACCACAATGGCAAACACACTGGCTAGAGCAAACAAAGCAGAATCCCAACCCTCCATATAACCTATCGAGACTGCCACACTGACTGAGAGTGCAGAATGGGTGCTGGGCATTCCACCCGCTCCAAAAAATCTGCCTAGGTCCCATTTTCCCTCTGTAATAAAAAATAATATTAACTTAATAGCCTGATTGACAATCCAGGTAAGGAAGGCAATTGCTATTATTTTATTATTAAATATGGCAATTAACTCATCAAAAATTCTTATATTATCTTTTCTCCTTTAAGTGCATTTCAATATTTATAAACCAAACTGGAAAACTGGTTACTATTTGCTATCCGCCTTTAACACGCCAGCTCTGGCGTAATTTTCCCATTCCATCTCTCTGATTATGATACTTACTGCTTCTTTAGGGCAATTCAGAGTATCCGAAATAGCATCAGTAACCATCTTTACCATTTCTCTTTTCTGTTCTACTGTTCTACCTTTCAATATCTCTATCTGTAAAATCGGCATAATAAAAACCTCCTTTTAAAAAAATAATAAAACACCGCCTAATAAACTAATATGTAAATATTATATAGCAAAATTTTTTATTTTAGTTAAAGGTACAAGACTACAAAAGCAATTTATAATAAAACAAACCTATCCATTCATGCAATGCTCTTAAATTATGTTCCCAGGAACTTCTGTTGGGAAGAAGATTTAGTATGCCAGGATGAATATTTTCATATAAGAAGTCTACCGGAGCAGGAAATATTAATATATCATCATTTTGAAAGGCAAACATTGCCCTGGGCATATGCACAGCGCTTGTTACCAGAATAACCTCCTGAAAACCATATCTTCTAATCAAGCCCATTGTAAAGCTGGCATTCTCCAGAGTAGTGCTGGACTGGGTTTCTTTAATAATATCCTCAGCAGGTATCCCTAAGTCCACTAATAATTGTTTCATACTATCAGCTGCTGGTATATTTCCGGCAAAGCCGGGAACAGTTCCTCCGCTTACCAGAATAGGACACTCCATTTTCTTATAAAGAAAATAGGCTCCCAGAAGACGTACCAGGGTAATCTCGCCCACTTCAGCATTACCTACACCTGCTGATAAACTTCCCGTTACTAAGTCTCCAGCCAGTACTACTATTAGCGGATGGCTAAAATTTACCCTATCTCTGAATATATCTGAATTAAGAATGTATTTATCTTCCAAAGGTTTCAGGAAGAGATGTTCCCCTAACCAGGAACTCAATAAAAATAAAAGGGTAACTAAAAATACCGTAAATATGGTAGCTATCTTTTTCTTACGATAAATTAAAAGAAAATAGAGCAGTAAAATGGCAATAATGATAATTCCCGGTGGAAATATAAATTGCATAAAAATTTTGCGCAATAAGAGCATTAAATTTAGCATCTTAGCAATTACACTCTTTTCTAATGTTCTTGCTTTTCACCTCTTTTAGCCTTCTCTTATCTTCTTTCCACATGGGAATTTTATCTGAAATCCTCTCTGTTACCCATCTGTAGTCTAAATTCTCATTAATTGAATAGAACATCCACTTCCCAATTTTACGACTGTTGATTAACCTGGCTTCTCTTAATACTCTTAAGCTGTGAGAGATTCTGGATTGTTCCATATCCAGAGCACGGGTGAGCTCACAGACACAGAGCTCACCCTCAGTTAAAATCAGAAAAATGCGTAATCTTGTTTTATTAGAAAAGGCGCTGAATATTTTGATATATTCTTCCATAAACATCCTTAGTAGCTAATTTATAATTTCCTCACCATCACTTATTTTTTAGGGCAGAGCAAAGTTAATATCTATCGGAACTGCTATTTTAAAATAAATATACTCTTGAAGTATTTCCTCAATATCAACATTAGATAAACTTTGCTGTTCAATTCTAATTGTTATTTCTTTCTCCTCTCCTGGTGATAAAGTGATCTCTTGATTATTTGGTGTAATATAATCCTGAGAGGAGGTTATTGAAAAGTTTCTCAACTCACTAGCACTATTATTCTTTATTAAAAATTTTGCTTCATACCATTTATTTTCCATTTCCTCGGCAATTATGAATTTCTGCAGAGGTTGAATAGAAATCATTTCTGCTTTCTCTATTATATAACCTTCAATCATTAAGGTCACATTTCTTCTATTTGGATCATTGGTGACCAGACGAATATATTCTCTTATTGCTCCTCTTTCCTGCCCATGGGAATCGTAAACAAAACTAAGCTCGATTTCCTCCCCGGGAGCCAATAATAGTGGAAATTCAGGCACTTCTTGTTGATAAGAAACCTGATTTGGGAGAATAATATTTTCAATTTCCAAAACTAAATCACCCTGATTGGATACCTTTATCAAGAGTGAAGAGGAATCACCAATTGAGAGTAATCCCAGATCCCATTTGCTGGTAGATGTATGTATTTTGGGAGAAGATTCTCGTTCCACAATCGCCTTGATGGCAATTTTCATTCTGGGAGTTTTCGGGTCATTACTGTAAATATAGACAGACTGGGTCACCTCTCCATCATAGCCCCTGGGATTAAAGGTAACCTCTAATTGGGTGGTTTTACCGGGTAAGAGATTTTTATCTGACAATACAGTTGCAGTACAGCCACAGGGAGCTTGGACTCTCTCGATAATAAGAGTTTCTCCTCCCTCATTTTTTAAGGTAAAAATATGGGTCTGTGGTTGGTCTGACTTTATTGTTCCTAAATCTCCTATCTCTTCTGAAACGGATAATTTTGCTGGACCGGAATAATAACCACCTACTCTACTGATTAGAAAACCAATCCCTAAAAAGATAGCTATAATGGTAATTACTATTATGGTAAAACTTTTTTTAGGCATTCTTGCTTTAACCTCTTTCTATATTAATTATATTTACTTAGTTTACTTCAGATTTAAAATGTTTTGTCTTAAATTAAGTGCTATCCTTAAAAATTATATCAGTCTTATTCTTTTATCACTTGTCGCTATCTTCCTGATACTCCCTACAATGCTACTCTTGCTAAATCCCTCTTCTATTAATAGCTTCAGCAACTGTCTGGCATCTTTCTTCTTAACCGAAATAAGAAGTCCTCCAGAGGTCTGGGCATCATATAATAATATTTCTTTAGCTGAATCAATTTCTATCATTTTCTCCACACCACAGGAAAATATTTTTTGATTCAGCAGACTTCCCCCGGGAATCATATCCTTATGGGAAAGCTCTAAGGCCTTTTCTATCAGCGGGACCTTGTTTGCCTCAATATCAGCTCCAACATCACTACCTTGTAACATTTCACTGAGATGCCCCAGAAATCCGAATCCGGTAATGTCAGTCATACTATTAATAGACAGATTTAAAATAGAATTAGAAATACTATTAAGCTTAATCATCCAGTTAATTGTCTCTTGTGCCTCTGATACGGTTATTTCTGCTGTCTTCAAAGCAGTGGCTATTATGCCGGTCCCCAGTGGTTTAGTTAATATCAACCTATCCCCTTCCTGGCAATTATTATTTCTTCTTATTTTCTCAGGATGAACCAAACCTAAAGCTGCCAGACCATATTTCGGTTCCTGATCCTTTATGCTATGGCCTCCTACCAGCATTGCTCCCGCCTCTATTACCTTTTTACAGCCACCTTTTATCATTTCTTCCAGATCATCCAATCTATCAGCAGGGAAACACACTATATTTAAAGCTAACAGGGGTTTCCCTCCCATAGCAAAAATATCGCTTAAGGCATTGGCAGCAGCAATTTGTCCAAAGGCGAAGGGATCATCCACAATGGGAGTGATGAAGTCAGTAGTAAAAATCACTGCTATTTCGCTATTAATACGATAAGTTGCTGCATCTTCGTAATGCTCAAAACTGCTCAATAAATTTTTATCTACAATATGGTTTAGTTTTCTTAGAATCTCCCCGAGATCCTGATAACTCAATTTTGCTGCTCAACCAGAAGCAGAAACCAGTTGCATTAATTTCTTCTTATCGGACATCCTCTTCACCTCCTTATCTATATTAATCTACTCTTCTTGTCTTAAGATTCTTTCATTTCCCTTTCTAATGGTAATGCCTTCCTCATCCATCCTGGTCAATATGGGAACTATATATTTTCGGCTGATATGCAATAAATCCCTCACCTGACCTATGGCAATTTGCTTATTTTTTCTTAAAAAATCAACAATTTTATCTTTCATTTCCCGATAAACAGAAGGTGTTATACATATCTGATCCTCTAATTTTATAATTTCTCCCTGTTCCATTAAATAGTCTATGAGTTCTGTATTTTTTTTAAAAGCGTCTTTTAATTCCTTCTCAACAGGCAAATGTCCAATATCTTTTTCAATATATTGTACAATATCATCCACTATTTTATTCTCTTGGGCTGATAGATTAATACTATGCTTAATAGAAGAAATTATTCCTTTTGTTATTTTTATTTTGTTATTTTTGGATAAGTAATCAAGTAATCTAAGGAATAAATCTTCCGGTATATCGGTAAATTTATTCCTGAGCTGTATGATAGGAAATCCAGATTTCAGGGGATAATCCTTATGTTTTTGCTCCAGAAATGATATCACATGATGGATTAGATTATTCCAGAAATGAAAATCTACTACCCAGTCGTCAATTAAAAAAATAATGTCTTTCTTATTTAATTCTTTCAGGTGCTGATAAATTGCCTCTTGAGAATAAGGACTATTTACCAGCAACAGCTCTTTCTTAATTTTCTGGTGCCGCTCCAATTCGCTGACTATAAGTTGACTAATATCTAATTTTTCTCTCTTTTCCAACCACTTATGCCAGAGTGGATTATGGAAACTATGCCTGCCAGCCTGTGCATCCAGGATTCTCCCCCCGCCAATGGTCTCATTTATTCCCGGTAGACGAATAATAAAGTAATCGCCAATCATGAGACAGAGCGGCTCTTTAAAACGAATTTGGGCATAGGCTTGTTCTTCTGGCAGCAATTCCTTTTGCTCAAAAATGATGGTTCCTCTCAATATTTTGGTATGAGAAATAAATTCTACCTCAGTCCCATTTTTTAAACGAATAGGATTTTTTTGAGGGAGCAGGTTTAAAATAACATCAAGGAAATTCCCGAATGGTAATTTCTGATTACCATAAATTAAATCTCCCCTTCTTATCTCCTCTTTTTTTACTCCACTAAGGTTAAGGGCAACTCTGCTCCCTATGGTCGCTTTTTCTACCGAAAGATTGTAGCTCTGTATTTCTCTCAAGCGGATTTCCTTTAACGAAGGGAAGAGATAGATTGATTGATTCAGATATAAATTACCATTGAGTAGAGCGCCAGTAACAACTGTACCACTCCCTCTTATCTCAAATACTCGATCAATAAATAAGCGCGGTTTGCCAATATCCCTCTTCTGGGGAATGGATTTGCTTACACTTTCTATCTGTTTTCTCAATCGAGTAATACTTTCTTTATCCTTGTTACTAAAGTGAAGAATTGAAATACTAAATTGGTTTAGACTGTTAACTCTATCTCGTATCTCCTGTTCCACTTCCTTTATCCGTTCCGGTAAAACAAGGTCGGTTTTAGTAATTACTATCAGACCATAAATAATATCTAATAATCTGATTATCTGAAAATGCTCTTCAGTCTGTGGTTTCCAGCCTTCTTTAGCATCAACAACCAGAAGAAAGGCATCAACGGAGGATATACCGGTAATCATATTACGGATAAAATGCTCATGGCCAGGAACATCAATAATGCCTATTTTTTCACCATGTGATGTTTCCATCCAGGCAAAACCAAGGTCAATGGTCATACCCCTTGCTTTTTCCTCTGGTAATCTATCTGCATCAATACCGGTTAGAGCATATATTACACTGGTTTTGCCATGATCAATATGGCCGGCAGTACCTAAAATAACCATAAATAATTACTTTTGCCTCATTTTTTAATTGCTTAATTTTTCTGGTAAAAAGCGGAGGAGATAATTTCTATCAACTTTTTATCAAATTGGGGTTCAATTGTTCTGGGATCAAAAAATAAACAGTTATCCTTAACTCTACCTAAAACAGCAGGATGAGATAATCTTAATCTCAGATCTAATTCATCAATACTCTCCTCGGTTTTGATACCTAAAAGGTAAGTAGGCAATGTTTTTCCGGGTAAAGAACCGCCGCCTACCAGAGATACTCCCTCTATAACCTGAGCAGAAATGCCTCTCTTTCTTAAACTTCGTGCTAAAGCCTGGCTCCTCCTTTTAATCTCCTGACCAGAGAGGGAGATCATCTTCCAGATCGGTATTTCCTGTATGGTCCTACCCTGTAAATAGAACAACAAAGTAGATTGAAGAAGGGATAAGGTTATCTTTCCCACGCGAAAGATACGATAGAAGGGATCTTTCCTAATTTGGCTTATATACTCCTTCCTGCCACATATAATTCCTCCCTGAGGCCCTCCCAGTAATTTATCACCACTAAAGCAAACTAAATCCGCACCACTTCTTATCATCTCCTGGACCATAGGTTCGTGAGCTAAAGTAAACTGTTCAGTAGATAGAAAGGATCCGCTACCCAAATCAGCAACCACAGGAAGCTTATATTTTTTCCCCAGCATCTTAAGCTCTTTTATATTTACCGAATGAGAAAAACCTTCTAAAGAAAAGTTACTCTGATGAACTTTCAAGAGTAATGCAGTATTTTCATTAATAGCTTCTCTATAATCATCCAGATTGGTCTGGTTGGTAGTCCCTACTTCTCGTAAAATCGCACCGCTTTCCCTTAATATATCGGGAATGCGAAAACCACCGCCAATCTGTACTAATTCACCTCTGGAAATAATTACCTCTTTGTCTTTTGCCAGTACCTTCAGGATTAGAAAAACAGCAGCGGCATTATTATTAATAATGAGAGAGCTTTCTGATTGACTGAACTCGGCAAGCATTCTCTCAACAAAATCCCCCCTCTTACCTCTTTCCCCCCGAAAAAGGTTATATTCCAGATTGCTATAACCAATTAGGGCAGGCAAGGAATCGTTAATTATGGCTTTACCCAGGACTGCCCTTCCCAGGTTGGTATGTAAAATCACTCCCGTTCCATTAATAACTGGCTGGATAAATGACTGGTATTCCTTCCGGATTAAAGTAACACATCTTGTACTAATATCTGTTAAAGAAGAAGGTGTGGATCCACTCCTGATTCTCTCCCTTTCCTCTGCCAACACTTGTCTTACCTGTGGGGTAATCATAGTTCGGGAATATTGACCAGCAAGGACTTCTATTTCTTCCTGCTGCAAAACTTCCTCTACACTGGGAATTTGAGCCAGTTGAGAATGAAAATTATTCTGTGCTGTCTTATTCTTATTACGATTATTAATCAAGTTAAAATATTCGCTCCTATTCTGAAATATACTGAAAATAGAATATAGCCTGGCGCTCTTATCAATCCACTTACTTATTTTTATTCTTCAGATGATATATATTTTAACACAGACTCAATATTATACAAAATGCCCATTCCGGTATTGTTTATACCTATGATGGGCATTAACTATATTAATGGCGGGAGGAGTGGGAATCGAACCCACCGCGGCAATTATAAATTACCGCCCACGGATTTGAAGTCCGCAAGGTCCACCAGAACCTATCCACTCCCGCTCTTTATTATAATATAATTTTTAAATCCTGATAAACTATCAGGCTTTATTGATATGGTCAGCCACCACTAGAAGGAGGAGTATAAGTTGGAATTTCTACTGTTACAATTATGTTGGCACTTTTAGTTATCCCTTCTTCCGTATAACTCACTGTAATAGTTGTATTTCCTTTCTTTTTCGATGTTACCACTCCCTCTTCATTAACCGTGGCCACACTGGTATCTTTGGATTGAAAAACGCATTCAGCTTTGTTAATTTCGGCACTGGAACCATCAGTATAGTGAGCAGTAATAGACATTATATTTTTGCTACTGCTGATACTTTGAAAGTTCATGGTGAGAGGTAGAACGCTAATAGAGCTCAACTGCATCTTGCTTACTGTTATGGTAAATTCCTGGTTATCTTTATACCAGCCATCGTTTACCATAATATCAACCTCATGCTCCCCCACCTGATCTTCGGTTGGTGTCCATATTATCAATCCAGTTGATCCCTCAATGGTCATACCCTCCGGAGCTACTATTAGATTAAACACCAATTTGGTTTTACCATCATCATCAGTATCCACCTGATAGATATAAGGCGCTCCTACCATAGCAGTTGTTTTTGGATTTGTAACAATTATTACCGGTTCGTTCCCCAGGAAGGGTATCATGCAGCCATTCAGAAACAAAGAAGTTAATAGAATTACAGTTGATAGGAAAACTGCCCTTTTTTTCACTTTTTCACCTCCTCCCTTTCCTTTGTTTTAATTTTATATTAATCAAAAACTCTAAGTGATCTACTCAACTGAAGGATGATCTTAAGAAAATTCAAAAAATAGGCTTAATTTTAAAGAGACTTTTTTTCTATTCTCTTTTTCTTTTGCTTATTTGTCAATCTCTTTAGTGAATATTTTTCAAGTAAAATTACCCCTAAAATGAATCAATGCAAAAAATAAGGAGGTAGCATATATTTATTTCTAATATTAAAATGAATATATGAATGTTTCATCATACAAAATTATTATAACACTTTTTGTCAATGAAGATGATAGGTTATTGACAACTTTTGCCGAGCAAGCTCTAATATAATCCGGGAATGTGCTGTTAAAGCTATTATCTTAAAATATAACGGTATTACAGCAATAATATAAATTAGTATCTCATCAGACAATAGTTGACATTATTCTTTTTCATGTTATGATATAAATCTGAAGAAAAGCAACTGTGATTGGCACAATCTAAAAATTATTATGGAGAGAAAAGAAAATAATGAAAATAAATATTACCGAAAAAGCTAAACAACATTTAGAAAATATGCTGGGGGAGCAGGGACAATCCGCTAAAAAAATCCGTATCATGATGACCGGTATTGGTTGAAGCGGTCCTAGATTTAATGTTGCTCTGGATGAGCAAAATAAAGATGATGTAAACTTAAAGATAGATAATTTTGATTTTATTTTAGATCAAAGATTGGCTGACAGTATAACATCCCTGGCCATCGATTATAAGGATTCCTTTTTATCGAAGGGTTTTAAAGTATATCTCGATCAACAAAATATAGGGTTATGCTAAAGCCAACCTGCCACGCTTAGAATAAAATAAACTGCAATTAAGAACAACAGTAATAGCCAGGGTTTAATCCCTGGCTATTCGTTTACAAAATATATAAGGCTTTCTTTTACCTTTTCTTTACCTATTTTCTGCCATATAGTTTTATAAGTAGCAATTTGCACCTGATAAAGTTGTCTCAATTTGGCATAATCTCTTTTCTCTACCGGACAATCCGTTTTATAATCCACTATTACCCATCCATCTGCTTCTTGAAAAACCAGGTCAATAGTGCCCGTTAGCACAATCGGCTTCCCTTCAACCCTATTTTCTTCCTCTTCTACTGAAATTAATTCCTGATATAAGGGATCCTCTGGCATTACTTTCAAATTAAAAGGCAGCTCAGTAAATCTCTGAAGTGCATTTTCTAAACGTTTGTACAAATCACTATTGATAAATTTCTGGATGATATCATAAAGTTCATCTCTGCGAAAAAGTTCTATATTGTTTTTTTCTAAGGTATAAGCTATATGGGCTCGGAGTAAATCATCTTCTGCTTGTTCTCTCACCAAATATTCCAGTATCTCATGAACGGCATTACCCCATTTTCTCCCACCTTTATTAACTGTGGGGATAAAGGGAGCCTGTATTTCAGAAAATTCAGCCTGTCGGGAGACAGTGCTTTCTATATAACTGGTTATGGTGATTGCCCTTTCCCCTTGTTCTATCTTCTTTTTTTGTGTTTCATATTCTCCTAAACTATAGCTCTTTTTCCTTATTTCAGGCTGAACGCCCTTTTTCTCGGGAACCTTTAAAACCATCTCTGGCTTACTCTCTCTTAACAAATATTGCCAGGAATTTTGATTATTATACTGATAATTGGTCCCAAAACTACTGATTACCAGCAGATTTTTTGCCCTGGTCGCTGCTACATAAAGCAGGCGGACCTCTTCGGCCTCCAGATAGGAAGATTCTATCTGGCAGTATTCCTTCCATTTTTGGGGCTGGCCAATTATCTTGCCCTTAGCAAAATGATGGTATTTCTTAACTAAAAAATGCCCTTTAGGAATATCAGAAAGACGTTCAATGTGATATTCTGGTCCTGGTTTACGAGTATTATAGGGAATGGCCAGAAAGACAATGGGTGATTCCAGTCCCTTAGCCTTGTGTAAATTCATTATCCGAACCGAATTTTCTTCTACCTTCATACTAAACTCTTCTTCTACTCCCGATAGCAATAATCTATCCAATTTTTCTATCATTCCGGCAAAGTTAAAAAAATCTTTCATTTCTGACTGACGCAGATATTCCAGGATGAAAAACAGCTCATTACCCTGCTCCTTCTCACTCATTTCAGCGCAGAGATAGGGCAGTAAACCTGATTGAATCATAATTTTCTCCAGCACCACTACCGGTAAATATTCTGAGCACCAGGAATAATAACTTCTTAATTGTTGGAAACAATCATAAAATTTCTGTCTTAAATTATTCTCCAGCTCACCAGGAAGTTCAGAGAAAAAATCAAATTTTCCCCCGGCTTCTTTATAGTAATAGAGCTCCTCATCAGAGAAACCATAAAAAATACCTCGTAAAACTGCAACTAACAATACCTGATTCCCAGGATCTTTTAACAAACGTAATAATTTCAATAATTCGCGCAGGCACTGTGATTCATTCAGGGAGGCATATCCTGATACTGTAACCGGAATATCATATTCGCTTAGTACTCGTGAGTATATCTCCATACCACTTTTGTAACGTAATAAAATCATAAAATCACCATAATCTACCTCAGATTGTTTCCCCTGCTGCAATTCCTCATCTGTTCGTACAATTGCCAGTCTCTTATCTATCCAATCCCTGATCAATAAGGCAATAGAATGCGCATCATTCTCTATGGTCTTTTTTTTATCTTTCTCCCGGGAAATAATAATTTGACGCACACCTGAAAGGAATCCCTTTTTATCCTCTCGGATAGTTTGCATGGGAGAATAGCTCATCTGAAATTCATCTTCCTCGCGGTAAAATAAATCCTGAAAAAGAGGATTAATATAACGACCAATAGAATGAAGGGAACGAAAATTGGCATTCAGTTTGATGACTTTACCGTCACTTTCTATCATCAATCCTTTAACCTTTTTATAAACTGCAATATCAGCTCTGCGAAAATGATAGATTGATTGCTGAGGATCGCCAACGATAAATAAGCTACCAGCACGAGGAACTAATTTTTCCCATTCTATTTCAGTCAACTGTTTACCGGTTAAATAAAAGATAATTTCTGCCTGGATGGGATCAGTATCCTGAAACTCATCAACCAGGATAGTTCGATATTTCTGTTGAAAATAGAGACGCGCCTCTGGATTATTGCGTAAAAGAAAAGCAGTCTTTAACAATAGGTCCTGAAAGTTAAGCATAGAATGCTTTTCTCTGAACTGGTGGTAACATTCTACGGCTGGTTTGATAAAACGAAAGATATGGTCATGACAGTATTCCCGCCATCTTTCTATAGCTGGTTCAATATGTTTTTCCTTTAGCTCTGGTAATATAATATCCCGATATTCTTTTGCTTTTTCTTTGGAGAGCCAGCGATTGAGAACTATGCTTTCTGCTCCATGAAAATTCTTAGAGAATGGTTCCAACAAAGAAATTTTATAAAAATCTTTCTGACTATAAGGATGGTATCTTTTAAACTTTTGAACTTGAAGAATCGCCTGCTGAATTGAATCATATCCCCTTTCGGATTCCTGTTCCGGTATGTACTGTATTGCTTCCTCACAAAACGAGAATAATTCATTCATGGTGGAATCCAGTTGAGGATTGTCTACTTTTTTATGCATTATTTGTACTTCAGGATACTGACAAACCTGTTTGTAGCTTTCCTTAAGATCTAGAACCGGAATCCCCAACATTGCTAAATTCTGAAACAGGGCAGAGTCCTGCACCTTTAGATTGGCCAGATATTGTTCCCAGGCTTGCTCCATAAACAGGATATTATCAATTTCATCCAGTTCTTTAAAAGTAGGATCAAGTCCCGCCTCTATGGGACGTTCTCTCAGAATGCGAGCACAAAAAGAGTGAATAGTGCCTATATAACACTGTTCGATATTAATTAGTGCCTTAAAAAGAAAGTTCTTCTCTGCTGGAGAATTTATCTTCTGAATTTCTCGCTCTATTTCTTGTTGAAATCGTTCTTTCAGCTCAAAAGCAGCCTTACGAGTAAAGGTGATAGCAACAATCTGTTCCACAGAATATCTTCCAGCCTTAACCAGTGCTGCCATCCTTTTTACCAGACAGGACGTTTTACCTGAACCGGCACTGGCTTCAACCAGAAAATTATGATTAAAATCATTAAAAATTTGATTTCTAGCATCCTGGTCATGAAGAATCATCTTCTGTTCACTATTCAAATTGCTGCAACCTCCTTATCTCCTCCAGAGCTGGTTCATTATGATACTTTCCACCTTTTTCCCCTTTTAGTATAATTACTTCATTTTGTTCCAGGATGTCTTTATAATCAAGACACATTAGCTCATCTGGTTTTTGAATCATGGCAAAATTTCCCCTTGCTACTATATTCAACAAAATCTGTATTATTTCTAAAACCTGCTCTCTGTTATCTTGCTTAAATAAAACGAGGTTTCCCTGGCCAGTCATAGTAGGAAAATAATAGCCAGATTCACTAACTTTTAATTGACCTGTCCTTCCCTTCTTGGCCATTATTTTTTCCAGAGCAATAGCATATAAGGCATGCTGAATCTGTTGGCCATGGCGGAAAGGATTTCTTCTCCTATAATCCTTAGAACCTCCTGTCTTATAATCAATTATCCGAAAAGTACTATCAGGAAGCAGGTCTACCCGGTCAATCTTTCCCTGAATACTGACTCTCCCTCCATCAGGAAGGTTTAATTCAATTGCCTTAACCTTTCCTAAAATTTCGTGTTGGCTATCCCTGGTACCAAAAGCAAGTTCAAAGTATTGGGGAGATTGCCCTTTATAATTTTCTTCCTCTTCAGTTAGGAAGACTTGGCAGGATTCTACTATCTCTTTCTTTTCTGCCTCATAAATCAATTCTCCTGGTGGGGCTAAATATCTTCTTTTTTCTGCTAGACTTTCCTCAATAATTTCTTCCAACAAAGACCAGTGTTGAGAAAAGGAAGGCGCTATTTTCTTTCCCCTGGAATTATCGAGCAGTACTTGATAAAATTTTTCATAAATTTGATGGAGTAGTGATCCCCTTTCCAGAGGACCCAGCCAGGTTGTGGGATCGTAAACCATTTCTTCCACCGGTTTTATCTTCAGAATATCAACCAGAAAATAGAGGTAGGGGCAATAGGCAATTCTTTCCAGTCTGGAAGCGGATAATACTATTCCTCTGTTCTGGCGGGGATCAACAACGCTGGTATTAACATTAATCCTGCCATTAAATACATTAAATCCCTCTTCTCTTCTGATTTTATCGGTTTGAATCCCTTTCTGAAAAGAATTGTACTTCTGATTAAAAATTAACTGTAAGTCTCTCTTCTCTTTTTTGGTAAAATAGAGAAAAAGCTCTCCTTCATCTAAAATTCCTATATTACTTTGGGGAATAAAATTTCTCACCGGGCTTAAACTCTGATAAAAAACACTATAATCAAGATGAATATTTTTTTTCTGAAGTCGGTAAAGCTGAAGCATCAGGTTAGCAGGAGCCTGTTCACGCTGACCTGTGGTATCATAACAGGAAAAAGATAAATATTTTTTCCCTCTCTGTGCTAATATGAGCTGAAGTAAACGCAACTGTTCCATCTTATTTTTTTGATTATTACTGATCAGATGTCTAAAAAGCTCTTTTTCTGTCTCAAGCAATACCACCTCTTCCTCAGAACTGCCTGGAAATCTTTGATAATCCATGCCTACCAGAAAAGTATAGAAACGACTGAGCCAGATTCCCTTCTTATAACTGGCAATATGCAAATGACCGGGTATAGGTGCAGAACAGTTAACACGTTCCTGTTCAATTATATTTTTAATTAAGAGTAATGCCTCATTGATAGGAAATTGGGCCGGGATATTTTGCTCTAGAGCACCTAATTTCTGATTAATAATAGATACCGCTTCTTCATCAATATTATTATTTTCTACCAGAGCATATCTCTCTACCATGCGAGCCAGATTACCAGCCAGTTGAGAAAGGGAAATACGATATTGAAATTTATGATAAGGGATTTCCGCAAATATCTTCATTATCCAGTCTTTGATAGCAAGCAAGTATTGTATCTCTTCGGATAATGCCCTTGCTTTTTCCTGGGAGGTATTTTCCATTACTTTTTTTCTATCTTCGATAGCCATATTAATACCTGGAATATAACGTTCTCTCCCCCAACCAATAGGAGATTCCCTGAGCAATGAAACAAATTTTGGTATGGTTAGGGAATCCTTTAAATTTATATCCATACAGTAGCTATTTAAAAGAGTAATCAGCTTAGCAACACTATAGTTATCATTAATCCAATCAAGTAAAGAGAGTAAAAATTGAGCGGGATGGCTATTTTTTATATTGATACCGCTGTGAAAAGTCATTGGGATTTGATAAAGACGAGATAATTGGTAAAAATACTGAGAATAAGGTTCCTGGGTGGTATAAAAAACCTGTACCTGATCAAGAGAATATCCCTCTTTGATAATTGTTCTTAAAACTTCCCTGGTTTCATTATATTCTCCGTAAGTCTGACAAAATTCTATATCTAGAAATGGCAATGGCAGCGCATCAATCTCTTCTCTGTGATTCAGAGCATTAAAAATCCTTTCTTCTATCAATTCCGGAGTTCCCTGATTGGTAATCAGGGGAAAATAATGTGGAGCTGCCCTAACTTCTGGACAGTTAAACTGAAGCAGAAATGCCTTCGGTCTTATTTTTTTGTCAAAAAATCTAAGTTCTACCTTATTCAACGGTAGATTAGAAGGAACCAGAAATATTATTTCTTCCTCTCTCGACTTTAGCTTCTCAGCATTGTGATAAAGTTCTGCCTCGTCTATCAGATTTCTATCCTTGAGTTCCTGTTCATAATGGAGCATCACCAGAAAAAGATCATTCATTTTTGGAGAATTTATCAGGATTACCCAAGGAAAATTGAGAGAGGAATAGCCAGATACTCTTATCTCTTTAATAGTTCTAAATATTGATTTAGCCAGGAGAGGGGAGAAAAATGGTAATTTAAAATAGGTTAATTTTTCTTCTGAAGATAGTTTTCTTAGAATCTCAAGGACCAGTATCTGCCCTAAAGTACTATCTAGAATTTTCCATCCATTTTTTAACAAAACTGGAAAGCATATTTCTCGAGCAATATCAAAAAGTGTAGCAATATTAAGATTTAAGGCTGAAAAACCATTTAGAGTTAGGTTCTTTCTTAAGGCATTTCCATCCAGATAAGAAGGTACCAGGATAATTTTTTTCTGGAATAAATATTGTTTACTTAAATTTTGTAAATAATTTAAAAATTGATGCATTTATTCTACCTATGTACCGAACTCACTTGGACTGTTTCTGGAAGGTTACAATTTTATTATAAACCTGAGAGAGGTCATTTTCATATCTGTCAAAATGATGGCGAAAAAGTGTCAATCCATCCTGGTAATAGCGTGGAACAAGATGTACATGAAAATGAAAAACTGT
The DNA here is from genome assembly GCA_964433555.1 of uncultured Atribacterota bacterium. Lineage (GTDB taxonomy): Bacteria > Atribacterota > Phoenicimicrobiia > Phoenicimicrobiales > Stramentimicrobiaceae > Stramentimicrobium. Next base: position 33,567 of record CAYSRG010000012.1, on the reverse strand, counting down.
TTGTTTGGCGACAACGCCATTAGATTGGATGATGTTTAAACCAATAGTCTGAAATATTTGTTGATAATCAAGAGCCAATCTTTTGCAAATTGTCATAATATGAGCAAGAATATCTTCTGGAATTTCATAAATGCTTTCATAATGTTCTCTTGGTATTACCAGAGTATGGCCCTCTGTAACCGGATAGGCATCCAGAAATGCCACACATTTTTCATCTTCATGTACCAGATAAGCATATTTTTCTTTACTAATAATCTGACAAAAGACACATTTTTCTGACATAACAAAACTCCTTAACTGAGATGCTGTAAGCATCACACCGCAGAGCAGTTGGTCTTAAAAGAACTAAGTAAAAAGAAGTAAATTAATATATCCCATAATTATTATTTAATAGATTCGGTTTTAACCAATGCTGGGTAATAGATTTATATTTCTATCTAACTATTACGATTATTTCTAAAATAGTAAATCTTTTTTTCTCTTTTCAAGTTGTTCCCAGTCTATCTCCCTTCGTTCTGGGTAGGATTCGCAGGTTCCAGGTTTTTGAATTGCATAAGAAGCTACCAGATTGGCAATTTGCGCTGCTTTAGGAATAGAATTTGATTGTATTAAACCATAGATAAAAGCGGCATTAAATAAATCTCCCGCACCAGTGGTATCCAGTACTGATTTTACCGGAAAAGCTGGTACATTAATCAAATTGTCCTGGTATAAAAAACTGCATCCCTGCCTACCCTGTTTGACAATTATATCTCCTGCTCCCCAATTCTTTAATACGGTAGCTCCTTGGAGTATTTCTTCTTCGCCGGTCAGCATTTCTATCTCTTTTTCGTTAGGCAGTACATAATCTACCATAGTCCATATATTTCGTTTTGGCATTTCCATTAAAGGAGAAGGATCTAGAATCGTCTTCAAGCCGTATTTCCTACCTAATTTAAGGGCAAATTCCACTGTTTCCAAGGGATATTCCAGAGAAATGCTTAGCCACTGAGCCATTTCAAAAAGACATTCAAAACGTATTAAGTAATCAGATTGTATCATGCGATTAATAGCCGGGAAACCCATAATGGTATTTTCTCCATCGGGACTAACCAGGATAGAACATATGCCAGTCTTCCCACTGCTACTTTTAAAAATATATTCAGTATTAACCTTAAACTTTCTTAAGATAGAAAGGGCATGGTCTCCGGCAAAATCATTTCCTACCTTGCCTAACAATAAAGCAGCTACCTTTAAATTAGTGAGAGCTATTGCCTGATTGGCACCTCGCCCTCCTAAGGAGAATCTTAAATCCTTAGCCCGCATATTATCACCCTTATTCGGAAAATGAGGAATATATACCAGGCAATCCAGATTAATCGCTCCTATAACTATAACTGTTGACATCTTCTCTAAACCTTATCGCACTTATTTTCTTCTTTATTATATATTATGTGATAATACTTTGCTAATGTCATATTATTTTTCTCTTAATAGTTCCTCTAATCTTTTTCTATTTATAGACCGGAATAAAAAGGCTGTCTTTTGCTCTTTATGCACTATTAATTTTTGTTCAAAGGTCTTTTTCTGCTTATTTTGATAAAAAATGCCCAGTGGTAGTTTTTCTCTTTCGGTCGCTCTAATAAAAGCCTTATTTCTATCATGAAGATCGTGGTCCTGCAGGATGTAGGTATGTTCCTGAAACCACTTAAAGGTATTTACCCTATTGAAGGTAACGCAGGGTTGAAAGATATCTACCAGAGCATATCCTGGATGTTTTATAGCCTTTTTAATAATTTCTACAGTGTGCTCTATATTGCCGCAAAAAACACGGGCTACAAAGGAGGCCTCCAGTGAGATAGCAAGAGCTATAGGATTAATGGGATCAGATATAACCCCATCCACCTGTAATAGTGTTTTAAATCCAAATTCGCTGGTAGGTGAAGCCTGCCCCTTAGTGAGCCCATAAACCATATTATTATGAACTAAATGGGTTATATCAGGATTTCGTCTGATGGTATGTAAAAAGTGATTTCCACCCTCTCCATACATATCACCATCTCCTCCCTCGGCAATAACGGTTAACTCAGGATTACAGGCTTTAATTGCCGTAGCAGGAGGTAAAGCCCTGCCATGTAATCCATTGAACATGTGGACATTGAGATATTGAGGAGTTTTGGCTGCCTGACCAATACCGGATACCATCACCACCTGCTGGGGTGTTAAGGAAAGTTCTGCAAAAGCCTGCTGCAGGGCTTTTAAGATCAGAAAATTACCACAACCAGGACACCAGGCTGGTTTAATGGCCTGTTGTTCAAAATCCATAGTTTTTTTCATTTTTGACCTCCTTTCCCCTTTAAAATATCATTAACTTCTTGAGCCAACTCATCAGCGTAAAAAGGCAATCCATCATATTTCAGTATCCTCGTTCCTATACTGATACCCGTTTGTATTTCCAACAATTGACTGAACTGACCACTGAAATTGTTTTCTATGGAAATAATCTGTTCTGCTCTATTTAAATAATTAGTGCTTATCTCAGAAATAGGATAAACCTGCTGGAAATGAAGCAAGGCAATATCAGGTCTACCTAACCTATCTAATGCCTCTTTTATAATGTTATTAGTTGATCCCCAACTCACACATAAAACACGATAATCAGTAGCTCCGGTCAGTGTTGGTATTAAAGCTTCTTTTTTCAGCCAATGCCATTTGGTATTTCTTTTTTCTACCATTCTCTTTCTGATTTCCATATCCTCAGTAATAAAACCCATTTCATCATGTTCATCGCTATCTACCCGAATTAAGCCTTCTCCAAAGCAGGGTATCCCCCTTGGTGAAACACCATCCCTCACCTTCAGATTATATCTTTGATAATCAGAATCCGTCTTGATAATAAAACGTACTATCTCTCCCCTGGGAACACTTAATTTTTTTATATTATAATAAGTGTCCATAGTATACTGATCAGTTAAAATGAAGACCGGAATCTGATATTGATCAGCCCAGTAAAATGCTTTCTGGGTAAGTTTATAAGCATCCTCGATATTAGCTGGAGCAAGTATAACTCGGGGAAATTCTCCATGACCGGCATAGAGGGCTAATTGTAAATCACCCTGCTCGGTTCGGGTAGGTAAACCGGTAGCCGGCCCGGGACGTTGAGCTAGATGAATAACCAGAGGGCTCTCTAACATACCAGCAAGACTGAGACCTTCAGTCATAAGAGCAAAACCACCTCCAGAGGTAGTAACCATAGCGCGAGCCCCCGCATACCAGGCTCCTAAGCCCATATTAATGGCACTTATTTCATCTTCCGCCTGCTCTGCAATAATACTAAAATCATGAGCATACTGAGCTAAAAGGGTTAGCACACCGGTTGAAGGTGACATAGGATAGGAAGAGATAAAATTACATCCCCCTGCTATCGCTCCTAATCCCACTGCCTCTGCACCACTAAGCAATAGATTATTCTTTGCCTTATTTGATTTCTCCAGGCTTGAAAATTGTTTGTGTTTTATCTGATCTTCTTTGATTAATCTCTGAGCTTCTTGGTAACCTCTTTCTAAGGCTTTTATATTATCTGCTACAAACTCCTCTTTATTCTTCAGGATAAAATATTCTTCCAAAAAATGCTTACTAACTTTTATATCCCCACCCAGTAATCCCAACAACAATCCTACTGCTATTATATTGGCATAAATTGCTTTCCCTATCTCTTGAGCTATCTTTAAGAATGAAACATTGATAACTTTCTTATTAGTCTCAAGCCTTTCCCGATCTCCAATAATAATAGTATGCTTATCAAGCCGGGAGGAAACATGTTTTATAGCCTCCTTGTCCAGTGGTATCAATAAATCAATCCGAGCAATGGGAGCTTGAACTGGATTACTGGATACTCGTATCTGGGTAGAGTTGCTTCCACCTCTCACCCGAGACATATATTCCTTAGTTGCAAAAACGTAATAACCGGATAGTTTTAATATTCTGGTCAACAATTGTTCTACCGTTTGAATTCCTTGCCCTGCTTCGCCACAAAGAACAATAGAAATATCCTGTTTTGGGGTTATTGACTTGATTATTCTTTTCATTTATTCCTCCCTTTCTCTATATGGAGAAATTTTTAAATGTTAAAACTTTACTATGGGTAATTATTAAATGAGGTTTACAATATACTACTATTTGTGATTAGAATTTTTCGCTGGTGGTAATACTGGTTTTTTATACGGCACAGGAATATACTGAACAGATGGACGTACTCCAGGACTCTGTGGGTAAAGATCCATCAATTCATATATTTCTTTAGGCATATCACTGGATACACATAAACCTAATTCCTTTGCTTCTTCAAACTTTATTGGGTAATCATGTGTCCATCTTCCCTCAGTAAGCACTGTAGCAATATGTTCAGCTTTCTCCTCACTGCATTTATTTTCTGCAAGTAGTTTTTTTACAAAGATATAGACTTGTGAGATTGCCTTACGTGCTATATCTGCCTGAATAATGGTTTCATCATCAATTTCATTCCTATCCTTATCTTTCAGAACATTTAATATAGAGATTGCTGGATATTGCCCTAACTGTGGATCTACTGGACCCAAAACGGCATTTTCATCCATGATTATTTCATCTGCTGCCAAAGATATCATTGTACCTCCACTCATAGCATAATGAGGGATAAATACCGTCACCTTCCCTTTATGGCGTATTAAAGCATGGGCAATCTGCTCTGTAGCCAGCACTAATCCCCCTGGAGTATGCAAGATAATATCTATTGGTACATTATCATCAGTTAATCTGATAGCCCTTAAAATAGCTTCGGAATCTTCAATATTAATATAACGAACTATAGGTATCCCGAGAATGCTCATAGTTTCCTGTCTGTGAATCATGGAAATTACCCGGGACTCTCGCTTTTTTTCCAGTCGGTGGATGAGGGCAATGCGGGATGATTCTAAATTTTTCTGCTTAAACCAGGGAGAAAGTACTGAAAAAATAAAGAAAAACCAGAAAAACATACTAAGATATTCCATTATTTATAATACCTCCTGTAAATACTATTTTAGAAAAAAGACCTTACTTATTATTTACTCTGGGAATAATATATAAAGAGAAATATTGAAATATTACTATATTGTAAATAAAGCTAATATTTTATTTAATATCATTATAGAAAAACTATTCAGTTAAAACAATAAAGTGATCATCACTCCCATATAGCTGGCGGATTGAGAACCTTTAGGTAAATTTTATGGTAAATAAAAAACTTATGATATTTTTAGATTTTATAAAAAAGAAGCACTCATTATATTCAGTTTAAATTAAAGTGCTTCTTTTTTATTACCAAATAATTGCACAATATTGTACAATTATTATATCTACTATTCATTCTTATCATATATATACTTAAGCTATTCACCTTCAATAATTACTCATTACTCATATTAAAAATTATCTGCTTTCAACTGGAAAAAAGCCTGTGGATGTTCACAAGCCGGGCATTTATTGGGAGCCCCTTTACCTTCCAATACATATCCACAATTTCGGCAATGCCAGGTTACTTTTTTATCCTTTTTAAAAATACTGCCATTTCTTAAATTTTCTAGTAATTTACGATATCTTGCCTCGTGATGCATCTCTACTTTGGCTATTTCCTCAAATTGTATAGCCACTTTCTCAAATCCTTCCTGCCGGGCTACCTGAGCAGCATCTTTGTAAATAGTTCCCCATTCCAATAACTCGCCATCAGCAGCAGCTTTCAGGTTCTGAGCTGTATCAGCAATTATTCCAGCGGGATAACTTGCCTTAATTTCTACCTCTCCACCTTCTAAGAGCTTAAAAAACCTTTTAGCATGCTCCTTCTCATTATCAGCGGTTTCCTGAAATATGGCAGCAATCTGTTCATATCCTTCTTTTTTAGCAACACTGGCAAAATAAGTATATCTATTTCTGGCTTGTGACTCACCAGCAAATGCTGCCAATAAATTCTTTTCTGTCTCTGTACCTTTTAATTTACCCATATAATTCCTCCTTATGTTATATTGCCATATATTTAATGCTTCATTGTTTATATTTGTTAGACAGACTGAACTTCCTTAATCTCAGGGATAGCTTGTTTCAATGCCTTTTCAATACCCAGCTTCAAAGTCATCTGACTCATGGGACAACCGCGACAGGCACCGGTTAATTTTAACTTGACAATACCGTCTTCAGTGACTTCAATCAACTCCACATCTCCGCCATCAGCCTGCAGAGATGGTCTAACCTTTTCCAGGGCTTCAGCTACTCGTTCTTTCATAGTCATCGTAATTCCTCCTTTTAGTTTTCTATTAATCAAACACTTCTATTTTGTATTTTCTTGCTTTTTCTTAATTTCCTCATTTAATTTCTTGCCCAGTAATTCGCATTGTTCTAAAATTTCTTCAGTAAGATGGGAATCACAAGTAACATAATCAATCTCCTTAAATTTGAAAGCCATGCCAATTTTTCTTAAACTTGCCAACGCAGGTTCCCCGCCAGTACCTCCTGATACAAAAAAAACGCAGGGCATATTAGCAGTTAAGCTGCCTTTAATCTTGCTTTGAACGGCATAAAAAGTTCTATCAAAAAAATCCTTAACAGTTCCCGACATATAATCAAAGTAATCAGGAGTGCCAATAGCAATTCCAGAAACTACTCTTAAATCCTCCTGATTAGCCTGTTCGGCTTTTTTAATTATAACCTCAAAGCCTTTCGTTTTTTCAATACCTTCTTTTACTGCATAAGCCATTTTATGGACAATTCCACTTTGTGAATGATAGATAATTAAAATTTTATCCAACTGGAACCTCCTTAAATTGCATTAATTTTCTTTCTATAAAAATATTTATTATTTTTCATTATAAATAAAAATAATACTATCTTTTCTCAAGGTAATGAACAATCTGAATCTTTTAGGATTTCCTGTGCTTTTGACAAATCTTTTTCTAAAATCAAAATCCTAACCTCAGCTAATCCATCAATTACAAAAGGATGAACCGATCTGGTCACATCTGATTGTAATATACATTTGATACCATAACTTTCCAATAAACTTTGAATAGGAAGAGCATCTACTTCTGTAGGCACGGAGCACAATAAAACAATTTTTGAATCACGAAACTCTTGTTCATCTTTTTCCATCAACATTCTTCCTTCTTCATTACAGTATAGAGTATACCGGTATAAAGTATACAGCATAACGTCGTAATGCGTAGTGCTTTGAGCGTATTGCGTAAATCATAGGTAAGCGTTATACCCAAATAAAAGCTTAACCAAAAACTATAAACCTTTCACTATAAACCTCAAGGTCATTGCAAGCACTGCTTAGGCTGTGCGCGGCAATCTCATACAGTTATTCCCCTATAAAAGTTATACTGTAAAAATTTAGCTATATTCATTATTTTATTTTACTATAATTATTCTAATGAGCAAATTAATTTAATATTCAATTCCAATTCTCGCTTGAATACCCTTCTGGAAAGGATGTTTAATTTCACGCATCTCTGTTACCAGGTCAGCGAGATCAAGCAATTCTGGGGGAGCATTTCTACCGGTAATTACTACCTCTACCGCTTCTGGTTTGTCTTTTAAAAAATTTACTACTTCCTGTATTTCCAATAAACCAAAGTCAAGTGCTATATTAAGCTCATCAAAGATAACTACATCATATTTTCCGCTTATCGCACCCTGTACTCCCTCCACAAATGCCTTCCGAGCTTCCCGATAGTCAATTTCCCTGGCTTTACCTTTGTAGACAAAATCCTTGGTTCCGAAGGTTTTAATAGTTATCTGTGGAATCTGTTTAATAGAATACAGCTCACCATAATCCCATTTTTTCATAAATTGTATTATTAATACCTTTTTATCTCTGCCGGCTGCTCTTAATGCTAAACCGAGTGCGGCAGTAGTTTTTCCCTTACCATTTCCGGTATAGACCTGAATCAGACCTTTCATAAGAATACTCCTTATAATGACCATTTCATTATGAGTCATTGTGTATTGCGTAAATCATAGGTAAGCGTTATACCCAAATAAAAGCTTAACCAAAAACTATAAACCTTTCACTATAAACCTCAAGGTCATTGCAAGCACTGCTTAGGCTGTGCGCGGCAATCTCATACAGTTATTCCCCTATAAAAGTTATACTGTAAAAATTTAATTATATCTTATATTTATAGGATCCTGAGGAATAATATTCTTGGGTAGTAAATGTCATCAGGATTATCCAGGGAATTCTTCCCCTTGAGAACCAATTGATACATCCTTAATTTAAAATTGAATTTTTATTCAATATGTCTTATAATAACATAAAAATTATACAAACAGAAAGTACCATTCGTAGAGTAATTATATCTATCTGTACATTGAAATAAATAGAGCCAGTTTCAGGAAATTATTGTATTGCCTACATATAACTTTCTAACAGGTTAAGGGAAGTGTGGTGAAAATCCACCGCAAACCCGTTACTGTAAAAGGTACCGAAAACTGCATGATGCCACTGGGATTAAAATTCCGGGAAGGCGCAGCAATTAGATAGCCTCAAGCCAGGAGACCTGCCTTTTAGAAATTCGTTACACTCTTTCGTGGTTAAAGGGTGTGTTCTTTGTTTTTATAAAAGGATTATTTTAATAAATAGTAAAGAGAGGAAAACGATGCCCCAAAAAAAGGCTATTTATTTAGCTTCTCTATTAACCTTTTTTATACTCGTACCTTTATCATTATCAGCATGGGGAAACTCACAGGATGGTCTGTTTCCTATTACTCTTATTGATGACTTTGGCACAGAAGTCACCCTGATTAAAAGACCGGAAAGGATTATCTCAGCAGCTCCCAGTAATACAGAAATTATCTTTGCTCTGATATTGGAAAGCAAATTGGTAGGTAGAAGCGAATTTTGCAATTACCCTCCTGGTGTGGAAGAAATTGAATCTATCGGGGTAATGTCACCCCTAAATCTAGAAAAAATTATCTCACTGGAACCAGACTTAATCCTCTCTTACGGAGGATTCCAGACAAAGGATATACCCAGACTAAGGGAGCTGGGTTTTAAAGTCTTAGTAATAGAGGCAGAATCATTAGCAGAAATGCTGCGCAGTATAGAATTAATTGCTGCTGCCTGCGGTATACCAGAAAAGGGAAGAGAACTTATTACCGATTTACAGGAACGCATAAGCGTCATCACCAACCTGAGTGCTATTATTCCGGAAATTCAAAAGCCAAAAGTTTTTACTGGCTCCAGCTATGAGACCATCTGGAGCCCGGGCAATGGTACGCTGTTTCATGAATTAATTACCTTAGCTGGGGGATTGAACATTGTGGGAAATCAACAGGGGTGGGTACCCATCAGTCCTGAACTGGTTGCCCAGGCTGAACCGGACATTATTATTGTTCCCAGTGGCATCATGAATCCTGATGAGATTAACAAAATGAAAAATGATATTATTAACCGCCCTGGCTGGTCTCAGCTGCCGGCTATTAAAAATAATCAAATCTTTACTGTAAATGAAGACTTTTTTTATCGTGCTGGTCCTCGTCTGGTAGACGGATTGGAATTATTATATGAAATCTTTAATAAAACCAGAAAAGAATAATCTATATGGGTATTCCAACTGGCGATACAAAGCCATTTTTATTATAACTATTGGATTTTTAGCTATACTGATAATCGGTTTTGCCGCTCTAAATTTTGGCACCATTGCTATTCAACCACAAAAGATATTATCCATCATCTGGCAACATAGAACAGATGATAGCCTGGATCTTATCATCTGGGAATTGAGAATACCAAGGTTAATTATGGCTATGCTCACAGGAATGGCTTTAGCCAGTGTGGGAGGTGGATTTCAAGGGATTTTAAGAAATCCGCTTGCCGATCCTTACATCCTGGGAGTTTCAGCAGGAGCAGCCTTAGGAGCTTGTTCTGCTATTGCTCTGCAATATATTACTGGATTATATCTGGTGCATATTTTACCGATTTTTGCTCTAATTGGTGCCTTGATTTCTATTTCTTTAGTATATCTTTTATCTCGAAAAAAATCTCATTTGCCTATGGCTGATTTATTGCTGGCTGGAGTAGCAGTTAATTTTTTCTTTTCAGCAATAATCACCCTGCTCTTAGCTATATCAAGGCGAGAAATACACTCTATGGTATTCTGGCTAATGGGTGATTTGTCAGCTGCCAGCTGGCAAAAGGTATCCTTTATTTTTTTACCGGTATTTCTGGGAACCCTGCTCTTAATCTCCTCTTCTCTGGAACTGAATGCTATGGCACTGGGAGAAGAGGAAGCTCTGCACCTGGGGGTGCAGACTGAGAAATTAAGACTAAGGATATTTTTTATTGGCTCTGTTATGATTGCTATTGTAGTCTCTTTTACCGGATTGATTGGTTTTGTGGGATTGGTGATTCCCCATATTGCTCGTTTGCTGGTGGGGCCCGACCACCGTATTATGCTTCCCGTATCAGCCTTAGCCGGTTCTATCTTTTTAATAATTTGCGACACCATAGCACGCAGTATTATCGCTCCGACTGAGATACCTATTGGAGCAATCACCGCTCTGGTTGGTGCACCAATTTTTATTCATCTGCTTAAAAGGAGGAATGAAACCGATGAATATTGAACATACACCAATTATTTCTCTGAAAAATGTTAGTTTTTCTTATAACCAGCAGCTTGTGCTTCAGGAGATTAATTTATCTCTATCCCCAGGAAAATTCATCGGAATTATCGGACCCAATGGTTCTGGCAAAACAACCATGTTAAAATTAATCTCTGGAATACTTACACCCCAAAAAGGTAAAATCCAGATTTTCAATCAGGATATCAGAACAATACCCAGAAAAAAAATGGCTAAAATAATCTCGATGGTACCACAGGAGTCCTATATTACCTATAACTATAAAGTAAAAGAAGTTGTCTTTATGGGGAGAATACCTTATATCAATCAATGGAAGGGAGAGACAATTCTCGATTACCAGATCTCCAGAAATGCTATGGAAAAAACAGATTCTCTGCGTCATGCCGAAAAAGGAATTCACCAGATTAGTGGTGGCGAAATGCAAAGGGTATACATTGCCAGAGCCCTGGCGCAATCACCCAGAATACTTATGCTGGACGAATTTGCTTCTCACCTGGATTTGAGTTATAAATATGAAATTATCAATATTCTCCAGGAAGTCTTAAAGGGAGAGGTTAAGTGTATAATATCTGTTTTCCATGACCTTAATCTGGCCAGCTATTGTTCGGATCAGCTCATCTTATTGAATCAGGGGAAAATTGAAAAGATAGGAACTCCTCAGGAAGTAATCAATAATCATACTCTGAAAAAAGTATACCGAACCAAAACTAATATCATACAACACCCGGAACTCTCTATCCCCCAGGTTATCATGTAGTTTGATATTCTATACCATATAGTAATAATATAAATAAGTTTTACAATGGATGAACTGCCATTTCTTCCATTTCTGCCTGAGGTGCCACCAAGCGCATATAGTGAGTGATATCATTGAAATGTTCATGTATTAATGTCTCTTCTATCCCGGGTGGTGCATATACCGTAAATAGTACCCTGTTGGTGTCCTCAGTTATCTGTGTTCGGTTATCCGGGCCATAGACAATACTGGAAATAATTCCCTCTCTATCCGCCATCATCATATCCCCTTGGGGTAATTCCTTTTCCATGCCGTTTAATAAGCGATATCGTTCATTTCCTTTGGACAGATCCACTCCGATAGGCAGGGCAATTGAATCAAGGTCATGGCTAGCGGTAAGCAAGAAATTTTTCAATTCTGCCATAAACATAATCATTACTAGAGGAATCGTATTGGGAATGGATTTCTGTTTCCAAATAACAGATTCCAATTGCAGCAGGACATGATAAGTTTTTTTAAACTGCTTGTAGTATGTTACATAGCTTTTGATGGGCTCCAGCAGAATGAGATCTGAACGACTAAAACCCCTGTACTTCTGTCGTAAGCTGTCTTCCAAATCTCCTTTTATTTTTCTCAGATTTATCTCCCCTACCTCTCTCACCCTCGTATTCTTGAAAACAATCTCTCCAATCCATCCTCCCGGATAAGTCTTTTTTAACTGCTCAGATATTTGCAACATGGATATTTCTCTCCCCCATCCTTTCTTTTTTCTCCATTTTATAGGTGTTACCTTGCTTGTTCAATTCCGTAAATCTGATAAAAATCACCTTCCAGTTTTAGTTATCTTTTGTTATACAGTCTACCATTGGAATACCCGATTAAATTATTTATCTATATTATATCAATATTAAATTGATTAAAAGCAGACTTTCTTTTCTATATTATTTATTTTTTCTTCCTGACTGACGCCCATGTATCTTTTGGTGACAGTATTGGAGCTGTAATCAAGCTTTTCCGAAATCAGCTTTATTGGTACTCCGAAATTTTTCCGGGAATAATAGCCCCAGGTTCTTCTTAAATTATGGATTACACAAATGTAAATACTATCTCAAATAAATATCCTCTCATAAGGGAAAATGAAACCAGAATTCACAATTGTTTCGCGAAGTCTCCTTATTTGACAATAAACAATATAACCAAAATAGATGAAGATCTTTAAGGAAGATGTATGTATGAATATAAAAAAACCTTCTGATGGGATTTGGGAAAATGTTATTAGAGAATAATATAGAACTAACTGTATTAGGAAAGAAATGTAAATAAATATAATAGAGAAAAGATAAAAATAAATAGCAGCGCTTCAGATTAATGCTGAGGGGCTTTTCTTTTAATATACCTATTATGATCAAAATTGTTACATAATAGGATATCCTATCTACTTAATCATGAAATTAGGAGGTATCCAACCATTCTAAATACCAATTCCTAATCTGAAGAAAAAAGGAGGTCTATTCAGATGATGGGAATACAGAAAAAAAATAAAACCTTTCTATTATTTTTTGTATGCATGTCGTTAGTATTCTTATTGAGTTGCGATGGCATTGGCCCATCAACCCCGGTTATTCATTCCTTTTCAGCGAATCCGCCAATGATTAATGAGAGTGAGAGTTCTACCCTAACCTGGCATGTTACAGATGCAGATAGTGTTATCATTGATCATGGTGTCGGTGCTGTCTCTTTGACCGGTACAATAGCAGTAACTCCGGAAATCAGTACTACCTATACGCTTACAGTAACAAACAGTGCCGGTGGTGTTACAAAAACCACTACTATTACGGTCACCCCCATGCCTACCTTGACTATATTCCAGACTGAAGGCACTGCCAAAACCTGGTTTGGTGCCAGTCATGGTTATGTTAATGTGGGTCAGGGACAAAGCTTCCAGGTAACCGAAGCTGGTTTCTTTGATCAGTTTCAAATATATCTAAGCAGCCCTGCGATCGGTACAAATGCTACGGATAGCGGAGATATTATTGTTTGTGACCTTAGAGATAGTACTGGTAATATATTACAAAGTGATACAATTAATGGCTTTGTCCCTGGGACCGAAGGATGGCAGGAATTCAACTTTAATTCACTCACCTACATCATGCCCGGAACATATTACTGCACCTGTTATGTGAGCAATCCCATTGCGGAACATGTTTATTATATTCATTGCAATATCGATAGTAATTCCTATCCAGGCGGGACTTGCTATAACTCTACTGGAGGGCATCCCGAAGATTGGAGTTCCTGGTTTACATGGTCATCGCCATCTGAGTGGGACTTGCAGTTTAAGGTCATTATAAAGTTAGTCCTTAATCTACACATTACCTCAGATGTGTGAAGGCTTAGGATTGGATAGTCTAAGTTAAACAGAATTACAATAATCAATAAATATACTGGTTCTTAATTTATTTTGATTCATAGTGTGTATTAAAATTTCACTCCTGCAAATGTCTTGTAATAGTTCGGCAAGTCTTCTTCCATTTTAATGTGGTCATTGTAAAATTGCATCCTTTCCAAACTTCTATGACTGGTATGCTGGGCAACTCTCAGGAGATCACCTTTGCAGTTATAATTGTTTCTACAAAAAAGCCTCATCTTTGAAATTATTCTTCTTGAGATAATTTTTGTATTCCAAGATACTATTTCAGTCTATTCCCTTCTCGATAATAAAATTAAGGAAATGCATCATCCTGACTTGGTTACCTTTTTTGGTTTTATTATTAATATCTAGAAAGTAAAAAACTTTTTTTTACTTTCTCTTTCTCAGCATCAATAAGGGGAGAAGGTTCTGGAGAAGAATTTTCTTTAGAGCCAACTAATCAGTTACTAATAGTTATATCCTCATCGACAATTAATACTCATTACTTACTAAAGAGTATAATTATTAAGAAGATAATGTCAGATTTATTTTCAAAGATAAATTGTGTGTTATATAATGTTGTATATAATAATTTTAAGTGCATAATAATGATAAAAAAATTTATATATTTTAATCCAATTAGATAATCTACTCCTTTTAAATAGCATAAAATATAAGGAAAAACTTAATAAATATGTATAAAAACCAATCAAATGATATGACTAAGGTCTATATCATAACAATGATATCTCTGGGCTTGGGTATACTTTTTGATTACCTTTTCTATGATAAAATTCCTGGTATTTCGTTTCCTTTATACATTCTTTTGGTTATAGCAGGCCTTTTTATTATTGCAAGAATCACTCAAAAACAAATAAATAAAGAAGTTTTTACACCTATAGTATTGCTTGTATTTTTTAGTACAATGATTTTTGTTCGCTCCAATGATTTACTAGTCTTTCTTGATATCGTTACTTCGCTAATATTATTACTTGTTATTGCTGAAATATCTTTCTTTAGCAAAATGAAAAAACTCTCCCTTCAAGATTTTTTAAAAATCTTTTTTCTGCCCTTTAAATTTTTTCAGCCCGCATTCCAAACATTATCAAATATATTTTTACTACGTGGGGCAAAAGAAGATAGAAAAATATTATCTCAAATTTTAAGGGGAATTATAATGACAATCCCTGCTCTTTTTGTATTTCTCTTATTATTTTCTTCTGCAGATCTGATTTTTCAAAAATATGTTTCAGAGATATTAAGCATTGAAAACGAAATGGAGCTGTTTTTAAGATTTCTTTTAATTTTAATAGTAACGATTGTTTTTATCGGTGCTTATACTTATTCATTCCGGGAGAAAGGTGAAACTATCATGCCACAGAGCAGCAATAAACACGCTGTTGAGCAGATAGAAAGCTCTATTATCCTGGGTTCAATAAATATTTTATTTTCCATTTTTATAATTGTTCAATTTACTTATCTTTTTGGCGGTGAAAGTAATATATCAGCTCAAGGATTTACCTATGCCGAATATGCGCGTCGAGGATTTTTTGAATTAATAGCAGTTGCTGTTATCTCTTTATTCTTACTTTTAATTACAGAAAAATATGCGATTAAAAAAGAGGCTGAACATACATTAAGTTTTAAGATTTTAAGTACTGCACTGATTACTCAGGTAATATTAATCATGGTTTCCGCTTTTATCCGCTTATCGCTTTATGAAGAAGCTTATGGATTTACTACTTTAAGGCTCTATAGCCATGCATTTATTATTTTGTTAGCATTTATTTTCTGTTTACTTTTTTATAAAATTTTTCAGGATGATAGGGAAAGTGCTTTTATACTTCGTGTTTTGATCTCGATAGCATTTTTTCTAGCTTTTATGAATTTACTAAATCCTGATGCATTTATTGCTCGAAGGAATATAGAGAGGTTTGAAAGGATTGGCAAGATAGATATTGATTATTTAGGTTCGCTGTCAGATGATGCCATGCCTATTATTATTAATGTATTGGACATTCCAGATGAGGATATGAGAAAAAGCCTGTCCCTCATATTGTATCAACATACTCAAAATAGAGATTCTTTTTATTATTCACAATGGCAATCTCTCAATCTATCACGTATAAGAGCAAATGGAATTCTAAAATCAAAAAGCTATAAGCTTGAAGCATATAAAAATTTACAGTAGTATTTTTTATTAATCTCCTTCTGCATAGCTTACAGTAATTGTTACGGCAGGAACACCATAAACAAACAATAATATTAAATACACCCATATAATTATAGCCCCTCAGTAGATTACTGAAGGGCTATAATTAGAAATTATTTTTGTAGATACAGATTTTACAATTTTACTTCTCTAGATTAGATCCTTTAGGATATCTTTTATCACAGAAAGTGAAAAGCGAGATTCTGTCCTCAGGTCATTTAAAGTGTTTTCGGTAGTATATTCTTCCTCTAGCTTTAAGGTCTGGATAAGTTTGGTTAATAAATTATCTGCATCAAGATCCCAGCGTGCTGCTATCTGGGCAATGGTCATCTCCTGTAATTCAGCAGCATTGATCTGCAGCTGATCATTATTACAATCACCTGTACATTCATCATTACAATTTTCTTTACAGTTTTGATTGCATTCCTCTTCGCATTCCTGCAATTGGGACTTCTTTTGTTCCTGAAGCTGGGTGGGGGTATTGACTGGTTCTTGCACCCTGTTCTGATTCTTCTTCGGTTCCTGTATTTGAACCTGATTTCCCTGCTTTGCACCTCCTCCGGACATGCTACCATTACCTGGACCGTTCTTGGCTAAGGCTATCACCGTTAGACTGCCGATGGTCAGTACAATGACCAGTATAGTTACTGTACTACGTAATAGATTTTTATTCTTCATGGATATTTTCTCCTCCTTTAATATTGATCTAAAATCTTTACTTCCCTCTATCTATATATACGCAAGTAAAGATAATTTTCTTTCATTATAATAATATTTTTTAAAAAATTATTTGGTAAAATCATTCTGATTCACTAAAAAAAGAAATACATTTTTTATTAAATACAAAAAAGTCGGCAGTCTGGCTACTCTATAACCTACTCCTTGATATTTTTTCTTTTTCCCTGCTGTGACAGTTGATCCTGTTTTAGTTCCTGAACATTGTTACTGTTATATTCAGATTCAGTAAGTTGTTTCTGCCGATGCTTTTCCTGTAGCAAAAGTTCTTGTGATCCTGAGACCTTCTGCTGGAATCCGTTCCTGCCTTTCCCTTGATGACCCTGCGTATTGCCCTGTGCAAGAGCATTGAGGAGCAAGAATACGGCAAGCAGGATCACCACTGTAAAAATAATAGTTGATCTGATGGCATGGGTATTCTTCATAATTTTTTCCTCCGCAAATCTTATTTCATTTCTACTCTCTATACGCAAGAGGAGGAAATTTTCTTTCGTAATTTTTTAATTTTTATTATCTGAAGATAAGAAAGATTCCATTTTTTCTTTTATTACAGAGAATTCCAGTTCTCGCGAGGTAATAAAATCCCTGATAGAAATTGTTTCATCTTCAGGAATATCTAAGCCGGTAATCTCTTTAAATGCTTCTGAATCAATTCCCATGTTTATGATTTCGGCAATCGTCATCCTCCCGGTAATAGCGGTAGCTTTCTTTTCTTCTTCCTGGTTAAGATGATCATCATTGGTACCATCTTTGACTTCAGTAATAACCTCTTCGGCTTCAAGGAAAGCCAGATTGAAGGTATGCTTTATCCAATAAGCTTTTTCCTGCTGGGATAATTTATCTTCCCTGATAAGGTATGCAACTGCAGTTTCAGGCAAATAAAAGGTCTCTTCTGATGTATAGGGAATATCAGAAAAAAGAGAGACAAAAACCTTGACCATATCTGTTTCTACAGCATACTCAGCCCCTTCGATCTCCACCGTTTGATAGATTTCTTTCAAATCCTTCAGTTGAAATGTGGATGGATTGGTATCTGGTTTTAAATTGAATGCTTCAATAATTGCTTCTGAAGGAACCTGATAATAGGTCTCCACTTCTTTCAGCGTAGAAGATCCTCTGATATCAGCAATATCATAAGTATTACTGGTTAATTTCATCGGCGCTGCTGAACGGGAAGTTCCGAAGAGACTCATCTGACTGGCTATTCCAATACCGCCACCGATGATAACGATAATAGCAATCAATATATGAATATGACTAATTTTCATTTTGTACCTCTCTATAAAAAATTTCACTTAGTTAATTTTTTATGTAAAAACCCAAAATATAGGGTATCCTTTACTGGACATGCAACTTCATCAGTACAAAGCAGGCAGGAGATGCATTGGTGATTGCGAATGATTCTTTTATCCGATATCTCAATATTCATAGGACAGATTCGGTCACACTGTTTGCAGTTGATACAGGTTATTTTATTGCGTCTTAACGGTATTACACGAAAGAGGTTAAATATACCCAGTAATGCACCTAAGGGACAAAGATACTTACACCAGGGGCGTTCCACAAACAAGGAAAGGATTAACATGATGCCCAACATAATTAGAGCAGAAAGCGTGACTTCATCTGACCAGAAATTAAACAGGGCAAAATATGGATCAATATTCAGAAAAACCAGGGTTAGTTCCCTGGCAGTAATATAGATGACCAGGACAAGGACAATATAACGTATATAACGCAGCAACTGATCCGCCTTGGGAATGATAAATCGGTTATATTTTTTCGGGAACATTCTTTTGCCAATTTTCCCTACAAACTCCTGTACCGTACCAAAAGGACATATCCACCCGCAGAATACGGGTCCGAAAATCAGAGTCAGCAGAAGAACCAGCCACATCAGAGTGAAGGAAGACTGATGAATCTTTCTGACAAAAATCCCCTGGGTAAAATAGGTATAAGCAGTCACAACTCCACCAAAGGGACAGATGGCATGCAAAGAAGGTGATCCGACTAGAACAGGTGCTAAGCCCTGTTCAGCCCGGTAATGATTGTAACTTATCATAACTATGAGCATTAAGAAAAATACCTGGACTATGGTCCTTAATAAATAGCTCTTGCTTTTCTTCTTGGACATAACAGTATACTCCTTTCTATCACTTAAACTATTCTATTCTTTTGATTATAAAAGATATTTCATTATACTATTTTAAATAGTATTTAAAAATCTAAAAGCAGCTACCTTTTCTAATTCTAACCAGGTAGCTGCTTTTTTATATTTACTGTTTCTATCAAATCATTTTGTATTGAAATGCTTTAGAATTTAAAATCCGGATTGGTGATGGCTCCACCGGATTCCTGCCTGCTGGCTGCAATGCGGTCATATTCCTCCTGAGTTAAGAATTGGGCTTCATAGGTCAGGTTGTAGCGCTGCAGCTGGCGGTCAAAAGCCCTGAGGTGGTTTCGTGAACCCTTCAGCAGATTCTGATAGACAATTTTGATATCATTATTGTCTGTCTCTTTAATTAGCCGTTCCAAGTCATAGATATCCAGGTCTTCAATATAGGCACCTACCAGGATGGCATCCTCAATAGACTTGCTTCCTTTCGCTACCAGTTCATCATAAGCTTTTTGCAGTTCTCCATTCTGGAAGACACTGGGAATATCCTCTCTGACCGGATCTTCCAGGTTATAGCGGTCTAAAAGCATTTTCATGGCATCCATATGGGTTGTTTCACTTCCCTGACCTATAGACCCAAAGGTTCTTAAGTTCCATTTTTCATACAGGGCAGTATAGACATCCCTCGCTAACTTTTCCTCTTCCCGCATCAGCAGTATTCCCTCGATCTCTTCACTCGACAAAATACCTGTCTCAATGTCCCTGATAGCAGTGAAAATACCTCTTTCAAAATTTACATTAGTTCCCTGGGCAAAGATGTGGGTCATCGCTAAACCGGTTATGACTAAAACCATCACCAGAGTAATGATGCCTTTTATCGTGCTTCTCATCTTCATTTCTTTTTCCTCCTACTGAGATTAATTTTTCCTTCTGCCTTATATACGAAAATGGAGATGGTTTTCTTTCAAAATTTAAGAAACAAAAAGTAATATTCAGCATGTGTAATGATATTGGAAATATTTGCAAATTTTAGGTAGTTAGTGATATTTATTTTTTACCTTTATTTCCAACCGGAGCTATCTAATAAGCTATCAAGAGATTTGGTTGTTATTGTTAGACCTTTTCCAAATGGTGTTTCAAATCAAATGCCATTAGAAATCCCCTCAGCAGTCATAGCAATTTCCTGCCTTGATCTATGACTTTGCATCCAATCCTTTCTGATGGTTTTCCCTTATTAACTTTTAAATATACTTGATACTTATTCTATTTTAAATATACTGATTCTTTTCATTTCTTCCCTAAAAATATTAGTTTTAGAAATGAATTTCAAGCTTTATTTTGAATAAGTTCTTCAATTAATACTAAAGAATTAAGATTGACTGGCTCTCCGAGTTAGTGTTTGAAAGCATACTTTTATGGGATATAAGATTCTAATTAACATGAATAGAATAAAATATGGAAAATTAAAAATATATTAGCTAAATTCTAGTATTTAATACCTAAATATATTTGAATTAAAAGGAATAAAGTATCATCCCGACAGGACGATTTTTACAACTTCTATATGAGTAAATAATCAAAAAAAGCTTATTGTTCAATGAAAAAGATTATGGATAAAAATAGGCAGAACTACCAAGATAGAAGTTCTGCCTATTGATTTAATAATCCTTACAACACAACAAACAAAATTATCTTTTACAACTTTAGTATTACTTTATTTTTTCTTACCTTTTTCCTTATCTTTTCCTTTTTCCTTATCTTCTTTTCCACCACAGCAAGGCATCAAAATCACCTCACTTTCTTTTAAAATCTAATTTTATAACATTCTCTCATAATAAAAATAATCTGAATTATTAGCGTTTATTTAAATTTTCACTAAAAAATTGAAGTTATCCAAACACCTGCATAATGGGCTAAAAGTATAACGATGATTGCAACCACAAGATGTTCCAGAACTACATTCCAGGCTTTTGTACCTTGCTTTCGGGACAATAAAAAACTAAGGATTGAAAGTAGAGATAGGCCTAATATTATACTGACAATGATTGCTGTTGAAAGATCAAAGAGTAGTATGGGTAAAATAAACATCGAGGCAAAAATAAATTTTGCTAAAAAAGTAAAAATGGTTGATTGCCAGACTTCTTTATCTAAATGTTTCCCCTCCGACTCTTCTGAAATATGAATTCCCAAAGCATCTGAAAAGGAATCTGCTATCGCGATGGTTAGTATTCCGCCGATAACCGTAACCTGCGAGTGTGTCCCGGAGTTCAATCCAACCATAAGACCTAATGTGGTAATAATGCCTGAAGTGATCCCAAAAGAAAAACCGACTTCTAAAGAATGTTTATTTACCATACAAAATCCTTAATAAAAGGTTATCGCTTAATCCTTAAATATAGTTTAGCATTATTGAAGTATTTTAGCGAATTCGTTTTAATATTGAACATTTAATATAAGTTAGATGTAAAAATGATTCCTTCTTGTTCACAAATATCTATTCATTTTGGCAGCCTGCCAAAATACATTAAGATCCTCATCCACCCCCACCAGGTATATAAATGTTTACAGTAGCGCTCTTTGTTATATCTCCTTCTGTATAGCTTATGGTAATTTTTGCATTAGGAACACCGCAAGCAGTTGACACTTTAACGACACCGCTGCTAACACTAACGCTGGCTACATTTGACTGATAAGTACAGGCATTAAGTTCGATATCCGCAGAAGAATCATCATCATAGTGCGCGGTAATGGAATTAATAGTCTTTGATTGCCCTTTGTTGATAATCATGCTGGACGGATTTACGCTTAATGAGGAAAGATAAATAGCTTCTACAGTAATCTCAAACTGTTCGATGCTCGAATCGCTTCCATTACTTACTTCTACCTCTACCGTATGTCCCCCCATTTGATTTTCTCCGGGAGTCCAGGTTATCAATCCAGTAGAATTTATTTGCATCCCTTCCGGTTCTCCGGATAATGTGTAAGATAACTCACTATTCGTTTGGTCATGGGCTATTATCTGGTAAGTAAACTCCTGGTCAACCTTGGCAATCTGGTTTGGTATTTCTTCTATAACCAGTTTATTATTTACAATACAGCCAGACAAAGAGAATAACGTAAACGTCATAAGAAATAATGAAATTATTAGTGTTTTTCTTTTCACGATTTATTTTCCTTTCTTAAAAATGTTTTTTATCCATTTTTTATTTAATCATTTAATTTAACTTAAGAAAACATTTTATAAACAATCTATCATATTTCTTCAGGTGAAAAATCTGGTTTTGATTCAATATTACATTCACTCTTGCAGTTTACCTTTTATTTTGTTGCAAAGAAACCCTGCGTCCTCTTACATACCGATACCAGCATCAGCATCACCGGGACTTCAATTAAGACACCTACTACCGTTGCCAATGCGGCACCGGAAGCCAAGCCAAAGATCATGGTAGCTGTGGCTATGGCCACCTCAAAATGATTACTTGCTCCAATCAAGGCAGAGGGAGCAGCATCCTGGTAATTAAGTTTAATTAGTTTAGCTAAACCATAAGTAAGGAAAAAGATAAGATTAGTCTGGATAAATAGAGGGATAGCAATCCAAAGGATCGTTAAAGGCTGGGTCAGGATGATATCTCCTTTAAAAGAGAATAGCAAGACCAGGGTAAAGAGTAAGGCAATAATGGAAACTGGGGTTAATAAGTGTAAGAATTTTTCTTTAAACCACTGTTTTCCTTTTAGCCTGATAAGCCATTTCCGGGAATAATAACCGGCAACGAGAGGCAGCGCAACATAAATGCTGATGGAAAGAAGTAATACCTGCCAGGGTACTGGCATCTTTCCTACTCCAAGTAGGAAACCGCCTAACGGGCCATATAAAAATAACATGGAAAGAGAATTGATGGCTACCATCACCAGGGTATGCCCGTCATTTCCTTTTGCCAGATAACCCCAGACCAGCACCATGGCCGTACAAGGGGCGATACCCAGGAGGATGCATCCGGCAAGATAGCTTCTCCAGAGAGGAATTTCCAACATCTTAATGCCTTCACTTAATATTACAGTACCGGCTCCATGCACCGATCCTACAGACCAATCCACTCCTGGAGGTAGTTTCACTAAATCTGTTGCCTCAACTCCAATTAAATTTCTGAAAAGAAAGCCTAAAAAGAAATAGGCGATCAGATACATGGTAAAGGGCTTGACTGCCCAATTGGCAAATAAAGTTAAACCTACCGGTTTGGGAGACTTGCCTGCTCTTAACACTTCCGCAAAGTCAATCTTTACCATAATGGGATACATCATAAAAAAGAGACAGATGGCAATGGGGATTGAAATAACCGGTGCATTGTTCACATAAATCGCGATTCCATCCAGAAACTTGGCAGCACCGGGAGCTATTTTGCCAAAAATAATTCCAGCGGCAATACATAGCAAGACCCAGAGCGTTAAATATTGTTCAAAGATACTTAAACCACCTTGATTTTCTTTAGCCATACACTAACTCCTTTCAGATACACCAAATTAAATAAATACCACCTAAGATGACTAAAACGCCACATATCTTTTTCACTATAATCATTCCTTGTGAGTCTTTATTCCAGTGCAGATATCGCTGAATGACTTCCGTAAAAGTCCCGGCAAAGATAATGACCGAGCAATGTCCAATACTATAAAATAATAAAAGCAAAATTGCAAAAAGAAATTGAGTCGCTGATACGGTAAAGACGATTCCCAGCATGGGTGCCATATAAGCAAAAGTACATGGTCCCAGAGCGATACCGAAAATAAGCCCTAAAATTAATGCTGATAACATTCCTTTTCTTTGAAAAACCGGCTGATTAGTTTTTCTTATAAATGGAATTTCAATTATTTCCAATAAATGAAGACCGATAACAAAAAAGATGATGGCTACAAAATAGTTTCCATAAACTCCGATGTCACCCAGCATCCAGCCCAGGAGACCGGTAATCAATCCGATCACACTAATAGTCACCAATATTCCTACAGAAAAAGAAGTTGATAGCCAAAAAGCTCTTCTGGTCGTCATGCTCCCCTGTTCCCCTATAAAAGCTACAATTAGCGGAATGCTGGCTAAATGACAGGGGCTGAGCAATACACTCAAAACTCCCCACACCAGTGAGGCAATGAAAGCAAAAAGATAGCTGGATTGGAGTAGATTATTTAGCCATTCAAATAATGCTACTGACATTACCTAACTCCCTGTTGTTGCAATACATTAACTACTTCTTCTTTGGGGAAGAATCCCAAATGCCGGAAATACTCTTTACCCTCTTTGTCCAGAAAGACCTGAGTCGGTATCGCCCGGACCTGAAATTCCTCAGCATAAGGTTTTCCTGCCGGAGTCTTCACATCATAAAAGACAACCTCAACCTGCCCCTGGTATTCTCTGGCAATCTCCTTCAGAATAGGCTGCATCTTATCGCAGGGGATACAGCCTACAGAGCCCAATTCGACAAAGGTTACCTTAATGTTATTTGTAATAGGCTTATCTTCTGGTAGAATGACCTCCTGTGTAGATCCGGTAACATTCTGATTCAATATTGTCTTTAAACCCAATCCAACAAAAGCGATTAATACAATCAATAGTACAGAATATACTTTTTTATTCTTCATCAAAGGGTTCCTTTATTGAGTCTTCTCCTTAATCCAATTGACAATCTCCTGGACATTTGGTATTTTGCCTGTTGCCTTTACTTTCCCGTCAAGCACCAGAGCCGGTGTCATCATCACTCCATAGTCTGTGATTTTATTTAAATCTTCTACCTTAATCACCTCAGCCTGGATACCCGATTTCTCAACAGCCTGCTGGGCATTCTGAAATAATTTCTTGCATTTAGGACATCCCATTCCCAAAACTTCAATCTTCATCATTTTTCTCCTTTATTTTTTATTCAATTTTATTAAACCAGAGATCCATAGACTATACCACTTATAGTAGCTATAATAATAACCAAAGATACATAAGTGACTGTTTTTCTTGTTCCTATAACGCTCCGGATGACCAGCATATTGGGTAAACTTAAGGCCGGACCAGCAAGTAATAGAGCCAGTGCTGGCCCCTGTCCCATCCCGGAACCGATCAATCCCTGCATTACAGGTACTTCAGTACATGTAGCAAAATACATAAAAGCTCCCACTATAGAGGCAAAGAAATTAGCCTCGAAAGAATTCCCTCCTACCAGAGAAGCAATAAAACGGGAAGGAATTAATCCTTCTTCTCCAGGCCTACCCAATAGAAGCCCGGAAAAGAAGATGCCTAAAAAGAGTAAGGGCATAATTTGCTGGGCAAAGTTCCAGGAGGATTCCAGCCAGGGAATCATCTCCTCTTTCCTAAACCAGTAAACTAGAATATAAATAAACAATAAGACAAATCCGATTGCTAAATACCCTTTATACTGGAAAATCATAGACCACAGACTCTCATCCCCTGTTTGCGGTTCAGCCCAGTTGGCAAAGACCATAAAGCCGATCATGGAGAGAAAATAGAGTATATTCTGCAGCCCGTTCCTTTGATTGATTTTATTTTCAATATTTCCCAGTTGAAATTCCCCATTGGCTTGCCTTTCTTTTTCTTCAGAAAGAAAGATAAAATGCATACAAAGTCCAATAATGACACTAAACAATATGGCTCCAATAGCCCTTGCTAAGCCCAATTGCCAACCTAATATTCGGGCAGTCAAGATAATTGCCAGTGCATTAATAGCTGGTCCTGAGTAAAGAAAGGCAATAGCTGGGCCTAATCCTGCTCCTTTTTTGTAAATACCCGAGAATAATGGCAATATAGTACAGGAACAGACAGTCAAAATTGAACCTGAAACAGATGCCACAAAATAAGCTAATACTTTATTGGTTTTAGCACCCAGATACTTCAAAACCGTATTCTGATCCATAAACTGATAGATAGCACCAGCAATTAAAAAAGCCGGGATCAAACTAAAAATAACATGCTCCCGGGCATATATATTTAACATAGCCAGGGCTTCAAAAAATGGATTACGAAATCTGAAACTTTCCAGTGGTAAAAAATAAAAAAGGAGGAATCCTCCTATGATTACTAAAAATTTTAAATTCCTTTTCAATAAAATATTTCCTCCAATTAAAGGTTATAGATTTATAATAATTTATCATTATAGCTTTTAAGCTATCTTATATTAAGTACAATAATTGCTTTTTTGTTGATTACAAAGAACTTCACGACATGCCTGTGCTGACTTTTTGATATCTTCAACAATGACCGGGTCATCATTAATCCATCCACTTAAAATGCCCATCAGTACTCTGGAATATTCATCACCTTTACGATTAATAAAATATTCATTCCAGAGGCCATCCTTGCGGATATCAATCAACCCTGCTTCCTTGAGTTTTCTTAAGTGTCTTGATATGCTAGGCTGGCGAATGCCAAGTACGTAAGTTAATTCACAGACGCACATAGGCTTTTTTTCTAATAGCTTCAAAATTCTAAGCCGATTTTTATCTGATAACATATCACAAACCTGTGATAATCTTTCCATAAAATACTCCTTGACTATATAGCATCTCTGCTATATAATAGCACTCAAAATAGATTTGTCAATATAAATTATAAATGTTATTTAAAGAAGCTTAGGGAGATGAAAGGTAAAATGGGTGAAAATAAAAAACAATGTGGATGTAATAATCTAAAAACTCTGAATATAAAATGGCAAAGGTTAGTTACTAAAGGAGAAACCTGTCCCAGGTGTGGAGCTACAGAACAGGAACTTGATAAGGCAATAGATAAGCTCAAACAAGCACTTATACCTCTGGGAATTGATGTTAACCTGGAAAAAGAAGAACTGAATATTTCAGAATTTAAAAAAGAACCTTTACAATCAAACCGTATCTGGATAAATGACCAGCCAATTGAAAATATAATCAAAGGAGATGTCGGGCAAAGTCCTTGCTGTGATGTCTGTAGACCTTCGGATTGCAGGACTATTGAAGTAGATGGACAAACACATGAAACAATCTCTGCTGATTTGATAATTCAAGCCGGATTAATCGCTGCCAATCAAATCCTAATATAAATGGATACAGGGCAAGACAACACTTACATACTAAGTTATATCCCCAAGAAGCTATTTTTAGAGAATATATCCATTACATGAGGATAGCCGGTCCCACAGACAAGCCGCTTATATCTTTTTTTTCAGGCAAAAAAAGAGAAGGCAAAAGTCTCTTTTCTGTTTCCCAGCTGTCCTTTTTATTCCTGATTATTATATAAAGAAAAAGCTATTTGAATTATAGAAATTGCCTGAAATACAAAAGAGGAGTTATCAGGATAAAGGTATTTTAAGATTAAGATCCTATAAATTACAATAATTATCTAAAATAACCAAAAAGAATAGTTGCGATACTAAAGTAAATCGTTAAATTAATCACATCGCTTATGGTTGTAATAAAAGGGCCGGCAGCAATGGCAGGATCAATCTTAAACCGGCTAAAAATTAACGGCAAAAACGTTCCGATAGTAGCAGCTAAAATTGCAGTAATAAAAGCAGATAAACCAATACTTATTGACAGGATATAATTTCTCTGCCATAAATAGGTAACTAGAAAAATGACCATGCTGGTAAGCAATCCGATAAAGAATCCTGTTTTTGTTTCTGTCCAGACATTCTGCCATAATTCATCCAATCGAAGCTGTCCGGTGGCTAGCCCTCTAACGGTAATGGTAGATGATTGAGAACCGATATTACCCCCCATATCCATAATAATAGGGATAAAAAAGGCTAATGCTATTACCATTTGTAAAATACCGGAATAGAACTCAATGACTTTGCCGGAAAACATCTGCCCTGCCAAACATACCATAAGCCAGGGCAAACGGGCTTTTGCCCTTTGCAGAGGGCTTGCCTTAATTAACCTGTCTTCATAAAATTCATTCGAACCAACCATCTTATGGATATCTTCGGTTACTTCTTCTTCCAGGACATCAATAATATCGTCTACCGTAATGATACCAACCATGATTCCCTGCTTATTGATAACCGGTATAGCCAGTAAATCATAATCTGAAATGACTCTGGCTACTATCTCCTGATCTTCTGTGTCTATCACACTAATAACATTCTCTTCTATTATTTCAGTTATTTTATTTTTTGGATCAGCTACTATCAAATCTCTTAATGATAAAACACCTATCAACTTTTTTCTCTCATCTAACACATAAACATAATAAATCATTTCCGCTTCCGGGCTTATCTCCCGGATATACTGAATAGATTGTTCTGCAGTCAAGTGTCCTGGAAGAGCAACAAACTCATTATTCATGATACTCCCGGCAGTATTCTCTTCATATTTCATGAGCTCTTCAATTCCATCAGCTTCTTCTGGAGGCATTAAATTAAGGATTTCACGGGATACTTCGGGAGTAATTTCAGTTAATATATCCACTGCATCATCTGTATCCATCTCTTCCAGTATTTCTGAAGCCTGCTTTTTATCCATTATTTTGAGTAAATCAGACTGTACCTCAGGTGATAATTCAGCTATATATGCAGCTATTGTTTCCTGATCTTCTACAAGGTGGAACATTTTAATGATATCTTCAGTTGTAAGTTCTTCAGCGATAGTTTTAAAATCATTGGGGTGAAGATCCTCTACCAGATTTTTTAATTCTTCTATGTTATTCTCTTCCAGAAATATTTTAATTTTTTGAATATCTATGTTTTTTCCCATTTCTCTTATCCAAATTGGTTTACAAATAAAATATATTTATAATATTATACAACTAAAAAAGAGTTACCTTTATAATGTTACTTATTTCATTTATGTTATCAGATAAACAAATACACCATATAATTAACGGTGGTGTGACTATAATACATCTTCCGGAAAATCTTACAGTATAGTAAAACAACTTATTTGATTACAAAGCATGTGCTAGACTTCCAGTGTAGCAGTCATATAAAAAAGGAGTGCAATTTAGAAATCACACTCAAGTAAACATATATATTATAGCATTTTAAAATAGTATCGGGTAGAAAATAATAATTAAAAATAACAAAACTAATATTATTTTATTAAGTAACAGGTTAATATCTTTTATAATATCTAATCTTTTCTAATCTGCCATTATAGTAAAGATGCCAGATAATTCTTTCTATGTATGTATCCAGTCTTTATAGTCTGAACATTATATGATTACATTTTCATTTTTTTACTATGCTTGTCTTTATACATTTCCTGGTCAGCAATACTTATCAATTCATCTAATTCTTTAGGTTTATCTGGTAAGTATTCAGAAAAACCTATGCTCAAGCTAAGTTGATAATCTTTGTTGCTCTTTTTATTATATTGGGAAATTATTTTCTCAAGTCGGCTTGTAATCAAAGTAGTTTCTTTTAAAGAACTATCGGGGAAAGCTAATAAGAATTCATCTCCTCCCATACGGCAGATGATGTCGACCTCTCTTAATTTTGCTTTAAATAAACTGGCAACTCTTTTTAAAACTTCATCTCCCTCTAAATGACCATAATCATCATTAATTTTCTTAAAATTATCTATATCAAAGAAGGCTAGTAATAGTGGTAATTCATTGCGGTTAGCTAATTTAATCTGTCTTTTGATTAAATCCAAACCATACCTGCGGTTATAGCATCCGGTTAAGGTGTCAGTACGAGAGAGCTTTTTAAGCTGTTCTTCTGCTTTTTTCCTTTCGGAGATATCATAATACACTGCAATGGTGCCTTTAACTTGATTATCAACAATTACAGGGGAACCACTGATATAGACCGGGACTAAAGTGCCGTCTTTTTTCTTTCTTACCGTTTCCATTCCTACATAGTCTTTGCTAAGACCATTTTTAGTTAGCACTTTTGCTTCTTCTGTTAGTTCAGGGGTTTGAATTAAACCTGAATCAATGCTCTTCCCTTTGAATTCTTCTAACGTATAACCGAAAAGTTCCGTAAATCTGGAATTAACATAAATGACATAGCCCTTCTCATCAGCATACACGGTGGCTTCCGGATTACTTTGAAAAAGGCTGAGAAATTCCTCCTGACTTTTCCGCAAGGCTTCTTCTGCCTGCTTTCGTTGGGTAATATCTCTAGCGATACTTAAGATTGCTTTTTCCCCTTGATAATTCACAAGACTGGAGCTAATCTCTACTGGAATTATTCTCCCGGTCTTAGTTTTATGTTGTGTCTCAAAAGTCTGTATCTTATCATGAGGCATTTGTTTGATAAGATTCGTTATCTGTTCATGAGATAGATTAGAATCAATATCTTCTGGTCCAATTAAGAGCAATTCCTTTCTAGAATAGCCCAATGTACTCACTGCAGATTTGTTAGCCTCTACAAACTTTCCGTTAAAACCAATAATCCAGGCCGTATCATTCATTCCATTAATAATTTCTCTATAATTTTCCCTGCTTTCCCTCAATATCTTTTCCAATTGCTTTTGTTTGGTGATGTCAGATATCATTATTAACGATCCCAAATATTTGCCGGTTGCATCAAAAATCGGCTTCTTTCTACTAAAATAAGCCTTTTTACCTCTTTTAAATTCTTTTTCACTGTATTTAGTAGTCTTAAATTTATTAATGTTTTTTTGAAAAACGTCGTCCCCAAAAAGTGCTTTTCCGGAAGGATTTATTTTAACGATTTTATTTTCTGAATCTAAGACAGCAACGATATCGGGAATATTGTCAAACACTTTGTCCAAAGTTAAGGGGGAAACATCAAAAAGGTTAGTTAAGGAAATAGCTGCTAAAAACATAATCCCAGAGAAAGGAAAAGCAAATGGAGTAAGATCAAGAAATCCATAGGGTTTAAATCCAGCAATATAGCAAACATTAATGAACAATGGAATAAATGCACCTGTTATGAACATAACAACATGCCAGCGTTGTATTCGAGGAACCTGAAAAAAATTTTTTATAAATAATATCAATCCCCCGCAAAGAGCTAAATAGGAATAACAAACATGCACCCACCAGAATACCCCATGGGTAGTCTTTTGAAAATGGTAAAATCCTGATATTCCAAGATCGATGGTAGAATAAAAAAGAAAATGTAGGTCATTGGTGGTAACCATAATCAAAGACAATGCTGGAACTATAAACAAAAGTCTAATCTTATAGCTGTCAAGCTGGATCTCTTTCTTAGCATAACGGAGGGCAAAAATAAACCAGAAGACAGGGGCAGTAACAATACCTATGTAACCAAAACGGTTCATTGTCTTGATTAAACTTAATTCTGAAAAACTTATTTCTAATCCATAGCAGAATGACCAGATAGTCATTGATACTAAAAGCCAAAATAAAAACGAAAATTCACATTCATCCCTGTGTTTCCAGGCATATAGAGAAAGTAAAAGAGATATTATTGATGATACAATGATCAGTATACTGGAATAATTTAATACCATCGATACAAAATGTCTCCTTAATCAACAAATTTTAAGAAAATAAAAAAGTAAAATCCTATTAATTCTGGTTAGGAATAAAAACATTGCTTAGCTGAGCTTCTTAGCTTTTCACCGACTTAAGCCAATATGGATCCTCTCTTTTTTAACGACTTATACGGTTACGTACATCTATTGTTAGTGGGGGTATTTTATTCAAAATGCTCTTCTTCTGAATAATTTGCATATGGTGATATTAATTCTAATTTATCTAAAATTTTAAAAGAGGTTCTCTAACAAAAAATATTCTTATTATTTTGGTACTTGTTAAAGAAACATAAAAAGTATATTTAATATAATTATAAACAATATCTATTGAAATTGAAATGCTTTTTCTCTAAATAGTTTCACACAGGCATCCACTACTTTCGGATCATACAGAATACCACTGTTTTTAATAATTTCATCCAGGGCAACATCAATGCCCAAAGCAGGGCGATAAGGACGATGGGAAGACATGGCTTCCACTACATCTGCTACCATTATAATCCTGGCTTCCAAAAGGATATCTTTTCCTTTTAAACCTTGTGGATAACCAGAACCATTTATTCTCTCATGGTGCTGTAGGATGATTGGAGCGATAGGATATGGGAAATCAATGTCCTTCAGGATTTTATAACCCATTTGGGAGTGGGTTTTAATAAGGCTTAATTCACTATCGTTAAGTTTACTCGGTTTGGTCAGGATTTCAGAAGGTAATCCAATTTTCCCAATATCATGAAGAAGTGAAGCCATCGTGATTGTTTCAATTAAATGCTTGGGTAATTTCATTTCCCTGGCTATTTGTGTAGCTAATTTTGAAACCATGGATTGATGATTAGCAATATGTGGATCACGGGCATCAATAATTCTGAAAATTATATCTATGGTGACATTTATGGATTTTTCTAATTTTTGTTGAGACCTTTTAAGATTCGTAATATCCATTATACTTTCAATTGCTCCGGTTATCTCCTGTTGCTCATTGATAAACGGTCTTCCAGTTACCAGCCAATGCCGATTATCCGATGTTGTAATCTCTCCTTTTGCTAATTGTCGAGAATCCCAGGATCTTTCCACTGGACATCCTGTACAGGTCTTATTTATGCCAGTCAAAACCTGATAACATCTCTTTCCCTTTAATTCACTTAAATATTTTCCTACAGAATCGCAAACTGCCTTATTAGCCCAGATAATATTATGATTTATATCCTGATAAAGAATGTGAAGAGGAGATATATCTAATATAATTTCTCTTTCCTTCTCAACCTGTTCAACTGCTTTTTCTAAATACTTTCTTTTACTAATATTCCGGGCTATCCCTAAGGAATACATCTGGTTATTTATTCTGACCGGGCATGAGGAGATTTCTACCTCTATTAGTTTGCCATCTTTTCGTTTTAAGGTATACTCCTGTGGTTCAGCAATGAGACCTCTTCTGTTTTTCTTTAAGCCACTGATAGCTTTAGTAAGACCATTTAGTGATAACAATCCTGTCTTATAATAATTTTTACCTATTAACTCTAATCGGCTGTATCCGGTGATACGCTCAGCAGTTTTATTTCCATCTATAAAATTACCTCTCAAGTCGGTTATATAATAGCCATCAGGAGCATAGTCACAAAAGATTTTAAAGCGCTCCTCTGAATTGTTCAGACCTTTTTCTATTACTTCTTCCTGTAATTTTTTTATCTTTTCTGGAATTTCTAAATTTGGCCTCTTGTTATTACCTTCCATTTTCTCTCTCCTGTATTATAAACATTAAGCATTTAGTATGATTTTTCTTCTATATCTTAGTAATAGAAATATTTTCAAGATAATAAAAAAGCCGGCAGCCTGGCGACCATAGTTAAAACTTTAGGTCCATGACTTTGCGTCCTGCCCTTTCGGACAGTTTGCCTTTATCAACTTTGATATTACTACTAAACTATAAATTTTTTAAAAATAAGCTGCTTTATTATAATGGTTGTCTAATATTTGTCTCATACCCTCCTTACACTTCAGAAATTTTCATTATAACAACAATTCTCAAATATAGGCGACCAACTAAAATCTGAATTTACTTATCTTTTCTTAGCTCAAGAGTGATAAATATTTATATGTTAAATTGAGCTTTACTTTAATATGTTCTATTGATTGATTTTTATTATTTTATCCAAAAAAATGATACCATGTGCCTTTTTTTATTTCAAGCATTTTTTCTAATTACCTTACTACTGGAAAAGAATTGTACCATCCTCAAGAAAATTTGAACAATTACAAGTAAAGATAAATTTGAAAGGTCTCCCGGCAGATGTTGAAAT
>CAYSRG010000011.1:0-68471 GCA_964433555.1 uncultured Atribacterota bacterium | reverse complement strand
CTACCTTAAGAAGGGCAAATAAGATAGTAACAGAGATAGGGGGAGTTGTCAAGAAAAATTATTAAAATTTATTGACACATTTTCAAAAAATATTGATGTATTCTCAAATCATTTCCCAATTCGGGATGGAAAGATGAAACCAGAATATTTTCCTCTTTGGCCAATACAATATTTTGATCAAAATAACACAATTTTTGGATATTTTCCCCAGTTTTGGTAATATAAGGAGCTCTAATAAAAATACCCTTAAAGAGAGGAGGAGTGACTCCAGTAATTTCCAATCCAACTTCAAAACTCTCAATCTGCCTACCAAAGGCATTTCTCCTGACAGTAATATCAATTAATCCTAAAGTAGGTTGATGTTGTCCTTCTATCTTTTTTGCTAATAAAATCATGCCAGCACAAGTTCCGAAAATAGGAATATTAGTCTGATTATAAAGATCAATGATTCTTTCATCCAATTGATTTCTACTCATTAACTTGCCAATGGCAGTACTTTCTCCACCAGGTATTATCAGGGACTTTATTTGATTCAACTCAAATTTGTTTTTTATAGGAATCCCTTCCTGTCCACATTGCTTGATCATCATTAAATGCTCTAAAAATGCTCCCTGTAGTGCTAAAACTCCTACTTTCATATACCATGCTCCTTAATTCTCAACAATTGTTCAACTTTTTTACTCGTTAAGATATTATGGGTATCAAATAATTACCAGCCTCTTACCTGCATCTTTTCTTCATCAGGGATTTTGTCTATAGAGATTCCTTTTATTGCCTGACCTAATCCTTCAGAAACTCTGGCAATAAGCTTTGGATCATTATAATGTGTTGTAGCTTCTACAATTGCTTTTGCCCTCTTTTCTGGATCTTCAGATTTAAAAATGCCAGAACCCACAAAAACACCATCACAGCCTAATTGCATCATTAACGCTGCATCAGCTGGTGTAGCGATACCGCCTGCTGCAAAATTGACTACTGGCAATCTACCTAAGGATGCGGTTTCCATTAGTAGTTCAAAAGGAGCACCGTACTCTTTGGCTTTAATGATTAATTCTTCTTTATCTAATCCCTTTAATGATCTAATTTCCTCATTCATACAACGCATATGCTTTACTGCCTCTATAATATTTCCAGTACCGGCTTCTCCTTTGGTTCTAATCATTGTTGCACCTTCCGCAATTCTTCTTAAGGCTTCTCCTAAATTTCTAGCACCACAAACAAAAGGAACTTTAAAATTATATTTATTGATATGATATTTTTCATCTGCCGGTGTCAGCACTTCACTCTCATCAATATAATCCACCTCTAGAGCTTCTAATATTTGGGCTTCAACAAAATGCCCAATTCTGGCCTTAGCCATTACCGGAATTGTTACTGCTTCCATAATTTCTTTTATCTTCCTGGGATCTGCCATACGTGCTACACCGCCAGTAGCACGAATATCAGCTGGCACTCTTTCTAAAGCCATGACAGCCACTGCACCTGCATTCTCAGCTATTTTAGCCTGCTCTGCATTTACTACATCCATAATTACTCCGCCTTTTAACATCTGAGCTAAACCTCTTTTAGTTTTTTCGGTAGATTTTTCCACCATTCTTTAATCCTCCTCGTCTTCTTTTAGCAATATATTCCTACTATGTTTCTCCTACAATTAATTATATAATACTTGTAAACAAATTTTAAATAGATAAAGATTAGTTAAATTAATAGACTGCCCTAATCGAAAGAAAAAATTAGAGCAGTCTATATGTCCAATAGACTTCTTACCTTCCCTAAATAGAAATAGGTAAAGAAAATGTCCTATTGTCGTTGCATATTACCTGTTATGTTATTACTTCTCTCCGCATAGAGCAAGCAATCTTTCCCAGTTATCGTCAATTTCTTGTTGTATCTCTTCTACTAATGATTTATTCTCCGGGGTAAGAAGATGTTTATATCTACCCTGTGGTCCCATCCATTCAGTCACTGGTAATCTCTCTTTTGGTTTGTAGTTTAATTTCCATTTACCATTTTCTACTTCATACAATGGCCAAAAATTTGTCTGAACAGAAAGTTTAGCCATTTTGATAGTATCTTCTGAGGGAAAACGCCAACCCCTGGGACAGGGAGACAGCACATTCAAAAAGGCTGGTCCCTTGGTATAGAAAGCTTTGTGCGCTTTATCAATTAAGTCATTCCAGCGCCAGAGGGAAGCCTGTGCCACATAAGGAATTTTATGAGCCGCAATAATCCCGGTTAAGTCCTTCTGGTATTGTGTTTTACCAGGAATTACTTCACCACATGGAGTAGTAGTAGTCCAAGCTCCACGAGGCGTAGCACTGGAACGTTGAATACCAGTATTCATATAGGCTTCATTATCGTAACAGACGTAGACAAAGTCATGACCTCTCTCTAAGGCACCAGATAAAGACTGTAAGCCAATATCATAGGTACCACCGTCTCCACCAAAAGAAATAAATTTTATCTCTTTATCAATCTTTCCCTGTTTCTTGAGGGATTGATACATAGCCTCCACACCACTGATAGTAGCAGCTGCATTCTCGAAAGCATTATGAATGAATGATGAACGCCAACTGGTATAGGGATAAATGGTAGTTGCTACTTCCAGACAACCAGTGGCACTGGCTACTACTACAGGGTCATCACAGGCAGATAAAACCTGCCGAACAGCAATAGAAGCACCACAGCCGGCACATAAACGATGTCCCGGGCTTAAAACATCCTGTTTCTTAGTTAATTCTTTTAATTTTGCCATTTTATTTCACCACCTATTCTCTTACTCCAAGATATTGTATTCTTTCTTTCACCTTACCAGATTTCACAATTTCATCCAATTGATCATAAATCCCCGTGATATCTTGCTGGTTAATATCTCGTCCACCTAAACCAAAGATTATATTGATGTTCTGTGGTGCCTTTCCAAATTCCATCATTGCTGACCTAATTTCAGTAAAGAGAGGACCTCCAAAACCTCCAAAAGAGACAGAGCGATCGAGTATGGCAATCGCCTTCAGATGTGACAGGGCTTGTGCAATTTCCATATAGGGGAATGGTCTAAAAATTCTCGGTTTTAAAAGACCAACTTTTCTACCTTTGCCTCTTAACTCATCAACTACCGTCTTGGTAGTACCAGCAGCTGATGATAAAACAACAATGGCAGTTTCAGCATCTTCCAAATGATAGGATTCAAATAGACCATATTCTCGACCTGAAATTTCCCTGAATCCCTTAGCAATTTCCAGTATAACCGGTTTAGAATTATTTATATCTTCAGCCTGTTGACGCTTATGCTCGAAATAATAATCATAGAGATCCAGAGGACCAAAGGTTAATGGTTTGTCAATATCAAGCAGTGGATAATTGGGTTGATACTTGCCAACAAAATCGTGGACAGTGGTATCATCTAAAAAATCAACCCTATCAATGCCGTGAGAGATGATGAATCCATCATACATAACCATAACTGGTAGTCTAACCTTCATATTTTCTGCAATACGAACTGCTTGAATAATGTTATCATAAGCTTCCTGAGCATTTTCAGAATAAATCTGAATCCACCCCGCGTCTCTAGCTGCCATAGTATCACTATGGTCACAATGGATATTAATAGGTCCAGATAATGCTCTATTAACTACCGGCATAACTATGGGTAATTTGCTGGAAGCCGCAATATATAAAATTTCAAACATTAAAGCCAGTCCGTTGGCAGAAGTTGCAGTCATAACTCTACCACCGGCAGCAGCAGCTCCAACACAAGCACTCATGGCACTATGTTCACTTTCTACAGTAATAAGCTCAGTATGAACCAGTCCATCAGCTACATATTGAGAAAAACTCTGAAC
Organism: uncultured Atribacterota bacterium; assembly: GCA_964433555.1. Lineage (GTDB taxonomy): Bacteria > Atribacterota > Phoenicimicrobiia > Phoenicimicrobiales > Stramentimicrobiaceae > Stramentimicrobium. The sequence goes on along the minus strand of CAYSRG010000011.1, from coordinate 64,629 downwards.
CAGATCAGTCTGCGGAGTAATAGGATAAGCAGCTACAACATCAGGATTTATCTGTTTAAAAGCATAAGCAGCTGCTCCATTTCCAGTAATAGCTACTGTCTTAGTGCTCATTTTTTTACTCCCTCCTTTTCTCTAAATTCATTTTCATCTTTCATTTCAATAGCTTTTGCCGGGCATTCAGCAGCACAAATCCCACAACCCTTACAATGCTTATAATCAATACCCTTGATTTTGCCATCCTCTACTATAATTGAAGAATCAGGGCAAAAGACCCAGCAAATCAGGCAATGGGTACATTTTTGTTCATCTCTTACCGGTCTTTGAGAACGCCAGGAACCGGTCTCATACTGTTCAGAGTTTCCCGCTTCCAGAATCAAACCTCCTTTGGGAATCTCTTTCCATCCCTTTTGTTTAATAGCGCTCATTCGCTTTTCACCTCCTGATATGCTCTTTCTATTGCTTTTACATTTCCCTCAATAACTTTTTGGCCAAATTTACCGGAAAATTTACTCTTTATATCATTAATCACATTTTTTAACTTTAACAATCCTGTTGCCCTAATTAAGGCTCCAATCATCGGGGTATTGGGTAATGGACGCCCTAACTCCTCTTGAGCAATTTTACTGGCATCAATAGTAAATATTTTTTTACCTTTTACAGCAAGTTTTTTTCTTATTTCAGCTGGAGTTTCATTAGTATTGACCACAATTATGCCCTTCTCAGGCAATCCTTCAGTAATATCAACGGTGCCAATTAGGGTTGGATCAAGTACCACTACCATATCTGGATTAGTTACATGACAGTGAATCTTAATTGGTTCATCACTTATCCTGGTAAAAGACTGAATGGGTGCACCCATCCTTTCTGGTCCGTATTCAGGAAAAGCCTGAATATACTTTTCCTCAGCCAGGGCAGAAGTGGCAAGCAATTTAGACGCGGTAACAGCACCCTGCCCACCTCTGCCATGCCATCGAACTTCAATAATTTTTTTCATAAGAAATACCTCCATTAATGATTTATCATCTTATTTTTCATTTTTAAAAATTTGCCTTCCTATTAAGGCTTGTGTTAAGGTTACTTCATCAGCATATTCCAAATCACCCCCTATGGGTATTCCATAGGCGATTCTTGTTACCTTTATACCTAAAGGTCTAACCAGCCTGGCAATATAGGAAGCAGTTACTTCTCCCTCAATATTAGGATTGGTAGCTAAAATAATTTCCGTTATTTTCTCAGTTTTTAAGCGAGAAATAAGATGATCAATAGTTAGATGATCTGGTTCTACTCCATCCAGAGGAGAAATGGCTCCCTGTAAAACATGATACAATCCCTTATATCCCCCTGTCTTTTCCAGTGCCATTAAATCTCGCGCTGTTTCTACAACACAAATAGTATCTCTCTGTCTGGTCTTTTCCTGACAGATTTCACAGATATCCTGGTCAGTAAGATTATGACAAATCTGACATCTTTTAATCTTCTCCTTGGCATTGATAATAGACTGAGCTAATACTCCTGCTTCTTCTCTAGGAATATTTAGAATATATAATGCCAATCTCTGGGCAGTCTTGGGGCCGATACCAGGGAGTTTTGATAATTCATCAATTAATATAGCTAATGGTCTTGCATATTGATAACTCATTTTTCATTAACCATTAAAATAATCCTGGTAGATTCATACCACCAGTTAATTTCATTATTTCTTCATTTACCATTTCTTTAGATTGCCTAATCCCTTCATTGACTGCTGCTAGAACTAAATCTTCTAACATTTCTTTATCTTCAGAGTCAATAATATCTGGCTCAATATGAATCTCTTTAATTTCCTGCTGTCCATTAATAACTAATTCAACCATGCCGCCCCCGGAGGTAACTTTTATTTCCTTAAGGGATAGCTCTTCTTTTAGAGCTTCCATTTTTTTCTGCATCTCTTGAGCCTGCTTCATTAAGAATTTCATATCCATATTTAACAACCTCTTTTCTTATTCTTTGCTTATCTCTCCACCAAATAAGTCACGAGCTCTTTTTAAAATATTATTCTCAGTCAAATTTTCCTCTTTATTGCTATCATTCTTTTTCTTCTCTTCCTCCACTGGTTTAACCAGAGAATGGTTATCTTTAATTTTACCTTTATTCTTTTCTAAAGCAAAGTTTTTATCTTCCTTGCTCTTATTTTCTTCGATAATACATTTCAATTTAACTTCACAATTTGATTCTTCTTTTAAAATTGTCTCTACCTTTTCTTTATTTTCCTTTTTTTCCAGACTTTCTTTATGAAAAAGACAATCTGTGGAAAAACTAACAATTAATTGGTCATCCTCAATGCCAATATTATTTCCAGCCATTAAAAAAGCATAAAGAGAAATTTTTTCCTTCTTTATTCTGGATAGTACTTTTGGCCAGAATTTCTCCAGTTCATACTTTTTTGGGCTTTTCATATTCGTGGTGACTTCATCTTTAGAAGGATATTTATTTTTGTCCTTCTCTATTGATGGCTGTATTGTTTCTACCTTTTTCACGGTAACTCTTTTACTAATCATATCTGCAGCAAGGGCTTCCTGTTGGGTAGATTTGTCTTTAGCATGAGTTAGCTTTGCTATCATTAATTCCAATAAAACCCAGGGATAATGATGGAACCTTATCCTTTCCTCAATTATTTTTAATTCTTCTATAATATCAAATATGGTCTTGATATCAGTATTTACCAACGATTCCCAGATTTTGTCCGACTCTGAGCTTTCCAGGTAAAGATGAGAATAAGGATTATCTTTGCCTAAAATTTTAAGAAGAGAAATGTTATGAGTATAAATAAGTAAATCCTGGACAAATTGATTTAGCTCTACTCCTTCTCTGACTAACTTATTAATCAACTTAAGTCCTATCTCAGTATTATGATTAATTATAGCCTCTATTAATTGCCAGAATGTTTCACGTGGTATAAGTCCCAAAATATCCCTGACCTCTTCTGGTGTAACCTTGTTTTCACTGTAAGTAATAACCTGATCTAAGATACTTTCTGCATCTCTCATAGAACCAGTAGCACTTTCGGCAATTAAACGCAAAGAAGATAAATCAATATTTAGTTTTTCTTCTTCGACAATTCTTTTTAATTTTTCTACCATCTCCTCAATGGAAATTCTATGAAAATAAAAACATTGGCAACGAGATAAAATTGTCTTAGGAACCTTATGAGATGCAGTAGTAGCGAAAATAAATAACACCTGACTGGGAGGTTCTTCTAAAGTCTTTAACAAAGCATTAAACGCCTCATTAGTTAGCATATGCACTTCATCGATAATATATATTTTGTATCTTCCCTCTGCGGGAGCAAAACCAATTTTACTTCTTAACTCTCTAATTTCTTCAATCCCACGATTTGAAGCTCCATCAATTTCCAATACATCCATAGATTGACCTTTATTAATACGGATACAACAGGAGCATTGGTTACAGGGATGCTCTGTAGGACCATTCTGGCAATTGAGGGCTTTAGCCAGAATTCGAGCAGTAGTAGTTTTCCCAACACCACGAGGACCGGAAAAAAGGTAAGCATGGGAGATTCGATTCAGCTTAATAGCATTCCTTAGGGTCTGAATGATATGATTCTGACCTACAACATCTTCAAAAGATTGAGGTCTCCATTTTCTATAGATGGATTGGTATTGAGCCATTTACAATTTCCGTCACAATTCTGATATAATTCTTGCAAAGAGATGACCGTGCCCTATCCTCGATCTACCTTCCCAAGCGATATTGAAACAGTTAACTCCAACCAGGTTTCCCTGCGGCACCCAAAGAGTTTTACGTACCGCTGCTTCCTTCCAGACCTGACGGGATTAGTAATTCTTTGCTGCACAGGACCCAGTCTTCAACATCACTTATTCCAGTCAGACCTTGAAAAGATAAGACCTTAAATAGGCTTTCGACCCTGCTCTAGCGGATTGCAGGTTCAGGGCACCGCTAACTCCCCATCTAGCACGGTCATCATTCCAAAATATGGCGGAGAGGGCGGGATTCGAACCCGCGAGACAGCTTTTGGCCGCCCAATCGCTCTCCAGGCGATCCCGTTATGACCACTTCGGTACCTCTCCAGAAAGATAAAACAATGTTCCCTTTAATTCAATCTAATATAGATGCAGACAGTCTTTAATTTTAATACATTTTATTAAAAAAATCCACTTTTTCTATAATTTCTGCTGGAAAATTTCTCCTGATTCTGTTCTCCTTAATAAAACTGGATGGAAAGCGATGCAAATTTTATTTTAAGTTATACTGCTTTATTATCACAGAGGTTGTAAAAGTTGATTTTAGCTGTTTTTATATTAGCTTAATTATCGATACTTGACCACTCCAATCCGCTGGCAAAATGAAATAACCTTACATTGTGAACACCATGGTGAGATAGGTTTACATATTTTTTGACCATGTGCTACTAAATAGGTGTTAAAAAAAATCCAGTATTTTTGTGGCAATATCTTCATTAAATCCTGCTCTGTCTCTGCTGGGCTTTTGGTCTGAACAAGACCAATACGGTTAGATATTCGATGAACATGGGTATCCACAGTAATAGTATCAATATTAAAAGCAATACCCAGAACTAGATTTGCTGTCTTTCTACCAACTCCAGGTAATTGCATTAAATCGCTAATATTAGCAGGTACTGTTCTGTTATATTTCTTGATCAGAATATGGGCAAGGTTTTTTATATTTTTTGCCTTTATCCTATAAAATCCGACCGGATAAATTAAACTTATAATCTCCTCTTCAGCCATTCGGGATAAACTTACTGCATCTGGTGCTCTTCTGAATAGCCTTTCTGTAGCCTGAGCAGTAATTTCATCTTTAGTACGAGAAGATAATACTGTACTTATTAAAACTCGATAAGAATATTCTTCTTGTTTTTTTATCTTATTAATCAAGGGGAGATGATCAAAAGCCAAAATCTCAGAATATAGCTTTTCCATTAACTTATCAAAATCTAAATCCCTGGCATGAGGTAAAATCATTTATATGTGCTCCAAATCTATAAAAAACAAGGTACTATTTTAGGCACTAAGAGACTGCACATAGGACACTATTTCTGCTATATTTCCCTTCCAGGTAAAATCTACTGGTTTTTTGTAAGCATTTAGCAATCCTTTGTCATCAGGTGTCAAAATCTTTTTTCTCTTTAATTTCATTTGTAGCAGTTTCATTAGAATTTTATCCCAAAGAGGTAATTTATTATAATTAAAACCGCCACGAAGATAATAGAATTTAATATATTCCTGTTCTTCTTTAGAAAAATTTTCGTCTCTAACTTTCTTGATCACCTCTTGCCGGAAGGGGGATGCACCCACAGCAAAAACAATTACCTTCTTGTCTTTCAATTTATTGAGATTCTGGGTTATTATTTTTACTCCTATAATCCCCACAGCATGAAGACTGCCACCATAAATAATGATATCATATCTCTCTAATTTGCTTTGTTTCACTTTATGGTAATCAAAAATATCTGCTTTCAGTTCTTCAGCTATCCAGCGAGCATATTTTTCTGTGAATCCTGTTTTTGATTTGTATGCTACTAAAATTTTCATCATACCAACTTGTACATTTCAACTTTATTTTTATAATTTTTATTTTGATTACCTTTTAAAGATGTCATTATGAAATGAACTTGGTTTCCCTGTCAGGTCTGGGTACCTTAATGACCATAAAGGAAAGATCTGTATCGCTCTCATTATACCAGCAATGCACGATATCCTTCGGACTCTCAACTAAAGTATCGGTTTCCACAGCTTTTTTCTCGTTTCCTATTTCAACTACACCCTTGCCACGTAAAACATAAAAAGCCACATCTACAGGCGTAATATGTTTTTTTAAAGATTGTCCTGGCCTTAACGTAATAACAGAAATGACTGCATTCTCGGTGTTATAGAGATTTCTGGCATCAACATTATGTGCAGTTTTCATGATAGGCATATCTGATAGTTTTTTAATAATCATATATCTCCCCCTGATGTATTATTTTGTTATTAACATTTTAGCATATTCTAACATAATATTAATTTACAGAATATATAAGTAGTTTTCAAAAGAATTTTAAGAAAATAAGTAAAATCAACTCTGTCAGCAAGAAATAAAATGATTATTTTAGTCAAGGCCAAATTATGAGTTTTATCCCAATGATTAAAAGAAAAAGAGCGATTACCATTCGAAATCTGTCCTGAGGTATTTTATCCACAATATTCTGGGCAATTTTTGCACCTATAAATGATATGGTAATAAAAAGTGGCAAACCCCACCAGAGCAATTCTGACAATTGAGCTCCTCCTATAAAATAGGTAACGATCCTGGTTGAATCTATTAACAATCCAATGGCTCCGACTGTAGCAATATAAACCTTTTTTGGCAGATTAAAGGTAGAGAGAAACATACTACGAATTGCCCCTCCCATACCAAAGATCCCTGCAAAAAAGCCTGATAGTAAACCCCCTAGTAGGGCAGTTGAATTTGACGCCAGTACTTTAAAACTGGTCTGAAAAATTAGAAAAAGTGCATAAGCAAAAAGAAATACCCCAAAAATACGAAGTAGAATTTCTTCATTTGAACCAAGGGAGATAAATGCCCCCAGATAACTGGTAAAAAATCCTGTTATTCCAAAAAGCAAAAGCAATCTCAAATCGAAACCTTTGCGAAAAAGAAGTACTTTCCATATATTTCCAAACCAATGAATAATTGAAACTAAAAAAATTGCCTCAATTGGTGGGAAAAAAATAAGCAAAACCGGAATCATAACCGTAGATAGCCCAAAACCAGTAATGGTGCCAACAACAGATGCTATAAGTGTTAATATGGTAATAGAAAAAATTATCATCTCTTGATCTCAATTTGTGTTTTTCATTTATTATCTGGAAAGCCTCTTTTAAAAATCACTATTATAATGCTGATCATTATGATTTATTTGGCCACTCATAGTTGATATGAAACAAATATTGTTAATACCATCATATTTTTATCCTTATTTATCGCATGCCAGTAACTTTGGTGGTGCCAAGCTTAATACCTGGATAATTTACTCTGATCAAGGTAAAACTCAACGACTCCCATTTTTTTCATACGATTATTTCTCTCAATCCATCGTTCTCTCATCCTTCCCCCAAACTGTTTATCACAAGGAAATTCAGGGCATTGAAAACAAAAATCTACCTTTTTCACTTTCTGGCAGATCTGGGCATAGCAATCAATAGGGCATTTAACATTCTCACTTCTACATCCACCACATGACGAATCAGCAAATATTTCCAATATTTTCCTGAACTTATTATAATCCTTAAAGATATGATTCAAGTTTGATTTAATTTCCGCTAATCTTTCATAACCTTTTAATAAATTAAACAGTTTTGCACTTAATGCCTTTATTTCTCCATCTTCATAATCAGCACATCGTCCACAATCCAATCCACAGATTGAAAGTTTCCTCATAATATGAGTATAATCCATATTATCACCTCTTATTAAAATATAGATTCTTTCATCGTCCCATTGTTGTCCTTTAAGGCATGCTAATGGAAAGAATAAAACTATATTTGTAATATCTTCTTGTTTTCCGATTCTTCTTAAAAAGAACATCTAAAATAATCACCTGCATTGATTTCTGTGATCTATATTTGATGGTACCGGACCTGATAATATAAGATAATAATATGTAGCATGATTCAACTACTTAATTTTTGCTACACAATCTTCATTACTATACTATTTTGCCATCTGTCTCAGTCTTGAAGCTCTTTCTGTTATTGATTGATTATGATCTTCTTCAGAAATATTAGGATCTCTGAGGTCAGCATACTTTTTACAGGGAAGTTCAGGACACCGACCACAATGAGAATATCTTTTTTCCATAACCGAGCATTGATACAGAGGGCATATTTTATCTGGAAAAGCTTCTTGTGCCCAGAAGGTTGATCCTCTGACAGCTTGACAGCCTTTGCAATGGCTATTGAAATATTCACATTGGTCACATAATAATCCGCAAACGGATAAAACTTGAGTCATCTTCGCTCCTCCTTAAAAAATTATTATCAATTTTTACATCTGTCTATTTAAGGAATTTCCTGTATATTATTAGCGCTTTTTTCCTGGTGGCATTTCTGGGATTATTTTTTTGCTTTTCAATGAATGGTAGAATTTTTCTTTTATTTTTTATCAAGCCCTTCAGCTTATCAAAAGCAATTAATGTTTTACCAATGGCAATATTGGTACATTCCGGTGTTTCAAGACGATAGTCTTCTATTTTAAGAAGTTCATCCATAATTCTTTCTGAATGTTCTGGTTTGTTCCTGGCAATTTCGGTCAGCGCTAGAATAGTATTATTGACTGTAATTAGCTTTCCGCATCTTAAAAAATCCAGCAAACGAGGCAGAATGAAGCTAATCTTATCTTCCCGGTCTGCTTTTGACAGGTTTCCGATAACCCGGATTGCTGTCCATTTCATAATATTGTTTGGATTATCAAGCAGTTCAATAAAAAAATCAATGTCCGGATAAAGCTGTTCAGGTTTGTCCTGGGAAACAATAATGGATTGTTTAGCACAGGCATATTTAATCCTGGGAATCGTTGATGAAAAATCATTGAGGTTAATTTCTTCCATTATTTATTCTCTCCTTCTTATCTTTAGATAATACTTTTTCTTAATGGCAATATCATTCAAGACAGAATGTAGTAATCTTGATTTATTTTTCACAAATCTCATGTTCAGCACAATCCCAGCAAAATTCAATTCCCTTTCTTTTTATGGCACAGGTGATAAATGGCATCCTACCCTTATTCTATCACCACTTTTACACCCCGGGCAACGACTTTCGGTTTTCATGTGATAATGTGGACAAAGTCGACAGGAAAGACCACATATGCCAGTCTCTCGATACTTTATTTCCATAAATTACTTCCACACAATCTCTGAAATTTAATCAGTCAATGGTGTCCAAGCAAACCAATTAGCTCAAATATATATTGAAAACTAATAAAATAATTCTGTTAGGTGCAGCCCTTGATACTTTTATTTTTAAAGATATAAAAAATTTGATTAATTATATTATATCTCTGGAAACAATTAAATATGACCATATAGCCATATAAAAGGAATTAACCTGTATTTCACTTTTTTTGAATATTCTTCATAACCTTCCAGTTCCCTGAGTAATGTTTTATCCTCCAGTGCAGTACGAACAATGAATATAATCATAACAAGAAAGGACATAGATAAAGCATAAAAAGATCCCAAAGCAACTGGTGTAGCAATAGCCATTAAAGCAAAACCCACATAACCGGGGTGTCGCACATACTTGTATGGTCCCTCTGCTGCAATACTATGACCCTGTTCACTTTGAATTCGGACCATAGTAGAAAAAAATTTATTTGACACCATTGACCAGGTGAATAACATCGACCCTAAAAATACACCAACAAGGCCGATCAAATGAATACTGTAATGCAAATCGGGGCTCCAGCTAAAACGGTCATCCAATCCAGAAAGAATATAGATTCCCAAGATTGGGATAATATTTATACTCATCAATACTTTATCCCATTTTTTAACATTTTTCTTTTCTCTTCCTCTCTCTTCAATCACTTCTCTGGGCAATACAATATAATTAATCACTAAAATAAATATTCCAGTCACTATAAAAAGCCAAGCCCAATTCCAGCTCAGTGTCCCGGCAGAAACAAAGAGTATAATACTCTGTATTAAAAGTGTTGCAATAACTTGTGCCATTCTTCTTATAATATCCTTATTCATCTCTATCTCCTTTTATTTCTAACAATTGGTCCTCAGCAAGATAATTATTCACTTCTCTTGATGATATAAAAAACTTCATTAACTACAGTCCTATGATTGAAAAAAGTTAGGAACCCGGTAATAAAATTATAGGCAATAAGAATAAGTCATTTCCTGATTTTTAAAACTTTACCATTGTTATTTTTCTGCAACTCTCGCGGAGGTATTTTTATGAGTGAGTATTCAGACCCTCCTCCAGTTATAATGTTATCTTTTTCCATTACTGCCAGATCAATAAGAAATTCAGCCTGATATCCAAAGGAAGGAGTTCCACCACAGGGATACCCCGTTTTTTGTAAAATTTCATCATGGGTGGCAGTATGTGGTCTATCTATATGCAAAGCTTTTCCTACTCTAGAAGTACTCACCCTATCATTACCTTTCACGATAGCTACAATTAGATTATCTTCTGCATCAATCAAGCAGATATTTTTTACACAATCATCAGGATTCACATTTGCTGCTCTGGCTGCTTCTAATACTGAATAACATGATTGGTTAAATCGCAGATACTCACATTGAATATTATTATCCTTAATAAACTTTTGTAATTTTTTTTCATAATGGTCCATTTTTTTATCCCTTCACTTTCTTCAATATTCTTGATCTTAATTAATCAATCCATTCCATAAAATCTTTTGGTGGCACTTCTTCAATAAAGGTACAGGGGTAGACAGCTTTTTCAGGATTATTTAATTCCACCACTTTCCAGGGATTTATATTCGGAGAACCAAAAGCAATATAAGCCTTTCCATCGGTAAGATCAAAGATAATAGAGTATGTTGTTCCTAAAAATTTCCGATAGTATAAAACAGCTATTCCATCAGGATATTTCTGGGAGCAGAATCTTTGCAGATCTTCCAGGGATAATTTTCCCTTTAATCTAAATAATTTTTCTATGGCTCTGTATCTGATGACAGAGTGTTTCATGGACTTACCAGCCCATTTCTTGATCTCAGGAATAAGAGCATGGTTTGTTGATCCTAAAAATGGCTTATGGTCCAGTCTTGCCGTAGCCTTCTGTCCGTCAAATGTTTCCAGAAGACAGGCATTTCCTTTTTTATCAGTCATCAGCAGATTAATATTATAGGCAATATCAATATTCCTGGTATAAGCGATGGCCTCAGTAACATCCTGACAATTTTCCAGTACTCCTCTCAGGATTAACCAGAATTGAGATCCGCAAAGAGCTGGAGGTCTAAGCCATTTTGTAGCTCCCACACCCATTCCCGTAGAACTCATCGTAACACAAAGCCCCTGGTCATTAAGTCCATCATTTCTCCCAAAAAGCATGGTGGAAAATCCAGTATGACTGAATTTACCACTTATCTTAGTGGTACACAGCCTGTAATCCTCAACTTTATAATTAAAATCATAATTCCGACAGACATAGACATGCCCATCTGTGGATTTTTGAGGCAAAACACAAAAAGTGCTGCAATATGGGCGAAGATAAGAATGATAGTAAAAGGACATATTTTTAACGGGAATATCGAAATAATCAGCCATTCCTTTTAATTCATCATTTAGCCCAGGACACACTTTTTCAAAAAAGATTTCTACTTGTTCAAATTCTTTATCACTAAATTTTGATTTTGCGGATTTAATAAACCTGATCCATGCTGGATTATTTTTGATGAGTTCTGCCTGCTGTCTTCCAACTTCATAAGAGCTGCCTTCTAAAATGATATGGCTGAATTCTTTTTTTATTATTTTCATCATTTGTTTTTACAAATACCTCCCTGACTCTCAATTTTACCGTTCCATTGATTTTCTTTCATAGAATAATCTTTGCTCTATAATATCTTTTACTTCAATAGAAGGATGGTGATAGTCTTTCCCCTTCAGTTTTCCCCAATGATGGATTGCCTTTTGCGGACACCATTCATCGCAAGCAAAACACATTTCGCAGTTATGCATCCAAGATGGTTTTCCATGGTCCATTTTGATGTTGCTAACAGGACAGATTTTTTCACATATCCCGCATCCAATGCATTTTTCTTCATTAAATTTTATACTCTTGTCCGATAAATGGATAAGCTGGGGATAGGTTAATCTTGAATCTTCCTTTTCTTGGGCATATTTCCTCATGGATCTCATTATTGGTTCCTTGGCAATCGATAATAGGCGCCCTAACGTGAAATTAAAAACATCCTGAACAATAATATCTCCTTTTTTCTTTTTTAATATCATTTCAGTTATTAATTCTATCTTTTTTTCTGCTTTTGCCAATATTATTGAGGTGTCTCTTTCAATAGGAATTGGAATATGTTCATAATCTAAATTATTCATTGGAAATCTGACATAGAATCTACCATTTATTTCCCCGCCATGTGACCTCGCAATTTTAATACAACGGTTAATCGTTGGAAATGCATTTGGATAGGCATATCCACCATGGGTACATATAATAAAGTAATATTTATTTTTTACATATTCTATCTTCTCCAAAAACTGCCTCACGATTTCTGGGATGCCATAAATCTGTGCCAGATATACGGGAAATACGATTCCGATTACCTCTTCTTTTACTTTAACCGTTTGTTGCTCTTTATATCTTACTATTGGATCTACATATCCTCCTATTCCCTCAGCAATTTTCTTGGCAGTTACGAGGGAGTTTCCTGTTCCAGTAAAGTAAAATATCCGAGCTTTCATTCTCTTATTCTCCTTAATGGAAGCATTTCAAATTACACCAAACATTTTTCATTTACCGAAGTTACTGAAGAGAGCTTTCGATTAGAGGAAATTTTGGTGAAGGCGCTGGTCAACACAGCTGGATAAATGCTGTTGGGTGTACTTTGCTGGTAAAATTGTTTAAGCTTTAAAAATTCTTTATTCTTATTGGTCTTAAAATAAAAAATAATAATACTAATCATTTTTGTACTTCATATCCGATAACAACATACTGTTTTTTGATTATTTTGCAATCCTTAATTTCAAAGAGATAACACCATCAATATTATCAACCAGCTGTTCTCGAAGCATATGCCCTAATAAACTACCACCACTGTCAATTCGTAATGTTTGAATTCCATACTTTTTTCAATTATTAATAATGATTCTTTTAATGATTCTTTTAGTTCCACTCTTTGTTCCCTTGTTACAATATAATCAACATTCTCCTCTTCCAGTTTATTAAGATAATCAGGTTTAGTTTCCTTTGAGTAAAAAACAACAGGCTTATCGTTCCACCAGGCTTGCTTTTTAATAATTGGCCAATTTTTTATTTTACCTTTACTATCAATGACAATTAATTATTGATGGGAATATTTTTCAGTATTCTTTTTATCATAAGTTGCATCCAATATGGTTTTGCTGCCACAAATGATACCATCATATTGTGATTGTATAACGATACCGTAGTAAATTTCCTGTAATTCTTGAGGGTTTTTTATCCAATCAACTCGGGCATCTAAGCTCATTCCAATAATACAATCAATACGCATACTTGGCCTCCTATTTAGCTCTCCTAATCACCAAATTTTCATTAAAAACTAATAGATGGTCTTATATTAAAACATATTAATTAGTTTTGTTAAAACTAATCTCTTTTAGTAAGGTCTGTTTTACTGGGCAATTGGTAACAGATTCCTCTATTTTTCCCTTTTGATAATTATTTAACTCTGCATCAATGTTATATTCATAATTAAAGATTGTTTTGCCTTCAACTTTTCTTACCAAATTAACTTTAACCAGGATATTATCTGCCTTTATTTTTAAGTTATCTAAAGTCATTCTAATAGTGATATTTAAACAGGAAGCTAAGGCTGCTTCCAACAATTCATGAGGTCTGATTCCTTCTTCAGAGCCACCTTTATCCCTGGTGGTATCCGAAAAAAGTTTATTATTTGAACTTTCTATAATACATTTATACCTTTTATCTGTATTTATACATTTAACCATTTTTAGATATCCTTCTGCTTAAAATTTATTTTTTATAATACTATAATATATCAATCAATAGAACAATTATAAACAACAAAACTTCTTTAGTCAGGCTTTGAAATATCACTTTTTTATATTTCAAGACCATCTCCTTCAATCTTCAATTTCCCTCCAGACCAAATCCCCTTTCCACCAGTCTGGTAAGTTTAGACAGGGCTCTAACTGCAGGTGCACCGTCAATGATATCGTGATCGACCAGCACTGTAATATAGAGATATTCTCTGATCTCTACCCTGTTATTTTTAACCCCGGGCTTCTTTATAATCGAGCCAACGGCAAAAGACAGCGGGTGAATGCTTGACGGGATAACCCAACCATTGATTTTGCCCATCATACCTACACAGGTTACCATCACCGTCCCCATATTCTGTTTGGTTAAAAAAGGGCTTCGAATAATCAATTTCCATACCATTCTCCTGAGAAAACCGGGCAGAGCATAATATGTTTTCATTAAGAATGCATTCTTTTCCTTCCCCAGAACATAATCCCCTTCGTTCTGAATAGGCTGACCCTTTCCTCCTTTCATCTCACTGCTGATTTGTGTAATACTCTTTTCGTTTGCCTTTCGAATCATATAGGGCAAGGGAACCTTTTCTCCTTTAACTTCCCTTTCTATCATGATGGAAATATCAACATCATCAAATAAAACGATTTTTCGTTTTCCGCTTCTAATGCCATGGAGTTCTTTGCACTCCTCGACTGCCGTGCTGATGCACTTAACCAGCCAGGCATGGAACAATATATTCTGATTCTGCCTTCTTTTTTCATAAATCAGTTTGCGCGCTACCGTAACATCCAGTTCTACTAATGCCCTGACATAGTGTTTCATATGACTAATAAATCCAATATCAATGGTGGATAATCGACTGGTTGGAAATGTTTTTACGTAGTATTCACCAATATTTTTCACTCTATTCATCCTTTCAAGAAAAGATTAAATGTTGATATATCCTACTAAATAAGTTACTGCTTCTCCGGAGATTTTGACTTTTTCACCCAAATCAGTACAGAAAAGTTTTCCACCTCTCTCAGATAACTGCAATGCTACGAATTCATTTTTCCTCAGCACTCTCTTCCAATAAGGTATTAAGGTACAATGGCTGGAACCAGTTACCGGATCTTCATCCACTCCCAGCTTCGGGGCAAAAAACCGGGAGACAAAATCCACCCCTTCTCCCCTGGCTGTTACAATTGTTCCCAATCCGTCCAGTTGCTTTAATGCCTCCATATCCAATGTTAAATTCCTGATTTCTTCTTCTGTGTTAAATATCGCCATATAATCCCTGGATAGGTACACTTCTTTCGGTCTCTTTCCCAGACCCTTTATAAGTACTTCCGGGGTATTACACGCTTTTCCTTCCCGGGAAGGAAAGATCATAGCCAGATTACTCCCTTCCTTACTTACCTCTAACCTTCCGCTTTTAGTCTGAAAGATAGCCCTTGTGATTTTTTTATCCAGATAGGTAAAGATAACATAAGTGCTAGCTAAGGTAGCGTGTCCGCATAAGTCTACTTCCCCTTTGGGAGTGAACCAACGTAATTCATATTTATCATCCCTTTTTACAAAGAAAGCAGTTTCGGAAAGATTATTCTCTGCAGCAATGTTTTGCATTAAATTATCATTTATCCATTCTTTCAGAGGACATACCGCTGCAGGATTTCCCTTAAATTGCTCATTGGTAAATGCATCTATTTGATAGATGGCTACTCTCATTTTCATCCTCCCGGTCAATTATTTGTTATAAATGACTACTAACTATTAACGGAATTATTTAATTACCGAGCCTGGGTATCAGCTCTCAATATAACTGCATTTTTTTGTGCTGGCAGAAAGAATGTGCTTTGTTTATCATGGTTGATCAGATTGCACTATTCCCAATTTATCTAAAGTATTATTTTTCTGTTCTATTATAGACCCTTATTTCTTCAACTATTCCTTCTTCTGGGCTAATTTTTTCACCTTGACTTCTTTTACCCGAAATTCCACTATTTTTCTGATCAGACTTAAAGGTATTGGCTTATCGATGGGGAATTGCACTGAACCTTTCGCATGTTTATATGAAAACAGTTCGTCCTTGAATTTATCAATTCCAGAAGGTATGGGGTAAAATCCAATATGGCTCTTATAGGCTGCAAAGTGAACCAGATTCTCACTTAAAACAAATGTGGGCATTCGATATTTGATTGTTTCCTGTGCACCGGGTGCAGCTGCTTTAATTGTAGTTCTTATCTGCTTTAGAATTTCTTGTACTTTAGGCGGAAAGCTGGCAATATATTCATCAATATCCTTAGGTGAGTCCTGAACATTTTTCATAGGCTCCTCTCCTATTTCCTGATTATCATGAAACTTATATTACCCGGTAGGGAAAATAGTTTAGTATTTTTTCCAACGCAAATAGGCTTTCCAGCTCCAGTTACAATATTTTATCTTAATCCTTATTTTTTACACATTATAGGAATCTATAATTGCATTTTTAACCAGGAGACAGTGGGAACTACCCTGGCTCCCTGCTTTCCCAGGTGTAAATTCCAATCTGAAATAATCTTTTCCGCATTCTTATGGAAGGTGCTATGTCCATCGCTAATTAATACTACTGAGAATCCCATCTCTAGTGCACCAAGCCCGGCCGTTTTAATACATCCATTGGAAACTAATCCGGTGATAACTACCTCTATTATGTTAAACTCCTTAAGCGAAGCTAAAAAATGTGGTTCTCGAAAGATATTGACATTTTTCTTGTTTATAATTATGTCTGCTTCTGATAAATTCAGCTCTTCACAAATTTGCCAACCTTCAGTGTTTTCTTTCAAAAAAGACTGATTAGTATGCCTGATAAAAAATATGGGCTTATTCTTTCTGCGAAAAAAAATCTATTAGGCTATTTACATTATTAATTAACTCTTGCTTTCTAAATACTTCTCTATTTAACAAGCCTTCTTTTTGCATATCAATAACCAATAGTGCTTGCTTATTTCTCATAAATATATTTTCTCCTTATCTTGAAAAACGAATAAAATCATTTAATAATTATGTATAATATATCACTTTGTACAATTTAATTAAAATATTTTAAAGATAATCGGAATAAAAATGTCTTGGGGTCAATGACTCACGGTAATTGCTATTTTGCCACGGGAGTGTCCCTTCCCATAATAATTTACAGCTTCGGCAACTTTACTTAACGGGTAACATCTATCTATGACAGGTTTCACTTTTCCGGCTTCAATAAGCTCTTTGATAAAAACCAGATCATTTTGCTCAATATGGTCAAGATGGGCGAAACAAAGCTGCCTACCGTCTTTTTCTGAAACCAGTGATCCGATAAGCATAACCTGAAATATCTGCGCCATGGGCATAAATCCTGCCTTTGCTGAGCCGCCTGTTGCCACGTATATTCCCTTTGGGCTGAGGGCTCTTTTATAATCGAAGACCGAGCGGTAACCCACCGCAGCATGTATCAGATCATATGTTTGTCTGTTTTTTACAAAATCTTCCCTGGTGTAATCAATGACATGATCAGCTCCGATTGAGCGAACCATTTCAATATTGCCTGTACCACATACGCCTGTGACTTCAGCTCCAAATGATTTAGCGATTTGCACTGAAAATGTACCTATACCTCCCGACGCCCCATAAATCAGTACATTCATCCCGGATTTAATATGCCCGGTATTACGAAGAGCGTTCAGCGCAACCAACGCGGATTCAGGCGTAGCGGCTGCTTCTTCAAAAGAGATATTGACTGGTTTCAGGGCTAATACGTTTTCAGGAACGGAAATGAACTCCGCATATGCACCATCATTAATACTGTGTCCAAATACTTCGTCACCGGATCTGAATTGCTTGACGTCTCTACCTATTCCTTTGACAATTCCAGCAAAATCTCTTCCCGGAATCATGCATTTCGGTTTTATTAGTCCCGGGCCGAACAGGCGGGTTAAAAAAGGTTTACCCGTGATTCCCACCAGATTATTTGTGTTCACACAGGATGCGTGAATCTGCACAAGTACTTCCTTATCACCGGGTACAGGTTCCGGTATTTCCTTTATACTGAGATTATCCAGTCCGTATCTGACGCATACAACTACTTTCATTTTGGGTTCCCCACAAAAATATATGTCTTCCCGAAGCTCAGCAGACTTAGGTAACTCCTATCTTAGCCTACTGGATTTGGTGGAGTAACGTAGGAACAAAACTGGCAATACTGTGTTATGCGATCATGCAGCCGTCTATACCTTATAGACTTATTTTTCATTTCCTCTTTTGAAATTTCCTGTTACTTTTGCCAGTAATAATTGTTTTTCTTTATCATCTACCCTACTTATTTTTGATAAAAGTTTACTTGCTTGTTTACCTATTAAAGTCTTTACCTGTTTATCATGCCAGTAAATGAAAACTTTCCCATCTCTGGTTGTTCTATATGAAAATTTTAGTTCATTTAATTTGTTCATCTTGTAATGACTCAATTCATTCACTTCTAACTTTTATTTTATTTCTTTTTCCTCATCGATACAACTTCTAACATATCTATTACAATTTGGACACTTGTCATCATACCAGGAATATTCTTCTCCACATTCCGGAAAACTCCATTTTTTTTCTGATCATTAAACCATCTTTTCATTCCTATATTTTTTGTATTATTGAGGTTATGTAGCACTATTGAATGATGTGGATTTTCATCGTCCTTAAAATTTATCAAATTAACGCAGGGATAGTCTCCACATTAAAAACAATAATCTAGTCCTTTATTTTCTACACAAAATTTCATTTGAAAATCTCTACAAAATACCGAGTTAGCACCTGTCTTGCATCCTTTACAATATAAATCTTCAATGTTCATTTTTCATTTTTTTGCAGTTTCATTTACTATTCCTTTCTGATTAACTATAAATAGGGTCTTGGTCTCAACTTTCTTTCATGGCTGCAATATAAAATTTGCCACCTGCTAAGACGATTACACCCCAACCGAATTTTTTCTCGCGGTTTTTTATCGTTTTAAAAATATTTTTCTCAACGCTAGAATAACTTCTTTTTGCGGAGATTTTTGTTTTTCTATGTATTGTTTTACTTTTTCATCCATAGTTATTTCTCCTTTGATTTTCACTTACTTTTCTTTATCCAATTTATTGTATCGGCTTTTGAAAATAAAAATCAGCCCCTATCTTTCCAATTCCACCATTTCAATTTTTCCGGATCAGGATTGGGATTTTCGGCAAAATAAACTGCTTCGCGATAAATATAGAGCAAGCACCGGTCTTGGATTTTGCCTTCAAAATGATTAGACATTTCATAAAGCTTTTCCGGATTTTTACCTTTTAAATCCTCAACTGAGCAAATTCCAATATTTCGTAAGTCCTTGGCAATGCTTTTGCCTACTCCGGGGATAGTTTGCAGATCGTTTTTATCCTTTGTATTTTTCATAATTTCACTCATTTTGGCGGTAAATTCTTTTTCCATAACGTTTCGCGAGTACCCGAAGTTGGTGACCACCAGGAGCCAATTTAGGCGAAGCGAAGTGTAGCCGGGTACTCGCTGTTAAGTGTAGTTCCCTACTTTTCTGCATTCTTTATTATTTTTTGATTGATAAATCTTCTATCCTAAGTCCATATGGCAAAGAAATATTTTTATCAATAAATAATCTTTTAAAAAGAAATCCCTCAAATACTGCTCCGATAAATTGAAGAGGAACAACTACTGTCAGAAAAATTTTACTCCAGTTAGTTATGGATAAGTAGATATTCCCAGTTCCCAGAATGCTCATTCCAATTTGTATACCACCAACCGCGGCGCATATAAAAGCACCAATCTCAAAAAACACATTAAATAGGGTTAACCAATTCATTCTCTCTGGATACTTTTTTAGAACCAACCCAGTTAATGAACCTGTCATTATGTTGTGAATAAATGGAATTATAATAAAAATTCCTCCGATTGAAGACCAAATCAATGCACCACCAAATAAATTTACAAAAAAAATAATAAATGTTGCCCGTATAACGCCATATGGCATAAATAAGTATCTACATATGATTTTGACAATCTTTTCTCTTGGTGAATCAAGTTTATCTACAATTTTTAATGCAAAATCATTATTAACAACAAACAATACTTGTCCCCCAATATACGAGAATATGAACAACGATGAAAGCATAACAAAAATCTTCCATTCCCCACGCAGTAATTCAAATGAATTCACTTTAAAACATCCTCTCTATATCTTTTAGATATAGCTTCTTTTTTCTCTCTTTTTCTTAGTTTTTCTTTCTGTTTCAAAATAGGTTATGAATAGAGTAATCATCTAACTTTACGTTTGTACAAAATTCATAGAATAATGGGTACAGTAAACCTCTCGTATATTACTAGATTACCAGCCACCCTCCACCTAGCCATGGATGATTATACATTATAATACATCATAGTCAGGCATTACACTTAACGTTCGCGCATATACGATGTTTGCTGGCGTTATAATATGCTCCGCAGGAGCCAAACGCCAGCAAATTTGGGTGAGCCCCGAGCCGATGGGCGAACCTCATATCCGCTGTTATATGCCCCGACGACTGAAATGAGGAGAGCGCAGCGTGGCACGAAGCGTAGCGGAGTGAGTTCAAACAATATTTTTCGTTCAAACTAACCAGAATAGGCTTTCCTTAATTTTTATAAATTTGATTTTTTAGTTGTTTATTTTCTGGTTTTCTTTTTACTTTTATTAATTCAATCATGCTATCTAAAAAAGAATTGTCTTCATATTGTAACCAAACCCATTTTCCATCGTGATACTGTTTTGTATTGTTAATCTTTTTAATAACAGATGGAGAAAGCCATTTCTTGACTTCAGTAATCTTTTTTAATTCTGATTTGCCAAATATTAAGAGAACAGTAAATCTTTTTCGTTCTGGGAATAGAGTTATAATAGTCTTTTTGCTTCTTTTATATTGGACTGCCCAGCCATACTTTTTTCCTCCAAAAAATATTTTTCTTTCAAAAGAATAAGAATTATCAATAAATTTCAACATTTTTTTCCAGGCAGTTTTAATATCATCTCTTTCAATAAATTTTAGTATTTGATTATCATTTGGTACTATAAAAGGATTTAGCAGTCTTGAAAATGGTTGGTTATTCTTTTTCAAATCATCAATTCTTAATTTATTTTCATATGGTTTGACACATTTTGAATAATCTTTTTTTGATATCGAGATTTTTTTACTTTTTAATAAATCTTCACATACTACTTTTCTTTGGTTGAATTTATCACAAGGGTATTCATCACATTGCGAACAGTTTTCTAATCCTTTTTCAATCACACACGGTCGAACAGGGCATTTGTTATCAATTAGCTTAGGATTATCGTATGAAATACATCCTTTACAATATATTTCCTGTGCAGGAATTCGAAATCCATAAATTTTATGCCATGTATCACTGAGAAACTCTCTCTGGTCATTTGTTTCAATATTGTCTTTATACGCAAGGCATAAATCACACCTATATCCGCATCTTGTTAATATTTCTTTTGGCATAATACCTCCTAATAGCTTTAAGTATAAAAAACATTTGCTAAATCAAAAAGGAAACCCTCTTTAACAAAAAATCATATTTATTCCCTTTTGAAAGCCTATCTTCATTATACATCGAGAAAAATATTTTTGAATTGCGTATAACGTTCCGCGAGTACCCGAAGTTAGCGACCAACGGGAGCCGATTTGGGTGAAGCGGAGCGTAGCCGTTTACTCGCTGTTATGTGAAGGCGGTGTGCCTTGTGATTCAGAAAAAGAGATGGTTTCATATATTAAAGTCATTGGGTAATCTCTTTTCTGTTAAAGAAAAATACAGAAAGAATCTGAATGACGATAACAAATACGGCCATCAGGACATAATTAAGAAATGAAAATATACTATCTATCAGTATAGCTTTTGTTTGATAGTAATGGAAAGGATTGATCAGAGAAAACATATTCAGGACCGGGTATAATTTTATTAGCACCTGTTCATACAGGAAAAAGAATCCCATAATTCCCAGTGTAAAGAAAACAGACAATGTTTTTTGTGATGTTACAATAGAAATGAACAGCGTGACTGAAGCGAAAATCATGGATATAAAAAATCCCGACAGTACCGCATGTACAATCTTTCCTATGCGGATCGCATGCCCTGCAATAAAAACGCCCAAAATACAAATTAGTAGCATAATGCATGTTACAATCAGCATGATAATCATAACTGAGATAATCCGGCTGAAAACAAGACTATTTCTGGTCATCGGATAAGACAGCAGAATATCAATCGTATTCTCTTCGATTTCCTTTGCAATAATATTTGCCGCAAGTATGGCCCCAAGCAATCCAAATGCTATCCAGTAGGTAATGTGGAATATTTGCAGATCCAGCCAACCATAAATATTAGTAAAACTGAAAACTGGATCACCAAAAAGATCTTTCATCATTCGAGGCCAACTTTCAGAAACAGTGCCGGCATTATCCGCTGGCATATCAGGAAAGATTGTGATAAGGAGTAGGATAATCATGGCCGTTACGCCAGTAACGATTAATGACAGTTTTATATTCCTCTTAAAGAAACTCAGCAGTAATTCTTTTTCTATCATATTATCTATCCTCATAATATTTGAAAAAGATATCTTCGATTCGTGGCGTCTCACAGGAAAAATCCTTGATTTTAAATCGGGCTAGAATCCTTATTAGGTGCTCCATCTCTCCGCGATAATGGAATTCAATCTGTCCGTTTCGTAATACGATATCCACAGCCTCACTCATTTCCCTGATTATTTCAAATGCGTCTTCCAATGATTCTGCTGGTTCAATTTTTATGTTTTTCCCAACTATCGAACGATAGCTACTCATCTCTTCTACATGAATCAGTTTGCCTTTCTTGATGATTGCCACACGGTCGCATACCTTTTCTATTTCACTCAAAATATGGGAAGAAAGAAAAATAGTATTGTCATTCTTTTTCTCTTCAATAATCAAGTTGAAAAACTCTTCCTGCATCATCGGATCAAGTCCGCTTGTAGGCTCATCGAGAATAATAAGCTTAGGCTCGTGCATGAAAGCCTGGATGATGCCCACAATCTGCCTCATCCCTTTTGAATAGGTGCCGATTTTTTTGTCAAAATCGATTTTAAATTTATCCTTTAAAAAAAGAAGCTTTTCCTTGCTTTTACGGCAGTTTTTTTCTTTCCGCAGCTTGATGAAATGATTAAGATATTCGTTGCCGGTCAGGTCTTTATACAGACCAACATCGCCCGGGAGATAACCGATCTCTTTGCAAATTTCTATATGCTTGTTTCTACTGTTTTTCCCGAGGACAACAATCTCGCCCCGTGTCGGTTTTATCAATCCGATGATGCAGCGTATCGTTGTAGATTTCCCAGCCCCGTTCGGCCCAAGAAAACCGAATATTTCGCTTTCATTTATTTCAAGGTTAATATCTAAAACGCCTGGATATGAGCCGTAGTATTTGGTCAAGCCCATTAATTTGACAAAAGGAATCTTTTTATTCATTTTCATGTTAGTCCTTTTTTTCATTAAGATTTTTGCTACCGTTAGTAACAAGCGTATCAGAAAGTGCATCAATCAATAACTCAAACATATCGGGAAACACCTTGTTTCCGATCTCGTCCTTGTGAAGCTGCAGCAGGAATAAGGCATGGAGAAGGCTGGAAAGAATATCGGGCCGCACATTTCTCATACCCTTATTTTCCAGAAATCGGCTTATCACTTTTTCAGTGAAAAGGTATTCCTGATTCAAATGTCTCTGATATTTGTCTTCAGAGATTTTTGATATAAGCCCTTGATACGCTTTTACATTCATTAGCATGACCAGCAAGGGGTTGCCGGTAATCAGGTCGATAATCTTCAATAAGATTTTTTTAAAATTCTCCCTGGTCATCTCAAAAGAAAAGAGCTGTTTCTCGATTGTCTCACTTATCTTCTTTTCTTCAGCTTCAAGAATATCGAAAAATAACTCCTCTTTTGAATCATAGAATGCATAAAAGGAACCCAGCGAGATTCCTGACACACGGGTCAATTCTTCTACCGATGTATTCTTCAGCCCTTTTCTGGCAAAAAGAGCTCTCCCTTTATCCAAAAGAATGGTTTTTATCTTTATTTTTTCTTCTTCTGTAAACGCTCTTCCCATTAGTTAACTCCTATGAATGAATATAATTATCATTCATTCATAGATAGTATAATTTATTTTCCGTATGAAGTCAAGTAAACACTATAAGTTTTTTTATTCTCTTAAAATATAATTTGTAGAATAAAAACTAATTATTCATAAGGATTAATGAATGTTATTTAGCCTAACAGACAATCTGTTTTCAGTTAGATAGGCACACCGTTTTCATATAACGCCCCGAGGGTTTAAGAAATCCATCAGACTTAGATAGCTCTTATCTTAGTCTGATGGATTTGGGTGCAGCATAGCGGAGCCTTAAACCCTCTGTTATACGAAATAGCACGGTTCCCCATTTAAATATAACGTCTAACATTCTTCATATATTTTTTGTATTCTTCACCAAATTCTTTTATACACCATCTTTCTTCTGATAATATAAGAAAGTGAACAGAAATTTGAAATATAATTAATACTGTAATATATATCCAAGAACTTATCAAAAAACTGCAACCAAGAAAATATATAAAGAAAGCTATATACATTGGATTTCTTGAATAGTCATAAAACCCATTTTTATTTATTCCATTTTTTTGTGGTTTAGAGTAATCAATTATTGATTTTATATATAATATTGTTCCTATTATGTATACTATTAAACCCATATAGTTTAAGATATTGTTAAACTTAATTTCTGAAAAGAATAAATATATTAATAAAAATAATGTTGTTATTTGATAAATATAATATGCAGCTTGTTCTTTTCCTTCTGTAGGTGGGAAAAAACCTGCTCTTTTCACAGCCTCCTTACTAATAATTCTCATTAGTATATAACGTATAAAAATAATAGGTATTACTAGAATAAATGAATTCATTTGATTCACTCTCTTTCAGATATATTAGTGCTATTTTGTATAACGTCTATCTTACATAACGTTTTTGCCGTAGCATCGCGAAGGCAAAAATGTGGCGTAGCCCGAACGAGCGAACAGCGAGTGTAGCATGTAAGATTTGTTAGGCGAAGTAAAATCTACTTCACAGTATAATTTTCTCTTTTTCTATACTTCCATTATGGTTTTCGAAAACTATGGAGTTATGATAAATCTTTATTAATTCATCACTAAACATATCAAATTCATCAATTGATTTCTTTGACAGATTATCTATTACAATTCCACATCCGACTACACCTGGATTCACAATTACTTCATTTTCTTGAATCGTAGATAAAAATAGTTCAATCAAGATAATGTTATTATTAAATGAAATATGAGATGATCTAGTTTTTTCTTTCATCCAATTGAGTAAATACTTTCGCTGATAATTATTTTCATAGCCATACCACAGCATGGATTTAATACCTGTTTTAATAGAATTAAGAAATAGATCAAAAAAAGTTCTCCCTTCATTATTCTTATCAATTATTGAATATGGATCAATATGTATAAAATCAGATGATGAAAAATTGCTTATTAAAGAATCTATAGTTTTAATTGAGTCATTATTATATGTTTAAACTTTATTTGTTAAATTACATTTTCTTGAGTAATTCGTTATTGCTTCGAGCGACTTATCTTCTATGTCACAAAAAATATATCTTTCAACACTATTATGTAGAACATTCATTGCTAATCCTGGTGATCCAAGATATTCATTCATCTCCGTCATATTTTCTTTGTAAGTTATTAACGTTTGATAAAATACTGAATTTTTGATAACATCAGATTTCAATGCACTATCTAGTATTGTATAAATACCATAATCACGTTCTGGTGAATGCGTAAGAGTATAATTTGGTAAAGCCGAATTAGTTTCAATGTAAAACTGTGGTTTTTCATTTACTAAAAAATTACATAAAGGTATATGCTTCCAAATATCACCGAATCTTCCATAATGGATGTAAGATATGTTTTCCTCTTCAGTAAAAAAGTTATAGATTTTATTTCGCCTAACGACCGAGGTTACCCGAAGTTGCCCGAAGCGTATGCAAGGGCAATTTTGGCGAAGGCCGCATGGCCGAAGCCGTGTAACCGCTGTTAGACGACGTATTACGCCAAATTTTATATTTTACATCCACATTCAGAACATTCTTTGTCATGTAAAGATATAATCCCACCACATTCTAAACATTTCCATCGTTTCTTTTCTTTTTTAAAAAAATATTCAAAGCCATTATCCTTTATTGTTTTACTGTTATCGATTAAACTCGCTTGATATCTTTTTTGATAGCTTTTATCCAAATTTACTATCCTTTTGCATGGGAAATCTTCACATTTAAAACAATAGATTATTTCTCTTTTTTTTGCGCAATTTTTGATTTCACAAGATTTACATATCTCTGGTTTATCAGTATCATCACAAAGACAACCTCTACATGGTTTTTTCTTTTTGAGATGAACACAACATACCATACAGTTCATTCCACATGGAGCGAGCATATTATTATCAATTTTTTCTGGCATATGCATATGTCTATTCTCCTATTTTTGGCGTAATATGTCGTCTAACGTACCAGGGATTTAAGAAGTCCATGAGGTTTAGGGCGACGCCCTTGCCGAATGAATTTGGATGAAACGTAGTGGAATCTTAAATCCCATGTTAGGTGAAGTACTTGCCCTTCCTTAAAATAAACATAGATGTTTTTTTAGTTATCAGATATTGAAATAACACCAATAATAATCCCCCTACTATAATTAACCCAATAATCATTTCTAATGTGACATTAATAGAAAGATTAAACATTCCTTCTAAGTTTGCTGCAGTATAAGGATCTTTCAATGCTAAGTATGCAGACGAAATTGAGAAAAATAAAATAATTATTGCTGAAAATATACTTGTAATCATTACTTTATTTTTAATTTCTCTTTTTTCTAATTTTCTGTTTATAATTCTTCTCGCTATATAAATTCCTGCAATCACTCCCATAAATATATTAACAACCGGAACCCCCATGAAAAAACCAAAAATACAAATACTATAAAAAATATAAATAACGATTAGTATGTAATTATTTAATTTGTATCCTATATTAATCCATTTCCTAAGAAACAACACATCAATGAAAATTCCAAAAATAAAACCACTTATTAAAAACATAATTATCTTGTTTTCTGCAACAAACAGAATACTTATCCACCCACCTAATAACAATAGTAATATAGGGGGAATAAACCCAAATATTGTGCCTAAAAATATCTTATCGAACTTACTCAGCTTTATCACCTCTTTGCAAGTATTTCACCTAACGTCTCGGGGCTATCTGAAGTTGGCGAACGCAGTGAGCCAATTTGGGCGTAGGGGGTACAACCCCCGAAGCCAGATAGCCGCGTGTTATACGACGTCCCTATAACCATTCTCTTACCTTAGTTGTTATTTTTTCCACGCCATCAAGAGAACATTGAAGTAACCCAATTGCCGATCCAGGAATGTCTTCAAAATGAAAATCTACCCAAATAATCCGTTTAACTTCTTGACTTGGATGAGGAATGGGCATCTGTGTTGACGGATCAACAGGTACACCACCAATATATACGCCTTTCCCGAATCTTACAGCAGAGGGATCCCAATCCACGCTTCCCCCTCTGCCAATATTTACATGGACTCTTTCTTTTGTACTCTTGGTCTGAGGAATGAGAGAGTCATGTTTATTCTCATTAGTAAGTCTATTAAAATGATGTATCCAAATAGTAGATTCACCATGATAAGGTTGTACACTTTCTAAGTAATTCCATAAGCTTGGAGATGTGATGTCAAGTCCAAGATACCATTGAGATATTCTGCTTTGAAACTGATTGATATCCAAAATGATTGGAAAGTAAAATTTATCGTTCTTATTTGCGGATGGGCAATGAATTTCTCGAATGTCGTGAGCTAAATAATTAAGCGCTGAGCGGAGATTTTCACACATGTTTTTAATGTCAATGCTCAAATCATCAGAAACTGACTGTTGAGCCAAACTTAAGTCGTACTGGCTTTTAATAGTTGAATATTGTTCCTTTGCCTTTTTAATAAGAGCGTTTATTTGTCTTTCTCTTGATGGCATATTTCAACCTCCATATCTCTCTTTTAGGCATGGCATATAACGTTTCGCGAGTACCCGAAGTTGCGAGGCTCCTGCCGAGCAATTTGGGTGAAGCGTAGCGAAGCCGGGTACTCACTGTTGTCGGAAGTTGTTGATCTCCGCATTTAATTTAATCTTCTGAACATGTACAAAGATTTTGCAAATCTTTGACCTCTAATTCTAACTGTTTCTTCAATCTTTCTACTATCTTTTTATGCATT
Organism: uncultured Atribacterota bacterium; assembly: GCA_964433555.1. Taxonomy (GTDB): domain Bacteria; phylum Atribacterota; class Phoenicimicrobiia; order Phoenicimicrobiales; family Stramentimicrobiaceae; genus Stramentimicrobium. Next base: position 36,448 of record CAYSRG010000011.1, on the reverse strand, counting down.
AATATGCAAATAACATTCATTGGAAATTTCCATTGGATGTTTGTTTCAATGGAGAGCTTTGTTTTCTTTCCAATTGCTTCTAGTACGTAACTAACTTCAAAATTGTGTATTTTGCTTTCAATATTAAATCCAATAATTTTATCTCTCTCGTACTGTATAATTGTTCCATACATTTCAAGGGTTTTCCCGTCTTCTTCGATTACTTCTTTAAAAGTCGTCCCAATTATTTCTGGATTACTTTTAATAATTTCTTCACTTTTCACATTTTTTTGCCATTTCATAGCCTTTGAAGGATCTGCAATCCATGGGAAGACCACCTCTGGGGTTTGAGATATCTCATCTTCATATATAACTTTCATAATTCAGTCTTCCTCCTATTATTTAACAATTTCCGACAACGTTCCGCGAGTACCCGAAGTTAGCGACCAACGGGAGCAATTTGGATAAAGGCTCTTGTCGCCGGAGTCGGGTACTCGCTGTTATGTGTAGCGCCGACATTCCCAGTTTTATTTACGATAAAGTGCATGAATATATTTAGTCAGTTTTTTAATTCATTATTCAATGCGGCGACTTCCGCTAATTGAATCTACCATACACGTATTTACGGCGATAATTTTCCATTCCTTATTACTTTTATACCATACTCTCATGAATAGATATCTACCTGTAAGAGTTTCTTCACCTATTATGCCTTCAACTGCACTTATTCCTGTTACAATAGCAATACAATTATGTATTATTATCTTACGATTATGTATTTCAATTTTCGATAATTTATAACGAGGATTCCTGTAATCATCTAAAGCCTTTTCTTTTCCCCAAGTAGAACCATCTGAACCAAGAAAAACATATTTTTCAGAAAATATATTTTCAAGAAATGACAGATTATTTTGACGCATCGCATCAATAAGATTCTCTTCACGTTTTTGAATTTCGGATTCAGGATTCTTTTTGAACATATGGCTTTCTCCTAATTATATATTTCCATTGAAGTAACCAACGATGTGATGAAAAAGTAAAATTATCTATATCTTCCGGCATTCAAGTCGGCATTACATATAACTCGTTTTTATACGATGTGTTTTCATATTTACAATTATATATTGTACATTATACGAAAATATGATAAGTTTAAATCGTATGAAAACTATGTTAATTTTAATATTTTTTAAGGATTTATACAAATAGAACTTCAAAAAACAGAGCGTGAACTCAAAATCAAAAATTATAGTCCCAAAACTATAACAAGTTACCTTTATGGTTTACGAGAATATTTTTCTTTTAAAGTAAATAACTTTACAGAACTCAATCAAGAAAACATTAAAAACTTCTTGCTCCACTGTGAACAAAAACGCATTTCCCCTCAAAGCAGAAATTTGTATCTAAATGCCATTAAGTTTTACTATCGCAATGTGGTTAAAGATCTGCAGAAAATAGAGATCCAATCAGCAAAAAAACCAAAAAGCTTGCCTACTGTGTTGTCCCGAAGTGAAGTAGCTAAAATTTTAGAATCTCCAAAAAATACTAAGCACAAACTTCTCCTGTCGCTTGCTTACGGGGAAGGACTTAGAGTAAGCGAAGTTATTGGATTAAAAGTACAAGATTTGGATTTTGAAGAATTAACGGTGCATATTAAACAAGCAAAGGGTCAAAAAGACCGAATAAGCGTGATGCCGACAAGTTTAATTGATGGCTTGAAGAATTTAATTGCTGGGAAAAATAAAAATGGTCTTGTGTTTGCAAGTGAACGAGGTGGAATACTGACTACAAGAACAGCACAGAAAGTTTTTGAAAACGCCCTACGTGATTCAGGGATCAAAAAAGACGTTACTTTTCATTCGCTTAGGCATTCTTTTGCTACCCACTTACTGGAAAATGGAACCGATGTCCGTTTTGTCCAAGAACTACTTGGCCATCAAAATATCAGAACAACACAGATTTATACACATGTTACAAATCCTAAACTTAAAAATATTAAAAGTCCATTATGATAAAAATGAGGGAAGCCCGCTTTTGGCCAGCCCCTTCGGGACAAAGATAAAAAATTCCAATTTGCGCTTAAAATCGGTTGGCGAATCCTCGCAGAGGGCGAGCCAACAAAGACATTTTCTAACTGGCGGAGAGGGCGGGATTCGAACCCGCGAGACAGTTATTAACCGCCTACTCGATTTCGAGTCGAGCGCCTTCAACCGGACTCGGCCACCTCTCCTTATGAGCTAATAATGACAGACATATTATCTTCTATTCAGGAAAAACTTCTTTAATACTGCCCCGCATTCTTCTTCCAGAATACCACCAATAACTTCTACCTCATGGTTAAACAACTTTTTTTCAAAAATGTTAATAACACTGCCCGCAGCTCCTGCTTTAGTATCATATGCTCCAAAAATGAGCTTTTTTAGTCGAGCTTGAATGATAGCATAAGCACACATGGGACATGGCTCTAAAGTTACATACATTATTGCATCATCCAGATGCCAGCTATTTACTCTGGCACATGCTTCACGTAGTGCTATCATTTCAGCATGAGCGGTGGGGTCATGTGTCATTTCCTTCTTATTAAATGCCCTGACAATAATCTGTTCATCTAAAACAATTAATGCTCCAACTGGAACCTCTTCCCTGTAAAAAGCCTCCCAGGCCAGTTGAAGCGCCTCTTGCATTATCATCTGGTGAATATTATCTATCATTAAATCACTCTGCCTATATAAAGATAAAAAATGTTTTAACCTTGGCTAAGACTAAACTATGGTCAGGGGAGCTCACTCCCTTGAAATCCTTTTATTACTTTTTCACTCTATTTTATTTTTATATAAAAACTTATACTGACAACTTTACTAGAATATAAAATAATTATTCTAATAAAATACCTATTTCAGAGCATCCTGATTTTTAAAATCCCAATGCGCTTAAATATTTATTTTTCAGTTTTGATTTCCAGTTTCCAGATAGTATGATGTTAAAAAAGGTGCGCCCGGAGGGACTCGAACCCCCAATCTACTGATCCGTAGTCAGTTGCTTTATCCAATTGAGCCACGGGCGCATTTAGATGAGAGGATAATAATTAGCTCTAAAGCTAAATTAGATTTTATTATAATTTAATATCTTCGTCAAATGAAATAATATTATAGTAACACTTGCCTTAAAAATTTCTCTTTATTATAATATAAAGCAATGTTGCATTCTGAGCATTCTAATAATTTAAAAATATTTAAAATTAGAATTTATACCAAGGAATTATGAAACAAGCTTTTAATAAAATATTTGAAGTACATTCATATGATGTTTTAAATAACCAGCAATTAAATCCAGTTAAATTAATCGACTATTTAAATGATACTGCGGCACACCACTCTGAATCATTAGGCTATTCTATAGAAACCTTATTTAAAAAAGGATATTCCTGGATACTACTCTCCTGGAATATTAGGATTAATAGATGGCCTCGTTTAAGAGAGATGATTGAAATCGAAACCTGGATTTCCCGGATTAAGAGATGTTTCGCTTATCGAGAGTTCTTAATAAAAAGCAATCAGAATGAAAGTATAATTAAGGTATCTTCTCGCTGGATTTTCTATAATATTAATAAACAAAGACCAGTAAAAATACCTTCAAACTTATCAAGTCTTTGGCTAATTAAACCAGTTGAGGCATGCTCATTATCAATTGCACATTCATCCCTTCTCAGGGAACCTAAATATCAAAATGAAGAAAAAGAATATGTTGTTCAAATACAAGATATTGATATTCTGGGTCATGTTCATAACTCCAGATATATAGACTGGATTATGGAAAACAAGCCTGAGATAATGAAACAGCATTATACCTTAAAATATCTACAGGTTTTATATCATCATGAAATTAAATATCCAGGAGAGATTATGGTTCAACAAAAAATATTCCCACAGCAAGATAAATCAAAACAGCTGATATCCGATCAAATATGGGATAAAAATAAACAGAGAGTTGCCTCAGAAATAGTAACTCAGTGGCAGCTTTTTAAATAATATTATAATACTCCATAATATCATAATATTCCGGGTAATTAATAAGCTACTTATCAAATTAGAAAGGCAATTTTATTTTTAAAATCATTGTTAACCGGAAATTTGGAAAACAAAAACGATTTCTAAAATAATATTCTGAAAATAAACTATTTATTTAACTACCATAATCTCCTTAGAAAAGTTATTCAGGATATCAGGCTCTTTATCTCCCACCACTACAATATCCTCAATACGTATTCCAAATCTATTCTTGAGATAGATGCCAGGCTCTATACTAAAGGACATGCCCTGCTCTAAGATCTGTTTGTTGCCAGTCCTGATGTAGGGCGCTTCATGTACGCTGATACCGATGCCGTGTCCTGTTCTGTTGAGGAAGTATTGGCCATAGCCTGCTTGGGTAATGATATCCCGTGCTGCTTTATCCACATCCTCTGCGCTGACCCCTATTCTAGCCTTGGCCTCAGCAGCTTGATTAGCCTGTAGGACGATGTGATAGACCTTTTCTTGCTCCTCTGTGATGTTGCCAACAAAAACAGTCCTGGATATATCAGAACAATAGCCCTCATATTGACAGCCTAAATCTAAAATAAGGATATCCTCTTTTTGGATGATTCGGGAATCATCACAGTAGTGGGGCATAGAGCTATTGGGACCGGAGGCCACAATGGGATCAAAGGCGAGGCTGGCTCCCCTTTGGGCAAATAATTCCTCTATCTTCTTTTTGATATCTTTTTCGGTCCGGCCGGGATTGATGTAACCAATAGTCTCTCCCACTACCTCATCGGCTATCTGGGCAGCTATCCTTAATTTTTCTACTTCACTTTTCTCCTTTTTAATTCTTAGTGCCTCCAATAGCTCATGTCCGCTGACAAAGTTAGCTGGAAGCCGATCCTTAAGTTCCAAGAGGTCTATTCCTCTTATGGTGCTGTTGATGGCAATTGTTTTCCCTGCCAGTTGATACTTCCGGTTGGCTTGTTCAACTGCCTCTAAGAAACTTTCACTGTCTTTCCACATAAAGAGATCTGCCTGGCCGGAGAGGTGTTTTTCAGCTTCCTCAAAATAAAGCTGTGGGGAGATATGAAAAGATTGGCCATCTGATAAAAGAAAGAGGGCTTGGAATCTTTCGCAAATGCGAGGATTAAATCCAGTCAAAAAATCCAAATCAACCGAAGGACCAATGATAATGGCATTGATATTATTATTTGCCATTAGTTTGCGAAGTTTATCAGTATATTTTTTATTAAACATTCCTATTCCCCTTCAATCTGTATTTATATTTTTAAGTACTCTATTTCTAATCCTAATTCCTAAACAATTTCAAGACGTTTTCTCATGGCCTGAATCCTTTTATTCCAGGCATGTAGTCCTAAAGCAACTCCAATAACTCCATATGAAATAAAGGCTCTGAAAAATTCCCCAATCTGGGCATCTCCAAAAAGATTGTTTCCAGCCTTAGGTGATACTATAAATAAAGTATGAAATAAAATTATACCCAGAATAGCCTGACCGCTAGTTGCCTTAGTAACAGATGCTCCCCCCAAAAGTATCGCAGCAATTGAAAAGGTAGCTATTTGTACATGACTTCCATAAGTGGAAAGGGTTCCGATATTCTGAAGAAAAATAATCTGTCCCCAGGCAGCAAAAACAGTAGAAATAACCATAGCAATTATTCTTGTTCTCTCTATGTTTATTCCTGATATTTTAGCAATTTCCATATCATGACCAACTGTTCTAAAGTCTTGCCCTAATTTAGTCTTCATAACCAATTCATTAAAACTCCACAGTGCTGCTATAAATAAAGAAGTTAGAATCGGAAGCTTTACTGTTCTTAAAATTGATCCGGTCATAATTATATATAGACTTACTCCGAGAACGAATGCCATAATGATAATCTGGGTAATAAATTTAAAATTATCTATTCCCTCATAACCCTTTTTTCTTTTTAAATAATAATCCATACATAGACCTATTAGTAACGCTATAGATATTGCAACTAAAACATTAAACAGGGGATATTTAAACACATTATCAAGAGCATATTTCAGTCCAGTCTCAGTTGCCAGATCTATAGTATTCCTGATACCAATTCCTCTGCTGAGCACCAGATCTGGATTCTTTATTGGAATTAGTGTTCCGACCAGAAAAAGAAGAATAAACTGGTAAACTCCATTGGCAAAAAATCCAGCAATCATACTGGTTATCATTTCCTGCCCCTTAGTTCTGTTAAGCAGCATAGCGGTTATTATCCCAAAAAGGATTGCTATGGGAGTTGCCAGCAAAAGACACATCAAAAAACCAGGAAAGCCGGCGATTTTATAGTGAGTAACAATGATGATAGCAAATTGTCCAGCCATTGCTCCAATTACAATACCAAAGTTAAGACCTAAACCAGCTATTACCGGAATAACAAGGGCAAGAACCAGAAAAGAGTTTCTGGTTATTCTGGAGAGCAAGGTATTTAAAATAAACACCAGGGGTAATTTTGAGAAATATACTCCCGCCAAGCAGATTACAATAAATAATAAGGGAACACTATTATCAAACAGTAGTCTCCTTATTTTTATTGATAGTTTTGGTTGAGCTATTTTAATTTGATTAACTTGAGCCATTTTATGATTCACCCCCCATCTTAGTAAGCGCATAGAGGATTATCCCATTTTGGACTATCATTCTTAGCACTTCAGAGAGATTTCCTTCCGGGAACATCTGGTTTGCTACCGGTAAAGCAACAGTTAATAGTCCCTGGAATAAAAAAGTTCCTATAATGACGTGAGATATTTTTACCTTGGATGTGGAGGCTCCTCCGATTAAAACAGCTGCAACAGCTGGGAAAGCCATATAAAGGGGTGCTAAATATAATTGCAGAAAACCAAAACTAAGTGAATAAACTATTATACCAATTGCTCCAATTATTGTTGATAGAATTGTTCCAATAATTCTATTTTTATCTACATTGATACCTGCTGCTGCAGCAAATTTTGGATTGGCTCCTGCTGTAATCATTTCAATACCGCTTTTACTTCTGGAAAAAAGCCATACCAGCCAGCAACATCCGATGAAGAATAGTAATAGCCCAGTTGGTATATACACTCCTCCGACATTAATACCCCATAATCTATTAAGGACTCCTCCGAAGGTTGACTCTAATGATACCGTAACTCTTAAGCCCTTGCCGATAGGCCATCTCATTTCCGGATGAGTGAAAGGTAAAGTCACCCACCCTATCTGTAAAAAAGACACAATTGAGAAACCGGTGTAGGTTGCCACCAGCATTTCAGAACCTTTTATTTTATTAAGAAGAATACCGTATAACCAACCCGATATTATGGCAAAAGGCAAAGAAATAAGCACTGCTGAAATAAAACCATAACCAAGGACTGGCGAAGTCAATCCAAATTCAATAGTCATAAGACTACCCAGTAATCCACAAATGATACCGATAGGTAAGGCAAAATTAGGGCCGGTACCACATTGAATAGCGGGTACCATCGCCAGAGCAAGCACTCCAAACATTCCAAATCTCCTGATTACATCAGAAGCCAGCAAACCTACAGGTAAACCAATAATAATAGCTGTTACACAAATGCCAATAAAAAGCAGGGTAATGATAAGCCTGGGAAGACCAATATTGTTAATATATTTTTTGATTAATTCAATCATTAATCGTGGCCTCCTCCCTTTGCATTCTTCTATATTCTCCTGCCATCATCAGACCAAATTCTCGGTCACTGTTGCTTGGTTTAAGTATTCCTTCAACCTTACCATTAGATATAATAGCAATCCTATCACAGATAGATCGTAGCTCTACCAATTCACTGGAAGTCATTATAATAGTCATACCTAATTCTGTATTTAGTTTAACCAGTAAATCAAGAACCAGTTTTTTTGCTCCTATATCAATACCACGTGTAGGTTCAGAAACAAACAGTACTTCAGGATTCAGGGTTAAAGCTCGGGCAACACAAACCTTCTGTTGATTACCTCCGCTAAGTTGTCTTGTTAATTGCTGTGGTCGTATACATCTTATATCCAAATCTTTTATCATTTTATTTGCATATTCTCTTATTTCTTTATTATCTAATTGACTAAAAATCCCGAATCTCTTCAAAAATTTACCCTTATTCTGCATAGTGGTAATCACAATATTTAGTTCAAGAGAATGATCCAACAACAATCCCATTCCCCTTCTATCTTCTGAAACAAAGGCAAGCCCTTTATTTATAGCTCCCCTGGTATTGTTCAAATCTAACTTCTTACCTTTAAAAAACACTTCACCCTTACTGGGATAAAGACCCATAATTCCATTGGCAATGCCGACTTTACCCTGTCCGGCAAGGCCGCCAATACCAAAAATTTCACCTTTATAAATCCCTAAGTCTACCCCTTTCACCCTTTCTCCAGGCATATCAACCTGTAAATCCTTAATTTCCAGAATTACCTCTTTATCTTTATACTTCCTGGACTGTTCAGATTTACTTTTTAAATCAACTTTTCTTCCCACCATTATCTCAGCCAGTTCTATTACATCCGTATCCTTTTTTGCCTTGACTGCTACTAGCTCACCGTCTCGTAAAACAGTAATATTATCTGCTGCAGAAATAACTTCACTCAGCCTGTGTGTGATGAAAAGAATAGCTATGCCCGCCTCAGCTAATCTTTTCATGGCTGATATAAGATTACTGGCTTCACTCTCAGTAAGTACTGCAGTGGGTTCATCAAATACTAAAAGTTTAATACCGGTCTTATCAATTTCCCGGGCAATTTCTACAAACTGCATATATCCCACAGGCAATCCGGCAATGGTCACCCATTCATCAATATTGAGCCCTACTCTATGAAGGGCTTTTCTGGCATCTTCAGCCATGGCACTGCTATTGAGAGTTTTCAGTCTTTCACTTTTAAATACTTTGCTGATTAAGTTATCCTGAGTAATCTCTCTGTTAAGTTTTATGTTTTCGGTAATAGTAAAATTGGGTATGAGCATAAATTCTTGGTGTACCATGCCAATGCCAATTTTCATGGCTTCAAAGGGTGATTTTATATCTACTTTCTTACTATTAATGTAGATATTACCCGAATATCCACCGGTAGAATGAATAACAGGCATTCCAAAAAGTATGTTCATCAGGGTAGACTTACCGGCACCATTCTCTCCAATAAGTCCATGGATTTCTCCTTTTTTAACCGATAAATTTACTCCTTTCAAGACTTTATTGCCATAATACTCTTTCTGGATATTTTTCATCTGCAATACATATTCTTCTGCCATTCAGTTACCACCTTCTTATCCAATCAAAAGGTAAGGTTACAAAAAGCAACCTTACCTTTTTCTATAAACTTCATTTCTTGACAATCTTAGTATAAGAAATTAAAAAGTAAGGAAATCCATTAGTATTACATAATAATTATCATACTTAATGCCGCCTTCTTCCAGCTGGGTCAGGTTAGCATCAACACCGGAATATTCCTTAAATTTCTCCATGAGTATGGGAATATTCATTTTTTCTGTGAATTCTCCATGAATCCAGTCTTTCGCATACTCTGCAGAACCTTCGATAAACATCATGGCAACCGGAACTGGCCAGGTAGAGGTCCTTCCAGTCATTCCTTTTTCGGCCATAATCCTGGTAATCTCCTGAACTACATAATCAATATCCCCCTGTTTGTCTGCCGGTATTTCAATACCCAGAGCCGAGGGGAATCCATGGTAAGGTGAGGGACAGCAGGGCTGTGGGTAGATAGCTCCGGTTGATACCACGGCACTGATCAAAGGCACCTGCTGAGAGCAGTTTGTGCTGAAAAAGGCAGTATCCTTGCCATATTTTTCTACCATTCTGGGAACATCTTCCAGTATAAATTGGTGAGATCCTGAAATACCTGCATCACCGGTAGGATCAGGAGAGGTAGCATCTACGAATTCCAGGCCAATCTCTGCACATGTTTTCTTCATTAGTTCTCTTCTACCAGACAGAAGCGGGTAAGACATATGCCTGGGGAAGGAATAATGGACAAATACTTTGGCACCCAGACCCTTTGATTGATTAGGAATTGCTACCCCCATTCCCATCTCGTCCAGTTGTAATACTATATCGGCTCTGGTTGATATTACCGGTGGATCTTCCTGAGGTTGTCCGGTAATTATAAGCAGATCATCCCTTATTTCTTTTACGCTGTCTATACCCGGAGCTGTTCCCGGAACTGCCTGGCAAATCACTAATGCTTTTAAATCCGGATCGGCAGCCATACTGACTAAATTAGCAATGGTAGTTTCCTGTTCATCCATAAATTTATCAGGAAATGTCATGTGGATTACATGCTCTGGTCCGTATTTAGCCAGAACATTTTGTGCTGCCCTATACTCTTCTTCATTCTGGGTAACTGTGTTAGTCATAATCCCTATTTTCCATTTATCCTGTCCTAGAGCAGAAAAGGTTATCACTGATAAAACGATTGCTGTTACTAAAACCAGAACCAAATATTTTTTAAAACTATTCATTTAATTCCTCCAAATCTATTTTTTAATTTTAGTTGCTTTAAATTCCTTCTAAAAAGATAATTAGAAACATAACTATTTTTGATATTACACCCCCTTATTTTAGATATTTCTAATTGCTAATTGAGTAAAAAGTTATGTTTTAAATAATTAAATTGTAAAGGTTAAAAATATTCTATTAAAAACAATTTGACGATTTTTAATCTTTTCATATTGGGAAGGTTTTTCGGAGTAAATTTCTTTTTGGTTAGAATTATAGTGGGTCTTAAACCTACAATAATATATTTGCATTATATTATTTGCCTGACTCCCTCTTTTGATATTTTTATCAACAATTTAAATTATAATTTTAAATAATATAAACAAATCTTCATATCTACAAAAGAGTGGCGCTTCTAAATCCTAAATAATTTGTTAAGCTCTAAATATTTAATGATTGTACTGCTTTAAATATATTGTCATTATATTCAAAAAATTAATAATTTGTCAATGACTGCATTGTTTATGTCAATTAAAAATTAATAAGCAAATTACTGCCCTTTAATCTAAAATTAAAAATTGAAAGTATTAATGATGGGTTATCTCGTCTCGGTTATCCTTGTGTAATATTGTTTCTCCAGACGAAAAGAAAAGGAAAAAGGTAAGGCTGCAAAAGCAACCTTACCTTTTTTAAAGCATTCAACTGTTATATATTTTTTAATATCCTGGTTTAAAAGATTAGAAAGTGATGTAATCAAGCAATACAACAAAATAGTTATCGTAGGAAACTCCACTCTCTACCAGAGCCTTCAGATTGATATCAACACCAGCATAATCCTTAAACTTCTGTGAGAGTACGGGAATATTCATTTTTTCTGTGAATTCTCCTAAAATCCAGGATTTAGCATATTCGCTTAATCCATTAATAAACATCATGGCAACCGGAACTGGCCAGGTAGAGGTCCTTCCAGTCATTCCTTTTTCGGCCATAATCCTGGTAATCTCCTGAACTACATAATCAATATCCCCCTGTTTGTCTGCCGGTATTTCAATACCCAGAGCCGAGGGGAATCCATGGTAAGGTGAGGGACAGCAGGGCTGTGGGTAGATAGCTCCGGTTGATACCACGGCACTGATCAAAGGCACCTGCTGAGAGCAGTTTGTGCTGAAAAAGCAAGTATCTTTGCCATATTTTTCTACCATTCTGGGAACATCTTCCAGTATAAATTGTTGAGATCCTGAAATACCTGCATCACCGGTAGGGTCAGGAGAGGTAGCATCTACGAATTCCAGACCGATACGAGCACATTCTGTCTTTAATATTTCTCTTCTTGACGACAGAAGCGGATAAGACATATGCCTGGGGAAGGAATAGTGAACAAGTACTTTTGCTCCCAAGACTTTTGCTTGAGTGGGGATTGTATAGCCCATTCCCAGCTCATCAGAAGCAAGTATTAGATCAGCTCTGGCTGATATCACCGGTGGATCTTCATGAGGTACTGCTGCTAAAATTAAAAGATCATCCCTAATTTCTCTTACAGCATCTATGCCTGGTGAGGTTGCCGGAACTGCCTGACAAATAATTAATGCTTTTACATCCGGATCTGAAGCCATACTGACTAAATTAGCAATGGTAGTTTCCTGCTCATCCATGAACTTATCCGGGTAAGTCATTAATATTACATGCTCTGGTCCGTATTTGGCCAGAACATTTTGTGCTGCTCTGAACTCTTCCTCTCCTTGAGTAACCGTACCAGTTATAATCCCTATTTTCCATTTATCCTGTCCCAGGGCAGAAAAGGTCATCACTGATAAAACGATTGCTGTTATTAAAAACAAAACTAAATATTTTCTAAAACTATTCATTGAATTCCTCCAAACATATTTTTTAATTTTTGGAATTTTTAATCCCTGCTCAAATTTAAGGATTATTATAATTTATCAATATTGTTTATACTACACCTCCTTGCAATTTTTATTTTTTCAGAATAACTACTATAAAGGGAAGAAATATAAAATGTAGGAATCAAAATAGGTGATTTTTCAATTGACTTTATGTTTTGCCTATTTAAAAATTAATAGACAGAGATAATCTATAAAAAGGCTATCACTTTTAAGATTAATAAAAAATTCAAGCAGGTTTTATCTCACGTTGATTCAATCCTGATATAATTATATGCAAATAACTAATTACTTGTCAATGACTACTATCATCTCTCTATCTTAAATGCTAAATAAAGAAAACTATATAAAATGCTTACTATTATATCTCTTGAAACTGTTTCTATCACTATTTATATCTCTTCCCTCATAAAAAATTATTACCTAGAGCATAAATAATAAATTTTTTAAATATCATGATGGAATTACCAGCAAAAATAACTAGAAAATAATTATTCTTTTTTTGATTGATTTGATATAGTAATATTATTATAGGGAAGATTTTAAAGGCAATGAGGAAAGTAATAGATTTGGAAAATAAAAAGATTACCGTGATGGGATTGGGTTTAAACCAAGGTGGCTTAGGTGTTACTCGGTTTTTAGCAAAATCCGGTGCACATGTTCTGGTGACTGACCTTAAAACAGAATATGAATTACAAGAAACATTGGATAAATTAAAGGAATACAACAATATCCAATTCGTCTTAGGCCAGCATCGTATTCAGGATTTTGTTAATACTGATATGATAATCCAGAATCCAGCAGTTCCACATAATTCAAAATATTTACAAGTAGCCAGAACTCATGGTATTCCTATTGAAACGGATTTATCTTTATTTCTTAAAATTTGCCCTTCTCAAAATCTGATTGCTGTGGGAGGAACAAAGGGTAAAAGTACGGTTACTAATCTAACTTATCATACTTTTCTTCAGACTAAAAAGGATATTGTCCATGCCGGCAATATTGGTATTTCTGTATTTGAAATTTTACCTGAAATTAAATCCAACACAATCGTTTTATTAGAAATTTCCAGCTGGCAGTTGGAAGGTCTTTCTCAAATATCCTTTCAACCCCATATATCTGTTTTAACTAACATTCTCGCAGATCATTTAGACCGCTATAGTAGCTTTTCAGATTATGTTCATTCTAAAAAATTAATTTATCAATATCAGAATCGATCAGACTATCTTATTACCAATCTAGATAATCCCATTACCAGAAATATTGCTCATGAAACTAAAGCAAAAATATTCTGGTTTTCTGCCAAAAACAAAGTAACTCAAGGCAGTTACCTTGAAGAAGATAAATTAATCTTTAAATTTAATAATGAATTAACAGAAATTTGCACCATTAGTGATATACCAATCCCCGGTCTTCATAATATTTGTAACATCCTGGCTGCCTCTAACATCTTTTTTATCTATAAACTTCCTTTGACTTCCATCCGGGAAGGTATTAAAACTTTTCCGGGGATACCAAACCGATTAGAAAAAATTAAAACCTTCAACGGAATTAATTTTTACAATGATACCTGCGCTACAACCCCTGATGCTACTATTGCTGCTATCCAATCATTGGGAGTAGAACCCTTAATCCTGATTCTGGGAGGGAGAGATAAAAAACTAAACTATGATAAGTTGTGTCAGACTATTAAAAATAAGAAAAATGTTATTAATATAATGATTTTGCAGCATCCTGAATATAATGCTTCTGAAATCATCTGGAACAATTTCCAAAAACTCAAGCTAAATAATAAAATTGAACTCTGTTATTCTATGACTGAGGCTGTCCAAAAAGCTTATCAGAAGGCAATTCCAGGGACAAACATCATCCTTTCACCGGCAGCTACCAGTTTTGGTATGTTCTCGAATGAATTCGAGAGAGGGAATTCTTTCCGACTTGCTATTAATAAATTAACCGGTTAAAAATAATTTTTTAACTTTATTCTATTTGAAGATGATCACGTACCAAAATCTTCTTTTTACGAATCCACTTAAAACCTTCCTCCGGTGTGATAGTTAACACTTCAACCAATCCACCTACTCCCGGCAGGTCACCTGGATTTGCTTTAATCCCATCTGAAAATCTTTGAATAGCCGAAGTCGTTTCAATCATTAAAGTACAAAAATCAATGGCATCCTGAAGGGTCAGAGTCCCCCATTGAATGACATATTCCAGGCTGCGAAGTTGCTTCCCAATTATTTCTTTGTCGATACTGTTTCCTATCTCTTCCATAAAGGGTAAGTTACCTATTCTTCCATCAAATCCCAGAACAATCCTGGATACCACATCAGTCTGACCAATCCAGTTCGCCCCATATTCTCTTCCCCTTTCCTTACTATCTCTGTTCTTCTTTTTATCACCAGGTATTTGACAGGTAAAAACCTGATAAGAATCATCACCGTTAATGCCGGCAATAATGAAACTGATAGGGTCAATTCTCCCTATTCCACTCCTGGTATGACCATGGGGATCTTTATAACGAAAATCAATGAAGGATTCTTTTCTCTTTATTTCTAATACTTCACATTGTTGCATAATCAATTCATTCTTTATGCGCTCTTCTACTTGTATTAATTGATTCTGCCAATCATATTTTTCCTCAAATAAATTTATTAACCGGTCAGCATTATTTTCTACCGAGTTTTGGTCTACTTGATTTCTCTGAACAAATTCCTTAATATAACTACCAATGCTCTTTGGGATACCATTCTCGGGCAAAAAAGCCAGTCCAGTAATGGCGATACCAATATTCCCGCTTAACTGAAAAAGTTTTGAGGCATTATCACTACCAATTCTAGCCATGCCTTTACGATTGCGGTATGATTGACGACTATCTGCTGCTAGAACAATACCTTCTGGAATGGTAGCATTAATTGCTAAGGACATTATTTGCTACTCTCCTTTCTTTAGATTTTAAAGAAACTTAACTATTGTATATTATTGCACTTTCTTTCTTCTATTACTTAAGAAAATCCCAGCGTACGCACCTATAAGACCTGATAAACCAAAATAAAGTACCAGGGAAAAAAGATTCCCCCTAATAATAATTTCGGTATAATGGGCAGCTCTGCTACCGAAAATAGTTATTAGATTTTGATGCCAGGTATTTCCAGAATAGGCAAAAAGAATCCTGCAGAACACTCCGCCAATTATTGCTCCCAAAAAACCAATCACTAAAGCTAGTTCCTTCTTAACAGCCATAAATCCGGCTAGAGCACCTGAAAGGATAGGACCTAACAATGGTAAAGTACCCAGTACTGCAGTAGCAACAATGGTCAGTAATAAAATAATGGTCGCCATAACCTATTCCTGTTCAATATTATTCTCTAATATCTAATCCTTTTACGATACTTAATCAGAGCAATACTGCTAATAAAGATTAAAAGCAGAGCAGTAAAAATCATCACACCAATTCCCAGTATTACAGCATCCTGCCAGAAATTTAGGGGATACATCATAATTAAATAATCTGTTCTGGGATCTAGCATCCATGGTGAATTCCGGGGATCTCCAAAAACCAGATAATGGAACTTGGTAAAAAGACTATGAAAACCAAAAAATATAGCAATTCCCAAACCAAGCAACAAGACGAGGGTTAAGATATTACCCTTTCTTAATCCCTTCCAAAAATAATACCATTTCTTTTTATTTTGATTTACTCTGGTAAAACAAAGATAGCCTAAGCAGTATAAAAGAGTAACAATTAAAACCTGGAATGTATAGCGGAAAAGCACCTTCACATCATTTAGGTGTTCTATTTCATAGTCGTGGAATAGGTACATTGGTTTGCCGTTATTTTCTATCATCAGCTGGACAGTGGTTATTTTATCGTTAAAAAATTGAATCAGGTGACGGGTAATCACCATTAATTGGTCATTGGCAAAGCCAGTTGCTTCACTAATATGGTACTTTTGATAAGCATACTCATAAAAAGGTAGAAAGTTGAGTTCCAGAACTACTGTCGAAGAAATCAATAATAGGGGAATTGAAATTATAAATATAATCCAGAATATAACACGCAGAATATTCACCTTATTCTTCCTTTAAATATTATTTTTTATATTGTCGGGATAATCCGCTATTGGGAAATGATTATTTCAGAAAGAGGTCTTTTGGGTACATGATGCACTTGATTTTCATCACGCCAATATTGGATATTTCCATGTGAACCTATTTCGTCTATCTGAATTTTTTCAATTGGATAGCCAATAGCCAGTACATATAGTATTTCATATTGAGAAGATATATTAAGCAAAGTTCTCAACCTATCGCGGGCTACAGCACCAAATATGCAACCTCCTAATCCTTTCTCAGTGGCACCCAGTAGTATGCTTTGGGCTGCTATACCAGGATCTACACCAAAATTAGTAGCAATGTTATTATCACCTAAAATAATAATATAGGCTGTAGGTCGTTCTCCCTGGGCAGGTCCTTTCCAATTCTTCAAATAAGCAGCCCAGGCAAGGGTGTTAAATATAAGTTCATTTCTTTCCTTTGTGTAGGATAAATAATATTTTAGCGGCTGCCGATTGGCCGCAGAAGGAGATAATCTTGCTAAATCAACTAAATCTACCAGCTCTTTTTTACTTATCTTCTTGCTTTCATCAAAGCGACGATAACTACGACTTTTTTTAATTAAATCACTTAACATGATTCCCTCCTTTAATTTTTAGCCAGATTTACCTAATGGTACTGAATCCTTCGGTACGGTAATTGCACTGACTAATATCTGAGTTTCATAAATTTAGATATCCATCACTAAATAGTAATGCCACTAAAGCAATGATAGCTAAAAATATTAAGAATTGGCTATTCATTCTTCCCCCTCCCTGACTATGGGTAAATAAGGTTTGTCTTTTCTGATGAATATGATGAGCAGACCGACAACAATCATTAATAAAGACATGACCTGTGCAAGATTCATAAATTCTAGATATAATTTTACCATTCCAGATGGCTCCCTGATAAACTCAATAACAAAGCGAATTATTCCATATCCTATCAGATAGACACTTAGAGTTAAACCATTAAACCATTTCTTTTTACGTAAGCTCCATAAAATAATAAAAAGAACTATTCCTTCAAAAAATGCTTCATACAGTTGGCTGGGATGTCGTAATTGATGGGTAGGATCGGCAGGAAAATACATTCCCCAGGGCAGAGCAGTTACCTTTCCATATAATTCTCCATTAATAAAATTACCAATTCTTCCGAAAGTATATCCAGCAGGAATTGCCGGAACAACTATATCTGCAAATTGCCAGTGGTTAAATTTACGAATATAACAGAATAATATATATGCCAGAACCAGGGTAATTACCCCACCATGATAAGACATACCCAGGATACCGGTATAGCGTAAACCTTCCGAAAAATCAAAAGGTAAAATAATTTTCCAGGGATTTGCCAGGTAATAACTCAAATCAGAAGTAACAACATGTCCTATTCTGCCACCAAGGACAGCACTGATAATAGCCCAGAGTAGAAAATCGAAAACCATAGATTCTTCCAGAATCAATTTTTCAGAACGAATACGATATATTACCAGAAAAAAGGCAGTTAAAAAACCCACTGGATACATGAGTCCATACCAATATATCTTAAACTGACCAAAAGATATCAGCACTGGATTAATATACTCAGGAATATGAGCCCACCAGTCTATTGCCATAACTTGTTCCATCTAACAAACCTTTCTGTTAATAATATGAATTATTCAAGATTGCCAGAGGACTTCACTCCACTGAAATCATTCTATATTAGTATATCGTATATAATTTCTAGTTTATTATAGTAGATAATAATGTTTTTAATCTATTTTTTTACCCAGATATTTTTAAATATTTTAAACAATTATAAGCAATAGAGCGAATTATTCAAGATGATATGACTGCAACACCTTCATGTAATTTGCTCTTTCAAAAGCATCAGTTTCCTTCACATTTTGATGGCTTAATAAGCCTTTCAGTTCACTAATAGACTGGTAATTATTCCTTCTTAACCATTCTTCAGTACCTTTTATAAGCATTCCGATATAAGGAATTCCCTTTTCTAATAACGCTGAGGTCATCATGGTTACTTGGGCTCCGGCCATTATACTTTTTAGAATATCCTCCACTGTATGAACTCCACCGGTAACTGCTAAATCCGCCTTAACCTTATTATACAAAATTCCTATCCATCTTAATCGTAATCGCAATTCAGAAGAGGAACTTAATTCTAGATTGGGAGTCACCAACATTTCCATTAAATCGATATCGGGCTGGTAAAATCGATTAAATAGTACCAATCCATTGGCTCCTTCCCTGACCAATTTTTCGGCTAAGTGAACAATTGAATTGAAATAGGGACTAAGTTTTAACGCTATGGGTATTTTTATATTTTGCCTTAATTCCCTTACCAGATCAAGATAAATTTTCTCTAACTCCTGGCAGGAAATATTAACTCTGGTTGGTAAATAATAAATATTCAGCTCCAAGGCATCTGCACCAGCTTCCTCAATCTTTTTAGCATAACGAATCCAACCACTATTAGAAATGCCATTTAGGCTGCCGATAATCGGTATATCGACAGCCTTCTTCACTTTACTAATATATTCCACATATTCATCAGGTGAAAAATGATAATCGTTCACATCAGGAAAATAGCTCAAAGATTCGGCATAACTCTCTGTGCCTTGAGTTAAGGCATAGTCCAGTTCTTTCTCTTGTAGAATAACTTGCTCTTCAAATAGTGAATGCAAGACTACCGCCGCAATACCGCTTTTTTCCATCTGCTTGATGTTTTCGATATTCTCACATAACGGAGAAGCAGAGGCAACTAAGGGATTCTTCAATTTCATACCTAAATAACTGGTATTTAAATCGACCACTTACTTATCCTCCTATTCTATCTTTTTATTTATTTTTGAGAATTCTCATCCTTCGCCCATTTTTCATATATTTTCCAGCGATTCAATACTTCCTCTTGAGCTCTCTTATGGTATTCTTTTGCAATTCCAGGTTTACTGTAGGTCAGGATTCTGTATCTATTCTCAGCATATATATATTCTTCTAATGGGATACTGGGGGCTTTGCTGTCCAGCACAAAAGGATTCTTACCTTCTTTCTTTAATTCTGGATTATAGTGCATTAAAGGCCAGTATCCGGATGCTACTGCTGCTTTTTGTTGCTTTATGCTATTTTTTAAATCATAACCATGTCCAGCACAGGGACAATAAGCTACAATCAAAGAGGGGCCTTGATAAGCTTCGGCTTCGCGAATGACTCTGATAGCCTGATTCATGTCTGCTCCTAAGACTATTCTCGCCACATAAACATGGCCATAATTCACCGCCATCATAGCCAGGTCTTTTTTAGCCATTTCTTTTCCACCTGCAGCAAATTTTGCCACAGCACCTAAAGGCGTTGCTTTGGACATCTGTCCACCGGTATTAGAATAAACTTCAGTATCTAAGACCAGGATATTGACATTCTGTTTTTGGGCAATTACATGATCTAATCCACCGTAACCAATATCATAAGCCCAGCCATCTCCGCCAATTATCCAGACACTCTTTTCTATCAAAGCTTCTGCTAAGCTTTCTAATTGTCTGGCTTCTTCTTTAGAGATGTTCTGTAATTTTTTATGTAATTGCTCTACCCTTTCCCTTTGTTTCTGAATTTCGTTTTCATCAGCCTGTTTAGCTTCTGTCAATTCCTTAACCAGGCTTTCGCCAATTTCATCTTTCAGCTGTGCTAACAGGTTAATAGCCATTTTCTTCTGCTGATCTACTGCCAACCGTAAGCCATAGCCAAATTCGGCATTATCTTCAAAAAGAGAATTAGACCAGGCTGGCCCACGTCCATTCTGATTAAAGGTCCACGGTGTAGCAGGAAGGTTACCACCATAAATTGAGGAACAACCAGTTGCATTTGCTACAATCATTCTATCTCCAAATAATTGACTGACAAGTTTTACATACGGTGTTTCACCACAACCAGCACAGGCTCCGGAGAATTCAAATAAGGGCTGGGCAAATTGTAAATCTCTGATACGACTAAACTGTAGTTTTTCTCTCTCAACCAAGGGAATGCTTTCAAAAAATTGCCAGTTTTTCTTTTCCTGTTTTTGTATTTTGTCTACTGGAACCATATTAATAGCTTTCTTACCAGGCTCTTGCTTATTTTTAGCAGGACAGGTTTCCACACACAAACCACAACCGGTACAATCTTCAGGAGAGATTTGCAAGGTAAACTTTTGTCCCTGGAATTCCTTGATTTTAGTATCAGCTGATTTAAAGTTTTCCGGTGCATCAGTAAGCAAATCAGGAGAGTAGATTTTACTTCTAATTACTGCATGGGGACAGACAAAAGCACAATTTCCGCATTGAATGCAGATATCGGGATCCCATTCAGGTATTTCCTGGGCAATATTTCTCTTTTCCCATTTGGTAGTTCCCGAAGGGAAAGTTCCGTCAGGTTCAAAGGCACTTACCGGAATATCGTCTCCTTCCTGGGCAATCATCTTAGCAGTCACTTCACGGACAAATCTGGGAGCCTCAGCAGAAACGGTTTCTTTTTTGCTGATAGTACCATCAGCTTGGGGAGGTACTTTTATTTCCTGAATAGATTCTTTAGCCAAATCAACTGCCTGATTATTTTTATTAAGAATTGCTTCTCCCTTAGTTCCATAAGATTTTTTGATGAATTGTTTAATCTTATCAATAGCAACATCCTCAGGCAATATCTTGCTCAACAGGAAGAACGCTGTTTGCATTACGGTATTAATTCTGACACCGAGATCAGTTTCCCTGGCAATCTGATAAGCATTGATAGCATATAGTTTAATCTTTTTTTCGATTATTTTTTCCTGAACTTCTCTGGGAATTTTATCCCAAACTTCTTCAGAAGGATAAGGGCTGTTTAACAGCAAGACGGCGTTATCCTCTGCATATTTTAAGACATCATATTTTTCCAGGAATGAGAACTGATGACAACCCACAAAGTTTGCCTTTTGAATTAAGTATGGTGAATGAACAGGATCTTTGCCAAAACGTAAATGGGAAATCGTTAATGAACCTGCTTTTCTGGAATCATAGACAAAGTAACCTTGAGCATAATTATCTGTCTCTTCTCCGATGATTTTGATAGAACTCTTATTAGCGCTTACCGTTCCGTCTGAACCTAATCCATAGAAAACAGCTCTAACTCTGTCAGCCGGTTCGATATGGAAATGCTCCGGGTATTTGACACTTTTATGCGTTACATCATCATTAATGCCAACGGTAAAGTGATTCATAGGCTTCTCTTTCTTTATCTCATTAAATACTCCCATAACCATGGCTGGTGTAAATTCCTTAGATGATAATCCATATCTTCCACCCACGACCTTTATTTTTCTATCAATGCCATTCTCGCTCATATATTCATTAATACCAGATAAGACATCTATGTATAAAGGCTCACCTGCACTGCCTGGTTCTTTGGTTCTATCTAAGACACCTAACTTCCTGGCGGTCTCAGGGATAGCTTTATAGAGATGCTTCACTGAGAACGGTCTGAATAGTCTTACTTTTATCAAGCCTACCTTTTCACCTTTTCCTACCAGATATTCTACAGTTTCCTGAACCGTCTCACAACCTGAACCCATTAGTATAATGACATATTGTGCATCAGGAGCACCTGCATATTGGAAGAGATGATATTCTCTGCCGGTAATTTCCTTAAATTCTTTCATCGTTTCCTCTACTATATCAGCACATTTATCATAAAAAGGATTACATCCCTCTCGTGCCTGAAAAA
Source organism: uncultured Atribacterota bacterium (assembly GCA_964433555.1). Lineage (GTDB taxonomy): Bacteria > Atribacterota > Phoenicimicrobiia > Phoenicimicrobiales > Stramentimicrobiaceae > Stramentimicrobium. The sequence continues at coordinate 14,243 of CAYSRG010000011.1, read as the reverse complement.
ATACATCCGGATTTTGAGCCGTTCCCCTGATAAATGGACGTTCCGGAGAAAGTGAGCGAGCTCTATGCTGATATATAAGATCATCGTTAATCATCTTTTTCATCTCTTCATTTTCCAATAGCTCTACCTTGGATATTTCGTGAGAAGTACGGAATCCATCAAAGAAATGTAGAAACGGCACTCTGGATTTCAGGGATGCGGTCTGGGCAATTAACGGAAAATCCATGGCCTCCTGTACAGAGGCAGCTGCCAATAAAGCAAAACCTGTAGTTCTGGCAGCCATTACATCAGAATGGTCACCAAAAATAGACAAGGCATGCATTGCCACTGAGCGGGCTGAAACATTAAATACTGCAGGTGTCAATTCACCAGCAATTTTAAACATATTGGGAAGCATGAGCAGTAATCCCTGAGAGGCGGTAAAGGTAGTAGTCAGTGCTCCTCTTTGCAGTGATCCGTGAACAGCTCCAGCTGCTCCTGCCTCACTCTGCATTTCGGCTACAAAGGGAACTGCTCCCCAGATATTTTTTTTCTCCTGAAATGCCCATAAATCCGCTAATTCTCCCATCACTGAAGAAGGTGTTATCGGATAAATCGTGATATTCTCACTAAGGTGATAGGCAGTATGAGCAGCTGCCGTATTCCCATCTAAGGTAATCAATTTGTGTTTCATTATTCTTTCCTTTCGTTTTATATCATATTTTTATTTATTTTATATTTTATTTTAAGTTATTCCTGATTCTCAAAGAATTCAGAATAATGGTAATGGAACTAAAAGCCATGGCTCCTTCTGCAATTGCCGGATGTAAAAGCCCTAACATTGCCATGGGTATGGCCAGAGTATTATATAGAAAAGCCCAGAAAAGATTTTGCTTTATGACTGTAAATATTCTGGCAGATATATTAATACTATGAATTAATCCAGAAATACCTTCCCTTATTATAACTATATCAGCATTGTCTATAGCTAAATCAGCACCTTTTCCCATAGCTACTCCTATATCTGCTCCTTTCAGGGAGGCAGCATCGTTAATACCGTCTCCTATCATTAAGACCTTCTTTTCAGAACTCTGATATTTCCTGACAATATCCAATTTCTGCTCAGGTCTTATGCCGGCATACACTTCGTTAATATCAATCTCTTTAGCCACTGTTTGAGCAGTTACATCGTTATCACCAGTAACCATAACTGGAATTATGTTTAGTTTTTTTAGCTGGGCTATCGCACTTTTGGAGTCTTCTCTTATTTGATCAGCTAAAATAATAAAACCGATCTTTTTTTTGTCTTTCCATACCTCTACTACTGTTTGTCCTTTTGTTAAATAAGGAATATATTCATCACTTTGTTCTGGTTTACCAACAAAATAATATATCCCCCGGTAATTTGCTTCAACACCTTTTCCAGGAATTTCTTTAATATCATCAACTTTTACCTTGTCTTTTAGATTACCGGCAATAGCCTGGGCTAAGGGATGATGTGAGTTACTTTCAATTGATGCAACCATATCCATCTCTTCTTCGGGAAGATTATGATGAACTACAGAAGGCTGTCCATGGGTTATGGTGCCTGTTTTATCCATCAATACATATCCAATATCCTTAGAAATCTGTATTGCTTCTGCATTTCGAATAATTAAACCTTTCTTGGCTGCCATTCCACTTCCTACTACCAGTGCCATTGGGGTAGCCAATCCTAAAGCACAGGGACAAGCTATAACCACAGTGGAAATGAACACAAAAACCGCAAAAGAATAATTGTTTTCAGTAATTAATATCCAGGGAAATATCTCTTTGGCCTTTACCAGAAATAATTGGTAATCAGTTAAATTAAAAAACCAAAAAATTGCACTTATGGTAGCCAGGATAATAATAATGGGAACAAACCAATCAGTAATTCTATCCGCTAAAGCCTGAATAGGAACTTTGGCACCCTGGGCTTCTTTAATTAATTTAATCATCTGGGATAAAAAAGATTCTTCCCCTATTTTTACCGCCTTCACAATTAGCGGACCGGAGATATTGATTGAACCTCCAATTACTGTATCATCTTTCTGTTTTTTCTTAGGGATGGGCTCCCCGGAAACAAAAGACTCATCTACTGCTGAAAGACCTTCTACCACAATACCATCTGCAGGGATACGTTCTCCCGGTTTCACTTTAATAAGCTGATCTTTTTTCAGCATGGTCAGGGGCAATTTGATTTCTGCTGTACCGAGAATGACTGTTACCTCTTTTGCTTGTAAGGATACTAGTGCTTTTATCTCTTTTGCAGCTTTATCTCTTAAATGTGATTCAACAAAGCGACCGGTTAAGTGAATAGCAATAATCATCGCTCCCAGAGTACCAAAGGATATAATTGGTAAGCCTATGTAGTTCAACACCGCTGTAAACCAGGAAGTTACCGAACCGATAGTAATAAGGGTATCCATATTAGAATGGAGATGCCTAAAGGCGATCCAGGCGCTTTTAATAGTTTCCTTCCCGCTATAAAAAACAACAAAGGCAACGCTCACTACTTCAAGCAATACAAAACCAGGAATATGATAGCTCAACATATGAAAAATCATTAATATGGAAAGGGGAAGGGTTACTATCCAGGTAATAATCAACCTTTCTTTAGCTTTTTTATAACGTTTCTGACTCAGGTCTTCCCAGCTGCCTTCCACTACATTATAACCAGCACCTTCCACCGCATTTTTTATTTCCTGCAATGAAATTTCCCGCTCACTTATCAAGAAAGCCGTTTCGGTAGCTAAATTCACCGAGGCAAACTTTACTCCGTCAATCTTTGCTAAACTCTGTTCAACTCTACGAGCACAATTAACACAGGTCATGCCACTGATCTGAATATCTTTATGGTAATCTTTAGATTTTGATTGACTATTATTCATTTTATTTTATATTAAATTAAACTTAACACCAATATAGCCATCAGGTTTAAAAGTTCTTTCTCCTTCTCAACAGGTCTTTTTTTACAAATCAATTAGTTAATAGAATCAATTAACCAAATATAATGGATTTACTTTGTAAGGGCTTCAAATCCAGCTATAATATCCAGCAACTCATCAGTAATAGCATTTTGTCTTTGATGATGAAACTGAGCATTCAACTGTTCCAGTCGTTCTTCGATATTCAGCTCTGCTTTTTGCATAGCCATCAGACGACTGGCGTTCTCACTGGCCATGGATTCAATAAATGCTCGATAAAGAAAAATGTAAAAATATTGCCTGATAAGCAGGTTAAATAACTCTCCAGTTGCTATCGTATATAGGGGGATAGAACGAGAAGGCCATTCTTTCTTTACCAGCTCTCTTAGCCAGTCCATATCCATAGGAAAGAGCTGTAGAGTAATTGGCTGGAATGTAGTCCCTCTCAATAATTTATTATAGAAAAGCTGAATTGTAGTGACATTCTTCTGGAAACGCCAGTTTTCAATCACTAATAACAAATCCTGAATGATGCTATCTAAATGGTAACGAAAAGCCGGAAAATCAAAACCGCTTTCTGGAAAAAGATCAATGTCCTTTAATTGTTCTGTTATTCTGTCTCCGACTGAACAGACAATCAGGGAAGATTTACGGTCAATATTTTTCCCTACTATCCAACTATGCACTTTATTAACAACAGGTAAATTGAAATTACCTGCCATCCCTCTTTGGGCGCCAAATGTTATAATGCCAGTAACTTCTCCTGCTACCCTGGTGGGTGACTTAAGCATTTCCGGATTTTTTTTTAATACAATCTGCAAGCCAGTTTCAATATTCTGGAAATAATTATTAATTGCTTGCACGGCCCTTTCGTATGTATGAATATTTACAGCCGCAAGCGCTTTCATAGTTTTAACTACCGAATGAAGGTCCTGAGCGCTTTCAATTTTTCGGCGAATGCTCTCCAGCATCTGCATGATTTTTATCCTTAGTCATTAATTCAATATTTTCCTTAACAAAACCAACCAGTGTTTCCTCATCATCCTGTGATAACAATTGATTATTGCTAATCCGCTCTTCAATTCCGGCAAATCTATCTTTCAATTCTTCTTTTATAATTTTCTTAAATTCAGTAATGTCAGATTCCCCAATATCATCAAGTAAACCATAGGATATCGACAGTAGAAAGACTATCTGCTCTAAGACCGAATAGGGATAATACTGGTTTTGTTTTAACATCTCTCTAATTCTTCTCCCTCTAATTAATATCTTTTGAGTATTCTCATCCAGCTGGGTACCAAAACGGGAAAAAATCTCCAGTTCTTGAAATTGAGAATAACTAAGCCGCAAATCACCTACCACCTTTCGATAAGCAGCCAATTGTGTCTTCCCCCCCACACGTGATACTGATTTTCCCACATCTACAGCTGGTAAAATACCAGCTTGAAATAATTGTGGTGATAAATATATCTGTCCATCAGTAATAGAAATTAAATTAGTAGGTATATATGCTGATAAATTCTGGGCTTCGGTTTCAATAATGGGTAAAGCGGTAAGCGAACCATTCCCATATTCTTTCTTTAAATGGGTTGCTCTCTCTAATAGACGAGAATGAATATAGAAGATATCCCCGGGATAGGCCTCTCGTGCCGGTGGTCTTCTCATCAATAATGACAATTCCCGATATGATCGTGCATGTTGAGTCAAATCATCATAGATAATGAGTACATCTTTCCCCTTCTTCATAAAATATTCACCGATACTGGTAGCAGCATAAGGGGCAATATAGTTTAAACCCGGAGTGTTTTCACCAGAGGCTATTACCACAATACTATAATCCATTGCTCCTGATTCTTTCAACTTAGTAATAACTCGGGCTACTGAAGACAGTTTTTGACCGATAGTACAATAGATACATATTATATCACCTGTTTGTTGATTAAGAACAGTATCAATGGCAAGGGCAGTCTTACCGGTCTGCCTATCACCCAGTATCAGTTCACGCTGACCTCTACCTATAGGTACCAGAGAATCAACCACCAGTACTCCGGTTTGCAAAGGAACATTCACCGGATCACGATGTATAATGGGTGGCACCTCTTGTTCAATAGGCATCCGTTCAGTATAATTAATCCTTCCTCGCTGATCAAGAGGTCTCCCAGCAGGATCAATAATCCTGCCCAGCAATGCCTCTCCCACAGGTACATTCATAACCTGATTGCTTCTCCTTACCTCATCTCCTGAGGATAAATCCCTGGATTTATCTAAAAGAATGATATCAACGCTATCAGGATTGAGGTTAAATACCATACCTAAGTTACCACCTTTAAAAGTAACTATTTCTCCTGATTTTACCTTAGGCAATCCATTTGCTCTAACTACCCCTTTCCCTACTGAAGTAATAACTCCAATCTCCTGGAAATCAAGAGAAACTTTGTGTTTGTGAATAACCTTTTCCAGCTGGGAAAATGTTTTCCTTATTTCTTCTTCCAATAATACAAGGTCACTCTCTTTATTCATTCTGTAATACTCTCCAGAACAATTCAATTATCTTTATTTTGATTATCTCCAAACTCAAGCACATCCTCTATTAGTTCACTTTCCTGTCTATTTTCCTCAAAAATATCTTTTAATCCCTTCTCCAGCAGATCTAAATAATTCTCCATACTCCAGGCTATCTTTTTCCCCTCTGACCTCAATTCAATACCACAGATAAGTTCACGAGAAGTCTGAAAAGTAGGCTGAACATCCTTATGTACCAGTTTTTTGACCTTTTCAGTCAATAAATCTTTGGTATTCTCACTCAGAGGAAAACCAGTATATATTTCAACTTTATTCTTATTTTGATTTTGACTGCTAAGCACTTTAGTCTGATCTCTTCTAAATTCCTGTTTCTTATTCTCGTCCAATTCTTCTAATTGATTAATAAAACTATCTATTAGCTGGTCCTCTAATTTGGCATTGGCCAGATCGGCTAATACTTTTTTCGATACTAAACATACCTGCTGGCAGGAAAGTCTCTTTAACTCCTGTAAAAAGGCATGGCGCTGGGTTAAGATGGCCTTTTTCCATTCTTCCTGAACCTCATTAACTGATTCCCGGGCTTCATCTATCATTTTTTCTCGTTTAGCCTGAACTTCTTTCTTTATTTTAGTCAGACTATCTTCCCATTCCCGTTCCAGCTTTTCTCTTATTTTCCTCTGTTTTGCCAGTTCCTGTTCAGCATCCTTTTCTCTCTGCTCAGCTTCGGAAAGTTGTTTATTAATCTGGTTTTCTCTCTCATCCATAATACTTGTTATTTTACTAAAGAGAAATTTCTTGAGTAAAAAAACCAGGATCAGGAAATTAATAATCTGAGCAACTACCGTGAATAAATCAATTATCATAATCTTTCACCTATTGACTCAAAATATAGTTCCAGAAGGGATTGGCAAATATTAGAATAACCGAAATTACCAGACAATAAATTGCCGTAGATTCAACCATAGCTAATCCTACAAACAATGTTCTGGTAATGGTATTCGCTTCATCCGGCTGCTGGGCAATGGCTCCCAGAGCCCGAGCTAAAGCCATACCCTCTCCGATAGCAGGGCCTATAGAGCCGATTGCTATAGTAATTCCGGCTGTAATAATAGAAGCAACGGCAATCATATCAACACTACTCATTATTTTCACTTCCTTCCTTTACTTTTTTCATTTTTATTTCATTTTCAGCCTGAGTTGCTGAAGCAATATAAACTGTAGCTAAAACAGTAAAAATATAAGCCTGTATTTGGCCGATCAACAAGCCTAATACCTGCATAATAATTGGCAAAACCAGAGGTGCCACTATCAATAGAATTCCGGCAATTAGAGTTCCGCTCATTATGTTGCCAAACAAGCGCACAGCTAAAGCCAGCGTTCTGGTAAACTCTCCGATAACATTAAAAGGCAGCATGAGAACAGATGGTTCCAGATATTGTTTTAAATAATTCTTGATGCCAACTTTAGCAATTCCATAAATAGGAATAGCAAAAAAAACACAAATAGCCAGAGCAGTTGTGGTAGATAAAGACCCGGTAGGTGGATAATATCCGGGAACTATGGCTAAAAGATTGGATACCGAAATAAAGAGAAAGAGGGAACCTAAAAATGGGATATACTGATCTGGATTTTGCTGGGTGATTTCTCCTATCTGGCTGCGAATATAGCCAATAATAACCTCTAAAAAATTCTGCCAGCGATTCATCCTGACTCCCATGGTCAATTTTCTGGTAGCCAGCCAGCAAACCAATAATAGCACCAGCATTACCAACCAGGTAAAAATAATAGTAGCATTTAAATTAATGCCTTTCCATTGCCAGTATATTATATTATCAGGGGTAATCTCCATATCTTATTCCTTACTCCTTATTCAATTTTGATTGTTCTCGTTTAATATTAGCAGTATTTTTATCTAAATGATTCCCTCTCAATAAGCGGGATAATAAAATCCTGGTTAAGACAAAGCCTATTAACCAGACTAATATCGAGGTCCATTGTCCCGAGCGGGCAATATAAAATACTATCAAAAAAATAACAGCGGTTCTCATAACATAACTAAGCAAGGTGACAACAATAGGATATCTTGCCTGGCTCATATAACGCAAGGTCAGCCATAAACCACCAAAATAGAATAAACCTGCTAAGCACCCTAAAATTAAATAAAAAACTTGATTAATAATATTTAATTCCTCTTTCTATTCTTCTCTTTCTCTTTCAATTACTCTGCGTTCCTTTTGCACCCAATACCAGGCATTCCAACAGCCCAACACTATACCCAGGAAAAGAAAGGTCAAAGTCCATGATATCTGGCCAGGCCATTTCCTATCAGCCCATAAGCCAATACCGATTCCTATTATTGTGGGAATCATTACTGACCAGCCGATAATGCCAAATAAACCAAATCCCATCCAAATAACCCGATTTTTTTTACTCTGGGCTTTTATTCTTCTTTTTTCTTTACTTTCAATCTCTTGTAAAAATTTTTCTTCCTTCTCTTCTTCTGACCAATCACCTTTTCTATTCATGGGCTTCTAAATCCAAAAACCTCCTGACAAAATCAGCTTCTAATTTCTGTAAGGCATTACGCGCACCTCTGTCCTGCTGATTAATTTTTTTAAAATCCTCTTCCACCTGTTTTTTTAAACTACCTAAGTTTTCTCCTTTAACAGCATTTCTGGTGGCCAGAGTAACTTCCGAACCAGTCTTCAATAAAATTCCCTCATTAATAGCCAGATAAAGATCCTGGTTTTCCTCTGTTACAGTATAAAAAATTCCAGGCACCATAATGGTGACAAAATCAACATGCGCTGGTAATAAACAAAAGGAACCATTTTTAGCTTCTCCCACTACTTTTTTCACCCTACCCTGCCAGTAGGTTTTTTCCGGTAAGAGAATTGTTAAATTCATTGTTTCTTAACCTCATTAATGGTACCTATCATATATAGAGCACTTTCGGGATAATCATGAAACTCATCATTTAGAATTCGCTCACATCCGTCTAATGCCTCTGATAAGGAAACTCTTCGCCCTTCATTACCGGTAAACTGCTCGGTAGTAACAAAGGGCTGGGTCAGAAATCTTTCCAGTCTTCTGGCTCGATTTACTATATTCTGATCCTCTTTGGATAACTCTTCCAGTCCCAGCATGGCAATAATATCTTTTAATTCTTCATATTCGGCAAGGGTTTGTTTTATCTGGCGAGCAATCTGATAATGCCTTTCTCCAACTACTGTAGGGGTAAGAATACTTGAATTTGATTTCAGCGGATCTATTGCTGGATATAATCCTTGACTTGTTCTTTGTCTGGAAAGCACTATAGAGGCAGAAAGATGACTGAAAGTATGCACCGCAGCTGGATCGGTAAAATCATCAGCAGGTACATAAACAGCCTGTATAGAGGTGATAGAGCCAGTTGCAGAACTACTGATGCGCTCTTCTAAATCAGCAATTTCACTAGCCAGGGTTGGCTGATAACCTACCCTGGAAGGCAATTCTCCTAAAAGGCCTGATACCTCTGAACCAGCCTGGACAAATCGGAATATATTATCAATCAGTAAAAGGACATCCTGTTTTTCTTCATTACGAAAGTATTCAGCCATAGTAAGTGCTGCATGACCAATCCGAAATCGAGCACCAGGCTGCTCATTCATTTGGGCAAAAATCATCACTGCTCTATCCAGAACACCTGCTTCCTTCATTTCTCGGTACAGTTCTTCACCCTCTCTAGAGCGTTCTCCTATGCCGCAAAAAAGACTTACTCCCTGATAACCGATGGCCATATTATGAATCATCTCCATTATAAGCACTGTCTTGCCTACTCCCGCACCTCCAAAAAGTCCGGCCTTCTCTCCCCTTTCTAAGGGAGCAAGGACATCAATGGCTTTAATGCCCGTTTCAAAAATACCAATTCTAGAAGAGCGTTCTGCTAAAGGAACGGATTCTTTATAGATAGCCTGTCTTTGAGATAAAGGAATATCAAGCTTCTCTCCTCCATCAATAGTTTCACCAAATATATTGAATATTCTGCCCAGTAATTTTTCTCCGATAGGAACACTGAGGGGGCTGCCATAATCAATAACCTCATCCCCTCTTTTTAATCCCTGAGTAGAGGTCAGGGCTATACTCCTAACAGTCCTGGCATCCAGATGAAGGATGGTCTCCATGAATACCCTCCCACACTCCAATAAATTATGAACTTCAGGAATTCTGCTCATAAATTCAACATCCACAACACTCCCCCGGATGGCTATTATCTTTCCTTTATTCTTTTTTTGTGCTGACTGATATTTGTTCAATTTTCTTCCCTTATCTTCCTATATTTCAATAAATTTAAAGAGTGCCCTTTTTCAAATATATTGATTTAATTATCTTCTATATATTTTAACAGGAAATGAAATAATGTAAAAATCAACTACACATTCAATCAACCCGAATAATTTTAAGGGAATCAGTTCCCCCTACTTTTTTTCTTATGGTGCCCTCAGTTAAAATTATGTGCTCTCCCTTTTTCACTAATTTTTTCTCTTTTAGAAAATCCATAATATTGTTATACCAATCAAATTCTATTCTGGGAATTAGAAAAGGAATCACTCCATAAGAAAAACTCAGAAAACGTGCCACATCTGGTTCAGCGGTAAAAGCTAAAATCCAGCAGTAAGGTTTTAGCCGGGAAATTCTCCTGGCTGTATTTCCACTCTCCGTAGGTGTCAATATATATTTAGCCTTGAACATCTGACTGCTTTCCATAGTATGTAATGAAATAACATCCTCCACAGACGGTTTTTCCTTCCAGAAAGAAGAGCGCAGATCATCACACAAGGAAGAGCGATTAGATACATCACGATAATGTTGTTCGGTAGCTATAGCGATATCAGTCATCATTTTTGTGGTCTCTACCGGGTATTTGCCTACCGCAGTCTCTTCTGAGAGCATAGTGGCATCAGTGCCATCAAGGATAGCATTAGCCACATCAGTTACTTCAGAACGAGTAGGACGAATATTGTCAGTCATAGAAACCAGCATCTGAGTAGCTGTTATTACCGGTCGACTCATCTTATTAGCCTGGGCAATTAGATTTTTTTGGATAACCGGAATATCTTCAATGTTAACCTGTACACCCAGGTCACCTCTTGCGACCATAATAGCATCGGTGACGGATAGTATTTCCGAGATATTTTTGACTGCTTCTTCCCTTTCAATTTTGGCAATGGTAAAAATTTCTTTACCTTTTTGACGAGCAAACTCCTTTACCTTTCTTATATCATCTGCTTTTTCTACAAAAGAGATGCCAAAAATGTTTACGCCTTCCTCTAAGCCAAAGGCAATCAGTCTTAAATCTTGTTCACTTATTGCTTCCAGTAATATCTTAGCTTTGGGCAGATTTAATCCTTTATGGGAATCCAATTTACCACCAATCAAAACCCGACAGGTTACCTCATCTTTTTCTTGAGAAATATCAGTGACACGCAATTGAATAAATCCATCATAAAGATAAATCAAGCTTCCTATCTTGACACTCTGAATCAAATTATTATACTCGACGGGAAGTAGAGAATCATTGCCTGTTTTATTGCGGGTAGTTAGCTTTATTATCTGGCCTCTCTTTAAGGTAATAGGTCCATTTTCAATCTTGCCCAGTCTAATTTTAGGTCCGGGAATATCAATCATTACCGGTATTGAGATTTCCAGCTCTTTTTCCACCTCACGTATATAGCGCAAGGTTTTTCGGTGCACATCCAGGGTATCATGAGCTAAATTAAGGCGAGCTACATCCATGCCAGCTAAAAATAATTGTTTAATAATCTTTTTATTATTAGATACCGGACCCAGAGTGCATACAATTTTAGTCTTAGATGCCGGAAATTTCATTTTATTCTCCTTAAATAATTAGTTACATGGAAGGATTTTTTAGAACAAAGCATAATTTTAAAAAATCCGATAATACACCAATTATTATACTTCTGTAATTAATAATTAGAGCAGAAAATAAGGGAAAGAACGGTAATAAATACAAAGAAAAATTAGGTTATTTTTCCCGGAAAAGTGATTGAATTATCAATCCTACACCCACTACAACCAGGATAATTGGCCAAAACTTAATCAGAACAAAACGGGGAAAGAAACTTCTGATTAAAAAGAATAATCCTAACAAAATGAGTATTATTCCACCCCAAATATTCTTATTATTATCCTTAACATCATCTGAATGGGAATAATCATGCTCCTGTTCAGTTACCTGTTCCGGATTCTGTGGGATGATAATCCAGGCAACAATATAAGCAACTACTCCTGCCCCACCTAAAAAAACAATTAATACTGTTAGAAGACGAACTAAGGTGGGATCTATATCAAAATATTCGGCAATTCCTCCACAAACACCGCCAATAATGCTATTTTTTCTGGAACGATATAGCCTCTTAGCCATATAAAAGAAGCCTCCTGACTTGAAAAATTTTACATCTTTTTTTTAAGATTTAAAACATAATATTGTTCTATTAAATTCTGTCCCCATAAAAAATGTTCTTTCTCCTCTTTTAACCTAAAACCATATTTCTCATAAATAGCCCTGGCCGCAGTCAGATTTTCTAACGTCCAGAGAAAAATACTCTGGTAGCCAGCATCCCGACAAAAATTAATAGCTTTTTCCACTAATAATTTTCCCAATCCTATACCTCGATAATCAGGATGAATTAAAAACCAGCGAATCTGCCCCTGCTGTTCAGGTCTCTCCATAATCGCCAGTGTGCCAATGGCTTTTCCTGTAAATTCAGCAATCCACAACCTACTTTTCCCTTCCTGATATATTTTAGCAAACTCAGCTAATCCCTCTGCTACATATGCCTCAAACTCATGATTGAGCTGATATTCGCTATAATAAAGCTCGCCATGCAGTGCTAACACCATTCCCAAATCTCCGTATTGAAAATTATTACGAATAATAAATTTATTTAAAATATCTTTATTTGGATTTGATTTCACTTGAATCCTCCTAACCAGAAATGAGGTACATAAAAAATGGCGGAGAGAGAGGGATTCGAACCCTCGGAGCGGACTTATAATCCGCTCAATTGCTTAGCAGGCAACCACCTTCGACCACTCGGTCATCTCTCCGTTTCCCAGTATAGCATAATACTTTTACCTAGGCAACAGGAATGCTTTATTTTATTATTGCTCTAAATTTGATTCTTTTCAAACGGGATAAAATTCTTCTATCAGTCTGGTCTCTATGAAGAGGGGTGATAGATATATAATTATTATTGATAGCCCAGGAATCTGTACCTTTTTCTTCCTCTTTAATTTTTATCCCATAAATTTGATAAACTGTCTGCAATTTACTCTTAACCAATTTAACTCTATCCTTATAACGACATCTCCCTGCCGGGACAAATAATACTCCTTTGAGTTGAACAGGAGGCACATTGGGACAATTTATATTTAAATATACCTCTTTAGGAATTTTTAAAGTATTCCATTTATTTAAAAAAGTGGCTAAAAAATCAGTTACAGTTTGATAGTACCTTTTACCTGAACCATAATCAAGAGATAAAGCAATAGCAGGGATTTCAGCAAAGGAAGCCTCCCGACATGCCCCCAAGGTGGCAGATAGCCGTATATCATCACCCAGATTGGGTTCATCATTAATTCCAGAAATGACTAAATCAACCGGTCCAATCAATTTATCCAGAGCAAGTATGATACAATCGGCAGGAGTACCAGATACTTTAAAAGATCTCTTCTCGCCCAAATTCAAAGGATATTCTACCACAGAAATCAATCGGTCAAAAGTTACTGCTCCGCTATAACCGGTATATCTTTTATCCGGCGCAACTACATATACTTCGTATCTATCAAAAATTGCCTTAACTAACTCCTGTAACCCTTTATCCTCTATGCCATCATCATTGGTTATTAATATCCGCATATAATTAGACCTCTTTAAAATTAAAAATAAAATTAGCTGCCTATCTTTTTTATTTTTTTCCTGTATTTCACTGTTGTTCATTCATCAAATTAATAGTACTGCTCAACATACATCCTACCCGATAAATCTGCTCAACTTATTCTTACCGAAGTTTCTCTGTAACAATAATAGAATGGATTGTAAAACTGGTCGGGTTTTATAAAAGTAGATGATTTACTAAATAGAGACAGTTTCAAGCAAGTTCATATCATAATCATAAATATTGTATCTTACTCAGGGATAGTTATCTATAACTTCATCAATACTGCTAAAACCGTCAAAATAGCAAGCATAATCAGAATAAGCATAATCTTTATCGATCTTATAAATAGTGATTAAGTGAGCTTGATCATACTCCATCCAGGGAGTGCTTATTAACATGTAAGCCAAAAAGGTTTCATAACCATGATAATGAGCAACAAAGGCAGCAAAACAGTCGTAATCAGCACAGTTATCTTGCTTCACCTGAAACATTTCGTAAGGATTATAATCATTTTCAAATGCTTCAGCTGGAAAAAAATCCTGTTTTATGTAGAGAAAATTTTTTCAGGAGTATCCAATTGTTCTATTGTTTCAATAAATATATCATCATCAACTATAGTAAAATCTTTAAGATGAGAAAAAGGGGATTCATTTCCTGGTATACCAACTTCAGATAATATACCACATCCTGAAAACAATATAGAAATTAATAACAGGATTATAAAGGATCTCATAGCAAACCAACCTAAATGAATTATAACATAATAGACCAGGAAAACTAAATTTAAAATATTGTTTTCCCAGTGCAACACATTTCAATCCTTGTTTTAATGGATGTCCCTCTTCAACTG
>CAYSRG010000010.1:0-74937 GCA_964433555.1 uncultured Atribacterota bacterium | reverse complement strand
TAACCAGGAACATTTTGACAGCAGAAAAAAGTACCCACAAAAATTTGACACAGACGGTAATTTCTTTTACCGTAAAAATGTTTCTACTTTCAGTTATAATTACCTCTTTGATTAAGAATTATCTCAACAGTTCAAAATAGGCATCAAATACTATAATTTACTGGACTTAATATCATAAATAATAAATATATTTTTAAAATTTTTACTTCAGTTTCTTAAAGTCAATTAAAATAGCGAAGTAAAATTAGATTTTTAAAATATTCTCATAAACTTCAATCAGCTTTCATTCCTATTCCTCTTTAGATCTTTCACCAGGGAACTTAGACCATTGATCTATATGATTATCGAATGGTGTATCACTCACTCCAAGGCAGTTGAGGTCCTATGTAAGTAGTTGTAATCTATTTAGACATGACATTCAGGGTATACTTTGCAGGTATTACTATGTATTTGCTGCTTAATCCTTTGATTCCACTTTTTCAGTCTTCTTTATAAATCATATTAATCTACAAATTGACATCTAAGGAAAAATTGCCCTTAATATACTTGATGGCTGATTCGAACTTTACCTTTATCATTGGTTCTTCTCACTCGACCAGACAGATGCCGGAAACTATAGTAACCGGTAAAACTATGATTAAACTCTTGAAAGACTGGTTCATAGAAATTAGCCTTAAGAATTGCGTTTTTCGGTTTATCATCCTTAATCATCCCAAATATAACACCGAAGGAGTTAAAGAGATGAAAGCTTTCCGGGCTGATATTATTTCTTGTTCAATTACTGTAATTCTTTTAACTATTCTTTCCAGTTATGACACCAATCCGGAAAAAGGATACTTTGTGAGTAATTTTAGGTAAACCGATACTTTTGTATTTGCCTGGATAAGCTTTTAAGTACTCCAGTAAATTTAATAAATTTGTACAAACTATATATCCAACAAAATAATAATATCACTGCTAATTTCAATAAAAATTACCCTCTTCAGAATACTGTAGTGTCAAGATGGGTAAGATCTCCAGGATGGTCCATAGATAAAACTTTTTTCTATTAATATATATATCTAAAGTAATAGTAATAGTAAAAATCTCCTTTTATCACAAGAAATAATATAGAAATTATGCCTACCAAGAATTAAATGGGAAGAAGAAGCTGATTAAAATTAGATAAAAATTAAGCATATAATTTTATATATTTCTAGTAAATGGGAAAATATACTTAGTACATTTTTTACATCTTCGGATAATATCAAAACGCAATGGTTGAAAACTATTGTTATAGGAGAGAGCTGATGTCTAAGCAAATCATGGACATAATACAACTATAAAATAAATGGATTATTACAATTTAGAAAAATATTATTGTCCCCTTTTTATGGACTTACCTGCAAATAAACCTGTTGCCTTTCCCTTGAAAACAGCTATTTCCCCGTTTACAATGACATATTCTATTCCATCTGGTGGTCTTCTAGGATCTTTATATGTTGCATTATCTTTTATATTTTCAGGATCAAATATTACAATATCTGCAATGTAGTTTTTTTTAATAGCACCTCTATTTTTTAAATTAAACGTTTTAGCAGGTAAAAAGGATGTTCTATTTGATAAAATCTCGTATGACATCCCATATTGTTTTGCTAATTTCAAAATTTTTGGAAATGATCCAAAGGCTCTTGGGTGAGGTTTTAAACCAATAGGTATCCCATCTGTTCCAACCATATAATATGGTCTTGACAATAGACAAATGAAATCCTTATCCATTTGCTTTATCTTCTCTTCATTAATAGTTGGATTCCCTCTAAATCCTACTTCAAGATCTTCCTCTATCATGATATCGCAAATCATATCTTCCACAGATTGATTTCTTTTTTTTGCAACATCCTTAAAGTCTATACCAATATATTTTTTATTTTCCTTGAGATGCGTAAAAGTACCCTCCGTCGGAATTTTATTTGCTTTCATTCCATCTACAATCCTTTTTCTTAAAAGAGGATTTTTTAATTTCTCTAATGTTGATTCATACCCTCCTTCTACAGCCCAAGGAGGGAGAAAACATACAGCATATCCACTACCTGAGTAATAAGGATAAAATTCCATTGTAATATTTAAACCTTCTTCTATAGCCTTTTCAATTGGTTTTAATAATTCGGTAACTTTCCCACAATTTTTATCATCTGTTCTAAAATGTGAAAAATGTAGTCTTACACCAGAACGCCTTGCTACTTCAATTGCCTCTTCTATAGGATTAAAAAATCTATCTCTAAATACTGAACGTAAATGAATTACAAAAGGTGCATTATATTCAACACACACCTTGGATAACTCAGTTAATTCATCTGTATCAGAATACGATTGGGGAAAATAACTAAGACCGGTTGAAAAAGCAACTGCTCCCTGATCAAAGCTAGATCTAATTAGATCTTTGGCTTTTTCTAAATGATATCCATGTAGAGGCATATCAATAAAACCTAATACTTCAAGTCTAATTGCTCCATGAGGTATTTGATAAGCTACATTGACAGAAGCTTTATTGTGAAATTTACTTAGATAACTTTCTACATCTGTAAAATCAAGATTAATTTCTTCAAAATATCCATTTAGTCCTGCATTAAATTTTGCATACATTTTTAATTTATCATATGATAAAGGGGCATAAGATAGTCCATCTTGACCTAATATTTCCGTGGTTATCCCTTGATATAAAGCATTTATATGCTGTTTATCATATAAAAGAGCCATATCCGAGTGGCAATGCGTATCAATAAAACCTGGCATTATAGATAAATTTGAGGCATCGATAATTCCTCTAGACTGTTGATTCGATAAATTATCAATTCTCACTATTTTGTCATCTTTAATACCAATATCGGAAATATAAGAAACTGAACTGCTGCCATTATAAATTCTTCCATTTTTGATTAGTAAATCATACATAATTATACTCCTGTTATATTTGTCGATTATTTTAGAAGATAATTACTATTAATAAAAATTTCAGAATAATAAACCTTATCCATATAACAAACAATAAAACACATCTTACCCCTTTATTGAGCCAGCAGTAATACCTTCAACAATGTATTTTTGAAAAATAAGTGTGAACAAAATTGGGGGAATTATAGCTACCACACCAGCCGTTATCATTAAGGAATAATTAATATCTAACTCAGTACCAAACATACTTAAAACTATAGGTATAGTAAATGATTTTTCTGTGTTTGTTAACAAAAGCGCATAAAAAAATTCATTCCATGATAACATGAATGCAAAAATTCCTGTTCCTACTAAACCCGGCTTTGAAAGTGGTAATATTATTTTATATATCGTTTGAAACTTTGTACATCCATCCACTCTTGCTGCATCCTCAATATCTCTTGGAATAGCCTCAAAAAAGCCCTTCAATAGCCATATTGTGTATGGAAGAGTAAAAGAAGCATTGATAATAATTAAAGTAATCTTTTTATCTATCAAACCATATGATTTGGCAATGAGAAAAAAAGGAATTGCTAAAGTTAATCCTGGAATCATTCTAGTAGCTAAAACTAGAAATAAATACTTCCTTGAACCAATAAATTTTAGTCTTGCTAAGGCATAAGCTGAGAAGGTACCGCTAGCTAAACACAATAATGTGGTTCCAATCCCAACAATAAAACTATTAAGAATTGCCTGTGGAAATATTTTTGCTTCTCTAGGAACTGAATAACTTTTAATACCAATTTCGTCAGTAATACCTTCCGGATTTCGTCCAAGCAATAATTGGTAGTAATTTATAAGAGTAGGATCCTTGGGCAAAATATTAGGTGGTACTGATAATAAATTGGCATCGTTTTGTAGACTACAAATAATAAGCCATAAAAGTGGAGCAGTAAAAATAAAAAAGACAATTACGGCAAATACATATATATATATTTTTTTCATTTTTTTGGATCTATTAATACAACTGACCAATGAATATATCACCTCATTTTTAATAGATTTCTCTATTAAGAAATTTGTAATATATAATTACAATTAAAAAAGTTATAAAAGCAATAATATAGCCTATTGCACTCCCACTACCAAATTTTAGAAATTTAAAAGCTTCTGTATATAGAAGCCAACCAACAACTTCTGTAGAATCTCCCGGGCCGCCAGAAGTTAATACATAAATTAAATCAAATACCTTAAGAGCAATCATTGTTTGAAAAATTAAAACTACCATTAAAGTTGTAGAAATCATGGGTAAAGTAATGCTTTTAAATTGTTGCCAAACTGTAGCTCCATCAACCCTAGCCGCTTCATATAATTCTTGTGGTATAGACTGTAGACCAGCTAGAAGTAAAATAATAGCAAACGGCAATTCCTTCCATACACTAGCGATTATCGCAAAGACAAATGCACTAAAAGGAATAGATAAAAAAGGAATATACTGATCAATTAAACCAAGCCCTTTTAATACTGCATTTAAAATACCATAGCTTGAATCTAATATCCACTTCCACATAATTCCGTTGACAACACTTGGAATTGCCCAAGGAATTAAAATAGCAGCTCTTAGTATCCCCCTGCCTTTGAATTTCTGGTTAAGCAATATTGAAATTGCTAATGCCAAGACCAATACTAACAATACATCGAAAAAAACAAAAATAAATGTTCTTTGTAAAGTCACCAAGAACTTTAAAGAAGTCAGGTGGTTTAGATAATTTTCAATACCAATAAAACGTTTTACTCCTGTCCTTCTTAAATTTAGATCAAATAAACTGATATAAAAGGAGTAAAAAACTGGAAACACAACTACAAGTAGAATGATAACCGATGATGGTATATTTAAAAACCAAGCAAATCTTGATTCATTTTTTTCAAAATATTTTAAATAATTTTTTTTCATTAGATATTACTTATTTCTAATAAAGATAAAAAAATAAAATTCTAGAGCAGAAATATACTTTCTGCTCTAGAATAAAACCTCAGCAAAACTAGTAATCTGCCTTCAATTCTTTAGCACTTTTTTCAAGATCTTTTAAAATTATCTCTATTGGCTTCTCACCCAATACAGCTTTCTGGAGTTCTCCCCATGCATTTGTTTGCCACTCATCAAACCATGGAGTGAATCTGTATGGTGTTGCACCAGCATATTCATCTTGCTTTTTGATAATATCAGGATCTCCCCATTTAGTAATATAATCTGAGACTTCTTTATCCTCATAGAGAGGTTTTTGTACAAATCCCAAGCCAAAATTTAATGCCCAATATTTTCCAGTGTAATAATCATCATTCTTATCTCTGCCACCCAAAAATTGGACTAACTTCCAGGCATTTTCTTTTTGTTTACTGTTTTTACTTATACAATAAAGTCTTATATATGATGTAGTACCACTTATAACCTTGTCATTTCCTGGAACTAAAGCCATTTTAATCTTACCTGCTGCTTGTGAACTCTCTGGATCATTTAACTGTGCAACATTATAATCTGATAACAAAGTAAATGTTCTTGTTCCAGCTGCCATAGCCCTATTAACATCAGCGGTAGTTGAACTAAGACTTGCCTGGTCCAACAAACCTTCTTTCATAGCGCCTTTAAGCCATTCTAGTGCTTCCAAAGCAGCACTATCTCCATCATTAAATA
Organism: uncultured Atribacterota bacterium; assembly: GCA_964433555.1. GTDB lineage: Bacteria > Atribacterota > Phoenicimicrobiia > Phoenicimicrobiales > Stramentimicrobiaceae > Stramentimicrobium. Next base: position 69,335 of record CAYSRG010000010.1, on the reverse strand, counting down.
CCGGATCATGACTCTCATTGAAAAGCTTTCCACCTCTAGAAAAAACTAATTGCTCCCAATTCTCCATAATATTACTAGACTTTGTCATTATAAAAATTATTGGGTGTTCAGCTATACCTTTTTCTTTTATTATTCTTGCTTGTTCCAACAATTCATCCCATGTTTTTGGAGGATTATCTATGCCTGCTTTTTTAAGATGTTCTTCGTTATAAACGAAAACATAACGACCAGCATAATAAGGTAAACCATATAATTGTCCTTCATATGACATTTGGGCTAAAGCCCCACCTGGTATTTCTTCTTTGTACCGTTCAACTCCTTCAAAACCATCTATTGGTTCAAGCCAACCAGCACTTGCCCACGCGGCAAGATTAGAATCACGTACCACAATAACATCATATTCTGTTCCGCTAATAAAGCTTGCAACTAACTTTTCGTAATAGTTATCACTCGGGATATTATAAAAATCATCTGTTTTAATACCATATTGTTCTTCGAATACATCTAGTAAATGATTCCATGTATCGACCTCATAAGTCCATCCAATTAATTTCAAGTTTTCTTCTGCTAAAGCTGAAAAATTAAAAACAAGAATAGAAATCAATAAAAAATAAATAATTTTTTTCATAATTTACCTCTTTTTTGTTTAGAATTTATAAAATTCAGCAAAATCAATCTTCTTATATGCCAACAACATTAATTTATATTATTCACCTCCTATCTTCTAATATTTAGTGCTTAGAATATTCAAATAACCAATCTTTAGATTGAAATAAGATTTTAATATTATTCAATAAAATACCTACTTTTTTTGTACTTCAATAGTTAAGTAAACATCTAGGATATAAAGATTCTCCATAATTTTTTGATATTTATATGGTTTAAATATGTTCATTTCATTTAATGCTTACTATCATCTCTACCTCTACGGGTATATTCATTGGTAAAACTGAGGTCCCTAAAGCACATCTAGCGTGTTTCCCTTTTTCTCCAAATAATTCAACAAACAAATGAGAGGCTCCATTTATTACTTCTGGTTGCCTGGTAAATTCAAGAGTGCTATTAACAAATCCCCGAACTTGAATAACCTCATCTATTTTATCTAAGGAGCCAATTGATGATTTTAATGCAGATAATAAATTTATTGCACATATTTTAGCCGCTTCATATCCATCTTCTAAAGTAATCTCTTTACCCAATCTACCGATAAAAACAGGTTTATCATCTTTGATTGGACCTTGACCTGAACAATAAGCTAAATTTCCATACACTTTTACAGATGTATACTCACCTACAGGTTTAGGCATTTTGGGTAATTCTATACCCATTTTTTTTAGTTTTTCCTCAATTGTCATAAATTAATCTCCTTTATATTTTTTTAATAGTATTAAAAACCTTACAAATCTTTAGGCTATTTGTTAATAACCAATATTCAGTTTTATACTTTTACTAAAAAATTATCTTCATCTTTCATTAATTATTATTTAAAATGATTCCTTTGTTATCTGGATTATTCTTTCAATTATGTAGTCATCCTCACCTGCACATAACATATGAGGATTAATTGCTATATGTTTTTTACCACTTCTAACTACTATGGGGGGATCACTTTCGTATAGTTTTTGTACAAAATCTTCTTGTGTAAATCCTTTTTTATTTTCTTCAATCTCAATAAAAACTCGAGGAATTATTGGTGGTCTATAAAAAGGTTGTGGATATGAATTCTGAGGAATTTCTTGAGAAACTATAATCCCATTTAACGTACTTAATTCTTTAATAATTTTCTTTACCTGCTGGTGCCATTTTTGAATACGTGCCTGGTGATTTTCTTTTAAATATAATTCAACTGCTGTTACTAAACCTATTATGGTTTCTTTGTCCAATTTCAAAGGCCTACCAATAGTGATATTAGGGTAATTAATTAGTCGACAACATTCAATGATTTCCTTCTTACCTAACATTATCCCTGAAGACTGAGGACCACGAATGTCTTTTCCCCCACTAAATATAACTATATCTGCGCCCATTCGAATAAATTTTTGAAAGTTATCAACAGGAGGTAATTCCGCTGCTGCATCGACTATGACAGGAATATTGTGGTAATGTGCAATATTTAATACTTCTGTCAAAGAAAGAGATGCTTGTAACATTTCTGACTGTACAAAAAATCCTATTGCTGCAGTCTTTTCTCCAATTGCATTATCCAATTCCCATAGTTGAGGTTTGTCAATTACATTTCCAATTTCAACAAATTTAGCTCCCGCAGTTATCATTGCACTATCGTATGGATTTCTATGACAACGCATTACAACTATTTCATTTTTCATACCTTCTGTATTTGGAAGAGAATAAACAGATTTTAAGTTTCCTTTACTAATACATGCAGCTGTTGCTATTAGAAGTCCAGAAGAGGCACCAGAGGTAATCATAGCTGCTTCAACATTAAGCAACTTGGCTAAATATTCGCCAGATTTCTGCATTAATTCATTAATATCAACAAAATTTTGTGATGCTAATTCCATTGCTTTTAGTACTTCATTCGACATTAAAGAACCGGAGTATCCGGTTAATGTACCAGCAGCATTAATTATTTTGTTTATTCTTAAATCTTTAAATTGCACCATATTATCCCTTCCGTTTATTATTTTTAATTTATTTGATCTATACCATCAATAAATTCATTAAATCAAAAATTACTAAAATCACAGCAAATATTTGATTACTTTGTTATAGCTTGGGCTTTATTAGTACTTTCATACTTTCATCTGTCATGCTTGTTAAAATGGCTTTTTCTGCATCATCTAGCTTAAACTGATGACTTATAAACTTTTTCCAGGGAAATCTGTCTTTTTCCCGTAACATCATTTCCATGGTTTGTTTATAACCAGTGTGAGAGTGATTAGACATTCCTATAATTCTTAGATTCTTCGAACAAATTGTATGGATGTTGATGTTAATTTCACCACAATCTACAAAATTACCTGGCTCTAAATACATTCCTGCTTTACGAAGCATCTTCAATCCTTCTGGAACAACAAAAGGTTTACCTACACATTCAACAACTAAATCACAACCTCTGCCTTGAGTCTCTTGCATAACCAAATCAATCCGTTCATCCTCATTAGTTTCTAAAATATTTAAGGTTTTATCTGCACCAAACTGACGTGCCAAATCTAACTTATAATTAGATAGATCTGTAACTATAATTTTCCCTGCTCCCATCATTCGTGCTTTTATAATATGAGCTAGTCCTAGTGGTCCACTTCCCTGTATAACAATAGTGTCTCCAAAGTTAAATCCTTCAAGGGAAAATGAATTAAATTCCTTAGCCTTATCAAGAGTATAGGTTACGCACATAAGCTCTGTCAGAACTGCCATCTCATCTGGAAGATCATCTGGGATTTTATATAATCTTGTGCCAGGCTCAATATAAATATATTCAGAGAAACCACCATATAGGTAGTTTGGATTTTTACATGACCGCATGTTTCCATAACTAAACTGCATGTTATCGCACCATGGATAGTTAGGAAAGTTTTTACAAAAATAACATTTTCCACAGACTACATCTGGACACATAGTAACACGATCACCAGGTTTCAATACCGTGCCATTATACTCAAGTTTTTTGCTACCTTCTTTATCAATTTCCTCAATAATCATAACATTTTCATGACCTTGAATAATTGGGAAAGGGATGTCAATCTCATTTGGAGTACCTTTGTACTGTAACGTTTCTCCATTATAACTATGCTTATCGGTTCCACAAATACCCGATACAATCATACGACATACTGCAGCGCCTTTCCCCGGCTTTATTACAGGAAAAAACTGTATTCCAATTTCACCTGGTGCCTTTAATACAGCAGCTTTACTTAATTTTGTCATTGATTACCTCTAGTTCTTAATTAGAAATATTTTAAGTTTTCCTTACTATTAACTCTGGTTCAAAAATAACTTGTTTTAATAAATTATCTCTAGGCTTTTCTTTTAAAATATCAATTAAAATTTTTGCTCCTTGAGCACCAATCTGATAAATATCCTGGCGAATAGTTGTCAAAGGGTAATCTAGATATTTAATTATATTGATATCATCATATCCTACAATTCCTATATCATTTGTAATATGATAATTTTTTTCTCTAGCTGCAGCTAAAACACCAATAGCAAGATTATCTGAGGAACAAAAAATGCCAAAAGGGGGTGGGTATTTTTTTGCAATGCTTTTTAATGCCTCATATCCTTCGTCTACTGTTATATAATTGTAGAGTATATTCTCTTGTTTAAATTCCAAATTGTACTTCTCAAGTGCTTTTTTCATTCCTTCTGTACGTTGTCTGGCTATACTTATATCAGATGGACCTGAGACAAAAAATATACTCTTTTTGCCTTGTTTAATTAAATATTCTGCTGCAAGATATGCACCTTTAATATCATTATTTATAGAGTAATTAATATTTTTACTGAATTCGTCCAAATTAGTTCTTGAAAGAAAAACAAAAGGAATATCAAGCGAATAATAATTATCTTCCTTAATTGGTGTTGTCAAAAGACCTGCTACACGCAGTTCCAGCATTGCATTTAATTGCTCTTTCTCATGCTCAGAATTTTCACCAGTATTTCCAATAACAATGGAAAAATTATTTTCTCTGGCAATATCCTCTGCTCCTCTTAGAAGCCTAGCATAATATAAATTGGAATTATCCGGAATAAGCATCCCTATTACTGTACTTTTGCTTAAACGGAGGGAGCGGGCAACTTGATTTGGACGATAATTATACTTAAGTGCTAAATCTAATATCTTTTTCTTTGTTGCAATTGAAATTTCATTGCTATCTTTAAGTGACTTAGCCACTGTAGACACAGATGTTTCAGCTATTTTAGCAATTTCCTTAATTGTGATTTGTTTCTTCAAAATCACTACCTAATTTATTCTTAAAATTTTCCTGTAATGATTTATTTTGAAGCATACACTAATTAGATTTTTTATAAGTACTACAACGTTGTAGTTATACGATAACATATTCATTTTTCATTGTCAATACTATGTTTACATTAAATATATTTGTAACATAACGGGATTCTTATTATCTAGAAAGGTACTACAGTATTCAATAAGAAATAAAAACTTTAATCCTTATGAGATCGATAAATTATATTCAATGAGAGGCTTACAAAGATCTTCTTATTTTCTCTTTACTGGTTTTTTATAAAATCTATTTAGGTATTTGTAATAGACCATACTGGACTATGTCTAAGAATACATTCATTTAGGATAATGAAGGGATTATTAACCAGCTAATATATAGTATCCATCTTGAAATATTTGAGTATAATACAGTATCCCTTTCACCTGTACTAATCTGATTATTTTAGTTTCTACCTTTATCTTGAAGGAATAGACAATTGATTCTCGCTGTTGTGGAGATAGGTATTTCCATATAATTTAACTGACTTGAATTACTACTTCAGGAACCCTGACTACCTTTATCCTGATTATGGTGGTTTTCTAGAGCTGCCCTCTAAAGACTGAACTTGGAAGAGCTAATATTATTTTCTCCATTGATAGAAAGTCCTATGATTGATTTCAAGATCTCACAGATCTCCCTGAAATAATAGTTCACGGTATGATGAAGGTTCATGGCTTTATACATGCTCTCGTCCTGAGGAAATAATCTATAAATACGGCTTAACTTATAGATTGACTTATCCCATTGAGGTTTAAGAAGTTCTATTGATTTTTTGGCGTACAGGCAATTGTCGTTTTAGAGAGTATAACAGGGAAAGGATGGAAATTATGTAGAAAAAAATAGCAATAGGTGATTGAAAGAGTACCTTCCAATTGCCATGAGAAATGATTAATGCCCTGCCCAGCTCATCTTCTACAATAGGACCCAGGATGACCCCTAAAACAATCGGAGCTACCGGAAAACCATTCTTTCTTAAAATATAACCGATAATCCCAAATATCAAGGCAATTAACATATCATAAATACTGTTATTTAAAGAGAAGGCTCCCAGAAAACACAGGGCAAATATAATAGGAAAAAGTATAGAATCGGGCGTTTTTAAAATCTTTGGAAACAGTCTTACACTCAATATACCCAGTATCAGAATCAAAACATTTGCTAAAAACATGCCGGCAAAAATCGGATTAATAATTTCCGGGTGTTCTCTGAATAGTAAGGGTCCGGGTCTGATCCCGATAAGAATGAGAGCCCCCAGCATCACTGCCGTTACTGCATCTCCAGGGATACCGAGAGATAGAAGCGGGACCATTGCACCGCCTGTCGTACCGTTGTTTGCCGCTTCCGGTGCTGCAACACCTATGATATTCCCTTTTCCAAATGATTCTGGATCTTTCGACCATCTTTTGGCTTCATTATAAGCCAGAAATGCTGCAATCGTACCTCCAGTACCCGGAATAATACCAATGAATGTCCCCAGAAAAGAAGCAGGAATAATAATGGTTAATAATCTCTTCAGCTCTTTAAAAGAAGGTAAAACATTGGTAATTTTCTGGTCAGGGTGAATTACTTTTTCTTTTAATGTTTTTTCTTCCAGCTGGATAAAAATCTGTGATATGGCAAATAGACCGATAAGAACCGGCAGCGTACTGAATCCTCGCATTAAATTCGGGATATTAAAGGAAAATCTGGCATACCCGGTAACCGGATCTAGTCCAACGGTAGCAATGAGAAGCCCAAAAAATCCTGCTATCAACCCCTTTACCAAAGATCTACCAGAGACACTGGCAATAATCGTTAAACCAAATATCATAAGCGCAAAATATTCCTCCGGTCCGAACTTGAGAGCCATCCTGGCTAACTGGGGTGCAATAAACATCAGACAAAAAGTAGAAATAAGACCACCGGCTGCAGAGGCAATGGTTGCAACGCCGATTGCCTTTCCCGCTTCACCTTTCTGAGATAAAGGATACCCGTCAAGTACTGTAGCAGCTGCAGAAGGAGTCCCCGGTGTAGATATTAAGATAGCCGAAATAGAGCCACCATAAATTGCGCCACAGAACATTCCGCAAAGCATGACAATCGCTGTACTGGCATCCAGATAATAGATAAAAGGCAGAAGTAAAATAATCCCCACCGAACCGGTTAGCCCGGGAATCGCGCCAACGATAATACCGCCTATAACCCCCAGAAGAAGATAAGGGAAATGAGCAGGATGCAAGACATAGAAAAAACCTTCAATGATGGCCAATCTGTATCTCTCCTTTACCAGTAATACCTTTAAAAAAGAGTAAAACGAGGAATTGGTATTTTAAAAATGATCCTGAATATCAAATATAATAGAACTGTAGTCGTCAAAGATAACCCTACAATCCAGGCAATTCTTCTTTCCTTAAAAAGGAGCATAGTGCCTGCTATAAACGGGGGCGTTGCTCCTAAATAACCTATCTTGCCAATCACCCGGGTGTATATAAAAGCCAAAAATATCATGATGATCAGTTTGAAAATAAAGATTTTATCATTTTCATTTTGTACTTTTTCTTCTTTCTGTCCAGAAATCTTTTTGTTCATTCCCTTTATTCCTTGAATTAAAAGAATGACAGAAAGTATCATCAAACTTGCACTAATAAAGCGCGGAAAGGCAGTGGGTGCCAGGGCAACAGTCTGATGAGGGAATTGAAAAGTCAAGGCAAATACTGTAATCGAGACAATAATAAATAGAATACTCAGAATGATTTCTTTTTTCCCCATTTTACTATGCTACCTAAAAAGATAGAGAGGTATTAGTCTATTACAACTAAAGACCCCTCTATCTATCTTTATTAATTATTTGTACTTATCACCCAGTTTATTCGTTATGATTAAGTCTTTATAGAACTTATCCTGCTCTTCTACCCACTTGGTAAATTCCTCTGTTCCTTTGTAGTTAAGGAGTACGCCTGCATTTTTAGCAAGAACCAGAAAATCAGGATCTTCCATGGTCGCCTTAAAGGCATCATGGATTACCTTAATTCTATCTGGATCGGTACCTTTGGGAGCAGCCAGTCCTCTCCATTGTCCCAAGGTAAAATCGACACCCTGTTCCTTGGCAGTCAGAACTTCAGGAAATTCCTCCAGCCTTTCCTCTGAAAAAACGGCTACACATCTTAAATCTCCGGACCCCAGCTGCGCTACGCCCTCGGGTGGTGAAACAATGACTGAATCAACGTGTCCACCCATAGCGCCGACCAGTGCCGGTCCGCCTCCCTGATAGGGAACATGGTTAAAACTAACGCCGGCTGTCTTCTCAAAGGCCAGGGCAATCATATGGGTTCCACCACCGGCACCGGCATTACCCATGGTAACATTGCCCGGTTGTTTTTTGGCAGCATCAAGTAAGTCAGTCAAATTCTGATAAGGTGAATTCCCTGGAACTAAAATCCAGCAGGGTGCATTGGTTAAATTAATAATGGGATTAAAGGTTGTATAATCATAAGGTGTAACGCTCATATGGGTTTTGGTTATGGAAGGGGTAGCCCAGGCAACCAGATAATATCCATCTGGTTTTTTAGTCATTGCCTCGGCATATCCGGGAACTGCACCTCCACCAGGTATATTGACAATAACTACTGGCACTTTTAAATATTTGGGTAAAACAGATAGAAAGGTTCGGAAAGATATATCGGTTGCTCCTCCTACAGACCAGGGAATCATAAGTTCTATTTCCCGGGATGGGAATGCTTCTTGAGCAAAAACCTCAGGTAAAATAAACATAGAACAGAGTAAAAGTAAAATTATAGATACTATCACAGTTTTAACCTTAGCAAATATTTTCATTTTAACTTACCTCTCCTTTTCTAAAGTTTTTCCTACCAAAAAATGTAGAAAATCTAATTTATTTTATCAAAATATCGGGTCTTATAAAAGTATGCTCACCTCCTTTAATTTTTAGTGTTGGGAAAATTACCGGTTTGGATAAAAGTACTGGGCCATCTGAAGTAGCCAACATGGTATCCTCACTTTTACTACCGGTAATAGAAGGATTCCAAGCAAATCCCTGGTTTTCCTGGATAATTTCATTGGTTTGAAAGTTTACTCTATAATCTCTACCCGTATAACCGATAGCTCCTCCTTGATGATGAAGTTGATATTCTTCCGGGTATCCCATTTCCTGATATGCTTCTAGACTCTTTTTAAAAGCTTCCAGCACCGGCCTTCCAGGTATAGTATTAGACATCATTACACAATCTATATGGACATTATCCTGATATTTCTTTTTTATCTCCTCAGGGATTTTTCCAAATTGAACAAATCTGGTGAGGGAGATAATTAATCCCCATTTTCTAGCATTAACACAGAGCATAACCCTCTGATTAACTTTTTTTTCTGTTGCCAGAGGATGCCTGAAATTAGCAATCCTCTCATCTGCAGCACAAAAAGTAGTAATATAATCTAAACGGTTAGCCCATAACCTTTCGGCTAATCTACCGATAATCTCACATTCCTTATCACCCGGTTTTATGGTCAAGGCAGTTTCTTCAATCGCTTTAGAAGTAAGATAGCCAACTTCCTTATATCTTTCCACTTCCCAGGGAGTAAGGGAATAGCGGAGGGGGTTTAAAGATTGAGAAATATTTTTAGTTCCAGGGAAAGAAATATCACAACCAATCTCACCGCCTTTAACTATCTCATTAATTATATTCTCTTCCCTATCTTCATACCATTTAAATGACCTAATTTTATATCCCTGTTCTGAAAGTTTCTCTTCTTTTTCAATACGAGGTGCCTCGATATTATTACAAATAACATATTCTTCACCAGAGGTAATCAGGATAGAGGCAGCGCCTGTATCAGTAGCAATACTTACCTGATTTGTGCCACCACAGGTGATCCAGGAAAAATTGCATTGTCTCTTCAATAGAATAGCATCAAGACTTAATGAGTCCATTAAAGTTTTTATTCTTTTTTTCTTTTCATTTACTTCAGACCAGTTAATCATGCTTATGCTCCCATTTTTTATCAAATCATTCTTGCTTCTCAATATTTCTTTACTATTAGTATTTCAAGTTAATCATGTAATATTTTAAAAAACTATCCTGTGGGGGGTATTTCTTAATTATGGGATAAATTATATTTTACTTAATACCCCCCTGTCTTAATTCATTAACAATTGGGAAAGTTATCATATTTATTAAAATTCTTATTTATTCACTAATAAGACAATACTTCTTCCCAGGTAGTTACTGGCCATTCGGTCCTGAACAGTTCTTCAACAGCTGGTTTCCCTTTTTCCCGGAAAGCAACAGCATCAGGAATTACCACTTGCATTCCTTTCTTCTGAAGATCAATGAGAATATCTGTCTCACCTTTCTTAATTTTATCATTAGCCCAATTAACAGCTTGTTTTATATTCTTTAAAATTAGCTCCTGTTGGTCATTGGATAATCCTTCAAAAAAACTCTTATTAACAAGAATTCCTCCTGTTTGAACTAAATGGTTTGTAATAGTGAGATAACTTTGCACTTCATCTAATTTGAAAGAAGAAATCTGTGGTAAATCGCCTTCGGATGCATCTGCTATTCCGTCTTTTAATGAATTATAGAGATCAGGCAAAGGAATGGGAACAGGAGCTGCCCCGATTTCTTCCCATACCGCAATCCAGGTCTTTACTGTTGGTAATCTGAGTTTTAACATGTGGACATCTTCTGGGGTATAGATTGGCTTGTTTGAAGTTGTTTGACGTAATCCTCGATAAACTATTCCCAGATATATCATATTGCCGTTTTCTGCAATTACATCCCTAGCTTCCATTCCTAAAGGAGATTCCCAAACTTTCAGGAAATGTTCAAAATCTCTCATGACATAAGGTGCATTGAAAAAGAAATATTGGGGAGCAGAGACTTCAATTGGCCTTCCACCAGTAGCTTGCATTTCTACTTTCCCTTCGCTACACCAATCATTGACTTCTTCTTCAGAGCCTAATGCCACTTGAACAAGAACTTCAATTTCTCCTCCGCTTTCTTTCTCCAGCAGTTCTTTAAATTTTTCACCTGCTTCTACTAAAATATGACCTGCTGCAAATGGGCTTGCTAGATGAATAGTAGTCTTAGCTCCCACTATCTGGGTAAACATGGTAAGGACTAGAAAAAGTATTAATATTACAGAAAAAAACTTTTTTAACATTTTTAAACCCCTCTTTTAAATAAATATTATTAAACTTTTTCTACTTAATATTGTTCTAGCCAATGCCTTCATTGATGCTTTTTGCCTCACCTCCTTCAGTATTAAACTATTTGTTTCCCTTGAGTATCAACTTTTTAGAACATGCCTCATATTCTTCTGCTTTTTTCTCCAAAAACCATAATTATTCTACATTATAGAATATTGTTCTATATGAATGAATTTTTCCTACAAATATTATACCTCAAAATGTAAAGATGTCAAAGTCTTATTTTCATGTTGTTTCCTTAGGAGATATTAGCGGTATTTCTACTTCCATACCTTTTTTCTCTGCTGATACATAAGCTGAATAAAGAACACTTATTACATCACTAGCTAATAACATTCCTGCTTTAGGCTCTCTTTCACCAGCAATTGATTCCATAAAGTCCTGTATTTCCTGAGGATAACCAAACATAAAGTTTTCATCAGGTGCTGGATTAGACCAGCCTTGCTTGGTACCAATTTTTTCCATTATATAAACATCTTCCAATTGCTTTTCATCTGGATTGTAAAGTTCTAAGGCATCAGTAGGGCTCAAATTGCAACGAATCCTATGGTTATTAGCAAAGATTTCTAACCAGTTATGTACACCACCCATTACCAATTCTGAGGCAAAAATATCGGCAATCATACCATCATCGAATACCACATGGAGATAACCATAATCTTCTATATCCTCATAATCAGTTCTTAAAAAACCTTTGTTTATAAAACTGGGATTTCTGGTTATCTCATGAGTACGGGCACTCACTGTCTTAGGACGAATTGCTCTGTTATTACTGGCAATCCCTTCTACTTGTTTGAGATAAAGCAGTGCAGATAAAGGATGACAGCTTTTACCAACAATAGAACCACCCCCAGAGAGTCGCCAGATTCCATAAGCTGGAGAAAGACTTCCGGAATGTGATTGTCCTCCTAGAGCCCATAATATCTGCCCCCGGGACTTGGAAATAATTTCTGCCTCTTTCTGCACAGCTGGTGCATAAATCCAATTTTCGGCATAACAGATTTTTCTCTGATACTTTAATGCTGTAGTTATTATTCTTTTGGTGCTGGCTATAGCCTCTTTTAGCATTTTTTCTTTTGGAAATTTATTACCTTTAAAATTCTTGTTTCCAGGTGGCCCAAAATATCCTGTAAAGGGTTTTTCCACAATTATATGCTTACCTGCCTCTAAAGATTTTGTAGATATTTCTTCATGAGTATATACTGGAGTGCATATATCAATGACATCCACCTCGGGAAGCATTTCTTCCAGAGAATTAAAGGCATTAATGCCACATTTACAGGCAAACTTTTCTCGATGTTCTCTGGTAAGTGATGTAATCCCCACCACTGTAACCTCCAAACCAGTAACTCGTTGATAGGAATTATAATGAAAATCAGCAGCAAAACCACAACCAACTATTCCGATATAAATAGCTTTACTCATAGCATTGCCTCCTTTTATCTCAGATACAATAATAATTGATAATTTTTCTATTTGATAAAATTAAGTAAATAAAGAATCCACATAGGGGGGAGTGATTCCAATAATAATTTAAAGAGGATTAATTTTCTTAGTCACTTATTTCTATTCAATCCATTAAACTTCCACCATTGACATCCAGAACTTCGCCAGTGATAAATTTAGCTTTATCAGATACCAAAAAAGCAACTGCTTCTGCCACATCCTCCGGTTCCCCCATTCTTCCAAGTGGTATTCCAGCGATGATACTTTTTCTTTTTTCTTCAGGCCATTCCCTGCTCATTTCTGTCTCAATAGCATGAGGAGCAACCACATTAACATTAATATTAAAGGGAGCTAGTTCTCTAGCTAAGGATTTGCCCAAGCAAGCTATGCCTGCCTTAGATGCACCATAACAGGGAGCAGAAGCCAGATCTCCTATTTTGCCTACTATTGAAGAAATATTAACTATTTTCCCATATTTCTGCTTTTTCATAATTCCCACAACCGACTTCATACAATGAAAAGTACCTTTAAGATTAACATTGATTACCTTTTCCCAATCCTCTTCACTAAGCTCCTCAATGGTTCCCCTTTTAATAATTGAAGCATTATTTATTAAAATATCAATTCTACCGAATTCTCTCATACTCAATGCCACCATCTGATTTACTTCCCTTGCCACGGAAATATCTGCTTGAATGACAAGAGCTCTTCTACCCATACCCTTTATTTCGTCAGCAACATTCTGGGCAATTTCTGTATTAATATCATTAACAATGATATTTGCTTCTTCCCGTGCAAGAGTAAGGGCAATCGCTTTACCAATACCCCTACCAGCACCGGTAATAATTGCTACTTTATCCTTTAAGCTCATCTTTTAACCTCCTGTAAAAAGCTTAACTATTTAAAACTTGTGGATTCACTACTGATCTCGGTCTATTTCCGATAAGTACAGAAAGAACAGCCTCAGCAGTTTTTGTTTTAAGCTCAACATAGGACTCTTCTGAGTAAAAAGAGATATGAGGAGTTATAATTGTATTTTCCAGAGATAGTAAGGGATTCTCCCAATCAGGTGGTTCATTTTCCATAACATCCAGAGCTGCACCAGCAATCCATCTTTCTTTTAGGGCTATATATAAGACCTTTTCATCAACCAGAGGTCCACGAGAAGTATTAATCAAATAGGCTGTATTCTTCATCATTTTTAGTTCTTTTTCTCCAATAATATGCCTTGTTTCCTCAGTTAAAGGAGCATGGATAGAAAGAAAATCTGAATCAGAGAATAAGCGGTCAAAAGTAACCAATTCTACATCACTACCTGTTTTGGAGACATAAGGATCATAAGCAATAACTTTAAATCCAAAACCCGCAGCCTTATCTACCACCATCCTGGCAATCCTACCCAAACCAAAGAGTCCTATGGTCTGACCCTGTGTTCTAAAGAGTGGTTTAGCTAAGGTAAAATCCCATTTTTTTTCTCTTAATTTTCTATCTAACATTGTTATGGCCCTGGCACAGGAGAGAATTAGAGAAAAGGCATGGGTTGAAACTTCGTCAACACAATAATCAGGGACATTTGCCACAATAATATTATGTTCAGTTGCTGCTTTTAGATTGATATTGTCTACCCCTACTCCATAACGAGTAATTATTTTACACTTTTTAAGTGACTGTATTACCCTCCTGGTCAAGGGAGCATATTGATTGATCACAGCGTCAGCATCAGATGCAACTTTTATTACATCATCCTCTGTACGGCATGATTCTAAAATGGGTTCGGAATTAATTGTACTTAAGACTTTTTTTTCAATATCTACAGAAGGATGATCACAATCAGTAATAACAATCTTAAATTTTTTATTAGACATAATATTACTCCTTTAATAATACGTTTTTTTATTTTTCAATTATATCTAAACTAATTTTAACCAAAAATTAAATTAGGAACAAAAGTAATAAGGCCAGGGAATATCACACATAGAATAATTACAGATATTACAGCTATAAAAAATGGCCAGCTTTCCTTTACAAATTCTTGAATAGAACAATTCATAATAGAGCAGACAGAATACATGGCAACACCAACAGGTGGAGTTAAAAGCCCTATGGCACAGGTAATAACCATAATTACCCCAAAAAACACCAAATCTACTCCTACAGTTTTCATAATAGGTATCAATATTGAGGTCAGGAGTAAAATGATAACAGTAGAATCCATTACCATACCTAAAAATAAAAGAAATAATAAGATAATAGTAGTAATAAAAACTGGATTCCCGCTTAATGTTAAAATAAATTGTGATAACGCCTGTGGTATCATCTCCCAGGTAAGTCCATAGCTCACTAAACCAGACAGAGCAATCAAATACATAATCATTCCTACGTCTAGGATGGTATTAAGAATAGCATCCTGGAATCTTTTCCAGGTCAGTTCTCGGTATACAACTATGCCTACCATACAGGCATAGATGGCAGCAAGGGCTCCTGCTTCAGATGGAAGTAGCAAACCAGAGCGAAGACTTACTAATAGTATAATCGGGAACAAAATTGCCCAGATACTTCTAAAGAAAGTAGCAAGCATCTCTTTGGCAGGAGCTTTTATTTTATTCACTGGCAAATAACCCCTTCTTTTTGCAGTAATGGAAACAGTAATCATTAAGGAGAGCATCATTAAAAGACCGGGAACAATGCCTCCGGCAAAAAGTCGTCCGATTGATACTTCTCCAATGCTTCCATACAATACCATACCAATGCTGGGTGGAATGGAAATGGTAATTAAAGCAGAAAATCCATGTACTCCCGCGGAATAACCAGGTGCATAACCTTGTTTGGTCATATCTGGGCCCAATATACGCGATTCCATTGCTGCATCAGCAATAGCTGAACCAGAAACGCCACCCATCATGCTACTCATTACTACACTGGTATGAGCAAGAGCACCAGGCTTATGCCCCACCAAAACCGAAGCAAAGTTAACCAGCCTTTTTGTTATCCCGGTATTATTCATCAAATTACCGGCAAAGATAAAAGTTGGTATGGCCAGCAAGGTAAAATTTTGTGTTTGGGAAAGAATCAATTGCACAGGCATAGTAAAGGGCAGGGTAGGCTGCTGGATAAAAAAAACAAATCCGGATATGCCTATGGCAAAAGCTACCGGCATTCCTAATAAAAGAAATACAACAAATAAGATAAAGACGAGTAACATTATCACTCCTCCTTAAATAAGTTTAGATTCTTCCAACATGCTATTAAGCTCAATCATGGTAGTCATGTATTTTATTCTCTTCCTAAAATTTGAAATTTCTTACTTTTAATTAAATGCTCAATTTTAAGTAAAATAGTTAAGAGAAGGGAGGCGCATCCAACAGGTATACTTAGAGTTACCCAGGTATAACTAAAGCCCGGGATTCCCTGAAAAGCCCTGAATCTGGTAATAAAACAAAGCTTTATGCCATAGATAATAAGAAAAAGTAAAAAAACAATAATAATTATATAATTAAGCAGGGTAAGATAATTCTTTATTTTATCTGGAAATCTATTAACTAAAATTTCTACATTTACATGCCTATCTTTTCTCATGGTAATATCGGCACTGAAGAATACCGCCCAGGCAAAAAGAAAGGTAGAAGCATCCATAGCCCATCTGATGGGATAACCAATACTTCTCCCAAATCCTGCTACAAAAATAATACAAACTATAACAACAAATAACCATCCAGCTATAAAATTCTCTGCCTTACCTATAAATTCGTATGCTTTCCTAAATCTATTCACATAAATCCCTCCAATTCCCCCATTTGATTAAATAAATTTAAGATCAAAAGATTTACTAATTTATTTTTGGTATAAAGGTGATCGATTTATGATGATGCTAAAAATAAATTGAAATATACTAAAAAATATTATAATTTTTATCAAACAAGGGCAAAGCCTTGATCACTTAAATTCAACTATAACTAATCGCTTTGCCCTTGTAATTCTTATAAACTGTACCCGGTATAGAAAATTAGCCGAAAAGTAATTAGCCTTTGACAATAATTGTAGTTCCAGATTTCTATGCTATTGCATAGCTGCTAATTCTTCTAAGATTTGCTCTCTGACATCGGCAATACCAAGTACCTCATAGGCTGCTTTCCCTGCTTCTTTGAATGCTTCAACATTTATTTCTTCTGTGGGAATAATAGTCATACCTTTCTCTTCAGCTCTTTTTCTGTAATCCGGAATTTGTTCTTCCATGGAATAAGAAGTCTCTAACCCTGCTCTATCACATTCTTCAACCAGAATTTTTTGATATTCTTCAGGTAGACTATCAAACCATTTAGCGCTAATTACTTCAAAGTTAATCAGCAGGAAATGTTTTGTTTCACATACGTATTTCAATACTTCAAACAAATTGGCACCAAAAATATTGGCATAAACAAGTTCAGCACCATCAGCTGCTTTTTGTTGCACAGCAGTATATATTTCGCCAAAGTTAATAGCTGTCGGTACAGCGCCCAATGCTCTTACTGATTCAGACCAGATTGGAGCGGGAGGAGTTCTGATTCGTAAACCCTTTAAATCCTCTGGTGACTTAATTGGTTTGTTGGTCATAAAATGCCTGAATCCCTGTACCCAGTTAAAGGAAAGAACCTTTAAACCGTACTCCGTAGCTAACTCTTCATTCCATTTTTTAATAGTAGGAATTTCATTTAGCTTTTTTACCTCTTCAATGCTATTTACAAAGTAAGGGCCATTCATCACTGCGATGCCGGGAATATAATTACCTAAACGTGCTGAATCTGTATTTTGTCCTACATTAACACCCTGACGAATCTGTTCAATTATATCTTCTTCCACTCCCAGTTGTGCGCTATGAAAGACCTGAATCTCGACTTCTCCGTTAGTTCTTTCTTTTACTCTTTCCGCCCAATTGAGAAATCCCTGGTGATATGGTTCATTAGGCGATAATACATGATTAAACTTTAGCACATATTTTGCCTGAGCGGATACCAATGACGAGCATATCAGTACCAAAGCTATAACAATTAATAACACTGCATTAATTTTTTTCATCTTGTTTTTCCTCCTAATTTAATTTAACATTGATTCACTAATTTAACTTCCCAATACAATTAACAGCAATTTTAACAGTTTATCACCTCCTATAGAATAGAATAAGTAATTCTGAAGCTTGTTAATCTGAAGTAGTATTACAAGTCTTATTATTTATGTTTACCTCTGTACCCTCCCAGAGGCAGCACCTCCTATTAAATTTTTCACCTCTTTTAAGGAAAGTAAAGGCAAATCACCTGGTATGGAATGTTTGAGGCAGGATGCAGCCACAGCAAATTCCAGGGCTTCCTGGTCACTGGAGAGATGATTCAGACCATAAATTAATCCGGCAGCAAAGGTATCTCCACCACCTACTCTATCCACAATATCATGGATTTCATATTTTTTAGAAACAAAGAATTCCTTCCTGTTATCAAGTATTGCCGACCAGCCATTATAATCTGCCGAATGACTTTCCCTTAGGGTAATAGCAATCTTTTTAATATTGGGGTATAAGCCTAAAATCTTTTGAGTTATCTCCTGATATTTTTCTGCTGACAATTCCCCTGACTCTACATCTATATCCATCTTTACCCCTAAGGATTTCTGACAATCCTCTTCATTGCCCACAGCTATATCCACATATTTCACTAATTCATTCATGATTTCCGGAGCAGACTTCCCATATTTCCAGAGATTTTTCCGGTAGTTCAGATCACAGGATACTGTAACGTTCTTTTCTTTTGCTTTCTTAACAGCTTCTATAGAAAGGTCAGCTGCTGAAGAAGAGATCGCTGGTGTAATACCGGTAATATGAAACCAGCTTGCTCCTTGAAATACCTTATCCCAGTCAATATCACCCATCCTTGCTTCAGCAATAGCTGAGTGAGAGCGGTCATAGACTACCATTGAGGGTCTCTGGTTTGCTCCTGCTTCTAAGAAATAGATACCGAGCCTTTCTCCTTTTCGCACTATAAATGAGGCATCAATTCCCTGTCTTTTTAATTCTCTGATACAAGCCTCACCAATGGGATTATCAGGAATAACTGAAACATAAGCCACTTCAAGACCGAATCTAGCTAATGCTACTGCCACATTTGCTTCTCCACCACCAAAGGTTGCTTCCAAAAGAGGGCTCTGTAAAAATCGCTCAAACTGAGGTGGTTTTAATCTTAACATAATTTCACCAAAGGTAACATACTTTCCCATGATTTCCTCCCTTGTATTATTATCTTTGCATTAAATGTACGGCAAAGCCAGATACATTCATATCCAGATAAACAGCCTTCAACTTACCATTAGACTCTTTAGCGGTCTCAGGTAAGATAGAAATACCCTTCCTTTTTAGATAGGCAATGGCTCTGGTAATATTATTGGTGGCAATGGCAATATGACCATGTTCGCCCAGGTATTTCTTCTTCATTACCTCAAAGCCAGAACCAGCAAAGACTGAGCTACTTCCCTCTTTAGTAGTAAAATAGAAGTTATGAGATAATAGATTGGCAGCATTGAGGGCTTTCTCCTGGGTTTCTTCATTTATGCCTAAATGGGCTAACTGGAAACCTAACATAGTGGAAACCGCTTCTCTGGCGAGTTCGGTAATACGATTAAAGTTCCCGGAGGAGATAAAGTCGGATTTAACCATCCAGCTTCCACCACAGGCTAAAACTTGGGAATGAGCCAGATAGGCTAATAAATTATTCTGATCAATTCCTCCGGTAGGAATAAATTTGATCTCAGAAAAAGGTCCAGACAGGGCTTTAAGAAGATTTAAGCCCCCTGATGCTTCTGCTGGGAAATATTTTACTACCTCTAATCCCTTTTCTAAAGCCATTTCAATCTGAGTAGGACTATTAACTCCCGGAGTCACCGGTATATTGTTTTCGATGCAGTAATCAACAATTTTGGTGTTAAAACCAGGAGACACAATAAATTTGGCACCAGCAGTGACTGCTTTCTTCGCCTGTTCAATTGTTAAAACAGTACCCGCTCCCACTAAAATTTCAGGAAGTTCATCCGTTAAAGCCTTAATAGCATCTTCAGCAGCAGAGGTTCTAAAGGTAATCTCTGCAACAGGAAGGTCTCCTGAAAGAAGTGCCTTACCCAAAAGAACAGCATCTTCAGCTCTATTAACCTTTACTACCGGTACAATCCCTAATTCTCCAATTTTTTTGAGAATATTGTTCAATTGAATGTCCTCCTTTTAATTAGATTTATGATAATATCAGTATAATTTAAAATTTTTTCACAAAATTGCTTAAGAACTTAATTGAAATCCTAACCGAGCAGAAATTTTGTCGCAGCTATAAATCAATTCATCTATTAATTTACTCTGTTTCCCCTTATTTATGCGGTAAGAAGGACCTGAGATGCTCACTGCAGCAATGACTCTTCCCTGATAATTCCTGATTGGAGCAGCAATACAGCGAACATATTTTTCATTCTCCTCTCTATCCAGGGCAAATCCTTCTTGTTCAATTTTGTTAAGCTCTTCTATCAGCTTACACTTATCAGTTATCGTATTTTCAGTGAGTTTAGAAAGCTCTATTTTAACTAATATATGTTCTCTTTTGTCTGAGGGAAGAAAAGCCAATAATATTTTACCTAATGCAGTACAATGTAAGGGCGCTCTCTTGCCAACATAAGAAATCATTCTAATAGTTTGGGTTGATTCCTCCTTAACTAAATAAAGAACATTGTTATCTTCTAAAATTCCTAAATGTACTGTTTCGTCACATCGTTTTGCTAGCTCCTTTAAGTAGGGAGTAGATTCTCTTATGAGGTCAATTTGTTGTAATTTTGCCATTCCTAATTCTAACAACTTCAAGCCTAATTGATATTTTTGTGTGGAAGGATCCTGTTCTACATATCCACCGTATTTTAAAGTATCAAGTATACGGTGAATGGTACTGGGATAAAAATGCAATTGCTCACCAATCTCAGTCATACTCATTGGCGCATTATTCTTTAGTAATATATCTAGGACTGTGAAAGCTTTATTTAATACTTTTATAGGATAATTTGGAGTTATTTTATTCATTTTAATTCCATTCTATATTACAGAATATCTTTCTAAATCATATTTTAATTATATAAAAAACTATTACAATTTTCAATATCTAATGATACTTTTTAAATTAGATTCATTATTCATGGATGAAGTACTATCTTAATAGATTCTTTATTCTTGGCAATCTGATAGGCTTTATTGATATCTTCTAACTTCATAACATGGGTAATCAATGGTTTAAGTTTCATCTTTTTTTGTGTATACAGCTCTAAGGCTAACAGATAATCGGCCCAGGTAAATCCCTGTAATCCCTTCAGTTGCTTTTCTTCTCTAACTACATTCCATGGTTTAAAAGAGATTTCTTTTCCAGCAAATCCACTTCCACCCATTAGGAGCAAGCCTCCTACTCCTAATATATCCAAGCCCTGAGAAACAGCAACAGCATTACCGGTAGCCTCAACTACTGCATCAGCTCCTTTGCCCTGAGTAAAATCTAAGACCTCTTGCACCGCATCAGTTTGATCCGCATTGATTACTTTACTCGCTCCCAGTTCAATAGCAACTTTTAATCTTTGTTCATCACCATTCAAACCAATCATAATACAATAGCCAGCTCCGGCAGCCAATGCAGACTGAAGCAATAAAAGACCAAAGGGGCCGGGTCCTAATAATACTACTGTGCTTGCCGGTTTGATACAATTAGTCCGAAAAGCCCTGGTAGATGTAGTGGCTAATTCAAGTAATGTGGCTTCATCATCGGAAATATTATCCGGTACAGGGAAAAGAATATCTTCCGAAGCAACGACATATTCGGCAAAACAACCCGGTGTATCTATTCCCAGATGATCCCAATTGCGGCAGTAATGAAATAATCCGATTTTACAACCATAACAAGTCCCGCAGCCTTTAATGTCACTACTGGTAACTCGGTCACCAATTTTTACCTTAGTTACATTATTTCCTACTTCCACTACCTCTCCGGATAATTCATGTCCAGGTATCATAGGTAATTTTACCTTACCATGCCTTCCCATAAAATGATTGTCTATAATTGCTACATCTGTTCCGCAAAAGCCAGCAGCTTTCACTTTTACTAAGGCTTCTTGTGGACCAGGAACGGGTAACGGTATATCTTTAATAATACATTCTTTTTGCTCATTCACTTTTACAGCTGCTTTCATATTTTTCATCACCTCAAATAATATTTAAAGATCCTGTTAATTATTTTATTAGATAAAAAACAATTGTTCAAATATCTATAGGTATCCTAAAAAAGTTTTGGAATAAATAATACTAAACCAGGCCAATAAGAAACTAAAAGCAATGTAACCATACTTATCAAAAGAAAAGGGATCACTACTCGTGCCATAAATTTAATAAAAAGTTTGATGATATTGGTACTTAAGAATAAACAAAAGGATTGACTGACTTGTTTAATTAATTTTTACAAGTTTACCTTCTTTTTCAGATTGATAGACACTCTTTATTATCTGGAGAGCGATTCGGCCGTCTTCCCCTCGAGCACCTTCCTCAATTTCTTTATCTAATTTGACACATTCAACAAAGTGCCTGATTTCATTTACATAGCCCAAGGAATGTTCTTCATCCACTGCCGGGAAAGTCCATCCCTTGGTGGTATCTGCTTTTTCAATAGCATATTCATATCCAACTGGGCTATAAACTAGTATGGGAGAGCCATGGGTTAATTCTATTTTAATATTTCCTTTACTGCCATAAATTTCAATTTTGTTATCCATGCCACCAAAGGTGATATAATTACCCTCTATAAATCCAAAAGTGTTATCCTCAAAAGTCAATATTCCAGCAGCCCAGTCTTCTCCTTCAAACTCATTATGTAATAAATTTTGGTGTAAACCTTTACTGGTTTTACCTAATACTTCTACCACTTTTTTCTCCTTAAACCAGTTAACAAAACCAGCAGGATGTATTCCTAAATGAATCATTGCCCCTCCACCACAATATTTCACCTTCTGAGCATAAAGAGAGTGTGATCCACCGTGGCTTTCCTTTGCCTTAATATAAAGGATATCACCAATAGCTCCTTCTTTATAAATTTCTTTTGCTCTCATAAGAGCAGGGGCAAAAATCCAGTCTTCGGCATACATCAATTTCACTTTATTATCACGACAAACCTTAATCATTTTATCGCAATCTTCTAAAGTAGTAGCTAAGGGCTTTTCACATACTATATGTTTTCCTGCAGCGGCTGTATGAGCAACAATTTCTCTATGAAGAAAATTTGGCACGCAAACGCTCACCATCTGTATATCCTCTTTTTCAAGCATTTCCCTATAATCACTGTAAGCCTTGGGTATTTGGAATTGGGTACAGAAATTATCGAGATTATCTATCGCAGCTACTGCCACCAGTTCGGCATCCGAACATCGCTGATATGCCCTAGCATGTAAACCTGCAGCAAATCTGGATCCTATAATACCTACTTTGACTTTAACCACTTTTATCTTCTCCTTTACCTGTTATTTTCTGTTAATTATTACCATATCTGATATCTAAAGATTCCGCAAGAAATTTCAAGGTAATCTATTTAATTTAATAATCCAATTTATCATGGAATTCTAAAAATATTATTATTCAATGATTATTAATATTTTTCCTTATTGTAAATCATTAAATGGTATCCCATCCATATCTGTAAATGTCTGATTCTCCCCGGACATTCCCCAGATAAGCGTATAATTGCTGGTGCCTACACCAGAATGAATAGACCAACCGGGCGCTATTACTGCCTCTTCATTCCTGGTAATGATGTGCCGGGTCTCTTTTGGTTCACCTATAATATTAACTATGATGGCCTCCTCTTTTAGTTCACAAAATAGAAAAATCTCGGTCTTTCTAGCATGAGTATGGCCTGGAATATTACACCAGACATTTCCCGGTTCCACTGCTGTCATCCCCATAGTTAATTGACTTGTTTGTATGGTTTCTGGAACTATATATTTATAGAGCACTCGCTTACTGGCGCCTTCTGCTGAACCAAGTGCAATTGGTTCAATCATATTGAATTCAATTTTTTTAGTGGGATAAGCTTGGTGTGCAGTGGTGCATACAAAATAAAACTTAGCCAATTTTTCCTGGTTCTTGCTTAGAAACTGAATATCGCGTACTCCCATTCCGACATACAATAAATCCTTATAATTTAAAACATAATCCTCACCATCTACTTTGATAATGCCAGGAGAACCAATATTTATGATTCCCATTTCTCTTCTTTCCAGAAGGTAATCAGTTCCGGTAATTTTTCTGGTATCATCTATTACAAGAGGCTGTTGAGGGCAGATACCACCGACAATCATTCTATCAAAATGGGTATAAACCATTTTCTGCTTTCCAGGAATAAACAATCCCGGAATTAGCATCTCCTTCCGTAAGCCTTCTGTATCCAGGCTTTTAATATATTCTATATTAAATGCTTGTCTTATTTCCATTTTATTTTTTCTTGAAAACCTCCTTTAATTAATTTGTAAATATATAAGATCAACTACATATTAATTTAATATACAGAAAGTGGCATAAATTTTAATGGCAGATAGAGTACCAGCTGTGGAAAAAGCACAAGTAATATTACCACAATAGCCATGACCAGATAAAATGGTAAAAATTCTCCAACAACATCTGCAATATTAATCTTTCCCACTGCACAGGCGACAAATAGCGCACAACCCACTGGTGGAGTTACTATGCCAATTGCTAGCGCAATATTAACAATTATCCCATACAGTATAGGGCTTATTCCTAAAGTTTTTGCTATAGGCAAGAATATTGGTGTAGTAAGCAAAATTACTGGATCGTTATCCATTACACAACCGATAGCCAGCATAAAGGCTACAATGAGCAACAAAAAAACAGTAGGATTAGAGGTCACAGCTATAAACCAATCTGCTATCATGCTAGGGACATGATGTAAAGCCAGTATCCAGCCCAAGGGAGTGGTGGCACCAATCAACAAAAGTGAAATTGCCGAAGTTACTCCAGTCATAACTAGGCAATTAAAAAGTTTTGGTATAGTTAATTCTTTCAGATATAAACCTAGTCCTAAGGCATAGAAAACTGCAACTACTGCCGCTTCTGTTGCGGTAAATATTCCACTAAATATACCCCCCAGGATAATAATAGGTAAAATCAATACCGGTATGGCTTGATAAGCATCCTTAATAATTTGTCTAAAGGGTACCCGGGGGTATTTCGGATAGTTTCTGACCTTTCCTTTATAAGTAGCCAAAGAAATCTGGGCCACACCTATTAAGATACCCGGAATAATTCCTGCCAAAAATAATGCACTTACCGATACATTGGAAACCCAGGCATAAATAATAAGGGGGATACTTGGTGGTATAATTATGCCAATAGTTGAGGAGGCGCCTGTCACTGCTACACTAAACGGCCTGTCATAGCCTTCTTCAATCATGGCATTCATAATCATGGCACTGGCTCCAGCAGTATCAGCCGTTGCAGAACCAGACATTCCTGCAAAAATCATCGAAACAAGAACATTTACAATGGCCAGACCACTTCTCACAAACCCTATAAGGGAGGTGATAAAAGATACCAATCTTTTAATAATACTGGTAGAGGTCATAATGTTAGCTGCTAACATAAAGAAGGGAACAGCTAATAAAGGAAAAGAATTGATGCCCCCAATTAATTTTTGACCTATTAAGGAAACAGGAATGGGTATATCGCCAAACTTCAATAGAATCCAGGAGGTAGCAATAATAGCATAAATTATTGGGAAGTTCAGAAT
Organism: uncultured Atribacterota bacterium; assembly: GCA_964433555.1. GTDB lineage: Bacteria > Atribacterota > Phoenicimicrobiia > Phoenicimicrobiales > Stramentimicrobiaceae > Stramentimicrobium. The sequence goes on along the minus strand of CAYSRG010000010.1, from coordinate 43,890 downwards.
AATGAAAAATCCTAAAATGCCTAAAAACAAAAAAACAATAGTCATTTAATTTCTATGATCCTTTCTCTATTATTCTATTCTGGTTTTTCGTAATCCCCTCTTTAATATATGATAATATGTCTTCCAAAACATAACAGCAAGATAAAATACCTCCTGCCAGAACAGCTGAATAGACATAAGACATACGGATATTTAGTGCAGGGCTTATTTGTCTAAATGTTAGTTTAGATAAATAAACTCCATTAATAATCATTACATCAAAAATTAATATAAAAAGAAAAATATCCAGTGCTAATTGCAGGCTTTGTTGTAACTTTGGAGAAAGTTTCTTAAAGAAAATATCAACCGTAAAATGAGATTTTCGCTTAATTCCGATTGCCGCTCCCAAAAGAACAATCCATATCAGAAGAAATCTAGAGGCTTCTTCTGTCCAGGCAAGTGGGGAATTCAATACATAGCGAAAGACAACCTGAAGCAGTACTATAACAGAGAGAATTGCTGTTAGTAATGCTATGATTGCTTCGATAATATTAGATTTTCTTAAGGCTTTTAAAATTTTTAAGATTGTTTCAATAATTATCATTTAAATGATTTTTCCTTCTGACATATATTTTCTAAATCAGTAAATACTTTTTCAAAATAAAAACTTTATCTTTCTTAAAAAAGTGATTTTTATTTTTTCCCTTTTCATGTTAATGGACTATGCAGCAAGGTTTTATCTAAACTTAATACATCAATTAATGGCTTAAAGGAGTAACAAAAAAATACAATAATCTGAGATTACTCTACTGACATTACAAAATCGAAAAATTCATTTCCATATTCTTTGACAGCAGTTTCCCACATTGGAGTAACAGCATTCTTGAATTCTTCCTTATCAACCTCAGTAACAGTGGCACCTACTTTTTGTACAGCATCTTTTGCATCAACAGTCAATTTGGCCCAAGATTCACGTCCTGCTTCAATAAATGCTGGTAATGTTTGCAACAATACTGTCCTATCAGCATCAGATAGTTTTTCCCAGGTTTTGGTGCTAACCAGTAATCCAGTTATATCAATAGTATGGACGTCTAAAGCATAATAGGGTGCTCCCTCATAATGTTTTTGAGTATAATAAGCGCCAAAATCATTCTCAGCTCCATCCAAGACTCCTGTTTGCAGAGCACTGTAAACCTCACCGTAAGCCATAGGAACCGCTTTTGCTCCAACCATGTTCACCATATTAATATAGACATCATTTTCCATGACTCTGATTTTTAAATTAGCTAGATCAGCTATGCTATTTACCGGTTTTTTAGTATAGAAGCATCTTCCTCCTCCACATATCCAACCCAAGCTTAAAAAACCAACTTTTTGTTCTTCAATATAGGCATTCATTTTGTATGATAATCCGGTATCAAGAACTCTAATAAGATGGTCTACATCTTTAAATATATAGGGAAGGCTTAACACATTAATCTGTGGAGCAAAACTACCAAAAGGTCCCAAAGAGGTGGTACAAAAATCTATGGTACCCATCTGCACGCCTTCAATTAATTCTCTTTCGTATCCTAAAACTGCATTGGAGTAGACTTCAAGCTTAATTTCCCCATTACTTGCTTTATCTATTGCTTCTGCCCAGGCAGCAAAGGCTATATGATATGGGTATTCTTCAGTGCTGTCGTCACCAGAACGAAGTACCAGTCTCGGTTCTGCTAAGACTGATAACGATACTAAAAATACCGCAACTAAACAAATTGATACTACTAATATTGATTTCTTAAAATTAATGTTAGCCATTTACGATATTGCCTCCTTATCGGACTAATATTTTTTAATTTTTAGCTTAGTAAAACTAATTTTTAAAATATTAATGTTTTTTCTTATTGTAGTTTTTTGTTATTTTTTCAGTCTAAATTATTTGTTTTTCCTGCTACATAGCCCATTTTAAGAAATACTTTTATTTAATAATAAAAATAGATATTTATTTAGGTATTTTAGCCGATTCAATCACTCTCCTTAAAATTATATTTCAAAAACATTTAGGTATGCTATTTTCTATATAATAGAATTTATTTCTATATAATATAAGTTTATTGTATACCAGATGTCTTGGAATGTCAAATTTTACCCTGATGATTTATTGATAATATTAAAAGAATTGCACATTAATTGAGGAAACTTCTTATGAACGGATTGATTACTCTTCCTTCTAAGCAAATTAATTCTCCTGATGATAAATGATAATTAGTTAATCAAAATATTGTAAACTGATATATTTTTTACAACTATCCCATAAATAAAGAAAAAGTTCTTCTTTTTTCCTACTATCTAGCTCTATCAAAATGGGAAAGGTCAAGACCGGTTATAAAATCAAGCACTACTGGGATCCCCTCTTTATTCAGCTGCAAGGCTTTTCCCAGGGCAGGCCAAATATCCGAAGGATTGTTTACTCTTTGACCGTAACAATTACAGGCTTCAGCCCATTTTACGAAATCAGGCTGAACTTTAAATGTAGCGATATCATTACCTTTATACTTTCTCTGGTTGTATTTAACCCAGCCAAAAGCAGAGTTGTTCAGGATAATCCAGGTACAACCAGCTCGATATTGTGCTGCAGTGGGTAACTCCTTCATATACATCTGGAATGCTCCATCCCCGGTGATGCATACCACTTTTTTCTCTGGTTTGGTGAGCTTAGCAGCGATAGCTCCTACCACTCCCATACCCATACAGGTCTGCTCGGCAACGGGTATACAAAAAGATCCTTCTTGCACTTTGTAATAAGGATAGCAATAAGACCAGGTATCCTGTGAACCATTTTCGTTTACCAGTATAGTATCATTTCCAAAGACCTTACTCACCTCATGGACAATCCTTTTTGCGGGAATGGGAAGATCTTCTATCTGACACTCCTGTTCTATCTCTTCCTCATATTCTTGCTTATCGCTTATTAATTTTTTGATTCTTGGTCTTTCCTTATAAATTAGATCTTCTGTTAACTGATCTTTGATGGTATAAGAAAGCTGCCTTAACACCAATTTAGCATCTCCTATAATTGCCACATCAGGGAACCAGTTTCTGCCTATTTCAAAAGGTGCTATATCTATCTGGATGAATTTGGCTTTGGGTGGGAAGTCTTGCCAGTCATGAGTTTGAAAACTTTCATTCCTGCTACCCAGGGAGATAAGTAGGTCAGCTTGGCTATAATAGTCCTTGGCTATCTTGGTCCTGTAGATACCGCTTACTCCCAGAGCAAGAGGATGATTTTCGCTAAGAATACCCCTGCCTCCCGGGGTGGTTAAAAAAGGTATACCTAATAATTCTATAAACTCTCTAAACTCCTCTTTTGCCTGAGAGAGCATTGCACCATGACCGGCTATTATTACCGGTTGGCTGGCTGAAAGCAATAATTTGGCAGCAGCTTGGACTAATTCCGGATCTGCTGCTGTTCTGATTTTTTTTATTGTTTTATAGTCAGCAATTGGTTCTGTTTCAAGCTCAAAACCACTGGCAATTCTGCCCCCTACATCAAGAGGTATCTCTAAAAAGACTGGGCCTGGCTGCCCATTTAGAGCCAGGGAAAAAGCACGATGAAGGTACCAGGGAATCCTCTCTCCATCAGGTATTCTGGCACTCCATTTAGTAATTGGCTCCATCATCCTTCTCTGATCACATTCTTGAAATTCTCCCATACCCTCTGTTTTTTGATTGACTGAAGGTGCAAAAACAAGCAGGGGTACACATCCTGAATAGGCCTCCAGGACACCTGGTATGAGATTGGCCACTCCAGGACCGGAACTACCACTGCAGACACCAGGCTTTCCTGTTAAATGAGAATAAGCCATAGCCATGAAAGGAGCAGAGCCCTCATACCTTAAATTAATGCCCTTAAGACCTTCTGTTTGATGAGCGTACCAATGTAAGTCAGTATCCCCTATACCATAAACATGTTCAACGCCCTGTTCCTTGATTATCTTAGTAACCAGTTTCCAAGATTTCATGTTTAACATCCTCCATTTTGTATTTCATTTTAACCAGCAAAAAAACAAATCCGCACGCTAGCGGGTGACTTAAAACCCTTTAAATGTGGCCAATTTTTACTTTTTATTAACCAATTTTCTTGTTCTCTTTACTCTATCATCTCTTAACTAATATTCCGGTTAATCTGTGAAGGCAATTTTACCACTTACTTCGGAATTCATTCAAAAATATCAAGTTTGGGTACATTTTAATCTTTACGGCTCAGTCATTTTATTGAAGCAAGATTCTTCTCAATGATATTCTTTCCATATTTCCTCAATATCTGATTTCTTCCTAAAATTATCAATACATGTTCTGATTTCGTTTATTTATTATCTAAAATTTAAAAATATAATGGCAGGTATTTCTAATTTTATAAGATTTATCCAATCTTATCAAATATTCAATCGGTTTAAAGTTTTTATGGTCATTTCTGTAGCAGCATCCTGATCAGGTAGAGGAAGTATTTCTGCTGAAATATAATCCTGATATCCAATCTCTTTTAATGTCGCAAATACTTTCGAAAAATCAAGATGACCAAAGCCTGGTGCCCAACGATTACTGTCTGCAACATGAATATGGGTAATATATTCTTTAGCTTGTGTTAAACTTTTGTAAATCGAACTTTCTTCAATATTCATATGAAAGGTATCTGCCAGTAAGCCAAGGTTAGGAACGTTTACCCTTCTAATAAACTCTACACCTTCCTGAAGAGTATTAATAAAATTACTCTCATATCTATTTACTGGTTCCAGGGTTAATTTAACATTGTCTTCCTGTGCAAAGATGGCACATTCTCTTAGACAGGATATAGTCCATGCCTCGGCATCCTCTCTGGCAATCCCTTCCTTCACAATTCCTCTAATTAAACCTATAATCACCTGGGAACCAAAATAAGAAGCAAATCTGATTTGCTCAATTATCCTTTCCACAGTCATTTTTCTGATAATCTCATTGGGATCAGAAAAACTCAATCCCTCCTCACCCCAGGCTTGCCCTGTACCAATGGCAGGAATTTCTAGATTGTATTCTTTTACCAGATGCAATACTTTCTCTTTATCTAAATAGCGAGGGTCTCTGACTGCCAATTCAATCCCATCAAAACCAAGTTGAGCAATTCTTTTAATATTTTTCTCTAAATCCTCTTGAAAGGCCAGAGCTGAAAATTTAGTCTGTTGTGTGGAGACAACAATGCTTTTTTTCATGATTAAACCCTTTTCATTAAATATAATTATTTCAAAAACGAAATTTCTATCCAGGGCAGAAATATTTATGCCATGTTAATAAACTTTATGTATTTTCCACTCAGTAAGCAATAGAAAATACTAATGACTTGTACTATATAAATAATGAAAAACTTTATTAATATCTTTAATTTTAAGTTGTTATTTTTTTGTTATTTTGTATTGGACTAGATGCTAAATAATGTATTGGTGACCCGATATTTTTGTTTCATTTTCTCCCCCTCACCCTAATCCTCTCCCTCCTAGAGGAGAGGGTAGTATAAACTCCCCCTTTATGCGAGAAATAGACTCCCAGCCCTTACAGACGTGGTGCTCACTTCTATAGACTTCGTCTGTCCCGATATGGCGGGAACTTGCTCTCATCTCCACTCTTACAGATGGGGAGTTCCCGCTAGATTAAATCTTTTCTTGTTTTCGATCCTACCCCTTGATGAAATTATTGTTCTATCTCGTCTCCTCCCCCTTCGAGGGGGAGGATCAAAGTGGGGGTGAGGAATATAAAAAAATTTGACATTTTATCTATTATCTATAGACTGTTGATCTGCCCAATATAGGGCAATTCAAAGACCGATTTCCAGCCTTTACTCATAGGCTCTCTCAAGAATGGTTCCATCTCTTTGGGATCTCTTAAGCTAATCTTTTCCACCGGTGGCAATTTACCAGCCGGATAGTTCTCTAAAATCTCATCATGTACCAGAGTTAGATATTTCAAAATTGCCGTTATAGGTCTTTTAGCTTTCTCAGCAGTTGCTCTGGTTGGTTTACCTACTACACCTTCGGGAACAGCTGCTCTTTCGATAGCAGAATGGCCTTCTCCCTGTTGCCACTGCTGGGGACGACGATAAGGATCAACGGAGGTATCAAAATGTCCACCAGGTAATAAAGATTCTCCCTCGGTATCAACAGCATACTTCATATCTAACATATCTGGAAAGAGTAATAATCCCACAGAGGCTTCCGCTTCATCAGCATGAATGAAGTCAGTGGATAAACTATCTTTCCTTTCAATCGGGATAAAGAATTCTCTGATTGCTCGATGCCAATCAATCACCCGATAAATACCTGGCAATTGATAGCGTTTACAAAATTCCTGCAAAGCTGATTCTAATACCCATAATTGTCCATGATTGTTAATCCAGATTTGTTTTCTAAAGCCATCATTCCAGAGTCCTAACATAACATTAATCATGGTCTCTCGAACTACATCCTCAGGCATAATAATAGTACCAGCCATACCGCAATGATGATAGGGATGAGCACCATAATTTAAGGGAGGAAAGGCTAAACTTACCGGTTTCCCCTTCTTTTTGGTATACCTCCTGAGAGCCTCACAGATTTGGGTCACCATGAAGGTATCCAGACCAGAATTAGCATAATCACCATGACATTCAGTGCATCCTACCGGGACAAGGACAATGTCATTCTTTCTCCGCTCCTCCATAACATGCTTTCTGGGTGTATTTTGAATATAACTTCCTGCTTTCCCCAATTCAGATGGAGAAGGAATGTCATAATCCTTTAAAATTTTCTCAATTTCACTCATAGGTGCATCAAAGATCTTTTTCTTCAACTGACCTATCTTGTTATTTTCAAAGAAAATATTGGGATATTCTGTTGCTAACCATTGATTTTCCATATTTTTCTCCTTAATATATATTTAGTTGACTTTTTTCACAAAAATTTCAAATTACAACTTAATCAAATATACAGGTAATCTTGGCTTCCTCTCGAGAGGTCCTGAGCATTATTATATGTTCTGGAACTTCTTCTAACTTTATCCTTTTAGTAATAATGGGGATCATGTTCATCCCGATAGCCATTGAACTAATTACTCTGGGGAATGTCCCATGACCGGAATGTCCCTGGGAACCGATAATTTCTGCTCTCCTAACCTGGAATACCTCTCCGGTTAAAGGAATTTTCTTATCAGCCCGGGCTACAATAACCACTGTGCTGTTAACCATCTTTCCTTCCCAGATGCATTCTTCTATTCCTGGCCATACTTTATCCGGCAATCCAGTGGCCTCTAAATAAAGTTTGGCACCCAATCCTCCAGTAATCTCTAAAACACGCTGAGCAAAGTTCTCTCTTATCGGATTAATAATAAAGTCAGCACTCATCATTTTGGCTATCTTAGCCCTATCTGCAGAAGGTTCTGAGAGAATTACTCTGGCTGCACCAGCTCTCTTTAATATCGCTACAGCAGCAAGTCCAATTGGTCCTCCACCCAGAATAACCACATTATCTCCCGGTCTGATTCCCCCACCTCTTTCGATTACTGCATTATAGGCTACTGAGGTAGGCTCTGTTAAACTACCTGCCAGGAATAAGTCATCCCCTTGGTACACTTCCCTGAGTTCTTCCAGGCTCCAGGTATACTTGGCATCAACTTTCACATATTCGGCAAAAGCACCATCAATGCTAAACCCAATTTCCTGTAATTTCTCACAATGATTAGGATACCCATCTACACAAGGCCGACAGGTTCCACACCAGAACATCTCTTCGGCAGTTACTGCTTCCCCTTCTTCATATCTTTTCCCGGTACGTTTGTTGAAGGCATTTTCTCCAGCTTTTACTACAACACCGGAAAACTCATGACCCAAAACAACAGGAAAGGCTGTTAAACCAGGATACCAGATATAACCATCTTCATCCGGTTGAGCCATATGTACATCGCTACCACAGATACCACATGCTTTCACCTTGATCAAGACATCGGTTGGTCCAATTTCAGGAATATCTTTTTCCACAATCTTAAGTTGTGGATTACGCCATACTTTACTACCTAAATAGGTTAATTTACCTTCAATATCCTTGGAACCAATCTTAAAATCGGGCTTTGGATTCCAGGTTGCTTCCAGTACTACTGTTTTCATTTTTTTTGCCATTTTTCTTATCTCCTTTACTTCTGAAATTATTTTAGTCTATTTCTCGACATGATTTTCTTTTAATTAATTCCGGTTTTATAAGTATATTAGGATGATTCGTTTTGCGCTCTATTCTTTCTAATAGTTTGATAATTGCTAATGAACCCATCTCTACCATAGGCTGTCGAATTGTAGTCAGAGGTGGTGAAATATATGTTGCTAACTTAATATCATCAAATCCGACAATGGAAAAATCAGAAGGGACTTCAAAATTATGCTCACGAATTGCTTCTATGGCACCTACTGCCAGCAAATCATTGGCAGTAAATACTGCAGTAGGGGGAACTTCTAATTGCAAGAATTGTTTCATTACCTGGTAACCACCTTTAATTCTAAAATCACCTTCCCCAATGTAAAATCTTTGAAAAGGAATGCCATAATTCTGTAGCGCTTTTTTGTATCCCTTAATTCTATCCAAGGCAGCTGTAGTATTATAAGGTCCAGAAATATGAGCTATTTTTTGATGCCCCAAGCTGATTAGATACTCTGTAGCGAGATATCCTCCAGCAATATCATCAATAGAAATTGAATTTTCTTGCAATCCTTTAATATTACGAGAAAGAAGAATATAAGGACACCTAGCCCGTCCTAACTCTATAATGCTTTTATCTCTGATTTTAGCAGTTGCCATAATTACACCTTCTACGCATTTTTCTGTTAGTAATCTTAAATAGTTAGCTTCTTTTTCTAAACAATCATCAGTATTACATAGAATCACATTATAACCATACTTATTAGCAGTATCCTCCACGCCTCTGGCCAAACCGGCAAAAAAGGGATTGGCAATATCAGGAATTAACATAGCTAACGTCTGGATCTTCTTAGTTTTGAGACCCCTGGCTAGGGCATTAGGAGTATAATTCAAATCTTCGATCGTAGAAAAAACCTTCTTTGCAGTCTTTTCACTGATATTAGGATTACCATTGATCACCCGGGATACAGTGGAAGGATGAACTCCCACTGCTTTGGCAATATCTTTCATTGTAGTTCTCATGATAAAAATCTTCCTGAAATGATTTTAAAGATATTCGATAGAACTGATTACTGATAGTAATCAGCAATAGTAATGAATTCTCTTCTCAATAATGATTCTTTGGCAGCATATCCCATGACCACCGCCATCTTGCCGTCAAATCCGCTCACAGAAGGTTCTTTATCCTCTTTAATACATTGAATAAAATGCTTCATTTCATCAATATAGGATTCATTGTATCTCTCCAGAAAGAAATATACCGGCTTATCGCTTCTGACATCCTCAGCACCACTCACAAGAACTTCAGTTGGTTTTTTATTACCCACTTGAATACAACCTTCGGAACCAAATACCTCTATTCGCTGATCATATCCATAAACGGCTTGTCTGCTGTTGTCAATAGTTCCCCAAGCACCATTTCTATATTGAAAAGTGACCAGGGCAGTATCGATATCATTGTATTTACCTATCTCCGGATTTACCAGAGTGCTTCCCACTGCTATAAGCTCTTTTACCTCATCATCCAGAAGAAAACGTATCATATCAAAATCATGAATCATCATATCCAGGAAAATGCCGCCTGACACTTTAATGTATTCTATGGGAGGAGGGGCAGGATCGCGACTGGTAATTCTAACAATATGTGGACTACCAATCTTGCCTTCTTTCACCAGGTCTTTAGCCTTCTTAAAGCTGGGATCAAAACGCCTATTAAAACCAATTTGTAGTTTCATCCCTGCTCTCTTTACCTCTAACAATGCTTGATCAATTTGATCTATATCAAGGGCAATCGGTTTTTCACAAAAGATATTTTTCCCTGCCTGTGCCGCCTCAGTGATTATTTGAGCATGGGTATCCGTTGAGGAACAGATGACTACGGCATTGATATCCTTATTATCTAATAACATACGATAGTCACCAGTAACTACTGGTATCTCTAACTGGTAGGCAATTTCCTGTGCACTCTTTTCCAATACATCAGCAACTGCTAATAACCTTGTCCCTGGAATCCGGTATTTCAAATTCATTGCGTGTAACCTGCCAATTCTACCTGCACCAATTAATCCAATATTAACTTTTTCCATACCTCTACTACCTCCTTTTTAATGCTATCTGCTTCATTTTTTCTTGCTCTTCCTTTAAATAATTCATTGTTGAATATAATGCAATCGATAGATGCATTTTTTCTTTTATTGTTAAAATCTGAATTCTCTCACCGTTTGAAACATCGCCATCAGGTTTTCAATGGGAACTTTAGATTGAATATTATGAATGGTGTTAAAGACAAAGCCTCCACCCTTTCCAAATATCTGGCAGCGCTCGGTGACTTCTTCTTTTACTTCTTCAGGTGTTCCAAAGGGAAGTGTTCTCTGGGTATCTATCCCACCTCCCCAGAAGACTAACTGTTCTCCATACTTTTCCTTCAACCTTTTGGAATCCATATCCTTTGCGGAGGTCTGAACAGGGTTTAAAATATCTACTCCTGCTTCTATAAAATCATCTAAAAATGCAGCAATGGATCCACAACTATGATAGAAAGTCTTCCAGGAAGTGTTTTTGTGTATCCAGTCATTGATTCTCTTATGAAAGGGTTTGTAAAATTCACGGTACATATCAGGAGAAATAAAAGGGCTGTTCTGGGTTCCAAAATCGGTGCCACTGACATAAATGACGTCGATTTTATTACCAACTGCTTCATAAGCAAGTTGCAGGTTTTTCAAAGCTATTTCACATTGCAGTTCAAAGATTCCCTTGATATAATCGGGATATTCAATATGAGCCATAATCCATTTTTCTGGATCCCTGATACCTTTGGGATGTTTTACAGCCGGGCCCGGTACCTGAGAGATATCTCCAAAACTGGCATCAATAAATTCTCCAACAATGCAAAGATCGCTATTCTGATATAGGTTTTCAGCATTCTTTTCTAAATACTGGAGTGTTTTTTCCGAAAAAATGGAGAATTGCTGATTAACCCAATCCTCAGGATTCAGATTTTGCTCATCAATCGGTTCCTGACGAACCAAGAGATCAAAATAATAGCCGTCCTTGGGCATCTTTGCTACAGGAGCCACTGAGGTTTCTCCCTGGGGATAGAGAAACACATTTCCTTCCTGATCATGTTCGGTAGTAAATTTCCCCGGAACTATAATCCTCGTACCATCCGAGAGGGTCCATGGTTTCCAATTTTCGTTTTTAAATCCAAATGCATTGGTAGGAAGCCATAGACCGATAATATCAATCCCTAATTTCTCAATTACTTCCATTTCAACCTCTGCCAGCATCTGAAAGGGATCTACAACTCTGACCGTTTTAGCCTTCAGATTCAATGCTTGCCTTAGTTTTGCGTAAGTACTAGCCTGAATACCGGTTACTAATGTGGAACCTAAGTCCATAGGAATACGATCCGTCTCCTGATGGTGAAGCGCCTTTCTTACCCGTTCTCGAGAATTCACTTAACTATCTCCTAAAAATAAAAAATAATTGCGAATTTTAAAAAAATTCATGCTTTTTTTTCTTGTTCCATCTTCCCAGAAGCAATAATTTCGATAATATCTTCCGGACTGGAATCTTTTTTATAAACCTCTCCAATTTTAATCCCTTTATCCAGCATAACAAATCTTTCTGCAACAGGATATACATGGTACACATTATGTGTGATGAAAATGACTGAAATTCCTGATTCTCTGGCATTCTCCACCTGCCTTAATACTTCCCTGGTCTCTCTGACCGATAAAGCAACAAGTGGCTCGTCAAGAATCAGGAGTTTGACCTTGAAATGCATCGCTCTCCCAATTGAAATAGCCTGTCTTTCTCCACCGGACAAAATGGAAACAAACTCATCTGCCGATCTTACTCTGATTCCTAATCCAGTAACCGCTTTGTGGCATTCTGTATCCATTTTTCCCCGATCAAGCAAACATATAGGACCTATTCTTTTGATTGGTTCCCGGCCTAAAAAGAAATTCCTGGAAATACTCATGATATCTACCAAAGACATAGCCTGGTGAACGGTTTCAATTCCTATTGTCCTGGCATCTTTGGGAGAAGAAAAATTTACCTTCTTACCTTCGAAATAAATTTCACCCTTATCGGGAGGAAAAACTCCGGCCAGAATTTTGATTAGAGTAGACTTACCTGCCCCGTTATCTCCTAACAAACCCAATACTTCCCCTTTATAGATCTCGAGATCTACCTTTTTCAAAGCCTGAAATGCTTTATAATATTTTTCAATGGCTACCATCTTTGCTAAGGGGGTAACTTCCTTCATAGAACAAGATCCTCCTTTACCGTCTATCATCGCAAACTCAAAATGATCAAAGAAAGCATTTTCGCTATGATAATTTTGCATATCACTCACTTACATGTCCAAATGCCTTAATTTCAGATTAATAGTCGCAGCAATGATTAAAATGGCACCTACGAATGCCTGATACCAATAAGCAGGAGCACCCATCATGACCAGACCAGTTCTCATCATACCCATCAAAAATGCTCCAAAGAATACCCCGATAATTGTTCCATAGCCTCCAGTTAAAAAAGTGCCTCCAATAACAGCAGAGGCAATAGCCTCCAATTCCATTCCTGTTCCGAAAGATGCATTTGCCAAATTAAATCTACTGATTACAATGCAACCAGATAATGCCGCCATCAGAGCAGAACACATAAAATTAATTAGTTTTACCTTATCAGTATTCACTCCCATTGCTCTGGCAACAACACGATTCCCACCGGTTGCAAATACCCAGTTACCATAACGTGTTTTGGTAAGTACGATTGAAAAAATCAAAGTCAGTGCAAGGAACCAAATGTGAGAAGGCCGAAAGCCAAAAGCTATAAAGCGAGTTAACATGGTTGGCATAATAGAATCGCTGGAATAGCTAACTGATTCACCACCAGTTAATGCTAAAAGTGATCCTCTCAACAGTAATTGCATACCTAAAGTAGCAATAAAAGAGGGAATCCGCATGCGCAAAGTGATGAGTCCGTTGCAAATTCCAATCAAGGCTGCTATTGCCAGAGTCAACACAAAAGCTGATGGTGAATTATATTGATTAGCCAGGGTCACAAAGAGAAAGCCTGAAAAAGCGTAAACGCTACTCACCGAGAGGTCAAATTCTCCAGAAATCATTAAAAACGCCACACCAATAGCCATGATTCCTAATTCTGAAACAATAGTAAGGATTCCAGTTACATTCCGCAAGGTTAAAAAATTTGACGAAAAAACTGAAAAAATAATTAATAAAACCAGGAAAGCAAGCATCACTCCGAATTCAGGTAATCTACGTATCTGAGAGAAATTAAAGGTTTGACCTTGGATTTCAATCCTTTCTTCACTCTTTAATTTTTTTATCAACTCTTCCTCCCGCTCAAATCTTCCCTAATAGTCTTTTTTGTATTTGTCATACTTAGCTTATTGGGTGGCATCATTCTCAAGATACCACCCAATACATCTAATAATTACTTGTTTCAGTCACCAGAACTTATCTGAATCCATCTTTAACCAGACCTGCCAGGGCAGGAATATTTTCTGCCGTAATGACTGCCGGCCCTGTAGATACCGGAGCCGGGGGAGGTGTAAATCCATACTTGGCATTTAAATAGGCAAATACGACACCAAGATAACCCTGCAGATATTGTTGCTGATCCATGGTAAACATGACTTTACCTTCCTGAATATATTCCAGTATCTTGGAAGAGCTATCCATCTGAGCAATCTTTACATCTTCTCCGACCTTTACTCCATCTGCCTCTAAACGCGGAATAATGGTCTCTGTACGCATGGTATTTGAGCAGAAGATTGCATCGGTGTCGGGATGTGTCTTTAAATAAGCCGCTACCATTTCAGCTCCTCTAACCGCATCATCCGTAATATCCAGGGCTTCCACCGTTACACCGTTTTCTTTCATGGTATCAATATAACCCCTTCCCCTTGCTTCAATGTTGGTTGCACCAGGGTGATGATTTGCAAAGATTGCCCGTTTGGGAGTAAACCTTTTCAATGTCTCCAAGGCTGCCTGTTTACCAATGAAGTAACTATCTTCTCCAACATAAGTCAGAACGGGTATCCGGTCCGCTTCGGGTTCTCTAAGATCAGGTGCATTGATGGCTACTACCGGCAAGCCTCCAGCAATAGCTGCCCGGAGAGATTCATCCATCCCCTCAGGTGCAGTAAGAGTACAAACTAAACCATCGGGATTACTTGCCAATGCCGCCTCTATATAAGCCATAAATTCCTCCAGCTTAAATTCTGTTGGCCCGGTATATATAACCTCTAAATCATCATAAAGGGTCCCTGCATCCAGTGCTCCCTTCTCGCAAACCTTCCAGAATGGATCTGCAATACCACCATGAACGACTACATAAATTTTATATTCTTTTTCTGCCGCAAAAGAAATCAGAGCAAAGCTCAAGAACAGAAAGATTACAACAAATATCAACAAAACTGCTTTTAAATTAGATTTCATTCTTACCTCCATTAGATATTTAAATTTTTCAAAACACATATAAAAAATATTTACCTGATACCTCACCTCCTCTTATTGACTTCCTGTTATCCCAAATAATTTCTTTCTCAACACATATCCCCAGGTAATTTTCTATTTTTTCAAGAAGTCAAAATTAGTAATTTACATTCCTAGGTAACTAGGAAATGAATTTTATTTATTTCTAAACAATAGTTGAAGCATATATTTCATTCAATCTATCTATTTATATTTGAGTAAAAAAATGATGAATATCGGTAAAACTTTTTGGTAATCACAAAAATGAATATTTGTAAATCAATTCATCACATATTTTTTAGTAAAAGCTACTATAATAGAACAAAACAAATTGACTGTTAAAACATTGAAAGATTTCCTTTCCTCTCTCTACCTCTGAAATCTAAAGGAAGCGGAATAATGAAGACTGAAACATTGTCAGAATAATCAATTGATAAGACTCTATCAGCTGGACCGCAGGTTTTCATTGTCAAAGAACAAAATTAAATTTGCTGAAACAATGCTACATCAATACCAAATTTACTAAAATTGATTAATAGGCACTGGATATTTCATTAGACTTCTGCCAGATTTGTGCAATCGGTTGCATCAATAATAATAGCATATAGAATATTTTTTTTCAATGAAATTTATATCAGTAAGCGATTCTTATATAAAAAAATCAACTCAATGAAAGACAGCTTCTACCGTAACTCGCTTTTGACATAGGACAAATAGATAATTCCCAACAGAATAATGAAAAAACCGCTAATCTGGAAGAAATCGGGAATCTCCTGTAAAATAAACCAGGCAAGAATTATGGAAATAGCGGGGTAAACAGAGATAATGGCAGTCGCCTTGGATAGATTAATGCGCTTAATAGACTCATAGAAGGTATAATATGTTAATCCATAAATAACAACTCCGTAAAAAATAAGAATGCCAAGAATACTCAAATCTTTCAGGTGTTCAAATTGATTCACTCCAACCAGCTGATTTAGCATAAAAAGAAAAATACCACCAAATAATGTCCTTCCTGCTGCAATAAAAAGAGGGCTTATTTCTGTTTGACTCAGCAGCTGTTTACTAAAAAGATGACCAACTTGATAACAGAGCGGGGTTAACAGAACCAGGGTATCGCCCCAATTCAATTTAAAAGTTCCCTGATAAATAACCAGTAATGTTCCAAAAATGATAAGTAGGGTGGAAATCATTTGTCGTAGAGTCACTCTTTCTTGAAGCAGAAGATACCCTATAATCAAAGCATAAATAGGTTCTACCTGTAACAAAATAGCAGAATTTATGCCACTGGTTAATCTGACACCATAAAAAAACAGAATATTAGAGAGGGTAGTCCCAAAAAATCCAATAGACATTAGAGAAAGAAAATATCTTCTTTCCATCAATAAAAAAAGTGATTCTCTTTTCAATAAAATAATTAAAATGAGACTTGCTGCTGCAATGAGATTGGTTAAACTGGCAAAAAAAAGTGGTTGTACTAAAGAAACTCCATACTTTCCTAAGATAGGCTGGGCGCCATGAATAAATACACATATCATTACCAGAAGAACACCTTCTTTTTCTTTTCTATCCATAAGCACTCTCTGCTCCCAGTTTTTATTAATAACTAATATCTTTCTGGCTCAATAGGAGGCAATGCCGAACCATCAGGTATAATTCTTATTCGCCCCAGCTCAATTTTAGCTAAATTATCAAGTGAAATAGAAATTGGTAAATAAGCAGTAATCTTCTTCCTCTCAAAATCAATATGCTTGATTATCCCTAAACCATTGCTCAGTCCTTCTGAATTAGTAAACGACACTAACAGGTGTTGGAACCAATTCGGAAGAATAACAAAAATCTGTTTTACCTGAAAATGTTTTTTTATCCTGGCAAAAACATCTTTATTGGTAATACTTTGTGGTTTTGATAATATCATAAACAATCTACTATTGATTACTTCAGCCGAGACTATCTCCAGCTGAAACTCTTTCCAATATAAACTAACCATGGTTTTCTCTAAAAATAAACTAAAGCCAAAATTAAAATCTTTTATCTCTACTGCTGAGAAATCAATATCTCTTAACTGTGAATCTTTGAAATATATGCTAAATTGTCTTCTCCTCCTTGCTTTCCTCTCCTTCCAATTTTTAGCGATAATGTTCTGATATGGTTTAATACGGTAAATTTTAATGGAAGGTTGGGCTTCAAATTCTAATAAAATTGGTTCTAATTCTTTATCAGATTGAAGTGCCACTAAGATAGCAGGATTAACCTTCTTAATCAAATTATTCTTTAAGTATACTCCGATTCTTCCCATTACCAATCCAGTAGTATCAATCAAAAGAGCATCTACTTTTATCTTTTGAGTAATAATATAGAGCTGATAAATTTTCTCCAGAAATATAGCGATACACTGCTCAGGAGATATAGCCCCAATGAAAAGCATATAGTCAATCGGGACAATACCATCTTCTACTCTATTTTTATCAACAATACACATTCCTATGGTACCGGGAGGACCCAGGGTCGATTGTCCAATATCAACATCAATTAGTCCAATCTTTCTATTTCTCCTTACAAGATAATGAATTAACAATTTAATAAAACTTGTTTTTCCGGAATCTGTTTTTCCTAAAACCATTACCGTCCCATCTTGACTCTGGATCTTCTGAACAATGGACATCCAGTCTCCGGGCATGATTAATTCATTATCAGTTAAATTCAAGTTAGCTATCATCTGTTCCTCATTCTAATTTAATAAAGGTTTAATAATTATGTTATAATAATGTTATCATAAATAATGGTAAAGAAAAATTATGTTATCTTCAGGCCATTACTCAAATTGTAAAAGATTGTATAGACAAATAAAGCTTTGTACAATAATTGTGAGTATATTTATATTAAACTCTTCTATCTACTTGGTTTCTTCTCAATCTTCCTCGGCAATTTATTCTTTAAAATTAGAGGGGACTATAAATCCCATTACTGCCCAATACATTATAGAAGGAATTAAAGAGGCAGAGGCAAATCAAATAGAATGTGTCATCATTCAGATGGATACTCCTGGTGGTTTGGATGATTCTATGCGCAAGATTATTAAAGAGATACTCAATACCCGTATTCCAGTTATAATATATATTGCACCACAGGGGGCTCGGGCAGCTTCAGCCGGGGCTTTTATTACCATAGCCGCTAATATTGCCGCCATGGCTCCCGGAACCAATATAGGAGCTGCTCATCCCGTTACTATGGGTGAGGAGCAGATTGATGAAGAAACAAAATCAAAAATAGTGAATGATGCTGCCGCATATATCAAAACTTTAGCTAATAATAGAAAAAGAAACGAAGCAATGGCTGAGAAATTCGTCAGAGATAGTATCTCTATAACCGAACAGGAAGCACTAGAGAATAATATTATTGAATTTATTGCCCCAAGTCTGGAAGATTTAATTTTTATGATTGATGGTGTCAAAGTAACTACTGCCGAGGGTGATAAAAAATTAAGTACTCTGGGCAAGGAAATCATTGAATATAAAATGTCCCTTAAGGATTTATTTCTTCATAATCTTAGCAATCCCAACATCGCTTATATCCTTTTATTTTTAGGTATTTATGGTATCCTGGGAGAATTCAGTAATCCAGGAACATTATTCCCCGGCATATTTGGTGGTATCTGCCTGATACTCGCCTTCGTTTCCTTTCAGATGATACCCATTAATTTTGCTGGTTTTATTCTAATCGCCTTGGGAATTATCCTCTTAGTTTTTGAAATTTATACTCCCACCTTTGGTTTACTGACCCTGGGTGGAATAACCTCTTTAACCCTCGGTTCCTTTATGTTAACCAAGGATATGGCTCCCTTTTTAAAAATTTCAACTGGTATCATCCTTTCCATGGTTGTTGCCACAGGAGCCTTTTTCATTTTTGCTGTAACCAAAGGCATTAGAATACAATGGAAAAAACCTATTTCCGGAAAAGAGAGTATGATTAGGATGATTGGTATCGCCAGAACAAATTTAAATCCTGATGGACAAATCTTTATACACGGGGAAATCTGGCAAGCTACTATTTTAGATGAAAAACCTATTAAGAAGGGAGAAAAGGTCATTGTTGAATCTTTAGATGGACTTCGTTTATTCGTTAAAAAAACTGATACAAAGGGGGAATAAAAATGAATCTTATCACTTCAACAAGTCTCTATCTTGGAATTCTGATTATAATATTTATTATACTATCTCAAGCAATAAGAATTGTGAGAGAATATGAAAGAGGTGTTGTCTTCCGTTTAGGAAGAGTAGTCGGGGCAAAAGGACCTGGTCTTATTTTGCTTATTCCCATTGTAGATCATATGGTTAAAGTAAGTCTGAGAACAATCAATATGGATGTACCGGCACAGGAGGTAATAACCAGAGATACAGTTCCTATAAAAGTCAATGCAGTAATTTATTTTCGGGTAATTGATCCGGTAAAAGCAGTTATATCGGTGGAAAACTACATCTCTGCTACCTCTCAAATTGCCCAAACTACTCTGAGAAGTGTCTTGGGAGAAAGAGATCTGGATACCTTTTTATCTCAAAGAGAAAAAATAAATCAAACATTACAACAAATTGTGGATGAACAGACTGATCCTTGGGGAATTAAAGTTACTACTGTAGAAACAAAAGATGTAGAATTACCTGAAAACATGAGACGAGCAATGGCCAAGCAAGCAGAAGCAGAAAGAGAAAGAAGGGCAAAGGTAATACATGCAGAGGGTGAATTCCAGGCATCAGAAAAACTGGTGCAGGCAGCAGAAAAAATGAGTATGCAACCGCTATCTTTGCAATTACGTTACTTACAAACTCTGGGAATTATTGCTGCTGATAAAAATACCACTACTGTCTTCCCTTTCCCTCTGGAATTGGTTAAACCATTTGTGGATTTTTATGAAAAACAAAAAGGGAAAGTTTCTAAAACACCCGAAGAAAAGACCAAAAAATAGGATAATCAGGGGTACTTCCCCTGATTATCCTTCTTTATTATTATAATAACTCTTCAATTTTATCTAAAGCAGATTTAATAGAAAACATTTATGATTTTCGTATAAGTTAGGCCATAAAAAGGATTGATATCACCATATTATTTATTGATTATCTTATATACTTCGTCCCCGTCTCTCACTCTCTCTTGTACTCTGATACCGACAGAATCACCGGCCTGAGCTGAATTTACTGGTTCTCTGTCAATTTGCATTGATTCAACTTCTTGCTCAAAATCGGTAGTATGGCCACTAAAGTATAGCGTATCTCCTACTTTAATTTCTCCTGAATCAATATCAATAGCAGCCACACCAATTTTGGCAAAATAATCAACAACGCGTCCAATTAATACCTTTTCCATTTCTAAAATCCTCCTTTTCTAACTAATTTTTTCTTTATTATAAAATATAAAAATATAATTCCTCCAATTTCTGTAATCATGTATTATGCTAATAAGCCCTGCCAAAATATGCTATAGTTGAAGATTCTGTACCACAAAAGATGCATTTCCCTTTTTCCTCATTTTGTTCCAGCGGCATACAGCGAATAGTAGCTTTAGTGTCTTTTTTAATCTGATTTTCACATTCCTCATTTCCACACCAATAAGCTGTTATAAAACCACGTTTCTCTTCTATTATCTGTTTAAAATCTTCATAATTTTCAGTAAATCTAATATTTTCCTCTAAGCGTGATCTGGCTTGCATGTATAGATTGTTTTGAATATCGGGCATCCATCTCTCCAAAGTAGAAACTAGTTCCTCCTCTGATATAAACACCTTTTTCCCCTTATCCCTTCTTACCGCTGTAACTTGATTCTGAGCAAGGTCACGTGGTCCAATCTCTAATCGAACAGGAACTCCTTTCATCTCCCATTCATTAAATTTCCATCCCGGCGTATAAGCATCCCGGTCATCCAGTTCAACTTTAAATTTTTCTTCCAACAATTTCTTGTATTCTTGAACTTTATTCATTACTTCCTGTTTAGATTTATCAAAGAAAATGGGAACAATGACGATATGTATGGGGGCAACTTTGGGAGGTAATTTCAAGCCTCTTTCATCTCCATGAACCATAATTATCCCTCCAACCAGCCTAGTAGTAGTTCCCCAGGAGGTAGTCCAGGCAAACTGCTCTTGCTGATTTTCATCCAGAAAACGAATATCAAAAGCCTTAGCAAAATTTTGACCTAGATTATGGGAAGTGCCTGCCTGTAAGGCTTTACCATCACCCATTAAAGCTTCCAAAGCATAGGTATGCACGGCACCAGCAAACTTTTCCTTATTGCTTTTTCTCCCAATAATTACCGGAATAGCAAGGTCCTGTTCTATATAATCCTTATAGACAGTCAATATCTTTAAAGTCTCCTCTTCAGCCTCTTCCTGACTTTTATGTGCTGTGTGTCCTTCTTGCCATAAAAACTCTGTGGTTCTTAAAAAAGGACGGGTTACCTTTTCCCATCGAACGATGTTAGCCCACTGATTGATTAAAATCGGTAAATCTCGCCAGGATCGAATCCATTTAGAATAAAGACTGCCAATAATGGCTTCCGAAGTTGGTCTTACCGCTAATCGTTCTTCCAATTTTTGATTGCCGCCATGGGTAACCCAGGCAACTTCAGGGGCAAATCCTTCTACATGTTCCGCTTCCTTCTTTAATAAGCTCTCGGGAATAAAGAGAGGGAAATAAGCATTTTTATGACCAGTAGCCTTAATTCTTCTATCTAAACATTGCTGCATATTTTCCCATAATGAATATCCGTAAGGTTTAATAACCATACATCCTTTTACTAGTGTATAGTCTGCTAAATCTGCTTTTTTTACTATATCAATATACCACTGAGAAAAGGCTTCTTCCTTAGATGCGATTTCTTTTACAAACTTTGTCTCATCCATAACTATTCTCCTCTGTCACAAAGCATAAATAAGATAAATCAATTGTCAAAATTCTATCACATTTTACTCAAATTGTCTAAAGGTTAAACCCTATAAACAGGTAAGGGTATAATGGTCATATTAATGAAATATTTAAAAAGTTTTATCAGCTTGAAATATTCAAATTAGTAGCCTATGCCTCAAATCCAGTATATATCAGTCAATCTCTAATTATTAATTTCTTAACAAAAAAATATACTAACTAGACCACCACTATAATCCTTACCAATAATTTTTTATCTTAAAAATGGGATGCTTGCACAGCTATTGGTAATATTCTATAATGTTAATCATGAATATAAACAGATTGATTATGCCAATTTTAACTATCGTTTTTTTTATTACCTGTGTTATTTTCTCTTCTGCTCAGAGTGAACCAAAAATAGGTTTAGCTCTAGGAGCCGGGGGACCTCGTGGATTCGCCCATATCGGTGTATTAAAAGCGCTGGAAAGGGAAGGAATTAAAATCAATTACATTGCCGGAACTAGTGTGGGTAGTTTAGTTGGAGCCTTTTATGCACTTGGTTTTGATTTAAAGGACATAGAAGATTACATTTTAGAAGAGAATTTTACAAAATACCTATCTTTTAAAAATATTACCTTTGAATTAGAAGAGTATCAGAATAAGAAAATACTGGGAATCTCAATAAATCTACCCAAAATGATAGCCGATGCAGTCTGGCCTAGAGGCTTGCTTTCTACTATTGCCATAAGAGATAAATTTGACCAACTTTCTAATTGGGCACATTTTGAATATGATTTAAAGATTCCCTTCAAAGCAGTGGCTACAGACTTAATAACCGGAGAGAAGATTATTATGGATAAAGGGAAAATCTCTAATGCTGTAGCTGCTTCCATTTCTATTCCAGGCTTATTTTACCCCTTTGAATGTGAGGATAGAATTTTAGTTGACGGTGGTTTAAAGGACCCTGTTCCAGTGGATGTGGTACGGCAGATGGGTGCTGATATTGTAATTGCCGTAAGCTTACAGGAAATGACTGGAGAAAAGAAAGACCCTAATAATGTTATTTCTATTGTTGAAAGAAGTATGGATATTATGATAGAAGATTTAACTAATCTCTCTCTAAGAGGTGCTGATTTGGTTCTCAAACCCCAATATCAAGGTGAGGTATCTTACTTTCTAAAGAAAAAAGAGCGGGTAGCAATTATCAGACAAGGAGAAATTGAGACTGAAAATAAAATTAATGAATTGAAAAAAATAATTGAAGATTTCTAATTTTTTGTTTCTCTTGCTTTAGTACTGTTATAAAAATCATGCCCTAATTATTTTATTCATTATGGTAATGATAAAACAAATTTGCACTTAGAACCTTGAAAAACTGTTGATAAATCAGTATAAAGAGAGTATGAAAACATGCCCTCGCTGCGGCAGTAAAAAATGGTGGCATCTTTCTACCGGTCAAATTAGATGTAGTAGCTGTGGCCTGACCAGAAAAATGTCTGAGAACGTTTGGAAAAAGACTCGCATTTCACCTTAGCAGAAAGGCAGATTAGTTGAGTTTTTCTCTTTGGGTGTACCAGCTTATCGACTACGTTTTCAAGTTCCTTATAGTAAACCTACGATTCTGAAATGGTTTAGAATTCTCCGCGAGGCAATCTATCAAGATGTTATTAAAGACCTTAAACCACTCTCCGGTGAGATCGAAATGGATGAAACCATGACAGGTGGCAGAAGGCCTGGTAAGCGTGGCTGGGGAGCAACCGGCAAATGGATCGTCTTTGGCATTTATCAAAGAAACGGTAAAGTGCTTGCTTTTCCTATCACATCACGTGCCAAGGAGACCATGCAGCCTTATATTACCAGATATACTAAAGCAGGCAGTCTCTACTATACCGATGATAAGGTTTGCTTATACCTATTACCAATCAGAGGTAATTATGTGGTGGTATTAAAAGAGAAAGGTGTTCCCAAAGGACGGGATCATATCAATGGCATTGAAGGATTCTGGTTCTTTGCCAAACATTGGCTCTATCAATATCGAGGCATAAATCAGGCATATTTTCCTCTCTACCTAAAAGAGTTAGAATGGAGATTTAACCTTCGTAACGAGAACCTGGTTATCCTGTTAAGGAGGTTACTGAATCAACAGATTTCTATTGTCAAAGAACAAATTTAGTGCAACTTTGGTTATGTATTACCTAATATAAAATAAAACTTTTTAACAGAGGTATTTTAAATGGATTTTATATATTATATTGCCCCTATACTAGCTCTTAGTGCTTTTAGTATATATATTTCTTTAATAAGTGTTCCTGCCAAAAACAGATATATTCTAATCACCATAGTTATTGTTTTAATTTTATTTACAATTTTTTCATCGTTTAAAAATTATAAAAATAAAATTGAAATAAAACAGTTATTAGAGCAAACGAATGATGATAATACTAAAAACTATCAGAAAATATTATTATATTTAACAGAAGGAGGCTCTATACCGTTTATAGAGAATTTAGGCAAAAACCCTATATTCGATTATTATTTTAACCAAGGTTTAAAAAATTATATTAATTATAAATATTATGAAGCTATAGATGATTTTAATAAATGTTTAAATATTACAACAATATCTTTAAAAAATAGAGTTTCTTTAAATACATACATGGGGAAGTGTTTTTATAATACTGGAAATATAGAAAAAGCCAATAAATATTATAATGATGCGTTAACTTTTGCAAAGAATATAGAAAACAAGCAGAGCAGAGGAGAAGAAGTAGCCAATACAAAAGTAGAAATTGGAAATGTCTATTATACTATAGGTAATTACGATGAAGCTCTAAATTATTATCAAGAAGGACTTGATTTCTATAGTAAAACAAATAATGAAGAAAAAAATGCTTGGATTTTGAATAATATTTGCAATATATTGCAAATGCAAGGGGAACACGAAGAAGCTTTAAAAAAATATAAAGAAATACTTGAAATATTTATTAAGAAAAATGACAAAATAAAAATTGCCGGCACTTATAATGGAATTTGTAGTGTTTATCGTGACATGAACAAATATGACGAAGCTATAGAAAACTGCAATAAAGGAATTAATATTTTAGAAGGAACAAATAATAAAAATATATTAGCTCTACTTTACAATAATAAAGCCATAATATTAAGATCACAAAATCAATTTGATAAATCTTTAGAGATGGCAGATATATCTTTATATCTTTATATTTCGATTGGTGATAAATTAAATATAGTTAATTCCTATAATCTTATAGGGACCATTTATTATCTCAAAAGAGAATATAATAAAGCTTTAGCTAATTTAAATAGAGCGTCTGAAATACTCCAAACGAATGAAAATAAGAAAATAAAAGAAGATGTTTTAGGGAATATAGGAAATATATATAAAGATACTGGGGAATATGATAAAGCTTTGGAAAATTATTTAAGATCATTGGAAATAGCTAAAGAACTAACCCATATAAAAGGTATCTTCCTTGCAAACAAAAATATAGGAGAACTGTATTATATTCAAGAGAAACATGAAAATTCTTTAGAATATTACTTAAAAGCTCAGGAAATTAATGAAGAATATAATTATCTAAATGAACATGATAGAGAAAAACTTGGGTTAAGGATAAATGTCATCAAGAAAAATCTTGGCTATTATAAAGATCTCGAGATAAATATTAAATATGGCGAAGAAGAAAAGAAAGAGAAATTTTAGAAAGCACTCTTTATAAATTAATATAAGTTTTAATTTCCTTCATGGGATCTATCTTTTTGATGTCTTGACGCTTTGACGTCAAAACGCTTTAACGCTAAAGCGTCAAGACGTCAACTATGTAAAACCAAAAAAGAAAAACCAGCCAGGACACGTATCTTTAATGCATATGATAACAGTTAGTATTATGTTTGGAGATATTATAAATAACTTTAAACATTTAATTACGTTAAAAACAACAACTTTTTTAGTTGTAAATTAAACGGCACTTATGTATAATCATTGTAGATACATTATATAAGTTAATATTTTTATGGAAAAGAATTTATAGAAAAGAAGGTGTTATTCATGGAAAGCAGGATTAAGAAATGGGGGAATAGTCTGGCATTGCGAATTCCTAAGTATATAGCCTCTGATATCAATTTAAAGATGAATGAAAAGGTTATTTTCTCTATCAATAAAGATAGTATTATTATTACTCCTGTTGGTAGAAAACAATATACACTTGAAAAATTATTAGAGGGAATTACTCCAGAAAATCTTCATAAAGAACATGATACCGGATGCTCAGTTGGGGAAGAAGTATGGTAATATCAAATCATTTTATTCCCGATAGAGGTGATGTAGTTTGGATAAATATGCAACCTCAAGCTGGCCACGAACAATCAGGAAGACGTCCCGCTATCGTGCTATCACCCAAGATTTATAATGATAAAACTAATTTAGCCTTATTATGTCCGATAACTAACCAGATAAAAGGATATCCCTTTGAAGTGAATATTCCATCGGGTTTAAAGTTTATCGGCGTTGTTTTAGCTGATCAGGTAAAAAGTCTTGATTGGAGAAGCAGGAAGGCTGAATTTTGCGCTAAAGCACCTGAGAGTGTGATTTTTGAAATATTACAAAAACTTAAGACACTACTAGATTATGATAAATAAAGATTTTTTATTTAATAAACATATAAAATCATATATTATAGTACACAATTCTTAAATACAAATAGCATTCATAAACAATAATCTATAAATTATATCTCTACCATCTCCTTTATCCAGGACCAATCAGGATTCCCATGGTTAAAAAAGGCCTTATAGTTATCATTTAACCATTCATAATAATCATCTTCAACATAATTACAGAATGCTTGCAAGAGATTTTCCTTAGAAATATCCTTGGGTATTTTTATTTCAGCAAGATTATCTTCCAGAAATCCTTTTATTACATCTTTATCTAACATATTATTATTTTCCTTTCGCTTTTTTTTCTTCAGCACAAAGCTTTTGATATTCTACATCAAATTTTTCCCGGAAATCCTTATCTTGCATTAATTTATCCATATAAGTTTTTATTTTCTTCATTATAATTATCCTTATAATATTTTCGCGATAATTTGACGCTTTGACGTTAAAACGCTTTAACGCTAAAGCGTCAAGACGTCAATTATATAAAACCGCAAAAGAAAAACCCGCCAGGGTGCGCATCGTTGAGAGGCGTGGCAGGTATGTTAAATTTATATTACTCATATATATAAACTCTGTCAAAAAAAGATCAAGACATAAAATGTAAATCCTTCCCTTAAATATTTTTTCTTTAAATAATAACGAAAGATTATAATACATATGCTTGACATATTATCTAACATATTATAAAATGATGTTGAACTGGAGGTAAATGATATAAAAATGGAGGTAAAGGAGGAGGTTTCCGTTATGGATGCTTTAATGAAAAAAATCGGCAATAGAATAAAGGAAATAAGAGAAAGAGAGAAGCTTTCTCAGGAAGATCTGGCAAGAAGAATGAATATTAGTAGAGTAGCGGTATCACAAATAGAAAATGGTAAAAGAAGAATATGCACTGAGGAATTAATATCATTATCTAAGATCTTTAATACCTCAACAGATATTCTGCTTGATTTGGAGAAAGACATTAAAGTTATCTTTGAAAAAAACAAAGAACTAAAACATAAAGAAAAGCAAGAGATAAGAATCAGTGTCCCTCAAAAAAATATAGAGAAATTCAAAGAAGTATTGCTATATATTTTAGGGAAAGTAGGTTCAAAACCAAATATCGGGCAAACAGTGCTATACAAACTGCTTTACTTTATCGATTTTAATTATTACGAAAAATATGAAGAACAGTTAATTGGTGCCACTTATATTAAAAATCATCATGGTCCTACACCAAAAGAATTTGTTAAGATCGTAAAAGAAATGGAAGGAAAAGACTTAGTAAAGATACAGGATAAATATTTTAAATATCCTCAGACAAAATATATTCCACTTAAAGATCCTGATTTGTCTAAGCTGAATGCCCGGGAATTAAGTGTGATTGATAATGTTCTAAGCAAGCTTGCAGATATGAATGCATCTCAAATAAGTGAATATTCTCACAATGATGTCCCCTGGATGACAACAGAAGAAGGAGATGTTATTGACTATGAGTCGGTATTTTACCGAACTATACCTTATTCAGTGAGGGAGTATAGTGAAGAAAGAGAAGAAGCTATCTGATCGGCTTCAAAACCTTCGTACTCTAAAACCGTTAGGGGAAAATGAATGGGTTCGGGCTCATTGGAGATGGGATTATAATCATCAACAATGGGAATGGGTATTAGGTCATTGGAGAAAATAAAATGCAAATAAAATACCAGGCCATATAGTTTTGATTTGTTTATAGATTCGATGTTGCAATTGCTATTTTAATTCATTAAACTTAAGTAAGTTATAATAGTATCCGCTGCAATAAAAACACTCTCTCTTTGTAAATATGAAATTATTAATAAAACACACCAAACATCTTTGTATATAAAATATAATTATTTAAATAGTTTTTGGATATATAAAATGGGTACGTATTTTATTTTTTCGGACGAGTGTGGTGAATATTGTGAAGAAAAAAGCGCTAAAAAACTAAGAATCCATCCATATTATATAAGATCTGCTTTGATTATTTCTGCAGATGAATGGATAAAAGTTAATAATAAAATACGTGGATTGAAAAGTAGTATGTTAGCAAATTTACCTTCCAATGACTATGAAATTAAATGGTCTTATTTATGGAATAAGAGATGTTATGAAAGAAAAGGGGAGCCTATACCGGAATCCAAACCTTATCATTTTTTAAATAGTATTAAACATGATAAGCTTATTGGTTTTGTTGATAAATCATTAGGTTTGCTTTCAGAAATAGAGTATTGCAAAATCATATTGACAATTACTTTTAATGAGGGATGTTTAATAAACCTATATGAAATATATAGATGGCATATTGAGGCAATTATGCAAAGAATAGAAATGGAATTAGAACCAAATAATTTGGGGGTATTATTTATAGATCCTGTTTCCACGGATAAGAATAAACTATTTAGAGATATATATCATGATCTTTATAAAGAAAACTTTTTCATTAAACATAAATGTATTAAAGATAGCCTAAATATTGAATATTCCCATCATAGTGTTGGTATTCAGATTGCGGATTATATTGCCGGATGTTTTGGCGGATTTATGAAAGGATTTCCGGAAAGTACAGGGATTTTTGCTAGAAGAATTAAACCTTTATTGAGATGCGATAATTACAAGAAAATTTTAGGGTATGGAATTAGGGAAATTCCCCGCGGTGAAAATGTGAGAGAAGAAATTAAGAGAAAGATATTCAATATATTAGAATAATATAAAGGAGAAATATTTAAATTGGACATCTCTTTATTTGGTATTATTGTTAGGTTTGTCGTTACTATAGCATCGATATTTGTGCTTATGAAATATTGTTTACCTTTATCTAATAAGGATAACACTAAAAGGTAACGAGTGTTATTGTTTTAATTTTTGCACTAGGGGTATTTTGGTTAGCTGACATAGAAGGAGCAACCAGATTAGTTTTTTTGGGGTTCGAGATAGATAAAAGAGTAGAAAAAGCTGAAGAAATTCTTGACAGATTAAACTGTGTTGAAGAAGTAGCTCAAGATGCTAAAAAACATTTACAAGAAATTCAACTAGAAGCAGTGGAAACCACTAATAAGCTTAGTATTTTGATAAATAAAGAAGATAAATTATTTGAAATCCAAAAATTAAAAAATGGAGTCTTTAACGGGGATTATGATGCTTATAATTCTTTGAGAAATTATCAATCTGATGATTGTGATTTACTTGAACGTGCTAGAGCAGCGGCATTAGAAGCGAAATTGTCTTATATTGGTACTACGAGAATTAAAGGTATAGAAATTCATAGAACAAAGGAAGATGGCTCTTGTGTAGAAGAAGATGATTTTGAAACAAATTGGTTAATTGAAGATTTAATAAATAACCAAAATTGGATGGTACGTACGAAAGCGGCAAATCTTTTGGCAAGACGTAAAGAAATAAATGTTCCCGAAGCTTTGTTAGAGGTAATGGAGAATGATCCCAATTTATGGGTTAGAAAAGAAGCCCTTGATTCTTTTGAAAAAGTTACAGGATTTATAGCAAGTGATGTATTCCAATTTGAAACAGGAGAACCAAGGGAATGGTATTTGAAAGAAAAAGATGAGGTGATGAAAAAACTAGCCAATACAGAACAAAAAAAAGACTAAAGCAAAAGAAGGGAAGGGGTAAGAAATAGAATATAATATTTATTAAACTGCATTTTCGATTATCTTATCTATCTTATTTCTTTTTGTTTGTCTAATTCAGTTTTTATTTTATTAACAATACTTTATTATTTTTTAAGGGATGTCTACAACAGAAAGTCATTGACC
Source organism: uncultured Atribacterota bacterium (assembly GCA_964433555.1). Classification (GTDB taxonomy): domain Bacteria; phylum Atribacterota; class Phoenicimicrobiia; order Phoenicimicrobiales; family Stramentimicrobiaceae; genus Stramentimicrobium. The sequence goes on along the minus strand of CAYSRG010000010.1, from coordinate 13,885 downwards.
TTGACTAGATGTTTATATATTTTTCTGTTTTTTGCCCCTTTTCATTATTATCAAATATTTAAAGCCTCTTAGATAAAAATTATATCTCTTTGCTCTTTCATGCCAGATACCAGTATTCGAAGTTTGATTATGCCGAGTAACACACACTAGATCAACAGGAGTAAAATAATTATCAAGTATAGAATATATTTTAAACCCAACAGGAGTGAACTTCTTCTTTTTTGCTTGATCCCCAATTAACCAAGCTACATATTTTTCTGGTTTAAGGATACGATAAGCTTCTTGTGCAACTTTTTCCATTTCTTCAAAAAATACAGGATTTTCGCAAGATATTTTTCCCAGGTTATCAGGGTGATCATTGTATTTAATATTGTCTGAATAAGGGGAATCTATAAAAATAAAATCTACTGCTTCATTTTCTAATGGTAATTTTCTAGCATCTGCTTGTTTTATATCTTCTCTATAGGGAACAATATCGTATCCTATAACATTTCTATTTTCTTCATTACAAACATCAATAGTAGTGCCACTTCCACACATTGGGTCAACTACTAAGTCGTTTTCTTTGGTATATCTTTGAATTAAATTCCAAATGATAAAAGCCGGGGTTACGCCAGAATATTTATTATCACCATGTGGTTTATCTCCGTAATTTTGTGTTGGAAAATCCCACAGAGTTGTGGTTTCAAGTTTTGGTTTTTTAACTCTCATTTTTAAGCAATTCCTTTAAATCCCCAATGAAATGTTCAAACAACTTGACCTTGCTACTTTCTTCTATATCATCTTCTGTTAAAATATAGCTACCATCTAAATCAACTTCTAAAATTGCCCTTCCTTTTTTAGATGGCTTCTTATACTTTAATGTTCCATCCTCATCCGGAGTTATGAAATAAACTTTAATATGCTTTGTAGCCTCATCTTTTAACAATTTAAGCTTCCAATATCCAGTCTGAGCTATTCTTTCTCTGAGAGTAACTTTACTTGAAATAACCACTAAAACTTTATAATTTTTGGGATTGTAAATAATGATATCCACATCTGGTAAATGTAGTCCAAATTCTCCATAATCAATTGCTAAATTTCTTTTTATTTGACTTAATTCAAACGGTAAATTTTTTCTTCTTTCTAAATTGTTTCCATTTATAACTTTTAAACCCATTCCCTCAACTTCTTCAGTAATTATAAATTGAATAAGTTTTTCTAAGTTCTTTCCTTTAAATGCTCTCCAACTTTGTTCATGATCACCTCTTTTGGTGGGATTTTTAAGCCAATCTTTTTTATGTACTTCTTTTGCTTCTTCTAACAACTGGGAAATATATTTATAGGCATTTACACCATATTGGTCTTTCTTTTGTAAGTATAAATTTTTTAAATCTTCAAATTTCATGTTTTACTCCTTTAATCCTATTACAATATATTCTATTGGGTATGCTTCTGAGTTTGCTTTGTGATTACTTGCAAACCTTCCTGTTTTTTTGTCTCTTTTTTGTGGCAATATTTTTGATGGTATTTTTCTTTTAATTATCCTATCTAAAACGAATCCTGAATATTGTATGCTTTCTGCAAAAACTTCAGCATTTAGAATATCTACGCCTTTTAAAGAAGTGTTTCCAATTACATAACAACATCTACCTCCACTTTTTAAAGTGCGATAGCTTTCATTAAACACTTCTTGCATATCACCAAAAAAGGTTTTAATTTCATCAGCTACTTTTTCACTTTTTTCTTGCATATTATTTACTATATTTTTTGCTATAATGCTTTTTAAATTATTCCCATTTCTATGTTTATATGCCGAACCAATAAAGTCTTTTCTATAATCGACAAGATCATTTGCAAAATCGAGCCATATTGTGGAAAGTTGATGCAGATCTGCATATTCGTAACTCGTAACATAGGGGCTTGAACTAATTATTAAATCTACTTCATCATCACATGTAGGCTGCATTTTAGCGTCTTGTATTTTAATATTTAAATAGTTGACTATGTTGTCTTTTACTTTTTGCGGTACGATTTGGTAAAAAGAATTATTACCCCTTTGCATTTTTTTTAGGTGCCGTTTAAAAATATGATAAGGTCGTGAGGGGGTTTTTTTAAAATCTCTAGTAGGTTTTGTGCTTGCCTGAAGCCAGGTAGAACAATTTTTTAAAATGTGACTAAATGCTACAAGAAAAAAATCACGTATTGTTTTATCATTTTCATTATAAATTGCCCTTAATATTATTCCCAATTCATTTCTGTTTTGTTCGTTAAACCAATAGTTTATTCTTTCTAGGTGTTTTATAGGGAATAAAGGTTGAAGATTTACATTAGAAAACAACTTCTCGTTTCGAGAAGAATTTAAAAATTCCAGGCTCTCTAACATATTTTTAATTTTATTATCAAGATAGGAAGGCTCTATAGGTGTAGACTTTACCTTAGTTATAAGAGATGATATCCTATTAATGTCAGTCCCACTAGCCTTGAAACCCCTGGATACAGCTGTAACAATGGTAGTGCCACACCCCATAAAGGGATCATTTATATGAGCTTCTTTATCAAATATATATTCATCGATTAATTTTTCAACTAACTGGGGAATGAATTTTGCGGGATAACGATGATAACTATGTGTCCATTTCCCTGTATCAGATGGCTTAGATTCAGCAAAGGTCCAATCTTCATCTATGTTTTTTTCTTTGAATAAACTTAAAATTTGTTCTGGTGATCTATTCTTTGTTTGTGTTGTTGTCATCTTATACCATTTCCTTTTTTATTTTAGATTTTTCGAAAATACATTTATTATAAAATAATAAAGTGGCTATTAAATTTACAAGCAGACTTTCTTTTCTATATTATTAATTTCTTCCTGGCTGATGCCGATATATCTTTTGGTGACAGCATTGGAACTGTGGCCAAGTTTTTCGGAGATCAACTCTATAGGTATTCCGAAATTTTTCCGGGAATGATAGCCCCAGGTTTTTCTCAAAGTATGCGTGCCGTAATTTGTTGGATCAAGCCCCACTGCTTTAATCCATTTTTTAATCAGTGTCCATGCCCTGATCCGGTCCAGTCTCTGGCCGGTCTGTGTCTTGAAAAGAAAATCTTCCGGATCCGGGAACTTCTCTTTGGCAAAATATTTTTCCAGTGCTTTTTTGACTGAATCATTAATTAAAATTTTCAGCTCCCTTTTAGTCTTGCTGGTCCGGATCTTGAAATGGTCTCTTATGTCTCCCTGGGTATTTAATACATCTTTAACCTTAAGAGACAGTAAATCGGAAATTCTCAAAGCGGAATTGATCCCGAAGACAAATAACAGGTAATCTCTTTCCCGGTATGCCGGATTATATTTATCACCTAAAATATATTGCTTGATGGCATAAATCTTCTGCTGGTTTCTGATCGGTTCTACATTATTCATTATTCTTCCACATCCCTGATGTAACATTTTATTTATAATAAATCATAATGTTATGCAATTGCAAATATTATTTAAAAAATGTTTTGTGTTGTAGGGTAAAAATGAATTTATAAAAAGGATAGAGAGATTTTTAAGAATTTTTCTTCATGAATAACAAAATACATATTGTGTTATGCGAATATAAGGCTCTGGTTCTTTTCCCGGAATAAAATGAATGTAATTCATTAATAAAGAAAAAATTTTTCAAATACGGGGATATTTTGAGTTTATATATTTATCAATAGTATATCTTTTTACTCAAACAAAAATAGCCATCCGAAAAACTTAATACTTTTCAAATGGCTATTTGGTAGCTCTACAAAATTTAATATCAGATATTTAATTTACTCTTCCTACATTTTTACCTTCTGCCGCCCTAATTCTCACTTTAATCAGGTCCCTTAATTCCCATAGTTTTATTTGTGCTTCTACAATATCTTTGCTACCACCATAGGTAATGTTTTTGATTTGTTGGTTAATTTTATTAAGCTCCTCTCTTAAAAAAACAAGCTCCTCATTGTCCATTTTAAGCCTCCTAATTTTTTAGTTATTTTTTAATTTATTACAATTTCCCCATATATCTCATATAATATTATTACAAAATACTCCAAAAAACCTCTCTTATTGACCGGGGATAATCTATTTAACTATGAAAGTATTTTGTTTATTTTTATATCAAATCCAAACGGATCAGGGAAAAGGGGTTCTTCTGCTTCGTCTCTTTTAATGAAATACTCTGTTAAATCTTTTAAAGAAGTAATTGATTTCATAGCCTCGTTCATCTCTTCTTCAGTCATATCATACCCAAAAGGTAAATTGGGAGATATACGTGTCTTAAAAACAGACTTAAGTATTTCCTTTTCTGATGCCTTTGGCATTTTTTCGCGACACTGTATATAAACACTTTCCTGAATTCTACGAGTAATCCAGGGGGAACATAATATTTTTATAGCGAATAAATTATGAGGAATATCGAAAAGTTGGCGAAGGTTTTCTAATTCAGTGACTCTAAAAGGTTCCGGATGGACATCTGGGCGTAACCGGTTTAACCATTCAAAGTCTTCTGCTGGAAAACGAAAAGATGTTTTACATTTAGGGCACTTTATTTTTAGTGCTTTAACTGTATTGGGGACTCTAAGGAAATGTTTGCAACTAGGATTTTGACATCTTATCAATATTCTTTCACTAAAAACTCTTTTGGAAACAGAACCTCTTGAAGTGCCCAAGATCGGGTTGTTATCTAAAAAAGCATCAATATCAATTTCAGGAGCATGCTGTTCAAGTAGTTGTCTTTGATCTTCTCTTCTCTGTCTAACCCAAATCACGACTGGACCTGGGGTAGGGAAAAACAAACTTGCGATATCTCCTTCAACTTCTAATAAGATTCTTGTTAATATAAGATCTTTGTATTCTGGCAATAAGTCTCTTATTTCTATTTTGAAGGTCCAATATGTTTGTGCAAGAGATACAAAAGGCCCACTTGATAAGTTATAATTATTTTCTATAGTATCTCTGTACTTTTCTTTGATTCGTTTAATAGGACCGAATTTTTCGCCATAAATAAATTTATTAAAAAAATACTTTGTAATAATTTCCTTTGCTTCCTCAATAAAATTACGTTGAGACTGATCAATTATATTAAAGGGATCTGGTGCCATTCCTGTTTCATAAATAGCTCTGTCAATAAAATTTTGCTTGTTTTCTTCCTGTCCCACTGGTAATTTTTTTAAAAGCATTTCTTTTGTGGATGGCAAGAAAGAATTATCGTTTTCTATATATGCTTCCGAAAAACGCAAAATCCACTGGTCAATATTCATTTAATTATCCTATACATAAATAAACTATGTTTTTAGCTTAAACTTTACATATATACTTGTCAAGAAATACACAAAACAGAGTATATGGCTATTATTTTATTGTTAAACTCACTTATCCACATAATTCCCTCTTGTTGTGGATAAATACAGAGATAATAAGCTTAATAATAGGTTAGAGAGGGATAATTAGTATTATATGCCTGAATATGGGGATTTTACAGGTAATGTGAAAAATTATCTTTAAATATAGCCTTTTTACGGGCTTTTTTGGCAGAGATGAACAATAACCCTTATAATAAAAATACTCTTCATATCGGCAAAATTTGAAAGGCAGCCTGTAACCATTATATATCAGGACTTTCGGCCGTTACTGGCAATAAAAATGCGCAGATCGTTGATGGAATGGTTGATTAATAGAGAGCAAGAAAAATATCATTTAATTTTCATCTTGAGGACTTCCTTTATTTGAGGTATCATTTCCCTGGTAGATTCTTTCCCCTCTTTTATTATTTTTTCTGCTTTTTTAAACTCAAAAAGCCCTATCTCTTCAATCTGTTTGGGTTTGATTACAATATCTGCATTAACAATACTGTGAGAAGTTATTTCTTTTTCCATAATATCAATAGATTTACTAAGTACTTCGAAAATATAAGGTCCCTCCAATTGTTTTTTGGTAGTTTTATATTTTCCCCCCAGAGAAATAAGACCTTGACCTAACAATGAATCAATTTTATCTACAATATAATATTTTGTTTTAATATTTTTATAAAGTTTTAAATTGATTAAATCCCTTGCTTGGTCTAAACGGTCGTTTTCCTGAGTATGGGTCAAAACCTGCGGTTCAGGATTTATTGAGCTCAAACTTACCGCAATGACCAGATCTGCTCCCATACCTCTGGCTACATCTACCGGAACGGGATCAACCAAACCACCGTCAACTAGAAAGTATTCCTGATATCTTACCGGAGTAAAAATTCCCGGGATAGCAAAACTTGCCCTAACTGCCTTAATGACGCTCCCCTGATTTAAAATGACTTTGGTTCCGGTTTTAATATCTGTAGCAACTGCCGCAAAGGGAATTTTTAAGTCACTGAATTTTTTGTCACGTAAAGCAATTCTTTCTAAAAAATCAACACCTCGACTTCCACTAATAAAGCCTGAGCTTGGGATAGCGGGATTTAAAAAAGAAAGAAAGTTGGTGTTTTTCATTGAACAGATGATTTCTTCCATTTCCCCAACAGAAATACCGGTTGCATAGACAGAACCGACAACTGCCCCAATACTTGTTCCAGTAATGAAGTGTATTGGTATCTGGTATTGCCGTAGAATCTGAATGACGCCAATATGAGCCATTCCCCTTGCTGATCCGCTGCCTAAGGCTAAACCAATCTTTAGCCTCTGTTTATTAGCTATGGCCAATAAATCCAATAACTCCTGATCGAATGTTTCATTAGCTTTTCCCATATTAACTTCATCCTTTAAAACATATTCTTGGGATTGGCAAGACAAGACGTAAAAATAATTAACACAATAAGAAATAATTATGTTTTACATTTTCCCTGAACGAAGAATCATGATAACTAGACCCAATCCCAATATGCCGGAAATAATATAACCCATTACGCCAATAACCGGAAACCCCATAAATTGAAGGCCTTTATCCGTCTGCATAATTAAAGATGAGCCAATAATGATGGCAACCAAAATTAGACTATAAGATAACCTGTTTGTTGCTTTATCCAGGGCATTAATTAAATTTTCCAACCCCCGGTGCTGAAGCTCTAATTTAAAGATACCCTCTTCCATTTTCCTTAAGGTCTTGCTTAGCTGCCTGGGTATTAAAACCATTAAATGATAAAATTCAGATAAATCATTGGATAGTTTAAACAAGAGGCGTTGAGGGCTTTTCCTTTCCAGAATAATCTCTTTTATATAGGGCTTGGCTATCTCGGTAAGATTAAAATCCGGATCAAGCACTAATCCAATGCCTTCGATAGTGAGGAGAGATTTCCCAAGCAGGGTAAGTTCAGCGGGCATTTTGATATGATACTTGATAGAAATCTGCACCAGCTGGGTGACGAACTCCCCTAGCTTAATCTCCTTTAATGCCTTATCATAATATTGGGCTAATATATCCGCTATATCTATCTTGAAAGAGCGCGTATCAATTGTTTCCTGGGAAGTAAATCCCAATTCTAACATTCCGGCTAAGATTTTATTAGAGTCATATTCTAAAACAGCTATAAGCAGATCAATATATTTCTCTCTGGACTCTTCATCTATCTTTCCCATCATGCCAAAATCCATAAAGCCGATAATCTCATTTTCCATAACCAGAATATTTCCAGGATGGGGATCAGCATGGAAAAATCCATCGATGAGCATCTGTTTCATAAAGGCTTTAGCTCCGTTTTCAGCTATCTGTTTGCGGTCATATCCTGCTTTGTCCAGCTCTTTTAAATGATTAATCTTAATGCCTTCGATGTATTCCATGGTCAGGATGTATTTACTGCTCAGTTCCCAATATATATTTGGGATAAAAACTGTTTTGTCTTCTTTAAAATTTTTCCTAAATCGCTCTGCATTTCTTCCTTCGGTACCATAATCCAGCTCCATTCGAATGGTTTTCGCAAACTCTTCAGCCACTCCTACAGGGTCATACAGACGACTCTCCGGAATATATTTTTCGGTGAGACGAGCCAATTGAAAGAGAATATCCAAATCTGTTTCAATAATTTTTTCCATATCAGGGCGTTGAACTTTGACGACTACTTTTACCTTATCTTCTTTCAATATTGCCTTGTGGGCTTGGCCTAAAGAAGCAGCCGCAAAAGGCTTTTCATCAAATGACTTGAATAGTTCGGAAACATTGGCTCCCAACTCTTTTTGAACCATCTGTTCAACCAGGTCGTAGGAATAAGGGGGCACTTCATCTTGCAGTTTTTCCAACTCCTTAATATACTCTCGCGGAATAATATCAGGTCTGGTGCTTAAAATCTGGCCTAATTTTACAAAAGTAGGGCCCAATTCTTCCAGGGCAAGACGAACTCTCACCGAAAAAGATATCTGGTCTATCTTAGAACGTTTACGTTTAAGAATCTTTTCGCCTTTGGCAATCAGGCTTATTAGCCCTAACTGTTCTACAAAATAATCAAATCCATACTTGATTAAAATATTAATTATTTGCCGAAGGCGGTTAATATTTTTGTATCTTTTTTTAAATCTTGAAAAAGCCATATTAACCCATCCTTTTCATTTTAGCTTTTGTTTTATTGCCTCAGAACAGTGTTTTTTATGCTTCAGAGTTTCTTTCTTATTATATTAACAATGATTTCAACATTCAAATAAACTCAACTTATCGTTACCAAGATAAAGTGGTATAGAGTTTTCCTACAATATCTTGACAAATATAACGCATTGTGTTATATTTATATTATAATGCAATGTGTCATTTATATCAATAGGGGGATGAGAATGGAAGAATATATTATTAAGAAATATATAAATCGAAAACTATATGATACTAAAGAGAAGAAATATGTCAATCTTTCTGAAATTTCTAGGTTAATCCGGGAAGGAATTGACCTGAAGGTCATCGATAATCATAGTAAAGAAGATATTACTTCTCTGGTACTGGCCCAGATCATCGTAGAACAAGAAAAGACCAAAAAAATAATGCTTCCTTCTTTGCTTTCCCCACTAAGGCTTTTAAAAAGAGGAGGTGATAGTATGATAAACCTGACCAAGAAAATGTTTCTTGCCGGCATAGGAACGCTTTCTTTAACCAAAGAAAAAGCCGACAAAATAGCTGATGATTTAATCAAAAGAGGTGAATTAAGCAAGAGCGAAAGCAAAGATTTTGTGTTAGATCTCTTAGATATGGCAGAAAAAGAAAAGGATAAAATAATTGAAAAAATCAAACCTGATATCGAAAAAGAATTAGAGAAAATGAATTTTGCCTCTCAGAAAAGTGTAGCTGACTTAGACAAAAAAATTGATAGCCTGGAGAACAAAATTAATCAATTAATCAAGAAAATAAAATAGTCGAAGGAAGAGTGTAATTTGTACGAATATACCTTAGATTTCTCCCGTATTACTTTTATGGGAAAATTACTATAAATCTTTTCCATTAGCCAACCAGAGAGATAAGCTATCGTCCCCTGTTCTGCTTTATATAAACCATTCCATGACTAACAAGTAGGGAGCATTCCTCCCGAGCTCCTTGACAAATATTTTCCATGGAATGGGAGGCTATATTAATTGCTCTATATTGCTATAAATCATAACTGCTTCATTGCTTTATAATATTTTTTAATTTTGTTTCAAACTGGTATTTTTTCTGTTTCTTCAGTCTTTTTTGGCCCTGTCCTCATTAATCGGTGCTGACATCTCCCGCCAATTGTAGGAAATATTATCTAGGAATCTGGCAACCTCTCCGTTTAAGACATCCTCTGCCCCTTCATGGGTAGGTTTAGCTCCCGATTCCAGAACAATTGTTCTGAGTTGATGCGGATGGTCAATAATCGGGCAGGGAGTCATCATATTATCGGAAAAAGGTTGTCTTTTCTGGTAAGACTTGAATAACGGATTTTGCAATACTTCCCATAAGCTCTTATCTTTTATGTTATCTACCGCAAAATGCACAAAGGCACAGGGCTCTACATCACCTTTGGCATTGATATGAAAATATCTTCTGCCACCGGCGATGCATCCTCCGCTAAAAGTACCGTCATTCCAGAAGTCAGCCAAAAAGAAGGGCTTATTCGTACGGATCTCTGGTATCCGATAGGCCAATTTAGCCCTTTGTTCGGGGGTTATCATCATATCAAGGTTCGGTTCTCTGCCAATAGGTATATAATGAAATGACCAGCCGTATATTGCTCCCTTATCGATGACATGGTCTATGAAATCATCAGTACCAAAGAGCTCATCTGCATTTTGTTTTGTTATGGTAACACTGATGCCAAAGATAATACCGCGTTCTCGTAAGCGGTCCATGGCAGCCATAATCTTGTCATAGGTCCCCTGCCCTCGTCTTTTATCAGTTGAATCTCTATATCCTTCCAGGCTGATTGCCGGGCTGACATTGCCAGCATCCAGCATCTTGTCTGCCATCTCATCATCGATTAATGTTCCGTTGGTATACATCATGAATCCTACATCCGGATGCCGATGAAATATCTCAAAGAGATCCGGGTAGACAGTGGGTTCTCCACCGGAGAGCACGATAAAGTAAATACCCATACCCTTGGCCTCATTTATTATCCTATCAATAGTATTGATCTCTAAGCTATCGCTCTTCTTGTATTTGCCTGCCCAGCAGCCGGTACAGCTTAGGTTGCAGGCACTGGTGGGATCAATCAGGATAGTCCATGGTACTGCTACACCAAGTTCTTTGGCTACTTCATACTGCCTGGGTATTCCCATTAGGGCAGAGTTGACAAAGAAATTCATAATCATGCCATCTTTATAACTGGGGGCTACCTGGGATAATCTTTGAATATACTGTTTTATTGCAGGGTTTGTTTCAAAAGAATCCCTGATAGCAGCAATATGTTTATGGTGTTGTTCGGTACGGGCTACCTTATCTGCCAGGTCCAATACCTTGATAAAATTCTTTTCAGGATCCTTTTCCAAATAATTAAGAGCCTGTTTTATTACCTGTTCAGCAGCGTATTTCTTAGCAAAGTTAAAATTTATAGCCATTATAGTTTTCCTCCTTTATTGGTGTTTTTATTTCATAACAGTCTCTGCTATCTGCATAACCAGAACTTTTATAAAAATAGGTCTGCTATGAAGGGATTGATAAATAATTTTCTTTTTTCTTAAATAGACAGACTAGCCGTTGGAATCATTTGAAACTTTTATATTCTCGGCCTTTTTCTTAAAGATCAGCATGTAAACCCAACCGATAAGGAAACTACCGATAATGCCAGCAATAACATTAAAACCCCAAAGCATCCATCCCCAGTTACCCAGGATGAGTTCACCCAGCAAGGCACCAATGGCTGCTCCTGCTAATATGTTCCAATAACCTCCTTTGATTTCTATCTGTTTAAAGATAATCTGTAATAACCATGCCATAATAAGCGCAATGACAGCGAGAACAACTACATACATTAATGATACCTCCTTTCATTTTGTGTTTCCCTCCATAGCAGGAAAGCTATTATTTGCTTACAATTAGCTCCATTATGATGAATTTTAATTCAATTGAATGTATATTCATTTTCATTAAAAATTTTTTACCTAATTTTATTTACTAATCGGCAAACAAAATCAATATTCCCTTCTCGATCTCCCGGAAATTCGCGAGCAAAATCATGAATAGCAAGAATTAACAGACGAATAAATCTTTCTTTATCATTTTCAGACATCTCTATTATGTGCTCTTTTTCTTCTGCACGATAAATCAGTGAATTCACTAGCATTAACAAATGAGCCCTGAGTTCCTCAATCACCTTATGATTGATTTTATCTCTCAACAGTTCCCGGCTAAAACCCTGCAACCTTACTACCTCATCATAGAGTACTGATAACAACTCACAGGTATCTGCATTCTTCACAAGCATTTCCTCTAAGACCACATAGGTTTGGTCAAAGACGTTCTTACAAGCATTTATAAATAAATCCTGTTTATTGGAATAATAATTGTAAAGGGTACCCACTGATATTCCTACATCTTCTGCAATCATCTTTATAGTCACATTACTGTACCCATTTTTGGCAAAGAGACGAAAAGCGGCTTCATTAACCCTTTCTTCAAGTCGATCGATTATTTTGGTCATAACTTACTCCTTTATGTAAGCTTATTATACTATGAATAAACGTTCATTTGAACGTTTATTCAGTTGAACCTATATTCAGGATAAAGTATAGAAATTATTTTGTCAAGCTCTATTTTAAAATTTATTAAATTTTTGAGATTTTTTGAACTTATACTATAAATTTCTACAAAAATTTACTCAATTTTCTTATCCGAAAAATGATACCAGCAAGTAAACTCTGATAAAGAATAACAAAAATAAGAGCCAGGTAGAACTATTTAATCCAATTTTTCCACACAATTCCCTCTTATTGTGGATAAATAAAGAGATATACAGAATAATAATGTTTTAAAGAGGATATATTGCTAATATATGCCTGAATATGGGGTTTTTATAGAGAATCAGAAAAATTATACTTAAATATAGCCTTTTTATGGGCTTTTTTTAAGAAGAGATGAACTATAACACTCGTAAAGAAAATACTCTTTATATCGGCAAAATTTGAAAGGCAGCCTGTAACCATTATATATCAAGACTTTCGGCCGTTACTGGCAATAAAAATGCGCAGATCGTTGATGGAATGGTTGATTTCCTTTATTTCAGAGTTAACATTAATTTCTTCCGGATCAGTTCCGGTAACAAGCCTCAGCTGCAATCTGCTGTCATAAGGAACGACAACTACTGGCATAAATAGACCTCCTTTCACTATAATATACTATAGTCAGTATAACTCAACGCCGTTATATAGTAAAGTAAAGCATATTAGAACAGTATAGCAATATATATTACATTATAAAGGTATATACGCAATCATATATAATACAAGATAATATAACATAATACTATATAACATCATATAACAATAACATATTATAAATAATACCTTTAAACATTAATTTATAATAATAAACCTTAATTGAACACAGAGGCAAGACAGCACTTTCGTGCTGGGGCATAGCTCCCGCAGGCCAATAGTGAGGGTATAGTTCTATTACATAATGCGGATACTATCGGACCTTCCCCTAAGGTCAGCGATAATACTACATTATGTAATACGGGAGCTATGCCTGCGGATGAATAAGGATAAGCAGTATATATTTTATTTTGCATATGCTTTTGTAGCGGTATAAATATTATTAATATCCGCTTCTTGCCCCTGTAGTATAAGTGACGGTGTAATAAAGAAATAAAGAATGGCGTTCGTGCGGTTTTCGGCTTTCGTTTCAAGCGGGAAAATACCCCGCTTCAAACTCAGGCAAACGTTTGTTCGGGCAAGTGGTCGTGCACTACTTTATTCTTCCCTTACAGTTATAATCGCGGGAATATTGTTGCAAGGTCAGAACAAAGAGCGTGCACTCCTGGGAGCAGATATGCGGGCAATTATAAACTACTCAGAAAAGATTTATTCTATAAACACTATTTGCAGATTCAACAAAGGTAGTTTATGATAAGCATAGGAATTTATAAATATATACCCTAGGTAATATTAGTGTTTGATTTTAAAATCTTGCCTAAAGTTGTGTATAGAAAGTAATTATTTTATTTGAAAAGGCTGGCTATGCAAGTGCTACAATTGTCAATGTTTATTTTCAATGAGTTAAATTACATTACAAGGTATTGTATAAATCAAAATATTGACATAACCAACTGTGATCAGAATGTATTAGCAGTTCTTTCAGAGAACATTGGAATGATCTACTTGGGTGCAACAATAACATATTTACAGCATTATGAACTAATCAAAGAAAAGGATGAGTTAATTAAAGATTTCGAATCCTATATAAAGCAATTATACGGCAGTCAGGCGCCATACAAGAAGGCACTTCAAAAAGTTTATGATTTTGTAAAAATACTTGATCGTA